>WASQ01000024.1 GCA_009712185.1 Telmatospirillum sp. | reverse complement strand
TCCAGATTCCCGAGGGCGACCCCTTTGTTGACAAGGGCTAAAGCGAGCGAAGCCGACGTTCGCGCGTCGTCCGCCCGCTCCGAGGCCAACTGTCGCAGCTCATCGAACAGGCGAGTCGCCCAATCCCCATCATTCTCACCCTGAACATCGAAAAGGGTGTTGCAGAGTGTGGCCGCAACGCCCTCCCTGAAGGACGCCGATTCCCGGCACCCCTCCGGAAGCCGGAGAACGCGGTCGCACAAGGCCGGCAACCGGCTTAAAGCCCGATGGGGACGGTCCAGGGCGCTGAAATCCCAGGCCAAAGTGACGAAGGCCTCCGACGCCGCCGGATCGTCCGCCACCGGGACAACGATCTGATCGATGGCCGGATGGTCGGGAAAATTTTGCAGCGCGCGCAGGGCGAAGGCGGCCATCGCCCCCGGCGCCTCTCGCCAGCAGCTCTCCGGCAGCCAGGGATAGGGGGGCGCGTCGTCCAGCGGGTCCCCGGCCAATGTTTCCAGGGCAAAAAACTCACCGATCAGATCGGGCTGAATGCCATCAAGGCGGCGGTCCCCGGGTGGTGCCGCGCCGATGGCTTCGGCGCAGTCCCGCAAATCCTGGCCGGTGATGGTCCGGCCCAGTTTGTCCCCCAGCACATTGAGAAAGGAACGGGCGGCGCTGACAATCATGGGTGCCGCGGCCATGACCGGGTCGAGGGGTCCGTGGCGGCCCCCCTCCGGTTTCAGGCGATTCGGCCAGAAATGCTCCCGGGCCCGGCCGATGAATTGCCGCAGCACATCCGACAGATCCCCCGTCAGGTCAGGATCGTCGGCCAGGATCATCGCCACCAGCGGCCGCATCTCCTGGTCGATTTCGCGCAGACGCGTCAGAAAGCGGTCGCGGTCGACCGTCAAGGGCGTCGCTTGGTCCTGCCAGCGCCGTTCCCGGACCAGGGCCCACAGGGCGTCGGCCGGAAGCTCCGGGATCGCCAGATTTTTCTCCCGGTACCGGCGGTTTGCCAGCGCCGCCCCGTCACCCTGGCCGGTTCCGATGAAGCGCCGTAAAAATTCATCGCCCGCCTGACGTTCCAGAAGCAGCAGGCGGACGACCGGCGCCCGGGGATCGTCATGGGCCACAAGCGTGTCCGCCAGCGCCCGGACCCGATCCATCTGCTCTCCCGCATAGTCGGCAATGACCAGGGTCGGTTTTCGCGGCCGCCAACCGGCACCGGGCAGGATGCCGGTCCGATTGGCCTCCGGCCGCCGCAGGAAGCCGACCTGCCAGCCCTCCTGAAACGCCCGCCAGCAGAGTTCCCGGGCCAGCCGGGTCTTTCCCGCGCCGCCGGCGCCGGTGACGATCCACCAGGAAAAGGGGCGGGCGTCCTGAAGAAAATCCCGAAGCTCCGCCAATTGGTCTTCCCGTCCGTGGAACGGGACTTTGGGATTGTAGGGCGAGAACCGATACCATCCGGATGTGCTGACCTCCACATCGAACCGCAGCCAGTCGCCTTCGGTCTTTAAGGAGCTGTTGATATCGTCGACAAGATCCAGGATGGCCGCGATCTTCCCGTCGATGACATCAAGAACGGTGGAATAGCGTTCCAGGGACCCGGTGGCCCGGTCGATCAACTGCCGGATCTCGGGCAGCGCGGCCGTGCGGTCCGCGATCCCATCCAGCAGATTGAGGTATGTGACCGTTTGCTCCCGCGCCCAGATGCCGGCGAACTCCGCGTCATCGCGCAATTGCGTCGCGACGATGCCGACGAACCGGGTAAACCAGCCGTTCTCCCCGTCGGATTCGCCCCGAAACATGGCTACGAACCGTTCCGGCAGGGGCATGTTTTCGGGAAGACCCTGCCTCAATTCGGACAGGACGGCGTCTTCCGCCGGGATGCGCCACGGGCTGCGGCGCGGATGAAAGCCGTGGCGCGCCGCCTGGACGACGGCGTCTCCGGCGTCCAGGCCATCTTCGCGAACATCCCCGCGGTCGGTCCCCTCCCCGACCTTTTCCGTCGGCGGCAGATCCCGCCATGTCAGGGTACCGGCCTGTCCCTCCTGGTCTTCAAGGTAGAGATGGAGATTCCACGAAAAATCGTCATCCCGCCGGTCCTGGTCGGTCGGGGAATAAAGCGATGACCCGGAGCAGGTCCCGCGCGCGCGGTTCCATGCCTCCCGAAGGTCGCGCAAAGCGCGGAGCTGGGCGTGCCGGAAGGCCTGGAGAAGACGGTCGGGATCGGCGGCGTTCCGGTTGGCCCGGTCCAGCCAGGCGCGCCGCCACCGCTTGAGACCGTCGACATTGAGATTGGCTAAGACGCTCGCCGCAAAATTCCCGGCGGCGGATCCGGCGGCGGCCAGAGTGCCATGGTCCGCCGTGGCGAAAAGAAGACCCGCGCCGGCGATACCGGTCGCCAGGATGACGGCGGTCTCTGTCTTGAGGGAAGACATCTTTTCTTATTGTCTTTGCGCCGTTGCAACCTGTCGGGGTCGATCGTCAGTATTCCGCAACGAAAGGCGGGTGACAAGGGACGTGACGGCCGCCCCGGGGCCCCGACCCCGGGTCGAGGGATGATTAGGGCGGCGATCCCTTTTGCCGTCATGCGCGCATGCCCGTCCGCGAAAAAACTGTCCGTGGGTCCGGCGTCCCTGCCGGACATCGCCAGGACGCGACGGCATGGCCGGATGCGGTCAGACAGGTGTGGATATCTGCGCCCGGCGGGCACCGGACAAAGGAAAAGCCCCGCCCGGCGATCCTGCCGGGCGGGGCCCTGGGTGTTCCGGTCCCGATGGTCGGGACGGACGCGGGGCGGCCCTTGTCAGGCCGACAGCGCCCCCTCCTCGGCCAGAAGCTCCTTTTCGCGGCGCGCCTTGGCCCCGTGATCGGCGGCGATCAGGGTGTAGACGGCGGGAACCACGAACAGGGTGAACAGGGTTCCGATCATCAATCCGGTGGAGATGACGAGCCCCATGTTGAAGCGCGACACGGCGCCGGCGCCGGAGGCGACCAGCATCGGATAGACGCCCAGCACCATGGCGGCGGTGGTCATCAGGATCGGACGCAGACGGATGCGGGCGGCCGCCTCGATGGCCTCCCGCTTGGTCTTGCCGCCGCGCTGCTGCTCGTTGGCGAACTCCACGATCAGGATGCCGTGCTTGCTGATCAGGCCCATCAGGGTCACGAGGCCGACCTGGGTGTAGATGTTGAGGCTGGCGCCCCCCAGTCCCAGGTTGATGAAGACCAGCGCGCCGGCGATCGACATCGGCACCGAGACCAGGATGATCAGCGGATCGCGGAAGCTTTCGAACTGCGCCGCCAGGGCCAGGAAGATGATGATCAGGGCGAAGCCGAAAGTGGTGAGGAAGCCGCTCGATTCCTGGACGAACTGGCGCGACACCCCGCCATAGTCGACGGAATAGCCCTGCGGCAGGTCCTGGGCCGCCAGTTCCCGCAGATAGTCGAGGGCGTCGCTCATCGCCACGCCGGGCACGGTGACGCCCGAGATGACGGCGCTGTTGAGCTGCTGGAAGTGATTCAGCGACTGCGGCACCGTGCTGGTGGTGATCTTCGCGACCGTGGCGAGCGGCACGGCGGAGCCGTCGCCGGTCCGGATGTAGTAATTCAGAAGCTGATCGGTGTTCAGCCGGAAGCGCTGCTGAACCTGCGGGATCACCTTGTAGGACCGGCCGTCGAGGCTGAAATAGTTGACATAGCCGCCGCCCAGCATGGAGGCCATGGCCCCGCCCACGTCGCTCATCTTGAGGCCGAGCTGCGCGGTCTTGTCGCGGTCGATCTCGACCATGGCCTGCGGCTGGTCGATCTTGAGGTCCGAGTCGAGGAACATGAAGCGGCCGCTTTTCATCGCGTCCTGAAGGAACTTCTGCGACACGTCGAACAACTGGCTGTAGGGCTGGGTGGTGCCGATCACGAACTGCACCGGCAGGCCGCTGGCGCCCGGCAGCGGCGGCGGCTGGAAGGCCACGACCTTGGAGCCGGCGATGCCGTTCAGGCGCTGCTGCACGAGCGGTTGCAGGAGATTGGTGGTGCGAGCGCGCTGGTCCCAGGGCTTGAACACCAGACCGGCGATGGACTGGCCGGGCACGTCGATCTGGAACACATGGTCCTGTTCCGGGAAGGACGCGAAGATGTCATAGAGCTGGTGCGAATACATCTGGCGCTGTTGCAGGGTGGCGTTCGGCGCCGAGGTCGACATGCTGATGATGACGCCCTGGTCCTCCTGCGGGGCCAGCTCGCTTTTCGATCCGGCATAGAGGAAATAGATGCTGGACAGGATGATGACGGCGAACACCACGGTGACGGGCCGGTAGTTCAGGCTGCCGTGCAGCCAGCGGCTGTAGCGTTCCGCCACCCATTCGAAGGTGCGGTCGATGAAATCGATGACATGCGCCTCGATGCCCGAGCGGTCCTTGCTGTGGGGCTTCAGGAAGCGGGAGCACATCATCGGCGACAGGGTCAGGGCGACGATGGCCGACACCGTCACCGCGCCCACCAGGGTGAAGGCGAATTCGGTGAACAGGGCGCCGGTCAGGCCCTTCTGGAAGCCGATGGGCACATAGACCGCCACCAGCACGATGGTCATGGCGATGATCGGGCCGGCCAGTTCGCGGGCCGCCATGATCGACGCCTCATAGGGTTTGGCGCCTTCCTCCAGATGCCGGTTGACGTTCTCCACCACGATGATGGCGTCGTCGACCACCAGACCGATGGCGAGAACCAGCGCCAGCAGGGTCAGCAGATTGATGGAGAAGCCGAACATCATCATCATGGTGAAGGTGCCGACCAGCGACAGCGGGATCGCCACCACCGGGATCAGCACCGACCGGGGAGAGCCCAGGAAGGCGAACACCACGACGGTCACGATCAGCAGGGCCTCGACCAGCGTGTGGATCACCTCGTCGATCGAGCTGTTCACGAACTCCGTCGAGTCATAGACGATCTTGCCGTCCAGCCCTTGCGGGAACTGCGACTGGATTTCGGGGAAGACCTTGCGGACGCCCTTGACCACATCGAGCAGATTGGCCGCCGGGGCGACCTGGATGCCGATATACACCGCCTTCTTGCCGTCGAACCCGACTTCGGATTCATAGGCGGCGGCGCCCAGGGTGACATTGGCGACGTCGCCCAGGCGGACGATGGCGCCGCCGTCATGCTTCAGCACCAGATTGCGGAATTCCTCGACCGAATGAAGGCTGGTCGAGGCGGTCAGCGTCACCTGGACCATCTGGCCCTTGGTGTTGCCGAGGCCGGAAATATAGTCGTTGGCGGCCAGCGCGGAGCTGACGTCGCTCGCGGTCAGGCCATAGGCGGCCAGCTTGTCCGGATCGAGCCAGGCGCGCAGGGCGAAGTTCTTGGCGCCCAGGATCTCGGCGGTCTGCACCCCCTCGACGGCCTGCAACTTCGGCTGCACGACGCGGGTCAGATAGTCCGTGATCTTGTTGGGCGGCAGCACCGTCGAATTGAAGCCCAGATACATCGCGTCGATGGTCTGGCCGACCTTGACGGTCAGCACCGGCTGCTGCGACCCCTGCGGAAGCTGATTGAGTACCGAGTTGACCTTGGTGTTGATCTCCGTCAGCGCCTTGTCCGAATCATAGTTGAGGCGGAGATTGGCGGTGATCGTCGACACGCTGGTCTGGCTGGTCGAGGTCAGATAGTCGATGCCGTTGGCCTGGGCGATGGCGTTTTCAAGCGGCGTGGTGATGAAGCCCGCCACCACGTCCGGCGCGGCGCCGTAGTAGGTGGTGGACACGGTCACGACCGCGTTCTCGGTCCTGGGATATTGCAGGATCGGCAGGGAGAATCCCGCCCGCAGGCCCAACACCAGGATCATCAGGCTGACGACCGTGGCGAGAACGGGTCTGCGGACGAAGAGATCGGTGAATTTCATCGCGCGTTCTCCGCCTTACTTGTCCACCGGCGCGGGATTGGCGTCGTTGCTCGGGCGGACGGAATTGTCGATGACGATGGGGCTGCCGTTGCGCAGTTTCAACTGACCCGCGATCACGACCATATCCCCGTCCTTGATGCCGGCCTCGACCGCCACCTGATCGCCGCGCCGGGCGCCGGTGGTGATGAAGGTCTGATGCGCGATCAGCTTCGGCTGACCCTTCTCGTCCTGCCCCTGGGTTTCCACCAGATAGGCGGTGTCGCCATAGGGGCTGAAGGTGATGGCGGTCTGCGGCAGGGTCACCAGACGCTGGGCGGTTCCGGTATCGACCGACACCTTGGCATACATGCCGGGCAGCAGCTTATGGTCCGGGTTCGCGAGGGTCGCGCGGACCTGGACATTGCGCGTCCCGGTGTCGACCTTGGGATTGATCGCGGCGATCTTGCCGGCGAAGGCCTGACCCGCGAAGGTGTCGATGGCGACCGAGACCGGCTGGCCGACGGCAAGCTGCGACAGGGTCTGCTGCGGCAGGGTGAAGTCGACGAAAATCGGGTCCAGCGACTGCAACGTGACCACGGTCGTGCCGGCATTGATATATTGCCCGAGATCGATGGCGCGGATGCCGAGGCGCCCGGAGAAGGGAGCCTTCAGGATCTTTTTCTCGACCACCGCCCTCTGCTGGGCGACCTGGGCGCGGGCGTTCTTCAGGTTGGCCGCGTCGGCGTCGACGATGGCCTGGCTGATGGCGCGCGCCTCAAGCTGCTTCTGATCGCGGTTGAAGGTGATTTCGGCCAGTTCGGCCGTCGCCTCCAACGCCTTCAGGCGCGCCACGTCATCGTCGGCGCGCAGGCGCAGCAGCACCGACCCGGCCTGGACGGCGTCGCCCGAGCTGAAGGAGATGCTGTCGACGATGCCGGCCGCCTCAAGGGCGAGGTCGGCGCCCTTGACGGCGCGCAGGCTGCCCACGGCGTCGAGATGGGGTTGCCAGTCATGCAGTTCCGCCTTGGCGGCGGCCACCGTCTGCGGCTGGCCGCCCATCGAGGCCATGTACTTCTTGATCATCTGGCCCCGGAAGCTGTCGAAGCCGAAAATGCCGCCAAGTACCAGTCCGACCAGGATCAGCATGAGGATCATGCGTTTGATCATTGGGTCCGTCTCCGCAAAAAGGAAAAGAAGTCCGCGGGTCGCGGACGTTCGTCTGTCAGTGGGCGCCATCGCCCGGGGTGGTTGTGGTGGGCGCCGCCGCGGGGCCGCCGCCGGCCATCTGCGTCCGGTTCCACCAGCCGCCGCCCAGGGCCTGGAACAGGCCGACGGTGTCGGTGAAGCGGGCGGCCTCGGCCTGCACCAGAAGGATGCGCGCCTCCTGATAGGTCCGCTCGGCGTTCAGCAGGGTCAGATAGCTGATGGCGCCGGCCGCGAACTGGCTGCGCGACAGCGCCAGGCTTTCGGCCGCCGACCGTTCGGCGGCAAGCTGGGCCTTCAGGGCCTCCGCGTCCGAGGTGAGGGCGCGCAGCGCGTCGGCGACATCCTGGAACGCCTTCAGCACCGTGCTCTGATACTGGGCCAGCGACTTGTCGAGGCCCGCCTCGGCGGCGCGGCGCTGATGTTCCAGCGTGCCGCCGTGGAAGATCGGCTGGGTCACGCCGGACGACAGGGTCCAGAGGCTGGCGGCGTTCGACGCGAACAGGCCGTCGACGCCCCCGGCGGAACTGCCCCAGGCCGCGCTCAGGGTGAATTTCGGGAACTGGTTGGCGATGGCGACGCCGAGCTGGGCGTTGGCCTGATGCAAGGCGGCCTCCGCCGCGCGGATGTCGGGCCGGTTGCGCACCAGCGCCGAGGGCAGGCTGACCGGCAGTTCCTGCGGCAGGACGAGCTTCGCCAGATCGAAGGTCTCGCTGACCTCCTGGCTGGGATAGCGGCCGGCCAGCATGGTCAGACGGTTGCGGGTCTGCGCGAGCTGCTTTTCGAGGGCCGGCAGGGAGGCGCGGGTCTGCGCCAGGGTCGATTCCTGCGCCAGCACGTCGGCCTGCGACACGCCGCCCAGGGTGAACTGGCGGCGCACCACCTCAAGCTGCTCGGTCTCGGCCTCGATGATTTCCTGGGTCGCGGCGATCTGGCCGCGCAGCGAGGCTTCCGTCAGGGCGGCGCTGACCACATTGGCGGTCAGCGTCAGCTCCGTCGCCTCGGTCTGGAAGCGCTGATAGTCGGCCGCCGCCTCCGCCGCCTCGACCGTCCGGCGGTCGCCGCCGAAAATGTCGAGGTCGTAGCTGAGGTTGAGGGAGGCCGTCGACAGGGTGTAGATCGACGAGCTTCCGGCCCGGCCGGCCTGCGCCCCGGGAACCCGCTGGCGGCTGTTGGAGAAACTGCCGTCGAGGGAAGGCAGCAGGATGCCGCCCTGGGCGATCGCCGTTTCCTGGGCCTGACGCAGCGCCGCCTGCGCCGCCTTCAGATCCGGATTGGCATCGAGCGCCTGACGGACCAGCCGTTCCAGCTCTGGCGAGCGGAACAGATCCCACCATTGCCCGGGGATGTCCTGCCCGTTGTTGAAATGTTGCGTCTCACCGCCGCGGGTGGGGGCCGCGGCGGTGAGGTCGGTCATCGGCTCGGGGGTGTAACCGGTGACCGGGGGGGACGATGGGGGCTGAAAATCCGGGCCGACAGCGCAGCCCGCAACCAGCAACAGCACGCCGAGAGCGCTGCCGGCGCCCAGAGATTTACGAAGCGTCACACCTTGACCCTTTCTTCCAATCGCTCTTTCCGGCGGCCTCGGTCGAGGCGCCAGGGTGCTTGCGAACCAGACGCGTGATTACCAGATAATTTGCGGTCGCCGGCCGACATCTCTGGGCGCCGCCATAAGGCTGACTGGGCGCAATTAGCGTTGACTTAGTTCGAACGTTCAATCTAAAAACGCAAAAGCGGAGTCCTGTCAAGGGCTTCGTAAGGAGGCAGAGGAACCGCGAGAGCAAGGAGGCAGCATGGCGGAGAAGGTCGGCCGGGACACACGGATCAGGCGTGGGGAGTCACGCCGCCAGCAAGTGTTGGATGCCGCCGCCCAATGTTTCCGCCGCAGTGGCTTTCGTGGCGCCAGCATGTCCGAGATCTCGTCGCTGGCCGGAATGAGCACCGGGCACATCTACCATTATTTCAAAAGCAAAGAGGCCATCGTCGAGGCCATCGTCGCCCGCGACATCGATCAGGGCATGGCGAGCATCGACGAGATCAAGGAGGTCTCCGACATCGGCCAGAGCCTGGTGGACCGCATGGCGGAGGGGATGCTGGACCGGGACAAGGTCAGCGCCCCGGCATTGCCGCTGGAAATCATGTCCGCGGCCGCACGCAATCCGGCGGTGGCCGACCCGGTCATGGGCTGCCGCGAACGGATCCTGGGAAAAATCCAGGAGGTGGTCGAGGAGGGCCTGCGCCAGGGCACCATTCCCCGCGACATGCCGGTCAGGGCGCTGTGCAGTCTTCTCTGCGTTCTCTACGACGGCATCAGCGTCCAGAAGGCCGTGTTCCCGCCCCAGGAGGTCGACGTCATCCGGCCGTTGCTGCCCCTGCTGATGGCCGGCCTGCTGGGCCTGCCCATGCCGCGGCCGGCGCTGGAGACCGTGGCCCGCACCGGCGCCCTTGCCGGTGACGCGAAAGACATGTCTTGACGCCGGAGGGCGGATAAGGTTCGGTTCGCGGACATGACGGAGGCGGACGGGTTTTCCCGGCGGCCCCGGCCTTACGATCGAGGGAGAGACACAGGTGGCGAAACAGAGCGGCGTCGCGATCGTCCTGGGGACGTTCCACAAATCGGAAACCGAACAGATGCTGGCCTCGGCCTCGGCGGCCATCCGCGAACGCGGCATGCGGCTGGTGGCGGTTTCCCGCGTGCCGGGGTCCTATGAAAAGCCGCTGGCGGTCAAACGGCTGCTGCAACGGGCCGATGTCGACGCCGTGGTGGTTCTGGGCATCATCGAACGGGGAGAGACCGCCCATGGCCTCGTGATGGGCCAGTCGGTCAGCAATGCCCTGGTGCAGTTGCAGTTGGAGTTCATGAAACCGATCGGAATCGGCATCATCGGCCCCGAGGTTCATCCGTCCCAGATTCCGCCCCGGATGCACCCCCATTCGGTGGCCGCCGTGGCCGCGGTCGAGACCATGCTGCGCGCCACGGTCGACGAACCCGATCTTTGAGGCCGTCGCGGCCGGCGACCGGACTCCGGCAGGGAGCGGGCGTCATGGACCGGACGCGAACCCCGGACGATTGTCACGCCGCCCCCCGGCCGGTCGCCGCCCTGGCGGAGGATTATCCCGCCGCCGGTCTGATTCCCGATCATCGCCATGACCGGGCCCAGTTGATCCATGCGGTCAGGGGCGTCATGACCGTGACAGCCCCGGACGCGCGCTGGGTGGTTCCGGCCGGCCGCGCCGTCTGGATGCCGGCCGGAACGCCGCACAGCATCAGCCTCGGCGGCGATGTCGCCATGCGGACGGTCTATATTGATCCCGAAGCCCGCGCCGGGCTTCCCATGCGCTGCCTCGCCATCGACGTTCCGCCGCTTTTGCGCGAAGCCATTGTCGCGGCCACCGCCATTGCCCTGGATTACGAGGAGGGAGGCCGCGACGAGCGGGTCATGGAACTGATCCTGGACGAGCTGATGGCGGCGCCGCGCCTGGCCCTCGACGTCCCCATGCCCCGTGATCCCAGGCTGTTGGCCTTGTGCGAACGCCTGATCGCCGATCCGGCCGGCCGCGCCACCCTGACCGACCTCGCCCGCGACCTGCCGATGAGCGCCCGGACGCTGGCCCGGCTGTTCCACCGCGAACTGGGAATGAGCTTCGGTGAATGGCGCCGGCGCATGCGCCTGCTCCTGTGCCTGCCCCGCCTCGCCGCCGGCGCCCCGGTGCTGGAGGTGGCGCTGGACCATGGCTATGACAGCCCCAGCGCCTTCGCCGCGATGTTTCGCCGGACCCTGGGGTCGCCCCCGCCCGCCTATTACAACGAAGCGTTCCGGTTTCCCAAACGATAGGAAACCCGGCCCCGACACAGGCGCGGAGGCCCGTGCTACCGGGATCGAGGCAGGGACTCCGGCGATTCGGGGCGGCCGGACAACTGCTGGACAAACTGCCAGGCGACGCGCCCCGACCGCGATCCCCGTTCGATCGCCCATTCGAGGGCCTCGCGACGGACCTCCCCGGCATCGATGGCGAGCGGGACCGCCGCCACATAGGCCGCCACCATCGCCAGATAGGTGTCCTGGTCGATCGGATGGAACCCGATCCAGAGGCCGAAGCGGTCCGAGAGCGAGACCTTCTCCTCGACCGCCTCTCCCGGGTTGATCGCCGTCGACTGCTCGTTCTCGATCATGGTCCGGCTCAAGAGGTGGCGCCGGTTCGACGTGGCATAGACCAGCACGTTCGAGGGGCGCCCGGCGACGCCGCCGTCGAGAAGCGCCTTCAGGGACTTGTAGGCGGCCTCGCCCTCATCGAAGGACAGATCGTCGCAGAACAGCAGGAACCGCCGCGATGACGGGCGCAGCCGGTCCAGCAGCAGCGGCAGATGGGGAATGTCCTCCCGGGGGATTTCGATCAGTGCCAGGGGACCCGACCCTGTCGGCGCCCCGGCCCGTTCATTGACCGCCTGATGGACAGATTTCACCAGCGAGCTTTTGCCGGTGCCCCGGGCGCCCCATAACAGGGCGTTGTTGGCCGGCGCGCCGGCCGCGAAGGCCCGGGTGTTGGCAAGCAGCAGCTCCTTCTGGCGGTCGATCCCCTGCAACAGGGAAAGGGCCAGGGCGCGGGTGTCGGGAACCGCGACCAGACGATCGGCGTCGGCATGCCAGACGAAGGCATCGGCGTCCGCCAGATCGCCGGAAATCCGAGGGGGTGGAGCCATCCGGTCCAGCGCGTCGGCGATGCGGATCAGGATGGCCCGGTCCCGGTCCGAAAGGGCGACGCTGTCCGGCGGGGTCCGGGATGCGGCCGGGCGGGAGGGGGTTCCGTCCATCGCGTCAGTCTCCCTGGCGGGCGGGCGCCAGGGCGCCGGCGACATTGAGAAGCGCCGTGACCGAGGCCGCCGCGCTGTCGGTGCTGATCCCCACCCCGAAGACCGGACCATCCGGCGTCAGGCATTCGATATAGGCCGCCGCTTCCGCCTCGACGCCCCGCCCGATCGCGTGCTCGTGATAGTCCGCGACATCCAGGATCACCCCGAAGCGGTCGGCCAGGATGGCCGCGACCGCGGACAGAACCCCGTCTCCCCGGCCGGTCCCCGCCCCCTCCGTCCCGTCGGCGAGAAATCTCCCGGCGAACCGGCGCGGCCCCGTCGCCCCGGACCGCCCGGTCTCGCGGAAATCGATCAGCCGGAACCGGCCACCCCCGCGCGGATGGTAGGCGCCGTCGAAGATGTCCCAGACCGCGCCGGGAGTCAGTTCGCAGCCGCTGCGTTCGGCCTCCGCCTGGACCCGCCGCGCCACCTCCATCTGAAGCCGGCGGGGAAGGCGCAATCCCCGGTCATGCTGGAGAACCCAGGCCACGCCGCCCTTGCCGGACTGGCTGTTGACGCGGATCACCGCCTCGTAGGTGCCCCCGAGGTCGGCGGGGTCGATCGGCAGATAGGGCATTTCCCACACCCCGTCGTTGCGCGTCCTCAGCGCCTCGAAACCCTTGGCGATGGCGTCCTGGTGCGATCCGGAAAACGCCGTATGAACCAGATGACCGGCATAGGGATGCCGGGGATGCACGCCGATGGCGTTGCACTGGGTCACGGTGCGGACGATGCCCTGCATGTCATGGAAGGCGAGGCCGGGGTCGACCCCCTGGGTGTAGAGATTGAGGGCCAGCGTGATCAGATCCACATTCCCGGTCCGCTCGCCATTGCCGAACAGGCATCCCTCGACCCGGGCGGCCCCGGCCAGCAGGGCCTGTTCGGCGGCGGCCACCCCGGTGCCGCGATCATTGTGGGGATGCACACTGATGACCACGCTGTCGCGGCAGGACAGATGCCGGCAGAACCATTCGATCTGATCGGCGAACACATGGGGCATCGACACCTCGACCGTGGCGGGCAGGTTGAGGATGGCTTTCCGGTCCGGGGTCGGCCGCCATTGCTCCAGCACCCGTTCGCAAATTTCGAGGGCGAAGTCCGGTTCGGTGAAGCAGAAGGTCTCGGGAGAATATTGGAAGGTCCAGTCCGTGCCGGGCCGCGTCAGGCTTTCGTTTCGCATCGCGGCGGCGGCATCGACCGCCAGACGGGTGATGCCGGCGCGATCCGAGCCGAACACCACCCGGCGGAACAAAGGCGCGGTGGCGTTGTAGAGATGGACGATGGCGCGTTGACTGCCCTCCAGCGACTGGAAGGTGCGGGCGATCAGATCCGGCCGCGCCGGGGTCAGGACCTGGGGCGTCACATCCCCGGGAATATGGCCGCCCTCGATCAGATGCCGCACGAAGTCGAATTCCGTCTGCGACGCCGAGGGGAAGGCGACCTCGATCTCCTTGAAACCGATGTCGAGCAGCATCCGGTAGAACCGCATCTTGGCGATCCCCCCCATGGGATCGGCCAACGCCTGGTTGCCGTCGCGCAGATCGGTCGACAGCCAGCGCGGCGCCCGGTTCTGGCGCCGTGACGGCCATTGGCGGTCCTTAAGATCGACCGGCGGAGGAAAGGGCCGGTATTTGGTCGAGGGATCGGTCAGCATGGCAATGAGCACCAGTCCGGACGTGAGGGGAAGGGGGAGGGCAGAAACCGGCCGGGAAACCGGCCGCGTCCTCCGATTGCAATCGTCGTCGCCACAACTGTACCGACAGCCCCCGCTGGCGTTCGCGCTCGAAAATGACGTCTATCGTCGCGAAACGGACAATCCGCATGGGATCAGTCGCCAGACCAATGAATTGAGATGGAATCGAACTACTAAATAGTAAAATTTTTTACAATTTTATGAACCTGAGCGCGTTGAACCTTCTTTGTGATAATCTCATTCCGACACAGGTATGAGTTGTCGCATTTTTTCTGAGGTTATGCTATCCACGCCGGCTGTATCAGCTTCAGGACTCCGGCATCCCGGGATGCGTCGCAAGAAATCAGGTGGGACATGCTCAATCGGTTTTTGACGGTCAAAGCGAGACTGCTCGTTCTGGTCATCGCCTCAACGGCCGCCCTCATCGCCGTCGCCGGCGCCGGGCTGGCCCTCAACTATCAGCGGATGTACGAGGATCGGGTGGCGTCGCTGCGCTATCTGACCGAGACCGGTTACAGCCTGGCCGCCCGTTATGAAGCGGAGGAACGGGCGGGGCGCATGACGCGCGAACAGGCGCAGGACGCGTTCCGCCAGGATCTGCATGCGCTGCGTTACGGCAACAACGAATATCTGTTCGCCCATACCTTCGACGTCGTCGGCTTCGCGCATCCCCTGAGCCCCAAGCTGATCGGCCAGAATCTGCACGATCTCAAGGATCCGAACGGGGTCCATATCGTGGAGGAGTTCGTGAAAATCGCGACCACGCAGGGGGCGGGAACCATCGAATATCTGTGGGAGCGCGAGGCGGGAAAGCCGCCGGTTCCGAAGCTGACTTATGTGAAGGCCTTCGCCCCCTGGCGGATCCTGATCGGCACCGGCGTCTACATCGACGATCTGTCGGCGCATTTCCAGACGATGCTGTGGACATTGCTGCTGGTCATCGCCGTCCTCGGCGTGCCGGCGATCGTCGCCATGGCCTGGGTCGCGCAACGGCTGAGCGTGGCGATCCGGGGCCTGTCCGACAAGATGCGCCGGCTGGCGGAGGGTGATCTGTCGGTTTCGTTCCCCGAGGCGAAACGGTCCGACGAACTGGGCGCCATGGGCGCCGCCGTCCTGGTGTTCAAGGAGAATGCCGAGGTCAAGCAGGCGCTGGAAGCCCGCCAGGAAGAAGCCAAGCGCCACGCCGAGGCGGAGAAGCGCAAGGCCATGCTCAATCTCGCCCAGCGGTTCGAAACATCGGTGGGCAGCGTGATCCAGACCGTCACCACGGAAGCGACGGACATGCATCGCCGCGCGGGCGAGTTGAACGCCGCCGCCGACCTCACCCGCCGGCTGGCCACCCAGGTATCCGCCGCCACCGAGCAGACCTCGACCAACGTCCAGACCGTGGCCGCGGCGTCGGAGGAGCTGGCAAGCTCGATCGAGGAGATCGGCCGCCAAGTGTCCGCCTCCTCGCAGGTCGCGGGGCAGGCCGTCGGACTGGCCGGCCGGGCCAATGACAAGGTCGCGGGACTGGCCGAGGCCGCGCAAAGGATCGGCGCGGTCGTCGATCTGATCACCTCCATCGCCAGCCAGACCAACCTTCTGGCCCTGAACGCCACCATCGAGGCGGCGCGCGCGGGTGAGGCCGGCAAGGGATTTGCCGTGGTGGCGGGCGAAGTCAAGAACCTTGCCAATCAGACCGCCAGGGCCACCGAGGAAATCGCGAGCCAGATCGGCGCCATCCAGTCCGTCACCGGCGAGGCCGTCAAGGAAATCGAGGGTGTGTCGCAGGTGATCGGCCGGATTGACGAAATCGCCACCACCATCGCGGCCGCCGTGGAGGAACAGGGCGCCGCCACGCGCGAAATCAGTCGCAATGTTCAGCAGGCGGCGGCCGGAGTGCGCGAGGTGGCCGGCAATATCGCGGAAATGAGCGGCGCCACCGACCGCAGCGGCGCGCTGGCCGACGGGGTGTTGTCGGCATCGCAGGCCCTGGGCGGCCAGATCCACTCGCTGGAAGGCGAAGTGACCGAGTTCCTGGGAACCGTTCGCGCCGCCTGATCCCGGGCGGCCCGGGATCGTCCCTCCGGTCAGGATCCCCGGCCGGGGGCGGGCGGCAGGGGGCCGGTTAAAACAACCGCCAGGGGGCCCGGCCTATTGGTGAACCCCGGGACGATCGAACACCGCCATCATGGTGCCGGTCATGGTGGCGACCAGCCGTTCGGCGCCGCCCTCGCCGGCGATGGCGCGGGCCTCGCAGACCGCCAGGGTGCGGCCGGACTTCAGCACCTCGGCCCGGAACAGGAACCGGTCGCCCCGCGCGGGCGCCAGAAGATTGACCTTGAATTCGACCGACAGCACCGCCGCGTCGGCCGGCATCAGGGAAAAGGCGGCATAGCCGCAGGCATTGTCGAGACCGGTGGCAAGCACCCCGGCATGCAGGAACCCGTGCTGCTGCGTCAGGGCCGCGGCATGGGGCATGGCAAGCTCGATCCAGCCCGGCCCCAGGTCCGAAATCGTCATTCCCATCGTCCCCATCACCGCCTGACGGGCAAAACTCGACGCAACGCGGTCCCGATAATCCGGATCCCTGGGCTCGAACGCCATCCTGTTTTCTCCTTCCATCGTCGCCGGCCGCATATCGGGCCGCCTGCCGGATTGCCAGCAACAGGTGGGGTCAGGACGAAGGGATTGCGACGGCTATCCCCCCCTATCGTCGGTCCGGGGGTATAAGCCCGAATCGCAGATGGTGCGGCCGCGGCCGGCTTTCTAAAATCTGTAACGAGAGAAAATTTAATGGTCCATCAACCACCAATAATAAGGATCAATCCGCCGTGCGCTATGAGAAGGGCCATAAGGATGCCACCCGCCGGCATATCGTCGCCGTGGCCGGCCAGCGGTTCCGGGAGGACGGGGTCGGCGCGGTGGGCGTCGCCGCCGTGATGGCGGACGCCGGTCTCACCCATGGCGGCTTTTACGCGCATTTCCGTTCTAAGGACGATCTTGTGCGGGAGGCCCTGGGAGAGGCGCTGGCCGGAACGCTGACCCGGCTGGAGGATGCCGCCGCCGGGGGCGGCGGTGTTGACGGGATCATCGACGCCTATCTGGCTCCCGGACACCGGGACGATCCCGGCCATGGCTGCGCGGTGGCCTGTCTGACCTCCGACATTGCCCGCCACGCCGGACCAACGCGGGAGGCCGCCGCGGACTACACGCGTCGCGTCACCGACCTGATCGCCACCCATCTGCCGGCGCCGGGCGGCGGCAGGGACGGGGACGGGGACGGGTATGCCGGGCGGGAAACCGCCGAGGCCCTGTTCGCGCTGATGGTGGGGACCCTGCAACTGGCCCGCATGGTGCCGGACAGCCCCCAGTCGGACCGGATCCTGCTGTCCGGCGCCAGCGTCGCCCGCATGCTGGCGGCCGAGGCCCGCGCCTGCCCCGCCCGTGAGGCGCCTTGAGCATCCGCCGCCATGGCGCCGTTCGGTCCGGGATCCGTCTTCCCCGCCGCGGGGAGGTCTCAGAAACCGGCAAGCACGATTTTGCCGATGCTCCGCCCGCTTTCGATCAGGCCATGGGCCTGGCGCAGATTGGCCGCCGTGACCGGCCCCAACTCTTCGCGAAGCGTGGTGCGCAACACCCCGGCGTCGACGAGGTCGGCCACCTCCGACAGCAACCGCCCCTGCCGGTCCATGTCCGCGGTCTGGAAAAGGGGGCGCGTGTACATGAACTCCCAATGCACCGACAGGCTCTTGCGCTTCATGGGCGCGATGTCCAGGACCTCGGGATCATCGATCAGCGCCAGTTTCCCCTGGGGCGCCAGGGCCGAGACGATGGCAGGCAGATGACCGGCCGTGCCGGACAGGCTGGCGACCAGACCGACCTCCGGATATCCGATCGCCGCCAGCTCCCGGTCCAGAGGCCGGCGGTGATCGATGACATGATGGGCGCCCATCTCCCGCACCCAGGCCACGGTCTCGGGCCGGGACGCGGTGGCGATCACGGTCAGCCCGGTCAGCCGCCGGGCCAGTTGGACCAGAACGGAGCCCACGCCGCCGGCGCCGTTGACGACCAGCAATGTCCCGGTGCGGCTTTTGTCGCCATAGGGCACCGCCAGACGGTCGAACAGCAGTTCCCACGCCGTGATGGCGGTCAGCGGCAGGGCCGCGGCCTCGGCGAAGGACAGGCTTTCCGGCTTGCGGCCGACGATCCGTTCGTCAACCAGATGCCACTCGCTGTTGGTCCCGGGCCGGTCCAGGGTCCCGGCATAGAACACGCTGTCGCCCGGCTTGAAGGTCCGGACATCCCCGCCCACCGCCTCGACCACGCCGGCGGCGTCCCAGCCCAGGATGCGCGCCCCGCCCTCCGGCGGAGCCATTCCGGCCCGGACCTTCACATCCACCGGATTGACCGAGACCGCCATCACCCGGACCTTGAGATCGCGGGGTCCCGGCGTGGGATCCGGCAGGGTCAGATCAACGAGGGACTGTTCGTCCAGGATGGGTTTCGACTGATAATATCCAACGGCTTTCATGATCGGTCATCCATAGGGCTTGCGGGGATCCCGGCCAATCCGGTGATCCTGCCGGGCACCGGACATCCGGCGCCTTTCCGGCAAGGATGGTGTGTTGACGATCAAAAGAGAAACGAATAGATCTTATCTCATCGATAACGATTTTTTCTTGATAAGCGATGTCCGTTCCCGACCTCGATCTGGATCTGTTGCGCTGTTTCCTGGCCGTTGCGGAAACCGGCGGTTTCACGGCGGCGGCCGACCGCGTGGGCCGGACACAGTCGGCGGTCAGTCAGAAGATCTCGCGCCTTGAGGGGGTGCTGGGATGCCGTCTGTTCGACCGGACCAGCCGTTCGCTGGCGCTGACCGCCGATGGCGAACGGTTGATGGGCCCGGCCCGGCGGATGCTGGAGGTCAATGACGAGACGGTCCGCCAGTTCGTCACACCCAGGGTCGTGGGCCGCCTGCGCCTCGGCGTCGCCGACGATTTCATCCCCCATCAGTTGCCCCGGCTGCTGGCCCGGTTCACCCGGGCCTGCCCCGGCCTGTCGCTGGAATTGACGACAGCGATGAGCTGCGAGTTGCTGTCCTTGCTGGAGGACGGACGGCTGGATCTCGCCATCGCCAAAAGGGACGGGACCATGCAACGCGGCCGGATCATCTGGCGCGAACCTCTGGTCTGGATCGCGGCCGAGGATTTCGTTTTGGACCCGGCACGACCGGTGCCGCTGGTGTCGCTGCCGCCGCCCTGCACCTATCGGGGAACCATGCTGAAAGCCCTGGACGCGGCCGGCCGGGCCAGCACCATCGCCTGCACCGCCAGCAGCCTGATGGGCATCCAGGCGGCGGTGAAAGGGGGGCTGGGTGTCACGGTCCTGGGACGCTGCTTCGTCGCGGAGGGCCTCAGGATCCTGGGTCCCAGAGACCAATGGCCCGCCCTGCCGATGACGGAGATCGTCCTGCTGGGAGAGGACCGGACGCAGGACCATCTCGCCCGTCCGCTGGTGTCCTTCCTGACCGACTGCCTGACGGATCAGGGGATTGGCTTGATCGTCTGACCGGAACATCGTCCCCGGCCCCGGGGAGCCGCTGCCGGGGGAAGAGACAGTCTGTGGACCGGCAATCAGCCCCGTCAGGGGAGTTGCGCGCCTTGGGAAAACACCGCCTGCGTGGAGGGCATCCGCGCCAGACAAGCCTCCAGCCGGGCGACGAACACCCGCACCTTGGGCAGGATCTGCCGCGAGGTCGGATAGACGGCCCAGATCGACAATTCCTGCGCCACCGCATCTTCAAGATGGATCGCCACAAGACGTCCGTCCTCCAGCGCGGACTGGATGTTCCAGCCGGCCAGCAGGGCGATGCCACCGCCCCGGACGCAGACCTCCTCGATCCCCTCGACGCTGCTGGCGGCGAAGCGGCCGGACACCCGCACCGGCCGGTCGCGGCCGTCGACCCGGAACACCCAATGCGTCACGCCGGCGCGGGCCAGGCAGTCATGACCGGCCAGACCGGCAAGCGTGCGCGGCGTCCCCCGGGCCCTGAGATAGGCGGGCGAGGCGCAGAGCAGCCGGGGGCTTCCGGCCAGCCGGCGGGCCACGAGGGAACTGTCGCGCAGGCGGGCGATCCGGATGGCGACATCGATGCCGCCGGAGACCAGATCGACCAGCCGGTCGGTCATGTCGAGATCGATGCGCAAATCCGCGTGGTCGCGAAGAAGATCCGGAATCAGTGGCGCCACCACCTTGCGCCCGAACGCCACCGGAACCGAAACCCGAAGCAGACCAGAGGCCCCCTCCGACGCGGATTTCAGGATTGCGCGGCCGGCGGCCGCGCCCTCCACCAGGGTCTCGGCAAAGGGCAGGAAGGCTTCACCCTCGGGAGTCAGCGACAGGGACCGGGTGGTCCGTTGAAGCAGGCGAACCCCCAGATCCGCCTCCAGGGCGGACAGGCGCCGGGTCGCGGCCATCGGCGTGATGCCCAGCCGGCGCGCGGCGGCGGACAGGCTGCCGGTGGAGGCGGCGGCCAGCAGGACGGCGACAGCCTCTGTATCCATTATATCAATTTCCGATATACTGACTTATCAAAACCACCGTATACCGCGTTTATCGATAGAATGATAGACCAGACCCCGACAGAACGGCTCCTTGCGGCCGGATCCGTCCTCCCCATCTTCCAAGGCCTGACCAGAAGGGGTCTCCGATGAGTGCCGATCAACCCACACCGCATCCGCTGCCGCGCCTTGGCCGCGGCCTGACCGCCATCATGGCCGCCGCCTGCGGCGCCGCGGTGGCGAACATCTATTACAATCAACCCATGCTGGGCATCATCGCCCGGGACTTTCCGGGTGGCGCGACCATCGGCCTGATCCCGACGCCCACCCAGGTCGGCTATGCCGCGGGCCTTCTGCTGCTGGTTCCCCTGGGCGCCCTGATGGACCGGCGGCGTCTGATCGTGCTTCAGTTCCTGATCCTGGGACTTGCCCTCGCCGCCGCCGCTCTGGCGCCCCATCCGCTGGTGCTGGCCGGCGCCTCGCTGCTGGTCGGCATGACAGCGACCGTGGCGCAGCAGATCCTGCCGCTGGCCGCCACCATGGCGGCGCCGGATCGCCGGGGCGGCGTCATCGGCACGGTGATGGCCGGACTTCTGTGCGGCATTCTGCTGAGCCGGACGGTCGCCGGATTCGTCGCGACCGCCGCCGGCTGGCGCGCCATGTTCTGGCTGGCCGTGCCTCTGGCGCTGATGTTCGCCGCCATTCTGGCCGTTGCGCTGCCGCGGCGCGCCCACGCCGGTTCCGCGTCGATCCGCTATGGCTCCGCCCTGGCCTCTCTTCTGCAATTGTGGCGGACCCTTCCCGTCCTGCGGCGCGCCACCCTGACCCAGGCGGGGTTGTTCGGGTCCTTCATCGCCTTCTGGACGGTCCTCGCCCTGCATCTGCAAAGCTATGGCCTGGGGGCCGATATCGCCGGACTGTTCGGCGTGCTGGGCGCCGTCGGCGTGGTGGCGGCGCCACTCGCCGGCCGTCTGGCCGACCGGCGCGGCCCCGGCCTGGTCATCACCCTGGGCGCCCTGATGACGCTGGCGTCCTGGGCTCTGTTCGGACTGGCCGACAGCATCTGGGGGCTGGTCGTCGGGGTCATCCTGCTCGATTTCGGGGTGCAAAGCGCCATGGTCTCGCACCAGCACATCGTCTATGCGCTGAACCCGGAGGCCCGCAACCGCATCAACACGATCTACATGACCGGCATGTTCATCGGCGGGTCGGCCGGATCGGCCGCGGCGCCGGCGGTATGGGGACTGGGCGGCTGGGCCGCGGGTTCGGCCGTCGGCGGCCTGTTCGCCCTTCTGTCGCTCGGCCTGCGCCTCGCCACCCGCGGCAAGGCCGGCACCCCCTGCCTGTCCTGAAGGGGAACACGGACGGGTTCGCCGTCCCGATGCCCCCTTATCGGAACAGCAGGCTCGTGCACGGGCTCATTCGGATGCGTCAGTGCACGAGGATCTTTTTGTCCCTCGCCGGGCGGGACCGGCGGGGGCGCCCCGGGGGGGGCGGGAG
>WASQ01000146.1 GCA_009712185.1 Telmatospirillum sp. | reverse complement strand
CCTCCGCGAGATGGTGGCGGGCAATGGCGCCTTCGCCGCCACCCTCGACGCCGATAGTGAGGGAGAGGAAGGAAAATACTATGTCTGGACCGATGCGGAGATCCGTCGCCTGCTCCCTCCCGATCAGGCGGACCTGATCGCCCGTGTCTATGACGTCACGCCGGCGGGAAACTGGGAGGGTCGCTCCATTCTGCATCGCCGCCATCCCGGGGGCGTCGCCGACGACATCGACCAGACCGCCCTGGACAAAGCCAGGGCGGTCCTTCTCGCCGCCAGGCAGGCGCGGATTCCCCCGGCCCGCGATGACAAGGTGCTGGCCGACTGGAACGGCATGATGATTGCCGCCCTGGCCCGCGCCTCTTTCGTTTTCGACAGAGCCGACTGGCTGGACGCCGCCCGTCAGGCCTATGCCGCCCTGCTGCGCGACCAGCAGCGGGACGGTCGCCTCTGCCATTCCTTCCGCCAGGGCCGCCAGCAGCCTGAAGCCATGCTGGACGACTACGCGCATCTGGCGCTCGCCGCTCTGATGATTTTCGAAGTCAGCGGGGACCGGTCCTTCCTCGATCAGGCCCTCCACTGGGTGGATGTGGCCGATGTCCATTATTGGGATCCGGTCGGCGGCGGGTACTTCCTGACCGCCGACGATGCTCCCGGGTTGATCGTTCGCACCCGGTCCGCCACCGACAATGCTGTTCCCTCCGGCAATGGCGTGATGGCCGAAGTCCTGGCCCGACTCTTCCATCAAACGGGCGACGACCGTTACCGCCGACGGGCCGATGCCCTGATTGCCGCCTTCACCGCCGAACTGGACAGAGGATTCCCCGGGATGGCCACGCTGTTGAACGGCTGGGAGCTTCTGGAGACGGCCTTGCAGGTCATCGTCGTCGGCCCCGGCGGCGATCCTGCGACCAAAGGCCTTCTCGCGGTTCTGCGGCAGGCCTGCGATCCAAATCTGGTGATGACGCAGCTCCCGCCCGATGCCATCCTTCCCCCGGGCCATCCGGCGGCTGCCAAGGTTGCCGCCGCGCAGGGCCGCGCCACCGCTTTCGTCTGCCGTGGTCCCGTTTGCGGGGCTCCCGTTCACGAGGCCGAAGCGCTCCGCCTCCTCCTCAACCGGTCGCAGGATCCCGTTTCATGAGCTTCCTCTCCTTCCCGTCCCCGCTTGGCGACATCACCCTGTTCGAGCATAACGAGGCCCTTGTGGCCATGGACTGGGGTCGCGCTCCGGGAGGGACAGAGACTCCGTTCCTGGTCGATGTGCGCCGCCAGCTCGAAGACTATTTCGATGGCCATCGCACCACCTTTTCCGTGACGCTGGATCCCGCCGGATCGGCCTTTCAGAAAAAGGTGTGGGCCGCCATCCGGCAGATCCCCTATGGTCATGTCTCAACCTATGGAACCCTGGCTCATGAGGTCGACAGCGCGCCCCGCGCCGTGGGGGGCGCCTGCGGCCGCAATCCCATCCCCATTATCGTGCCCTGTCACCGCGTCCTGGCCGCCAACGGCGCCCTCGGCGGCTATTCCGGCTTGAACGGTCTTGAAACCAAGCGCTTTCTCCTCGGACTGGAAGGCTGGTCCGGACATCCTGATGGCCATCGACCTGTGACAGCGCTTCCTCCTCCATGACAAGGAGATATCCCCGTGAGTAAAGCGATTCTCATTCACCAGCAAGGCGGACCGGAGCAGATGCACTGGGAAACTGTCGAGCTGGGACAGCCGGGTCCGGGCGAGGCCCTGATCCGCCATACCGCCGTGGGACTGAACTTCATCGATGTCTATCACCGATCCGGCGTCTATCCCCTGCCCGTCCTGCCCAGCTCGCTCGGCTCCGAAGGCGCCGGTGTGGTGGAGGCCGTCGGCCCCGGCGTCACCGACGTCGCCCCCGGGGATCGCGTCGCCTATGCCGGCGGGCCGATCGGGTCCTATGCCGAACGCCGCCTGTTTCCCGCCGACCGTCTGGTGACATTGCCGGACAGCATCGCCGACCGGCAGGCGGCGGCCATGATGCTGCAAGGCATGACGGCCCGTTATCTGTTGCGCAAGATCCACGCTGTTCAGCCGGGCGACACCATTTTGTTCCACGCCATTGCCGGCGGCGTCGGCCTGATCGCCTGCCAATGGGCAAAGCATCTTGGCGCCACCGTCATCGGCACGGTCGGCAGCGAGGCGAAGGCGGCGCTGGCCCGGGCGAATGGCGCGGATCACGTCATCGACTATACCAAGGAGGATTTCGTCGCGCGCGTCCGGGAGATCACCGGCGGAAAAGGCGTTCCGGTGGTTTATGATTCGGTCGGCCGCGATACGTTCGAACGATCTCTGGACTGCTTGCAGCCGCTGGGCATGATGGTCAGTTTCGGCCAGTCCTCCGGCGTGATCCCGCCGTTCAACATCGGCCTTCTGTCGACCAAGGGATCCCTGTTCCTGACCCGGCCGACGCTGAACCACTATACCGCGCAGCGTGCCGACCTTCTCGCGAGCGCCAAGGACCTGTTCGACGTTGTCGGTAGTGGTGCCGTCCGCATCGCCATCAACCAGACCTATCCCCTGGAAGATGCCGCCCAGGCCCATCGCGATCTCGAAGCGCGTCGGACCACCGGGTCGACCGTTTTCCTGGTCTAACGAAAAAGGCGGTGTTTCACGTGAAACACCGCCTCAAAAAACGGAAGCGGGCAAGATTCCCGCTCCACTCACAGCGGAATACTCCGGCTCATCGTCTTGAAAATGGGAAAATGAGTGGGGCGGGCGTCCTCGCCCGTCCTTCGGCAAAGCCGAAAATCCGGCAGTTCCGCCGCTGCCGCGTCGGCGGCGGGCAGGATGCCCGCCCCACTCGCGGTGGAGCATGCGCGCGGTTCATCGTCTTGGAAAAAAAAGGAAAATGAGTGGGGCGGGCATCCTCGCCCGCTCCACTCACAGGGACTCTAGCTGTTCATCGCTTCGAAGAAATCGGAGTTCGTCTTCGAATGCTTCAGCTTGTCGACCAGGAACTCCATGGCATCGACCACGCCCATGGGCATCAGGACGCGCCGCAAGACCCACATCTTCGACAGAACGCCCTTGTCCACCAGCAGCTCTTCCTTGCGGGTGCCGGACTTGGTGATGTCGATGGCGGGGAACGTCCGCTTGTCGGACAGTTTGCGGTCCAGAATGATTTCCGAGTTACCGGTGCCCTTGAACTCTTCGAAGATCACCTCGTCCATGCGGCTGCCGGTATCGATCAGGGCGGTGGCGATGATGGTCAGCGAACCGCCTTCCTCGATGTTGCGGGCCGCGCCGAAGAAGCGCTGCGGCCGCTGGAGGGCGTTGGCGGCGACGCCGCCGGTCAGCACCTTGCCGGAACTTGGAACCACAGTGTTGTAGGCGCGGGCCAGACGGGTGATGGAATCGAGCAGGATGACCACATCCCGCTTATGCTCCACCAGGCGCTTGGCCTTTTCCAACACCATTTCCGTCACCTGGACATGGCGGGCGGCGGGTTCGTCGAAGGTCGAGCTGATCACTTCGCCCTTTACCGAACGGGCCATGTCGGTGACTTCCTCCGGACGTTCGTCGATCAGAAGAACGATCAGATACACTTCCGGGTGATTGGCCGCGATGGCATGGGCGATGTTCTGAAGCATCACCGTCTTACCGGTCCGGGGAGGCGCCACGATCAGGCCGCGCTGTCCCTTGCCGAGCGGAGAGATCAGATCGATGACCCGGGGCGTGAGATCCTTGGGCGTGGGATCCTCAATCTCCAGGTGAAGCCGCTCCTCGGGATACAGCGGCGTCAGATTGTCGAAGTTGATCCGGTGACGGACATTGTCCGGCGGTTCGAAGTTGATCGTATTGACCTTGAGAAGGGCAAAGTAACGCTCGCCATCCTTGGGCGCGCGGATCTGGCCTTCGACCGTGTCGCCGGTCCTTAAGGAAAACCGGCGGACCTGGCTCGGGGAGACATAGATGTCATCCGGGCCGGGAAGATAATTGGCTTCCGGCGAACGCAGGAAACCGAAACCATCCTGAAGGATTTCAAGAACACCATCGCCGTAGATCGGCGTATCATTTTCGGCCAACTGCTTCAGAATCGCAAACATCATGTCCTGTTTGCGCAGGGTCGAGGCATTCTCGATCTGCAATTCTTCAGCGTAAGCGAGAAGTTCGGCCGGTGTCTTGGCCTTCAGCTCCTGGAGATTCATGGCGGGTCCACTATGGGATGTGAATAACAATGGGGAGTGGCCAACGTTGGCCGAGAGAAACCTAACGCCCCGGACTGTTCTGGTCCGAAGGATCAGTCAGCGCGTTGAAAATCAGATCGAACGGCTGGGAATTCCGCAGCATTATCGAAAGACGCCAGACAAGTCAAATAAAGATTGAAGAAAAATGACGTTTCCCAAAACCATTGGTCCGACTGTTCATCATGCCCGGCCGGCCGGCCCCTGGCCACATGCCGTCCAGCGCGAACCGCACAGCCGCCCGGTCCGCTCCGAACAGATGTCACAACCCGCGGTCAAAGCCGTCTCAACCAGTCGGGCCAAGGCGGCAATGAACGCCGGATGATCGCCCAGGGCCGGAACCCTGACATAGGCTGGTACCCCCGACACCTCTGCAAGATGGCGGTATTCGATGTCCAATTCAACCAGAGTTTCAGAGTGTTCTGAAACAAACGCAACCGGCTGGATTACAAGCGGCTTTTTTTCCTCTCCCGCCCGTTCGATTTCCCGATCGGTTGCCGGGCCGATCCATTCCATCGGCCCCACGCGGCTTTGATAGGTCACACGCCAGTCGAGATCCGGCCGCCCCACCGCCCCGGCGATGGCCGCCGCCGTCATTTCCACTTGTGACTGGTAGGGATCCCCCCGCTCGATCACCTTTTTCGGCAATCCGTGGGCGGAAAACAGAACCCGCGCATCGGGTCCGGTGCGGTCCAATGCGGTCCGCAACAGCTCCGCCTGGGCGCCGATCATACCTTCGATCGTGGGATAGCAGCAAACTTCGGTGGTCTTCGCGGTCAGCCCGGCCCGGGCCGCCACCCGTTTCCAGAGGCTGATCGAGGAACCCGTGGTGGTGGTCGAATATTGGGGATAAAGCGGCAGCAGAACGACCCTGTCGGCGCCCCAGCGGGCCACCTCCGCCACCGTCTCCTCGGTCATCGGATGCCAGTAGCGCATGGCGATGAAGACCCGGGCTTCCCCGCCCAGGGCCTTTTCCAGGGCATCGGCCTGACGCCGGGTCAGCTCAAGCAACGGCGACCGGCCGCCGAGATGGGCATAAATTCCCGCCGCGACGGGTGCCCTTTGCTTTGAAATGAACCAGGCCAATGCCCGCCGGATCAGACCCGGAGCCCCGATGATCGCGGGGTCATTGAACAGGTTGAACAGGAACGGCCGGATTGCCTCCGGCGAATCGGGCCCGCCAAGATTGAACAGAACAACGGCCAGTTTCGTCATGGTCCCCTCGCCCCGCTACCCCCGGACCCGGCGCACGCGGTCCACCAGGCGTGCCACATTGTCGGGCGGCGTGGTCTGAAGGATGCCATGCCCAAGATTGAAGATGAACGGGCCCTGGCGGCAGGCCGCCAGGATCCGGTCGACGCCCCGGTCCAGCGCCTCGCCTCCGGTGACCAGAAGGACGGGGTCCAGGTTCCCCTGCAATGTTACCCGAGGTTGTAATTCGGCGACAGCCCAGTCAAGGGGCACCGAGGTATCGAGGCTGACGGCGTCGACGCCGGTGCCTTCGACAAATCGCTTATAGAGGGCTCCGGCGCCCCTTGGAAAGCCAATCACCGGAATTCCGGGCCGCTCCGTCTTGATTTTTTCGACAAGACGCCGGGTCGGTTCGATCACCCAGCGATCGAAGGCGTCCTCCGGCAGGGCGCCGGCCCAACTGTCGAAAATCTGGATGGCTTCGGCGCCATGGTCGATCTGGGTGACGAGATAATCGCCGGTGGCCTCGACCAGCAGGTCGATCAGTCTCTGGAAACTGGCTGGTTGGCCATAGGCCAGCGCCTTGGCCGCCAGAAACTCCTTGGAGCCCCCACCCTCCACCATATAGGTCGCAACCGTCCAGGGAGCCCCGGAAAAGCCGATTAACGCCGTTTCTGTCGGTATCGCCGTTTTTAACCTGGAGACGGTCTCAAAGACCGGCCGCAATCGATCCTGAAAACCATCGAGCGTCAGGGCCGCAATCTGCCTGTCGTCGCGCACCGGCGTGAGCGCCGGACCTTCGCCTTCCTGGAAGCGGACCGGTTGGCCCAGCGCGTCGGGGACCACCAGGATATCGGAGAACAGAATGGCGGCGTCAAAGCCATAACGCCGTAAGGGCTGAAGTGTGACTTCGGTTGCCCAGTCGGGGGTGTAGCAGAGGTCCAGGAAGCCTTTCGCTTTGGATCGGATCTCCCGGTATTCGGGCAGATAGCGTCCGGCCTGGCGCATGAGCCAGCAGGGCGGTGTCGGAAGAGACTCTCCGGCAAGAGCGCGCAGGAAGGATTTGGTCGGCGACGGCTGCTGTGTCACGGGATCACCCTGATCGGTCGATTTGATACCCAGTCCGGCCCTTCAATACAGGTCTTGGAAAGGTAAGGAAAGATTGCTGTGGTGGTGGATCCCTGTGGATAACGGGGATCCGAATCCGCCCTTTGTTCCTCCATCACTTTATCCCCTGTTCCGGCCGGCTTTCGACATCTGTGGATAGAAATCGGGAAAATTTTCTTATCCCATTGAATCGAAATGCGAATATCTGTGCATGATTACGGCGGAAAAACAGGGATGACAGGGACTCGACGGCGGAACATCCCCAGGATTCCGATCCGCCGCCGGAGTTTTTCCCTCATCGGCATGACAGGTCTTATTCCCGGGTGGCGAGCGGGGAGCAAAAAAGGCACAATCCGCCAACAGGGCCGGTTATCCCCGTTGCCCACAGTTATCCACAGGAGACCGTGGCGACCGTGCCGATCAAGCGCTTCCATCTTCATCTGGTGTCAGACGCCAGCGGTGAGACGGTGTCGTCCGTTGCGCGCGCCTGTCTGGTTCAATTCGAGAACATCGAGCCGATCGTTCATCACTGGTGGCTGGTCCGCACCCAGACCCAGGCCGAACGCGTGATCGACGGCGTCACCGCCGATCCCGGGGTGGTTCTGGTCACGCTGATGGACAGCGCCGTCCGGCGCCTGATTGAGGAAGCCTGCCGGCGTCTCCAGATTCCCTATATCCCCGTGCTCGATCCCGTGATGGCGTCGCTGGCCGGCTATCTCGATGCCGATTTCGGCGCGCAGCCCGGTCGCCAGCACGCGCTCGACGCCGCATATTTCCAGCGGATCGACGCCATGCATTTCACCTTGTCGCATGACGACGGCCAGCTTCTGCACGATCTCAATACCGCCGATGTCATCGTGGTCGGGGTGTCGCGGACATCGAAGACGCCGACGTGCATGTATCTGGCAAATCGGGGTCTGAAAGCCGCCAATATCCCGCTGATTCCGGGGATCGATCCGCCTGCGGAACTTTTTGCCGCGACCCGTCCCCTGATTGTCGGACTGACCAAGGAGCCGAAAAGTCTCACCGATATCCGGCGGTCCCGCCTGCTGTTCCTGTCGGGCGGCGAAGAGACGGATTATGCCGATTTCGAACGTGTCCGCGACGAAGTCGCGATGGGCCGCAAGCTGTTTGCGCGTCAGGGCTGGCCGGTGATCGACGTGTCGCGCCGTTCGATCGAGGAGGCCTCCGCCGCGATCATGCAGCTTTATCTGCGGCGCAAGGATCAGGGGGAGTGAACCGGCTGGTCCTGGCCTCGGGAAGCGCCACCCGGCGGGCGATGCTGTCGTCGGCCGGCCTCGCCGTCGTCGCCGTTTCGCCGGATGTCGATGAGGCAGTGATCAAGCGGGAGGCCCGCGCCGAAGGCCGGGACGCCATGGCCTGTGCCCGGCTGCTGGCCGAGGCCAAGGCATTGGCGGTCTCGGCCGGCTGCCCCGACGATCTGGTGATCGGCGCCGACCAGATGCTGTCGACCCCGGACGGCCTCTGGTTCGACAAGCCGGCCGGCCGCGAGGCGGCACGGATCCAGCTTCTGTCCCTGGCCGGGAGGGATCACGCCCTTCTGACCGCCGTCGCCGTGGCGAAGGGCGGACGGATCCTGTGGACGGCCGACGACCGCGCGGTCCTTGTCATGCGCCGGTTTTCCGAGGCCTTTGTCGACGACTATCTGGCCCGGGCCGGTGATGCCGTCCTCTCCTCGGTCGGGGCCTATCAACTGGAAGGCCTGGGGGTCCAGTTGTTCGAACGGGTGGACGGCGACCATTTCACCATCCTCGGCCTGCCGCTTCTTCCGCTTCTCGACTTTCTGCGCCGCGAGGGGGTGCTGACGACATGATTCTGTCCGGAAAGGCCCGGCTGGCCGGCGTCATCGGCTGGCCGGTGGGGCATTCCCGTTCGCCTGCCCTGCATGGCTACTGGCTTCAGCATTACGGGATCGACGGCGCCTATGTTCCGTTGCCCGTGCCGCCCGACCGGTTCGCTGACGTGTTGCGCGTGCTGCCGGCGATGGGGTTCAGGGGCGCCAATGTCACGGTCCCGCACAAGGAGACCGCCCTGGCGCTGGCCGACGAGGTGGATCCCGCCGCCCGGCGGATCGGGGCGGTCAATACCCTGGTCCTGCGTCCCGACGGATCGATCTTGGGGCGCAACACCGACGCCTTCGGATTCATCGCCAATCTCCGCCAGTGTTCCCCGGACTGGCGTCCGGATACGGGGCCGGCGGTGGTGGTCGGCGCCGGCGGCGCCGCGCGGGCCGTGGTGGTGGCGCTTCTCGACGCCGGTGTCGCCGAGGTCCGTCTGGTCAACCGGACCCTCGCTCGCGCCGAGGCGGTGGCGGCCGATCTCGGCGGCCCGGTTTCGGTCATGGCCTGGGAGGACCGGGCGGCGGCGCTGTCGGGCGCCGGTGTCCTGGTCAACAGCTCGACACTCGGCATGACGGGGCAACCGCCGCTCATCCTTCCTCTGGACGCCCTGCCGGTAACCGCCACCGTCTGCGACATCGTCTATGCGCCGCTGGAAACCCCTCTGCTGGCCGCGGCGGCGCGGCGGGGGAATCCCGGGGTGGACGGCCTCGGCATGCTGCTTCATCCGGCGCGGCCGGGGTTCGAGGCCTGGTTCGGCCTGTTGCCCGACGTCACTCCGGAGCTGCGCCGGTTCCTGGAGGACCGATGATCCGCCTTGGACTGACCGGGTCGATCGGCATGGGAAAAAGCACCGCGTCCCGCCAACTGGCCCGGTTCGGCATTCCGATCCATGACGCCGACGCCACGGTGCACCGGCTGCTCGCGAAAGGGGGCGCCGCAGTCGCCCGCATCGCCCGGGATTTTCCCGATGCGGTGATCGGGGGCGCGGTGGATCGCCGCCGCCTCGGCGCCCTGGTTTTCGGCGACGATGAGGCGCTGGCGCGGCTGGAGGCGATCCTGCATCCGCTTGTCCGCGCGGAGGAGCGCCGCTTCCTGGCCCGCATGCGCCGGCGCCGCAAGGCGATCGTGGTCCTCGACATCCCCCTTCTGTTCGAATCGGGCGGCGCCGCGCGGATGGACAAGGTCATGGTCGTCAGTTGTCCTGCCTTCCTGCAACGCCAGCGCGTGATGGCCCGGCCGGGCATGACGGATGAAAAACTGGACGCCATCCTGGCGCGCCAGACCCCGGATCAGGACAAACGGCGGCGCGCCGACATCGTCATTCCCACCGGAATTGGACGCCGGCCGGCATTGCGCCGCCTGACGGAAGCGCTCCGCGCCCTGCGTGTCCGTCCGTCAGGATCACGATGCGGGATCTGAAGCAGCGCATGCCGGTGCCGGGATATCCCCGCCTTTCCGGGTTCGCCGTTCGAACCGTTTGAACCGCGCCACCGACTGGGATATGGAACATCCCCATTCCTCTGCCCTTTTGTTCCCGTCAGGAGACCGTGATGCGCGAGATCGTGCTCGATACCGAAACCACCGGACTTGATCCGGCGGCGGGCCACCGTCTGGTCGAAATCGGTTGTGTCGAGCTGGTCAACCATCTGGCGACGGGGCAGGTCTACCACGTTTACATCAACCCGGAACGGGACGTCCCGGAAGAGGCCTTCAATGTCCATGGCCTGTCCGAGGAGTTTTTGAGCGGGCATCCGGTCTTCAAGGACCATGCGCAGGCCTTCCTCGATTTCATCGGCGACGCCACTCTGGTGATTCACAACGCCGAATTCGACATGAAATTCCTGAACTGGGAATTGAAGGCCCTGGGCTATGAGGTCCTTCCGAAGGACCGGGCGATCGATACGGTCGCCATGGCGCGCCGCCGGTTCCCGGGGTCTCCGGCCAATCTGGACGCGCTTTGCCGGCGGTTCGGGATCGACAATACCGCGCGAACCAAGCATGGCGCGCTTCTGGACGCCGAGTTGCTGGCCGAAGTTTACCTGGAACTGATCGGCGGACGCGAACCCGGCCTCGCCCTGGGCAGCGCGGCGCGATCCGGTTCCGTCGAAGCCGCGGCGAAACGCGAGCGCGCTCCGCGGACGCCCCGCCCGCACGCGCCCACCGACGAGGAACTGGCCGCCCATCAGGCGTTCATGGGTCAGCTCAAGGACCCGATGTGGCTGCGCAACGGTTGACCCCGCGCCTTCGCTTCGCGCCTTTGCCGGCGCCGCGGCCGTCCGTCCGTCTCACTCCGCGGTCGGAGCGATCCCTGCCGGGATGATCCCTGTGAAAGAAATCCCCCGCCGGAGTCCGCCGCGAAAGCGGCGGAATGGCTGACCCTCCGGCTTCGCCGGACCACGGGCACGGAGATTCTGCGAGACGGCCTGCGCCACCGACTTTTTTTTCACAAGCTCAGGACGCCGGCCTCACTCCCGGTTTCCGGATCAGGCGTTGCCTTCCGTCTGCGCCTGCTGGGCCATCTGCTCCATACGGCTGCGGAACAGGGTCACGAAATCGATCGGCTGCAGCATCATGGGCGGGAAGCCACCTTCGCGGGTGACATCGGCGACGATGTTGCGCGCGAAGGGGAACAAGAGGCGCGGGCATTCGATCAAAAGTACCGGCTGCATATGTTCCTGCGGCAGGTTCAGCGTGAAGACGCCGCCGTAGGACAGCTCGACGATGAAGGCGGTGTGTTCGCCGACCTTGGCATCGACGGCAAGCTGGAGGACGACCTCGAAGACATTCTCTCTGAGCGGTGCGGCCGACAGGTCGACGCGGACGGAGATTTCCGGCGCCGTGGGCGCCAGCTCGCCGTAAATCCCCGGCGCGCCCGGGACTTCAAAGGAAAGATCCTTGATATACTGGGCGTTCACCTGAAGCGGCGGCATTTGTTCGGCGTTATCGGTCATCGTTGTGCTCCTGTTTTGCCGGGGTTCCGCGGCACGAGGTCGAGTTTTTCGAGTGGCGGTTCCCTAACATGGAACCGGCCGGGTGACAACCGGGGGGAACCCGCCCCGCGCCGCTTTTTATGAACGGACGTGGCGGCGCAGCCTCTCAGGAGAGGCGCGGCGGGGCGGAAGGCGGCCGGTGGGGTGCGCCCGGACCGTCGTGATGCTCCGGCTTTTCGGGGTCTTCCACCACCTGCCAGTCGCCGTCGATCACCGTGGGCCCCCATCCCGATGGTCCCTGTCCTGATGGTCCCCGTCCCGATGTCCCCTGCGACCCGAACGGGGATCGCGTGCCGAACGGTGTATGCGTGGCGGCACCCATGACACGCACCATGAGGCCGCGTCCCAGCCAGCGCCGCAGCGGCGGCAGCAGCAGGGGCAGGGCGACAAGATCGGTCAGATACCCGGGAATCAGCAGAAACAAAGCGCCGATCGAGCGGCAGGTGCTGTCGAACAGAGTGTCGAGCGGCATATCGCCCCGGCGCATCCTCTCCTGCGCGTCGCGTGCCGCGGCCAGTCCCTCGCGCTGCAACAGCGACAGGCCGATGACGGCCGACAGCAGGATGCCGCCGATGGCTCCGGCCCAACCGATCCATCCGGCGACGGTGATTACGGCGGCGATCTCGAGGACCGGCCAGCCGATCAGAAGAAGGGGGAAAATCCAGGCCATGCTTGCTCTTTACTGTCCGACCGCTTATCTACAACTACGTTTACCGCCCTTGCGCAACGTCTTTGCGTGCAGCCTCCACCGGCGGGGGCTTTGGATGTACGAGACCATGACAGACGGCTCACAGTTCATCGATATCATTCTTTTCGCCATGGTGGCGCTCTTTCTGGGCTTACGGCTGCGCAGCGTGCTGGGGCGGCGAACAGGTCATGAACAGCAGCCGCCGAAGGATATCGGCATCCGCCGGGCGGCGCCCCCCGGCGGCCCGGTGATCGATAATGTCGTCGACATGACCGGGCGGCGGCCGGCCGGTCCGGCTCCCGCCGACATCCCGCAGGGCAGCGGCGTCCAGGCGATCCGGGCGGCGGACCCGTCCTTCGATCCCAACCAGTTCCTCCAGGGCGCCAATGCCGCCTTCGAGATGATCGTCGGCGCCTTTGCCCATGGCGACCTTGGGACCTTGCGATCGCTGTTGACGGACGAGGTCTACAACAATTTCCGCCGGGCCATCGAGGCGCGGACCGAAGCTGGCGAAGTCTGCCAGGCCGAACTGGTCCGCATCCAGTCCTCGGCCATCGAGGAGGCGCGTGGCACCGGCCGCAAGGCGCAGGTGACGGTCCGTTTCGCCAGCCAGCAGGTGATCGTCGTCAAGGACGCGAAGGGCGAGGTCGTGGAAGGCGATCCCAGCCGGTCGGTCCAGATTGTCGATCTTTGGACGTTCGAGCGCGAGATCCGCGCCACCAACCCCAACTGGTATCTGGCGGCGACGCGCAGCAACGACGAATGACGGCGCCCGCCCCGTCGGGCGCCCGCCGCCGGACCCTGCGCGGCGGCGCCGATTTCCCTGACCGCCGCCCCGCTCCATCCTTCGTTCGCTTTCTGCCGCTTTGCCTGGGACTGGCGCTGGCCGCCTGCGCCACATCCCCGGCCTCCCCCCCCCCGGTGCCCGCCGAGCCCGACCGGATGGTGCTGACCCCGGTCGATTTTTCCAGTCTTCCCGGCTGGACTGCCGATCGTCAGAACGAGGCCCTTCCCGCCCTGCGCCGGAGTTGCGCGCGCATCGCCGACCTTCCTCCCGGTCAGCCGGTCGGGACCGACGGGTCGGGCGGACTGGCCGGCGACTGGCTGGCGCCCTGCGGCGCGCTGCGCCGGATCGCGGACGGCGATCCGGCGACCGCCCGGACCTATTTCGAAACCTGGTTCCGGCCTTATCTCGCCGCCAACGGCCGCACGGCCGACGGCCTGTTCACCGGCTATTTCGAAGCCGAACTGGACGGTTCGAGAACGCCGGCCGGCCCCTATCGCATCCCGATTTACGGGCGGCCCGCCGACCTTCCCCCGGCCGACCGTCTCAAGGACCAGCCCTATCCGGACCGCGCGTCCATCGAGGCCGGCGCGCTGGACGGCAAGGCGCCGGTCCTGGCCTGGGTTGCCGATCCGGTCGATGCTCACATTCTGCATATCCAGGGATCCGGCCGGATCCGCTTCGCCGACGGCACCGTGGCGCAGGTGGGGTACGACGGATCGAACGGCCACCGCTATGTGGCGCTGGGACGGATCCTGCTCGACCATGGAAAGATCGGGCGCGACGACACCACGATGCCGACCGTGCGCGCCTGGCTCAAAGGCCATCCCGACGAGGCGCGGGTCCTGATGGCCGAGAATCCGCGTTTCATCTTTTTCCGGTTCATTCCCGGCGATACGCCGATCGGATCGGCCGGCGTCGCCCTGACGCCGGGGCGCAGCCTTGCCGTCGACCCGCGTTTTGTCGCGCTTGGCCTGCCGGTCTGGCTCGCCACCCGCGACCCCGACGGCCGGTCCTTGTGCCGGCTGATGGTGGCGCAGGACACCGGCATCGCCATCAAGGGGCCGGTCCGGGGCGATCTGTTCTGGGGCGCCGGGGCGGACGCTTTCGACAAGGCCGGCCGGATGAAGAGCAGCGGCCGCTATTTCCTGCTTCTGCCACGGCAGCGAAGCACCCCCGTTGCCCTGGGTCTCGCCGTTCCGGCGGCCGCAGACGGGCGGTCGTGACGGTCCAGGAATGAATTATCCCGTTCGGTCTTTTACCGCCCATCAGGCGCTGAAGCAGGCCTATCAGGCCGGCTATATCGTGTTTTTCACCGATCCCAGGGTTCTGGCCCGCGAGGGATCGCCAATCTACCATCCGTTCGATGTGTTCGGCCCGCCGGTGATCCTGCTGGCCGGCAGCCTGATCATTCTGTTCGCGATGGGGCTCTTCGAATGGATCGTGACTCTGGTCCTGGTCCTGGCCTGCCAGCTTTACGGCGGCGGCCGTTTCCTTCATTGGCGGGTGCATGAGCGGGCGGTGGAGGCCGTCCTCAAGAATCCGCATAATCTCCAGGTTCTGTGGCGACTGGGTGGATTGGCCGTGGCGCTCAAGGATTATCCCGACCAGATCTGCGTTTCGCCTGAGGGCGACTGGGTGGTGTTCTGCGAGCATTATCTGATGGCTCCGCCCGAACCGGTGGACACCGGGGAGGAGTCATGAGCGGCCGGCGTGGTCCCCGTGTCGTCACGCCCGAGGAGGCCGAGCTGTGGCACCGCGTCATGCGCGGGACCAAAAGGCTGGCCCAGCGGCGCGCCGTCCCTCCGGGCGACGCCGATCCGTCTTTGGCGGTTCCGGCATCCCCACCAACCCCTTCCCCATCCCCGTCCCCTTCCCCGTCTTCGTCGGGCCTGACGTCCGGACCAGCCAGGGGCGTGACCCGGCCCTCACCGGCTCCGGCCGAGCCGGAGAGGGATCGTGTCACCGAAGCCTTTGCCGCCTCCGATGACGGCGTGGGATTCGGACCCCGGCCCGGCCCGGCCCGGATCACCGTCCATCTGGCCCCATCGGCCGCTCTCGATCATCGCCGCACCCCCGGTCTCGACAAAAGTACCGCCGGCCGCTTCGCCAAGGGGGCGATGGACATCGACGCGGTAATCGATCTGCATGGCCTGACCCAGCCGGTGGCCCATGCCGCCCTGTCGCGCTTCGTCGCCGGGTCAGCCGACATCGGACGGCGCTGTGTGCTGGTCATCACCGGCAAGGGCAACGGCAAGGGAACCGGCATCCTGCGGTCCGAGGTGCCACGCTGGCTGAACGAGCCGGCGATGCGCCAGCATATCCTGGCCTTCACGCCGGCCCGTCCCAAGGACGGCGGGGAAGGCGCGCTCTATGTCCTGCTGAAGAGACGCCGGTGACGCCCTTCGGCCGCAAAATGCGCGAGCTGCGGTCGGAGCGCGGCCTGACCCTGAAACGGATGGCGGAGGATCTCCATCTGTCGGCCGCCTATCTGTCGGCGCTGGAACATGGCCGGCGCGGCCGGCCCAGTCCGGGGCTGGTGATGCAGATCCTGGGATACTTCAATGTCATCTGGGACGAGGCGGAGGAGATCAAACAGCTCGCCGACCTGTCCCACCCCCGCGTGACCATCGACACGGCCGGCCTGTCGCCGACCGCGACCCTGCTGGCCAACACCTTGCAGCAACGGATCGCCTCCCTGCCGGAAGAGCGGTTGCGGGACCTGCTGTCGCTGGCAAAGGGTGACTGAGGCCCGGGCGGATCCGGGAGAACCGGCCGGCGCCGCCGGCGGGGGCCGGAAGCGCCGGGTGCGCCCGGTCAGAGAATGAACTTGGACAAGTCGCTGTTGCGGGCCAGATCGGCGACCCGCTCCTTCACCATGTCCGCATCGATCACCACCGTGGTGCCGGCCTTGTCCGTGGCGGTGAAACTGATCTCCTCCAGCAGGCGTTCCATCACCGTGTGCAGGCGCCGGGCACCAATGTTCTCGACGCTGCGATTGATCTCGGCGGCCAGATCCGCCAGTGTCTCGATGGCCTCCGGCGTGAAGTCGAGAGTGACTTCCTCCGTCGCCAGCAACGCCTTGTACTGGGTGATCAGGCTGGCTTCCGGCTCGGTCAGGATGCGCACCAGATCGTCGCGCGACAGAGCCTGAAGCTCGACCCGGATCGGCAGGCGGCCCTGAAGTTCGGGCAGCAGGTCGGACGGCTTGGCAAGATGGAACGCGCCCGAGGCGATGAACAGGATATGGTCGGTCTTGACCTGCCCATGCTTGGTGGTGATGGTCGTGCCCTCGATCAGCGGCAGCAGGTCGCGCTGAACGCCTTCGCGGCTGACGTCGCCGCCCTTCCATTCGCCGGACCGGGCGCAGATCTTGTCGATCTCGTCCAGGAACACGATGCCGTTGTTCTCGACCGCGCTGATGGCCTCGCGCACGACTTTTTCCTGGTCCAGAAGCTTGTCGCTCTCCTCGGCCACCAGGACGTCATAGGATTCCGCCACGGTCATCTTGCGGGGCTTGGTGCGTCCGCCGAAGGCCTTGCCGAAAATGTCGCCCAGATTGACCATGCCCATCTGGGCGCCGGGCATGCCGGGGATCTCGAAGGTCGGCATGCCGCCGGCATTGTCGGCGACCTGGATCTCGATCTCTCGGTCGTTGAGTGCGCCCTCGCGCAGCATCTTGCGGAACTTCTGGCGGGTTTCGGTGGTGGCGTTCTCCCCCACCAGGGTATCGAGCACGCGATCTTCCGCGGCCAGTTCGGCCTTCGCGGTGACCTGCTTGCGCAGGCGCTCGCGCGTCATGATGATGGCGGTCTCCACCAGATCGCGCACGATCTGTTCGACGTCGCGGCCGACATAGCCCACCTCGGTGAATTTCGTCGCTTCAACCTTGAGAAACGGCGCCTGCGCCAGCCGCGCCAGCCGGCGCGCGATCTCCGTCTTGCCGACGCCGGTCGGTCCGATCATCAGGATGTTCTTGGGCAGAACCTCCTCTCGCAGGCCCTCGGCAAGCTGCTGGCGTCGCCAGCGGTTCCGGAGGGCGATGGCAACCGCGCGCTTGGCGTCTTGCTGGCCCACGATGAAGCGGTCCAGCTCCGAGACGATTTCCCGGGGGGAGAAGGCAGAATTCATAGGGTTTCCACAATAACGTTTTCGTTGGTGTAAATGCAGATCCCGGCCGCGATGGCCATGGATTTGCGAGCGATGGCCTCGGCCTCCAGACCGTCGATGTCGATCAGGGCGCGGGCCGCCGCCAGCGCATAATTGCCGCCCGACCCGATACCGATCAGGCCGTCCCCGGGCTCCAGCACGTCGCCGGTCCCGGTCAGCACCAGCGACCCCTCGCGGTCGGCCACCGCCATCATCGCCTCCAGCCGGCGCAGATAGCGGTCGGTGCGCCAGTCCTTGGCCAGCTCGACGCAGGCCCGGGTCAACTGGCCGGGATGCTTCTCAAGCTTGGCCTCCAGCCGTTCGAACAGCGTGAAGGCGTCGGCGGTGGCGCCGGCGAAGCCGCCGATCACCGATCCGTCGCCCAGACGGCGGACCTTGCGGGCATTGGACTTGATCACCGTGCTGCCCAGGGTGACCTGGCCGTCTCCGGCGATCACCACCTTGTTGTTCTTGCGCACCGCCAGGATGGTGGTGCCATGCCACAGTTCATTGCTTGTCATAAGACCTCGCGGAGGAGAGACGCGTCTCTTGAGATAGGTCGGATCCCGGCCGGCGGTAGGGGGTGCCGATGATAGAGGGCGCCGTCCTTCCTGCCAATGGGCGGTCCGGCCTCCGGCGGGGCCGCCCCCTCGATCTCCGGTCGTTCCGGCGCCGATCCCGCCGCGCCGCACCGGAAGGCTGGCACATCGGCCCGGTTCCTGCTAGTACGGGAACCCTGCAGGAGGATCCTTTCATGCGGCAAGCCAGCATCGAACGCAACACCACCGAGACCCGGATCCGCGTCGCCGTCGATCTCGACGGCACCGGCCGCTACAGTGTCAGGACCGGGGTCGGCTTTCTCGACCATATGCTGGAGCAGTTGTCGCGACATAGCCTGATCGATCTCGATCTCGAGGCGGAGGGCGATCTTCATATCGACGCGCATCACACGACCGAGGATTGCGGCATCGCCATCGGGCAGGCGGTGGCGCAGGCGCTGGGCGATCGCAAGGGCATCACCCGTTACGGGCAGGCCCTGATTCCGATGGATGAGACCCTGTCCCGGGTGGCCCTCGACCTGTCGAACCGGCCCTATCTGGTGTGGAAGGTCGCGTTCTCGCAGGGCAAGCTCGGCACCATGGACACCGAACTGTTCCGCGAATGGTTCCAGGCTTTCGCGCAGGCGGCCGGCGTGACCCTGCATGTCGAGACCCTCTATGGCGGAAACAACCACCATATCATCGAGTCCTGTTTCAAGGCCCTGGCGCGCGCCCTGCGCGAGGCGATCGCCATCGATCCGCGCAAGGCCGACGCCGTTCCCTCGACCAAGGGAACCCTGGGCGGGTCGCTCTGAGATGCCGGTCGTCGCCCTGATCGATTACGGCTCGGGCAATCTGCGCTCGGCCGCCAAGGCCTTCGAGCGCGCCGTGTCCGAGGCCGGTCTCGCCGACCGTGTCGTCGTCACCGCCGATCCGGCGGTGGTGCGCGATGCCGACCGTGTGGTCCTGCCGGGGGTCGGCGCCTTCGCCGACTGCCGCCACGGGCTGTTCTCGCTTCCCGGCATGGACGAGGCCCTGACCCATGTGGCCATCGACCATGGCCGTCCCTTCCTCGGCATCTGCGTCGGCATGCAACTGATGGCCGAATGGGGCCGCGAATATGGCGATCATCCCGGTCTGGGCTGGATCCCGGGGGAGGTCGTGCCGGTGCGGCCCGCCGATCCGGCGCTGAAGGTGCCGCATATGGGGTGGAACGACATCACCGTCACCGCCGCCCATCCGCTGCTGGCCGGGCTGGCCCCGGGCAGCCATGCCTATTTCGTCCACAGCTACCATTTCCGTCCGGCCCGGCCCGGCGACGTCCTTGCCTGCGTCGACTATGGCGGGCCGCTGACCGCCGCGGTCGGCCGCGACAATCTGGCCGGCACCCAGTTCCATCCCGAGAAAAGCCAGGCCACCGGTCTTGCCGTTCTCACCAATTTCCTGAGGTGGCGTCCATGATTCTGTTCCCGGCCATCGATCTCAAGGACGGCGCCTGCGTCCGTCTGGTCAAGGGCGAAATGGACGCGGCCACGGTGTTCAACACCGATCCCGCCGCCCAGGCCCAGTCCTTCGCCGCCGCCGGTTGCGACTGGATCCATGTGGTGGACCTGAACGGCGCCTTCGCCGGGCGGCCGGTCAATGCCGCCGCGGTCGACGCCATCATCGCGGCGCAGCCGGCCCCGGTGCAACTGGGTGGCGGCATCCGTGAGATGGAGACCATCGCGCTGTGGCTGGACAAGGGGGTCCGCCGGGTGATCCTGGGCACGGTCGCCCTCAGGAATCCCGCCCTGGTGAAGGAGGCCTGCCGCCGGTTCCCCGGCCGCATCGCCGTCGGCATCGACGCCCGGGGCGGCCGCGGGGCGGTCGAGGGCTGGGCTGAAACCTCCGACATGACGGCGCGCGATCTGGCGCTGAAGTTCGAGGACGCCGGGGTCGCGGCCATCATCTACACCGACATCGACCGCGACGGTCTGTTGGCCGGCCCCAATGTCGAGGCCACGGCGGCCCTGGCCGAAGCCATCACCACCCCGGTCATCGCTTCCGGCGGCGTGTCCTCGCTTGCCGATCTGCGGGCGCTGAAGGCCCGCGAATCCTCGGGGATTGCCGGGGTCATCTCGGGGCGGGCGCTCTATGACGGTCGGATCGACCTCAAAGACGCCCTGTCCCTGTTGCGGGAGTGAGCCGCGATGTTGAAGACCCGCATCATCCCCTGCCTGGACGTCAAGGACGGCCGCGTCGTCAAGGGGGTCAATTTCGTCGATCTGGTCGATGCCGGAGATCCGGTGGAGCAGGCCCGCGTTTATGATCATGCCGGCGCCGACGAGCTGACCTTCCTCGACATCACCGCCTCCTCGGACAATCGCGACACCCTGTTCGACGTGGTGGCGCGCACGGCTGAGCAGTGCTTCATGCCGCTGACCGTCGGGGGCGGGGTGCGCAAGCTGGACGACATCCGCACCCTGTTGCTGGCCGGCGCCGACAAGGTGTCGATCAACACGGCGGCGGTCCACCGGCCCGACTTCGTGCGCGAGGCGGCGGAGAAATTCGGCAGCCAGTGCGTCGTGGTCGCCATCGACGCCAAGCAGGTGGGACCGGACCGCTTCGAGATCTTCACCCATGGCGGACGCAATGGCACCGGCATCGACGCCGTGGCCTGGGCGCGGCGCATGGTCGAGCTGGGCGCCGGCGAGATCCTGCTGACCTCGATGGACCGGGACGGCACCGGTCAGGGCTTCAACATCGCCCTGACCCGCGCCGTGTCGGACGCGGTGACGGTTCCGGTGATCGCGTCGGGCGGGGTCGGCACGCTGGATCACCTGGTGGAGGGGATCCGCGACGGGCATGCCAGCGCTGTTCTGGCGGCCTCCATCTTCCATTTCGGCCAGTTCTCCATCGGCGAGGCCAAGGCACATCTGCGGGCGGCGGGCATTCCCGTGCGCCTGTCCTGATCCGGGGGCATCCATGTCCGGCACCATCATCGACGAGCTTTACCAGACCATTTCCGGGCGCAAGGGTGGCGATCCGGAGACGTCCTACACCGCCCGGCTGTTTGCGAAGGGGCGGGGCAAGATCGCGCAGAAGGTTGGCGAGGAGGCGGTCGAAACCGTGATCGCCGCCCTGTCCGAACCGACCGAAAGGGTAGTCGGCGAAAGCGCCGATCTTCTCTATCATCTGATGGTCCTGTGGGCCGACTGCGGTGTCGCACCGGCGGACGTCTGGGCCGAGCTGGCCCGCCGCCAGGGCACCTCGGGCATTGCCGAGAAGAACGCCCGCAAGGGCTGACGGTGCCGCCCGGGGGGTATGGAACGGCCGGGCGGGCCGAACGGGGAGTTTTCAGATGGCCTATGATCCCAACAATATCTTTGCGCGCATCCTGAGGGGAGAGATCCCCTGCCGGAAGGTCTATGAGGACGATTTCGCCCTGGCCTTCCACGACATCAATCCGAAGGCGCCGGTTCATGTGCTGGTGATTCCGAAGGCGCCCTATGTCTCGCTCGACGATTTCACGCGCGAGGCCCCGGCGGAGCTGATCGCCGGCTTCGTCCGGGCGGTGGGCGCCGTCGCCCGCCAGCTCGGGCTGGAGGACAAGGGATACCGCCTGCTGTCCAATATCGGGCGCGATGGCGGCCAGGAGGTTCCGCACCTGCATGTCCATCTGTTCGGCGGCCGGACCCTGGGCCGCATGATTCCCGACGCCGACTGAGGCGGATTGCGGCCGTCCGCCGGCCACAACCGGTATTTCCGCTCGCCAGGGGACCCCTCCGGGCGCATAGTCAGGGGCTTGTTGATAAATGACCGGATCAACAGCCCCTTAAGCCCGAGCGGCGTTTGAGCCCGGCTTCCGCGGAGCGGAAGCGTCCCGTGAAACTCAAGGGCATGGAGCGATTCTGTCGCGACAGGCTCTAACGGTTCGGGATAGACCTCGAGACCATGGCTGCGTCGGACACAAAAATCCTTTTGCCGCACTGGCGCCGATGGCGGTGGTTTTCCACCGCGACGGTGGCGTTGTTGGCGGTGGTGATGACCGCCGGGGTCTGGCGTCAGACCCGCGACAGCGCCATCGACAATGCGCGGTCCCTGTTCTCGCTGCGGGTCGACGAGCTGGCCGCCGCTCTGGCCGCCCGCGACGCCGATTTCGAACAGGTGCTGCGCGCCGCGCGGGGACTGCTGGCGGCCGACCGGGCCGTTGACGTTCGCGAATGGCGGACCTATGTGCAGGCCCTGAATATCGGCTCCCACAATGTCGGGCTCGGCTGCCTTGCCGTGCTGGATGTCGTGCCCGCCGCCGACCGCGACCGTTTTGCCGCCGCCCAGAAACGCGGACGCCCGGATTTCGAGATCCGGGCCCGGGAGGCCCGCGATCCCATGGTGATCGCACGGCTGGTGGAGCCCGCCCGCCCGCCCTGCGGCGGCGTCGCGGGGCAGGAGGTCAGCGGCGAGACGGCGCGGGCGGAGGAGCGGGGCCGGGC
>WASQ01000045.1 GCA_009712185.1 Telmatospirillum sp. | reverse complement strand
CCGCCTCCAGCGGAAACACCCAGTGACCGTCCTCCTGCTGGCGGGACAGCAGTGCCTGACACCCCCCGCGAACCGCATCGTCCAGGGTGGCGAACAGGGTGGAGGTGGGCGCGGAACGGGCTGTGGCGTCGTCAAGCATGGAAGGGTCTCAGTCTTCTTGGGAAAAAAGGGGACCCGGTTCCGGTGCACACTCTTGGGGTGGGGGCTTGTGACCGGAACCGGGCATCCGATCCTGACAGCCATGCAAGAGAGCGGATGGGGATGCATTCGGGCTGGATCGGAAGGTGATCTCGTCTTCGCAAGGCCTGCGGGAGCCTGTGCTCAACTCCTGTCTTTATCAGTCTTCAATCAGGGCACCGGATGAGATGCCTATTTCTAAACGATACCGTACTGTTTCGATTTTTGCTATCAAAAGATCGTGCTCAAGGCTATTTTACTTTTAGGTTTGAACGTCGGCCGGATGCCGGCGAACGTCCGGGTATCGCGTATTCGGGGGGTGTCCGCGCCGGACAGGCGCCGGCGGAACCCGGATCGGCGATGTCGAATCGTCGAGGGAACAGGTTGGACCGTGGGGGGCCGGCCGGAAGGGAAGGGAAGGGTCATGGTATCGGGGTGTGTCAGGGGACACGGGACCGGCGGGCGTCCGCCCGCCCATGAAGTGGAGGAACGACGGAACAATCTCATTGCCGTGGCGACGGCCCAGTTCCTCTCCAACGGCTATGAGGCGACCAGCCTGGAACGGATTGCCCGGGCCGCGGGCGCGTCCAAGACGACGATCTATCGCAATTTCGGAGACAAGGCCGAACTGTTCCGCACGGTCTTCAATCGGTTTGTCGAACCGATCTGGCCGGAGCTGTCGGATGTGTCGGTCGAGGGAAAGTCGCCGATGGAGGTGCTGTCCGCTTTCGGACAACTGATCATTTCACCCTCCTTCATCGATCGCGATGCCATTGCTCTGTTGCGCCTCGTCTATATTGAAGCGCCCCGATTTCCAGAACTCGCCCAGATTTTCACCGAGGCGGAGCGCAGCATTGTCGCCGTGGTGTCGCGTTATCTCGAGCAGGCACGCCGCCAGGACTGGCTGCGTCTGACCGACCCCTCCTGGGCCGCCAGTCAATTCCTGGAGCTGGTCTGGGGAACGGTGACACGCCGTCTGATGATCGGATCGACCGCTTTCCCCGACGCCGTGGAGCGCCGGCGCGTCGTGGATGCCGCCGTCAGCCTGTTCCTGAACGGGACTCTTCATGAGTCCCGCCGCCCCCCGCCGGTCGATGGGGCAATCGCTTAAACAAGAGGAGGAGCCGATGACCGCAACGCCCAGTAGCTGGAAGAACATCAGCGTCTTTCTGGACGAAAGTCCGGCGGGGCAGGCCCTATGTCTCTGCGCGGCCAGCCTTGCCCACCGGTTCGGTGCCCGCCTCGTCGGCGTCCATTGTCTCCGGTCGGCAGAGGGAGAGAGGCCGGCGGACGGGTTCGTCAGGGGCCGGGAGGCGATGGACAAGGTCATCGCCCGTCTGCGCGAGGAGCAGGAATCCCGCCTGATTTCGATGGGGCACCATTTCGGCGCCCTGGCCCGCCGGTTCGACCTCGCCACTGAATTTCGCGTGATCCGGGATGGTAACGGCGACGAGGAGGCTTTGCCCAACTCTTTGCACAGCGACCTATTGGTGCTTGGCAATCCGACGCCCCACGGATTGCCGGAAAAATGGACGGCCGAAAAACTGTTCATGGCGAGCGGGGTGCCGACGCTGCTGATCCCGGACAACTGGTCCGGGGTCGATATCGGACACAGGGTTCTGGTCGCCTGGAACGGCAGCCGGCAGGCCCGCCGCGCCATTGCCGACGCGATGCCCATTCTGGTGAATGCGGCCGAGGTGACTGTTCTGATCGTCGATTCCCTGAGAACGCCGGAACGATTCGGCGAGGCCCCGGGCGTCGATATATCGACCCATCTGGCCCGGCATGGCGTTCCCGTGGAGTTGGACCGGGTGGAGTCGCACGGGGCGCCGGTGGCGTCCGTGCTGGCCGCCGAGGCGTCGCGCCGCAGCGCCGACATGGTGGTGATCGGCGCCTACAGCCGTGCCCGCTCCGCGGAGCTTCTGTTCGGCGGCGTGACCCGTGATCTGCTGGCCCATACGCCGCTGCCCATTCTGACCGCGCGGTGAGGCGATGAGGCGCGGGTTCCCCCGCGTCAGACGGTGATCTCGATCCGGTTCCCGTCCGGATCGAGAATCACGCTTTCATAATATCCGTCCCCGGTGCGGCGCGGACCGTCAAGGACGGGATATCCGTCGTTCCTGAGCCTGAGCGTGAGGTCGTCCACCGCCTTTTCCGATCCGACCGACATTGCAAGGTGGGTCCATCCCATACGCTGGGCGCCGGGTGAGGCGGCGTCCGGTGTGAAGGCCGTGGTCGCCATCGCTTCGATCCGCGCTCCACCGTCCAGATCGAGAAACCGCGACGTGAATCCTTTCGCGGGATTGTGGTAGAGCGGTCCCTCCGTCGCACCGAAATAGGCCGCATAGAAGCGGACGCACCGGTCGAGATCGCCGGTCCAGAGGGCAATATGATGGATCTGCATGACAAAAGCCTTTCGCGTTAAGAAGCCGTTTGCATGTCGGGCACCCGGGGCGCGGGGCGCGTTTCGTCCGCCGGCAATCTCCGGGCGATGTGAGTTGGCGACGACAAAACCATCTATCCTTATGACCAATGTCGATGATACGCTGGGGCGATAGCCGGTAACATCGGCGTTTTCCCGGTTCTTCCGTGGTGACTGGTCGAAAAGTCCTTTCCCTCCTTGCGGTTTTGTGCCTGTTCATCGTTCCCTTGCGCGATGTCCTGGCCGCCGATGCGTGGGACCGTCTTGCTGCCACCGTTTTTACCAATCTCGGACGTGACGCCGGGCTGCCGCATCCCGTGGTGATGGCCCTGGCCCAGGACGGCGACGGATTTCTCTGGGTCGGTACCCAGGGGGGGCTGTCCCGGTTCGACGGCTATCGGTTCCGGACCTTTTACCATCACGACGACGCTCCTTTCTCCCTGCCCGCCAATTCCGTCGCCGCTCTGCTGACGGACAGCGGGGGCCGGCTGGGGGTGGGCACGATGAGCGGCGGCGTCGCTCTGTTCGATCCGCGGAGCGAGCATTTCCGGTCGTTTCCCGCGCCCGCCGGCAAATCCGCGAGGACGAGTGTCCTTCGCCTCTGCGACGATGGCGCCGGCGGGGTCTGGGTTGCCACCAATTCCGGCCTCGATCACATCGATCCGGGTTCCGGGACGGTCACGCGCGAGGTGCACCGGGCCGATGATGCGCGCAGCCTTCCCAATGACCGGGTGCGCACTCTTCTCAGAACCCGCGACGGGACCCTTTGGGTCGCCACCTTTCAGGGGCTGGTCCGACGGCTTCCCGGAACGGCCGGATTCGAAAAAGTGCCGGTGACGGGCGATCGCGGCCAGACGATCGAGGATGTCGTCACCAGCATGATCGAGGACAGTGCCGGCCGGATCTGGTTCGCCACCTCCCGGTCGGGTCTCGGCCGCATCGATCCCTCCCGGGGGGGGCGGGAAGAATCCGGTTCCGCGCGGCTACTGGGCGGCGTCGGAATACCGGCCGGGGGACTCCCCGTCAGCTTTGCGCTGGTCGAGGGGAGGCCCGGCGAGATCTGGGTCGGCCGCGTGTCCGGCGGCATAACGGTGATCGACGCCGCGACGGGCAAGACCCGGACGATCCGCCACGATGCGACGCTTCAGGGAAGCCTGGGCGACGATACCGTTCGTGCGCTGTTGCGCGACAAGTCGGGCCTGATCTGGGCCGGCACCAATGTCGGCGTCAGCCGTACCAATCTGCACAATGACGCGATCGACACCATCCTTCCCGCTTCCGGGACTCCGGAGGGACTGCCGGAGGGCAATGTCCTTGCGGTCAGCGTGGGCGCGGACGGCAAGGCCTGGCTCGGGCTCAAGGATGCCGGCGTCGCCGTGCTGGACCCGCATGAGGGCCGCATCGCGACGCTGCCGGGCGGCGCGGGCCTCGGCACCGTGCTGGCCATCGCGTCCGGGCCCGGTGGCGCCATGTGGATCGGCGGGACCTCGGGCCGGGCTTTATTCCGTGTCGATCCCCTTACCGGCGTGGCCGAACGTCATCCCCTGCCGATTGCCGATGCCGGTCCCATTCTCTTCGGGATCTGGCATGACGGCGCCCTCTGGCTGGCGGCCGGGCCGCTGATCCGTTTTGATCCGGCGACCGGCACGGCGCAGGTGTTCCGCCATGGCCCGGATCCCGCCTCCCTGATCGACGACAGTACCAATTGCCTGCTGCCGGCGGCGGACGGCGGGCTCTGGGTGGCGACCCGCCACGGGCTCGAACATTTCGATCCCACGACCGGAACCTTCCGCCATTTCACCCACGACGCCCGTGATCCGACGTCCCTGCCGGAGGATCTGGTCGCCACGCTTCTGCTGGACCGCAAGGGACATCTCTGGGTGGGAACCCTGGGCGGCGCGATCGGCGTCCTTGAAAATACCGGGGATTTGGATCACGCGGTTTTCCGACGGATCGGAACCGCCGAGGGCATGCCCAATGCCAATACCGCGACGTTGCTGGAGGCCGATGACGGGCATATCTGGGCCAGCACCGCGGACGGTATCGCAGTGATCGATCCGGACAGCTATGCCGTCCGGCCGCTGGGGTTCGGCGACGGCGTCGCTATTCCGGCCTACTGGATCCATTCCGGGGCGCGGCTGTCCGACGGAACCCTGCTGTTCGGCGGCGGGGGAGGGGCCACGGTCGTGCATCCCGACCGCCTTGGGAACTGGCGCTACGTTCCCCCGACCGTGATCACACGGGTCCGTGTCGGCGGAACACCGGTCGCCGTCGATCCGAAGGGGGGCGGGCAGCCGCTGCTGCTGGATCCGCCGGACCGCAATATCGAGGTGGAGTTCGCCTCCCTCGACTATTCGGCGCCCGACCGCCTTAAATATATGTACAAGCTGGACGGCTTCGACGGGGATTGGGTCTCCACCGACGTCATCCGCCGGGTGGCCGCCTACACCAATCTCGCGCCGGCAGCCTACCGGCTCATGGTGAAGGGGACCAATCGCGACGGCACCGAGACCGAGCCGGTTATTCTGCCCATCATCGTCCGTCCCTCCTGGTGGCAGACATGGTGGGCGCGCGCCTTCGCCGTCGTGGCCGGGCTTGCGGTGATGGTGGGGCTGATCCATGCGCGGACGGCCTTCCTCGACCGTCGCCGCAGGCATCTTGAGGATCTGGTCGCGCGGCAGACACGCGATCTGACGGAAGCCAACCGGCGGCTGGAGGAACTGGCATCCCGCGATCCGCTGACCGGCATTCTGAACCGGCGCCGTTTCCTTGAGCAGGCGGACAGGGATATGGAACGGGCACGGCGCCAGGGCCATCCGGTCAGTCTTCTGATGATCGACGTCGACCATTTCAAGCGGATCAACGACAGCTATGGCCATGCCGCGGGCGACAAGGTGCTGTGCGCGATCGTCGACGGAATAGGGAGCCTCCTGCGCGCGACCGACCTTTTCGCCCGATGGGGCGGGGAGGAAATGACCGTTCTGATGCCGGAGACCGACGCGCCGTCCGCGAAAAGGGTGGCCGAACGTCTGCGTCTGGCGATCTCGCACGAACTGTCGCCCTGTCCCGGGGACGTGGCGCCGGTGACGATCAGCGTCGGGCTTGCGACCATGGCCGCGTCCGAATCCCTGTCGTCCTTGCTGGAACGCGCCGACAAGGCCCTCTACGAGGCCAAACGGGCCGGTCGCGACCGGGTGGTCGAGGCCGCCATCGCCGATGAGATCCCCCCCGTGCTGCCGCCCGGGCGGTGATTTTGCAATAAGACCACAGCGTTCATGTGGTGTTTGTCAATATGCCGGAAAATTGGTATTATCCTAAAAAACAGATAAATAAAAATCTGATAAATGGGAGGGTGAGGGCGAAAGGCTATGTTTTCATGACAGTGATGACAGTTCGTCGGCAAATCCTTTTGATTCCATTGCTCTCCGCATTGGTTGTTTGTCTGGTCGCCGCTTTTTCCGCTTTCGTCATTCATCAGAAAATCGAGCAATCTCATCGACTTCAATTAAAAAGCGTCACCGAATCCGCGCTCAAGGTTATTTCCGAGTTGCATGACGAGGCTGTCGCCGGCCGGATGACGGAGGCGGAGGCTCAGACCATGGCCCGTGACGTTGTCCGGTCGATCCGGTTCGCGGGCGACGAGTATTTTTACGTCTACGCTTATGACGGGCGGCTGCTGGCCCATCCCCAACTCAGGGATCAGGAGGGAAGTTATAAGTTGAAGGATACCGTCGACGCCAATGGCGTCCGGACCATCGACGCCCTGATCGCCCGGGCAAAACAGGGGGGCGGCTATCTTGAGTTCCAATGGCCCAAGCCCGGGGAGACGGCGCCGACGGCCAAGCTCGGCTATGCCATGGGGTTCGAGCCCTGGGGCTGGATGGTCGGGACCGGCGTCTATGTCGACGACGTCGAGGCCGAGACGATCCGGGTGACAGAGCAGATCGCGATTGCCGGTGCCATCGGGCTCGGGCTGGTGGGCGGACTTGGTCTCATGGTGTCAAATGGTGTGGGCCGGCGGATCCGCCGGCAGGCCGATCACATGGTGACGCTGGCGGACGGAAATCTGGATGCCCAACCGGTCGAAGACCGGGGCGCCGACGAGATTTCGTCGATGGCGGGCGCGCTGGACCTGTTCCGCCGGCGGTTGATCGAAAACCGCGAGATGGCCGCCCAGCGTGAGGCCGCGCAGGCGCGCCGGGCGGCGGAGGCGGAGCGGATCGGCGTGCTGGCGGACGGTTTCGACCGGACGGCCGGCGAGGTGCTCGACGTCGTCGGGCAGGCCGCCGGATCCCTGACAGCCAGTGCCGACGACATGTCCCACGCCGTGGAACTGACCGCCAGCCGTTCCGTGACGGTCGCCTCGGCCGCCGATCAGGCGTCGGCCAATGTTCAGAGTGTCGCGCAGGCGACGGCGGAACTCAGCGCCGCCATCGGAGAAATCGGGCGTCAGGCCGAAACCTCGGCCAGCGTCGCCGCCGAAGCCGTCAACGAGGCCGGGCGCACCTCGGTCCATGTCCAGGGACTGGCCGACGCTGCGCAGCGCATCGGCGCGGTGGTCGACCTCATCAACGACATCGCGGCCCAGACTAATCTTCTGGCGTTGAACGCCACCATTGAGGCGGCCCGCGCAGGCGAGGCCGGGAAAGGGTTCGCCGTCGTCGCCGGCGAAGTCAAGGGGCTTGCCAACGAAACCGCGCGCGCGACCGGCGAGATCAGTCAGCAGGTGGCCGCGATACAGCAGGCGACCGGTGTCGCGGTCGATGCCATCGGCGCCATTTCCGGTACCATTGGCACCATCAGGGATGCCACCACCGCGATCGCCGCCGCGGTCGATCAGCAGCGGGCCGCCACCTCCGAAATCACCCGCAACGTTCAGGAGGCGTCGGCCGGCACGGCGGAGGTCAGCCGCGCGATCCACGAGATCACGTCGGCCATGGCCCGTTCCCGGGAGGTGTCGGGCGCGGTCCTCGGCGCGGCGGAACGACTGCGGGAGGAATGCGGCCGGATGGGGCAGGAGACCCGGCAGTTCCTCTCGGCGGTGGCAAAGCACTAGCGGTTGGGAGGCATGACCTTCGGAAAACTTATCCGCAGGCCATGCCTTTTAATCTAGGATTGAGTATCATCTTTTGATATACGAGCCAAGCGGCAGCGATGGTCCGTCATGCGAATTGAGCATGGCTGGCATGCGCTTCCGTTTGGTGTTTTGCCGGCTCTCCTGAAGGCATTGGGGCCGCTTATTTATCGACGCTCCGCATTGCCGGGATTGTCGTCGGGACGACAGTCCGGCACCGTGATTTGCAGCATCTGTCAAATATCCTTATAGGCATTGCGGGTTCGGATATGATAATACCCTCGCCGCGGATCTTATCCGTCTTTAATCACAGCGCCTCTCTCAAACCGCGTCGGCGGTTTTCTTGGTGATAAAGGGAATTTAGTCACTGTTTTCCGGTAACCCGGACAACGGTGATCTGAACACGGGCTGAACGGCTGACATCGCGGGAGTGGGGCTCTTGGGTGGGAGGATCCGGTCTTGAGAGGAATGTCTCGTCATGGTCTTTAGTTGGCTGCATCTCGCCATCATCCTGTTTCTGGTGCTTGGCGCTCTCTTCGCCACCGGGCCGCTTCTGGTCGGGGCGGTGCTGTCCCCGCGCGCCCGCGGCGGCGATATCGGCATGTCCTATGAATGCGGCATCGAGCCTCAGGGTGACGCCCGGGCCCGGTTCAGCGTCAGCTATTACATCTACGCCCTGATCTTCCTCGCGTTCGACGTCGACGTTCTCTACCTGTTTCCGGTTGCCGTGCAATACCGGCTGACCGTCGGCTGGACGGCGTTCTTCGAGGTGATGGCGTTCCTGTTCTTCCTCGGTCTGTCGATCGTCTATTTCTGGGCAAAGGGTGTGTTCACATGGCCGCGCAAAATCCGACTATAGTCACGCCGGACATTCCCGATGACGGCGGCGTCTTTGTCGCCCCTCCCGTCATCGGTGTGAAAGCCGTTCAGGATGTCCTCGACGTGTGCCGGGCAATGTCGCTCTGGCCAATGACGTTCGGCCTGGCCTGTTGCGCCATTGAGATGATGGCCACCAGCATGGCGCGCTTCGATATTTCGCGCTTTGGCGCCGAGGTGTTCCGCCCGTCCCCCCGCCAGTCGGATCTTCTGATCGTCGCGGGCACCGTGACAAAGAAGATCGCCCCGGCGGTTGTGCGTCTCTACCAGCAGATGCCGGCGCCCCGGTTCGTTCTGGCGCTCGGGAACTGCGCGATTTCGGGCGGCCCCTTCAAATTCGAGAACCAGTATGGCGTCGTCGAAGGGGTCGATGAACTGATCCCCGTCGACGTCTATGTTCCGGGCTGTCCGCCGCGTCCGGAGGCCCTTCTGGAAGGCCTGTTCCAGATTCAGGAGAAAATGACCGGCCGCCGCTGGTGGCCCAAACCTCAAGGGGCAGTGGAATGATCGACACCCTGTTCGAGGGGCTTGCCGTCCAATGCGTCGGCCGTTGCGATCCGGCGAAAACGGGACTGGCCTGGTCGGTGTTCCTGGCCCCGTCGGAACTGCTGGCGGCGGCTCGGCGCCTTTATGAGGCGCTTTATTTCATTGAGGATCTGACGGCGATCGACGCCCGGGAAGGCTACCTGCTGGTCTATCATTTCGACCATATGGACAAGCCCGGCCGCGTCGCCCTGCGCGTGCTGATCCCCCATGACGCCGCCGCACTCCCCTCCATCGCCCCGGTGTTCCAGGGGGCGGAGTGGCACGAGCGCGAGACCACGGATTTCTATGGCATCCGCTTTGACGGCAATCCCAATCCGGTGCCGCTGCTGCTGCCTCCCGAAATGACGGACCATCCGCTGCAGAAAGATCCCGAAAAGCGGGCGCCGCTCGCCACGCTGGTGGCCGTGGGCGACATCGTCCGCTCCACCGCGGATTTCTTCCTGCTTCCTCCCGAGGCACCCAAGCCAGAGGCCTCCGGGGCCTGACCGGACATCAAGGATCTACGGCAACGACCATGCGTTACGAAGAAATGGGGCTGACCGAGGGCGACTTCTACTCCCGTAATTTCCAGAAGGGTGCCCGGGAAGACACGCTGATCCTGAACCTCGGCCCGCAGCATCCGGCCACGCATGGCGTGCTCCGGGTGATCGTCGAGCTTGACGGCGAATATGTGATCCGTGCGGAGCCGGTGATCGGCTATCTGCACCGGATGCATGAGAAAATGGCCGAGGTGCGCTCGATCTATCAGTATCTGCCGAACATGGGGCGCGTCGATTACGGTCACGCCCTCGGCTGGAACTGGGCGCTGGTCGGAGCGGTGGAAAAACTGGCCGGATTCGAGGTGCCCGAGCGCGCCCAATATATCCGCGTCATCACCACTGAGCTCAACCGGATCACGTCGCATCTCCTGTGGTGGGGCGCCTTCACGCTCGATCTCGGGGCGATCACGCCGATCATGTACGCCTTCGACGATCGCGAACGGATGCTCGACATCCTGCAGATGGCGACCGGGTCGCGACTGACGCACAGCTCGTTCCGGGTCGGTGGTGTCTGTGCCGACATCAACGACACATTCATCGAGGCCTGCAAGGAATTTATTCCGCATATGCGGGGGCGGCTGCCGATGTACCGTGATCTGGTGACCGGCAACATCATTTTGCGCAAGCGCCTGGAAGGCGTCGGGGTGTTTGACGCCGACCTGTGCCGCCGTTACGGCGGATCGGGCCCGGTCGTTCGCGGCTCCGGCATCGCCTATGACGCCCGCAAGGCTGAGGCCACTCCGATGTATGACCGCTTCGACTGGAAAGTCGCGGTCCAGACGGGCGGCGACAGCATGGCGCGCTATCTGGTCCGCATGGACGAGATGGAACAGAGTCTCAACATCATCGAACAGGCCCTGGCTTCCCTGCCGGAGGGCAAGGTGATGATGCCGAAGGCGCCGAAGGTCACCTGGCAGGTCCCGAAAGGCGAGGCCTATTTCGCCACGGAGGGAGCCCGCGGCAAGGTCGGCATCCATCTGGTCAGCGACGGCGGGAAAAATCCCTACAAGATCAAGTTGCGCTCCCCCTGCTTCAGCAATCTCAGTCTTTTCGCCGAGGCCGCGCGGGGAACGCTTCTGGCTGACGCCCTGGCCATCCTGGGCAGCCTGGATCTGGTCATCCCCGAGATCGACAGGTAGAGCATATGTCTTTCATCGCTCCGGAACTGCTCCGCATCGTTGTCGGCATGGTGGCCGTGATGGCCTTCGTGGCGCTCAATGTTCTTGTCCTGGTCTATGCCGAGCGCAAGGGCGCCGGCCATATCCAGCGCCGCCCCGGCCCCTATGAGGTCGGCCCCCATGGCATTCTTCAGCCGCTTGCCGATGCCGGGAAGCTGATGGGCAAGCAACTGCTGATGCCCAAAAGTGCCGACCCGATCCTTTACTGGATGGCGCCGATCCTGGCGTTCTTCCCGGTGCTGCTGCTGTTCGTCCCGATGCCCTTCGGGCCGGTGCTGACCGTCCAGGACGTCAATCTCGGGCTTCTGCTGATCCTGGCCTTCGCCGGACTGAATGTCCTGGCGACGCTGCTGGCCGGCTGGTCCCAGAACAACAAATTCGGTCTTCTGGGCGCCGCACGCGCCGTGTCGCAGTCGGTCGCCTACGAGATTCCCCTGCTGCTGTCGGTGCTGTGCATCGCCTTCCAGTATGGCAGCCTCAATCTGTCGACGATCGTCGAGGCGCAGGGATCCTGGCCCTGGCAGTGGAACTTCCTCTGCCAGCCGCTGGCCTTCCTGATCTTCCTGGTCAGTGCCTTCGCCGAAACCAACCGTGCTCCCTTCGATCTTCCGGAAGCGGAGTCGGAACTGACCGCAGGTTTCCATACCGAATATTCGGGCATGGGCTTCGGGCTGTTCTTCATGGCGGAGTACGCCAACATGGTCGTGGTGTCCGGCGTCTGTTCGGCCCTGTTCCTGGGCGGCTGGCGCGGACCGTTCTTCGATGGCGTGTGGTGGTTCCTGATCAAGGTGTACGCGATCCTGGCCCTGATCATCTGGGTCCGGTGGACCTATCCGCGCGTCCGGTTCGACCAGCTTCTCAACATAAACTGGAAGTGGCTACTGCCCCTGGCGACGGCCAACCTTTTCGCCACCGTCTTCCTTATTAAGCTTTTCTAGGAAAGGCTTGCGGTAACGTCATGAGCGCGCTCAAGAAAATCTTCCAACCCGTCACCGACCTGTGGAGTCTGGTGGTCGGGCTGCAGATCACCGGCCGCAACTTCGCGCAACGCCAGGTGACGGTCCATTATCCGCGCCAGGAAGTCCCGCCGGAGGTCAACGCCAGCTACCGCGGGCCGATCCAGCTGGTCGCCAATCCCCGCAACGCGGCGAAGCCGAAATGCACGGCCTGCAACATCTGCGTTCCCGCCTGCCCGTCGGCCTGCATCACCGTGGTGAAGGCGCCGCCGCCGCCGATCACGCCCGAACAGGAAAAGGCGTTCCAGGAGGCCGAGGCGCGCGGAGAGGAGGTCGAACGGCCGGCCGCCCCGCGTGAGCCGATCATCTGGATCAACGATTTCTCGCTGTGCAGCCTGTGCGGTGTCTGCGTCGAGGCCTGCCCGACGCATTGCATCGAGTTTTCTCACGACCTCTATTCGGTCGGCACCTCGCGCAAGGACTTCAAGCACGATCTGCTGGCTCCGTTCCCCGAGGCGCTGCGGCCGGCGGACTACAAGCCGGAAGAGAAGTGACTATGGAAATTCTGGCAAAACTCGCATTCGCGATTTACGCGCTGATCATCCTGGGCGGCGCCTTGACGGCGGTGTCCAGCAAAAGCCTCGTGCGATCGCTGGTCGGACTGATCGTGACCTTCTTCGGCGTCGCCGGCATGTATCTGCTGCTCAACACGCCCTTCCTCGCCTTCATGCAGATGCTGATCTATGTGGGCGCGGTGTGCGTTCTGGTGTTCTTCGCCGTGATGCTGACGCGGGCCGACGGGCGCGGCGAGGAGGCTGCTCCGGTGGGCGGCAAGCGCCGGTTTCGCGCCCTGCTGGCGGGTCTTCTTCCCGTTGCCGGTCTGGGGGCCATCCTGGTGAAGCATCAGGGCGAGACCAAGACGTTGCCGGTCGAGGTCGACCTCACGGCTCTGGGCAGCGGCCTGCTCGACCAGTATGCGCTGAACTTCGAGCTCATTTCGCTGGTGCTTCTGGTCGCCATGTCGGGGGCCGTTCTTCTGGCCTGGGAGCGTAAGGAGAAGAAATGAGCGCGCTCACTCTCTATCAACTGGTGGCCCTCGTTCTGCTGGCTGTCGGGCTCTATGGCATCGTGTCCCGCCGGACCTTGGTCGGTATGCTGATCGCCGTCGAACTGATGCTGAACGGTGCCGGGCTGTCGATCGTCGCCGCCGCGCAACTGACCGACGCGAACGCCACTCTCGGCCAACTGGGGACGCTTCTGGTCATGGGCCTCGCGGCCGCCGAGGCCACCCTGGTTCTTGCCATCATCGTGGTGGTCTCACGGCGCTTCGGCACCACCGAAGCCGCCGCCGTTTCGACCCTGAAGGAATAAGACAGCGCCATGTCCGCGCCCATCGAAAGCGCCAGCCTCCTTCTTCCCCTTGCCGTGACCGGCGTGGCCCCGTTCGCCAGCTGGCTCACCCGGCATAACGAAAACAACCGCGAGGCCGGCTCCTTCGTGGCGGCGGGGCTTACCTTCCTCGTGATGCTGTCCTTCGTTCCGGGGATCCTGGAAGGGCATGTCTACAGCTACACGCTGTTCACCATCCTGCCCGGCATCACCGTGACCTTCGGGCTCGATGGTCTCGGCATGATCTTCGGCCTGATCGCCCCGCTGCTGTGGGGAATGGCGACCAGCTACAATATCGGTTACATGCGCGGCCTTCAGGAGCATGCGCAGACCCGGTATTACTTCTGCTTCGCCGTCGCCATCTTCGGCGCCGTCGGCGTCGCCTTCTCGGCCAATGTCTTCACGCTCTATCTGTTCTACGAGGTGATCACCGTCTTCACCTATCCGCTGGTCGCCCATCACCAGGATGCGGAAGGGTTCGCCGGTGCCCGCAAATATCTCGTTTATCTGATGGGGACGTCGAAGCTGTTCCTGTTGCCGGCCATGGTGCTGACCTATGTGCTGTGCGGCACGCTGGAGATGAATCTCGGGTCCGTGCTGTCGGGAATGTTCCCCGCCGATGTGGTGGCCGCCCACCCCAATCTGGTGCGGCTGGTCTACGCGCTTTACATCTGCGGTCTCGCCAAGGCCGCGCTGATGCCCTTCCATAACTGGCTGCCGTCGGCGATGGTCGCGCCGACCCCGGTTTCGGCGTTGCTGCATGCCGTGGCGGTGGTGAAGGCCGGCGTGTTCTCGATGAGCCGTATCATCCTGTCGGGCTTCGGCGTCGAGACCATGAACAGCCTGGGCCTCGGCCTGCCGACCGCCTATGTCGCAGCCTTCACGATCGTCGCCGCGTCGCTGATCGCGCTCACCAAGGACGACATCAAGGCGCGGCTCGCCTATTCGACGGTCAGCCAGTTGTCCTATGTCATCATCGGCGTGTCGCTGCTGACCCCGATGGCGGTGCAGGGCGGTCTTCTCCATATCGCCAACCACGCCTTCGCCAAGATCACCCTGTTCTTCGGCGCCGGCGCGATCTATGTGGTAACGCACCAGAAGAAGATCAGCCAGATGAACGGTCTGGGCCGCAAGATGCCCTGGACCTTCGGGGCCTTCGGACTGGCCTCGCTGTCGATGATCGGCATGCCGCCGGTGTGCGGTTTCGTCTCCAAATGGTATCTGGTGAACGGCACCCTTCAGGCCGGCCAGATCGTCCTGCTGGTGGCGCTGCTGGCCTCGACCGCGCTCAATGCCGGCTATTTCGTGCCGATCTTCTATCGCGCCTTTTTCAAGGCCCCGGTGATCAGCATCGACGGCTACAAGGAGGCTCCGCTCACCATGGTCGTGCCGCTCTGCTTCACGGCGCTGATGTCGGTGGTGCTCGGGTTCTACCCGCAGCTTTTCCAGAACTTCATCCGCGTCTTCGGAAATTACTAGGAGACGGCTATGAGCAGTCTTGGCGCAGTGTTCGAACGGCTCCGGGAGCTTCACAAGGTGTGGCGTCTTCTCTTCGTCGCCGTGCTGGTGGCCCTCGTCGGCCTCAATGTGGTGATCCGCCCCGATGAGGCGCATTTCGGATGGGATGCCACCCCTGGGTTTTTCGCCGGGTTCGGCCTGGTCGTCGGCGGCCTTCTCGTCCTGATCGTCGAAAAGGTCATCCGTCCCCTTATCGCCCGCAAAGAAGACTTCTATGGCGACATCTAGCTTCATCCATCCCTCGCTGGGCTTCATCCTTCTGGCCCTGATCCTGCCGTTCCTGCCGGGCCGGCAGTGGAAGTGGCTGCTGCTGGTTCCCCCGGTGGTCGCGCTGTGGAGCGTGTTCACGGTGGATCCGGGCGTCTACGCCGTTCTGCCCTATCTGGGCGAGCAGGTGACCCTGGGCCGCGTGGACGGGCTGTCGCTGATCTTCGCGCAGGTGTTCGCGGTCATGTCGCTGATCGGCATGGTCTATGCGCTGAATGTCACCGACAAGGGACAGCATATCGCGGCCAGCCTCTATGTGGCCGGCAGCTTCGGGTCCGTTTTCGCGGGCGACTATGTCAGCCTGTTCCTGTTCTGGGAATTGATGAGCATCGGCTCGACCTTCCTGATCTTCCTGAACCGGAACCGCGCCTCGACCCTCGCCGGATACCGTTATTTCCTTTACCACACCGTTGGCGGCCTGTTTCTGCTGGGCGGATTGCTGCTGCGCTATCAGGCGACCGGGACCTTTGCCTTCGATCACATCCTGCCGTCCGACGCGGCCTATTACGACTGGCTGATCCTGGCGGGTTTCTGCGTCAACGCCGCGGTGGTGCCGCTGCATGCCTGGCTGCCGGACGCCTATCCGCGGGCGACCGTGGCGGGCGCCGTGTTCATGTGCGCCTTCACGACCAAGACGGCGGTGTATGTGCTGGCCCGCGGGTTTGCCGGCTGGGAGATCCTGATCACCGCCGGCGCCGTGATGGCCGTCTATGGCGTGATGCAGGCGATCATCGCCAACAGCGCGCGGCGCGTGCTGGCCTATGACATCATTTCGCAGGTCGGCTATATGGCGGTCGGCATCGGCGTCGGGTCCGCTCTGACGATGAACGGCGCGGCGTCGCACGCCTACGCTCACATCCTTTACAAAAGCCTGCTGTTCATGAGCGTCGGCTGCGTGATGACCGCGCTCGGAACCGACCGGCTGGAAAAGCTGGGCGGACTGGCCGAACGGATGCCCTGGGTCGCGGTGTTCTTCACGGTCGGCGCCATGTCGATTTCCGGCATGCCGCTGTTCAACGGTTTCGTCACCAAGACGATGACCATCGCCGGAACCGCCGAGGCGCATTTCACCTGGCAGGCCCTGGCGCTGGAGGTGGCGACCGCGGGAACCTTCATCGCGGTCGGTATCCGGCTGCCCTATTTCCTGTTCTGGCGCAAACGGCCCGAAGGCGCGATTGCAACCCCGCCCGCGCCTCTGCCATGGAACATGTATCTCGGGATGGCTTTGGCCGCCGTACTCTGCATCGCGCAGGGCGTGTTCCCGGACATGCTTTACCGCTATCTGCCATTCCCGGTCGAAGATCCCTACGAGCCCTGGACCGCCTGGCATGTTCTTCAGGCCCTTCTGCTTCTGGGCTTCGCGGGGCTGTCGGTCATGCTGATGAAGGGCGTGATGACGATCCGGGACGGTGACAATCTCGACCTCGACTATTTCTACCGTCTGATCGGCAAGGCCGTTCTGGCCCTGGTCTGCCGGCCGCTGGCATGGATCGACGACCGTTGGACCGAGGCCTACCGGGCCATCGGCCTGCGCGGTCTTGTGATGCTGGGATCGGCTTCCGCCTGGTTCGACAAGAAGGGCATCGACGGGGTGGTCGACGGATCCGCCGTCACTGTTCTCGGGATCGGCCGTCTTGGCGCCAAGGCTCAGAACGGAAACCTCCAGGACTATCTGGCCCTGGCGGCGACGCTCGCCCTCATCCTGTTCGGATTGGTCTGGTACCTGGGTTAGACCGGGGAATGTAACGGAGTGACTACGTTGGATTTCGCCTATCCGGTTCTCAGCAGTCTGATCGTCTTCCCGCTGGTGGCGGCCCTGGGGCTCCTCCTTGTGCGGGGCGATGCCCTGGTGCGCAAGGTCACAATGGTGGCCCTGATCATCGAGATCGTGCTGGCCCTGCCGCTGACCGCCTATCATTTCAACGCCGATTTCCAGTTCGTCGAGCGCCTGTCCTGGGTGCCGCAATGGGGCCTGGAATATCACCTGGCCGTCGACGGCATCAGCATCCTGATGGTCTGGCTGACCCTGTTCACCATGCCTCTCGCCGTGCTCTGCTCATGGACCGGAATCAGCAAGCGGCTTAAGGAATTCCATGTCTGCCTGCTGATCATGACCGCCGCCTGCATCGGCGTTTTCACGGCCATGGATCTGGTGCTGTTCTATGTGTTCTGGGAAGCGATGCTGATCCCGATGTATCTGCTGATCGCCGTCTGGGGCGGCGACGACCGCCGATATGCCTCGATCAAGTTCTTCCTTTACACCCTGACCGGCTCGACCCTGCTGCTGGTGGCGATCGTCGCCTTCCGCATTGCCGGCGGCACCTTCTCCATCCCGGACCTGATGACACAGACCTTCGGCTTCCGGTTCCAGTGCCTGTGCTTCTTAGCCATGGCCCTGGCCTTTGCCATCAAGGTGCCGATGTTCCCCTTCCACACCTGGCTGCCGGCCGCGCATGTGCAGGCGCCGGCCGCGGGATCGGTGATCCTGGCCGCGATCCTGCTGAAGATGGGAACATACGGCTTCCTGCGCTTCTGTCTGCCGCTGACGCCGGCGGCGGCCGAGTATTTCGCTCCCATGATGATCGCGGTCTCGGTGGCGTCGATCCTCTATGGTGGCGTGGTCGCGCTCGGCCAGACCGACATCAAGAAGCTGGTCGCCTATTCGTCGGTCGGCCATATGGGCTTCGTCACGCTGGGCATTTTCCTGTTCAATCAGCGTGGCGTCGAGGGCGCCCTGTTCCAGATGCTGAACCACGGCGTCATCACCGGCGGCCTGTTCATGATGATCGGCACCGTCTATGAGCGCAGCCACAGCCGCGATATCCAGAAGAACCTGGGACTGGGCAAATATATGCCCGCCTTCATGTTCTTCTGGGGGCTGTTCTCGCTTGCCTCCTTCGGTTTCCCCGGAACCAACGGTTTCGTGGGGGAAATTCTGGTGTTCGTCGGGGCCTTCAATCACAGCCTTCTTGTCGGCGCCCTGCTGGTGCCCGGTGCGCTGTTGTCGGCCGCCTATATGTTCCGCGTCGGTCTCAAGATGGCGTGGGGGCAACCGTCGTCGGCCAAGAGCTGGAGCGACCTCTGCCTGCGGGAATGGCTGTTCCTGGCCGGTCCGGCGGTCATGGTGTTCTACATCGGCCTGGCCCCCGGCCTGTTTTTCCAGATGATCACCCCTTCGGTCGACAAGCTGCTGGCCGATTACGACACGCGCAGGGGGGCGGTCGTGGATGCGGCACCTGTGCAAACCCCGGCGCCGGCGGCGACCGGGACCGAGAAGAACTAGGGAGAGACTGTCGTGAACTTCAACCCGGCTTTGATCGTCCCGGAACTCTTCCAGTTCATTCTGATCCTGGCGTTGTTCGCGGCGAGTGTCGCGAGCGGCGAGAAACGGGTCCGCGCCGAACGATGGGTGCCCATCGCTGCTGCGGCGGGGGTGGTGGCCGCCCTGGCGTCCCATTCCGCGACCGGACTTCTCTTCTCCGGCGTCTACAAGCTTGACGGGATGTCCCAGTTCTTCAAGGTGGTGATCGCCGTCTGCTTCCTGGTGACCACGCTGAACGCGTCCCGCCAGCCCACGCTCGACAAGGATCGGCGCGCCGACTATTACCTGTTCCTGGCCCTGTCGGCATGGGGATTGATGCTGCTGTCCTCGACGGTTGAGCTGTTCAGCGTTTATCTGGCGCTGGAGCTGTCGTCCTACAGCCTCTATACGGTGATCGCGCTGCGGTCCAAGGACAAAGGGGCGGCCGAGGCGGGGATCAAATACATCCTTTTCGGCGCTGTCGCCACGGCCCTGGCCCTGTTCGGCCTGTCCTATGTCCTGGCCGGCCAGCACACGACCTATATTGCCGAATTGACGACAAAATCCTGGCACTGGGCCGATGCTCCGGTGGCCGTGGTCGGCCTGACCCTGTTCCTGGGCGGCATGTTCTATAAGCTGGCGCTGTTCCCGTTCCACTTCTGGTGCCCCGACGTCTACCAGGGCACCAGCAACGAAACGGCCACCTTTGTCGCGACCCTGCCGAAACTGGGCGCCGTGGTGGTGCTGGTCCGTCTGTCCGCTTTCCTGACGCCGGGACTTGAGATCACCACCGTTCTGGCATGGCTCGGCGCCATTTCCATGACGCTCGGCAATCTCTGCGCCCTGGCGCAGCGCGACGTGAAAAGGATGCTGGGCTTTTCGTCTGTGGCCCATGCCGGATATGTCATGGTCGGCCTTGTCTCCGGAACGGCCGAAGGCATGGCCGCCGCCGCCTTCTACGCCCTGGCCTATGTGGCGATGAATCTGCTGGCGTTCTGGGTGGTCAGCCGGGTTGCCTCGGACGGTCGCAATCTGGAACTGGACGATCTCAACGGTCTTTACCGGCGTGCACCGGCGCTGGCTTTCGCCATGGCGGTCGGCGCCTTCGCGCTGGTCGGGTTGCCACCGACTGTCGGGTTCATGGGCAAACTGTTCCTGATCACCGCAGCCTGGAACCACGGCTATAACTGGCTGGTGGTGGTTCTGGCCGTGAACAGCGCCTTCGCCATTTACTACTATCTGTCGCTGGTCCGGCATGCCTACACCGAGGACGCCGCTCCGGAGGGACGGTCCGCCCCCGATACCAGCGTGTTCAGCCTTGTGGGGGCCGGTGTGCTCAGCGTGATCGTGCTGGTCCTGGGGTTTGTTCCCGGGCCGGTGTTCGACGTCGCCGTGGCGGCCGGGCGCGGCCTGTTTCACTGATTGACGGGGGGCGGCTTTCCGCCTTTTTCCCGGCAGGACCGGCTTTCCGGTTGGAAAGGGCCCGCGGAGAATTCCGCGGGCCCTTTCCATTTTCTGGCCCCGCGTGTCGATCCCGATGGCGGTAATATGGCGGATCTTTTTAGACGCAATGGTAGAAATTGCGTTACCCTTCCCGATGGATGGAATCCGACGTCCGGTTCCCTGACGAGTGGGGCGGGCATCCCGCCCGGCTCCGACATCGGAGGCGGCGGAAATATGTGCTTTCCGGCCTCGCTGAAGGGCGGGCGCGACGCCCGGTCGCTTAAGGATTTCGGGACTTCGTCCGACTGATCGTCTCCATGGGGGGCGGCGGTGTCCCCGTCGCAGGAAGAAGCCGGAGGCTCGACCGATGTGTCTCGCTGACCGATACCGATCCGGGGAGGAGAAAGCCCGGCCCGGCGCCGCCAGGTCCGATGGTGTGACACCAACCGGCGTGGACCGGCGCCGGTCCCAGCCGTTCCCCGTCCTGCGTGATGCGGCGCCTTGCCCCGTCCCCGGATGCTTGCCGGTGGTTTCGGCCGATGCATGACCGTCTTGACAGGCAGTTGCGGGAGGCAACGGCACCGGACGGAAGCGTCGATGTCGCGCGTCTCCTGGATCTGGTCGACCGGTCCTACGCCGACTTCGATCGTCGGGAACATGAGGCATGCCTTGCCGCCGTCGTGATGGAGAACAGCCTCAGGGATTCCGTCGATCAGGCCCGGGCGTTGGCCGACCGCCACCTGAAGATGATTCTGGATACAGTGGGCGAAGGGGTCGTCATCTCCGACCGGACCGGTCATATCCTCGACGTCAATAAGGCGCTTCTGGCCACATTCGGCTATGAGCGCTCCGAGCTGATCGGTCAGCCGGTCAGCGTGCTGATGCCGGAAGAGGGCGCGGCGAGGCATCTCGACCATTTCGACCGTTATCTGGCGGAAGGGCGGCCCAAGGTGATCGGCCGGGGGAGGGAAGAGAAAGCGCGGCGGAAAAATGGCGAGATTTTTCCCATCGAACTGGCCGTCGGCGACCTTCAGAGCGTCGGGGTTCCCCATTTTGTCGGGATCATCCGGGATATCAGCGAACGCCATCAGGTTCTGGATGCCCTGGTCGAGAACGAGGCGTTATTTCGCGATTTCGCTCAGTCCTCCTCAGACTGGTTCTGGGAGACGGATTCGGGCCATCGCTTCACCCGGTTTGTCGGCTTTTCCGCGACGCTGGAGGCGATCGGCATCGAGAATGTGATCGGGCGGACCCGGATGGAGCTGATGGCGGAGACCGCCGCCCCGGAACGGGTTCTGGAACACAGGGAGATGCTGGAGGCCCATCCCCCGTTCCGGGACTTCACCTACGAGATCCGGATGGCCGACGGCCGGTTGAGAACCCTGAACGTCAGCGGCAAACCGGTCTTCGATCCGAGCGGAAAGTTCCTGGGTTACAGGGGGACGGCCAGCGACGTGACCGATACGCTGGAGGCCAAAAGGCGCCTGAAATCCGTCGAGACCAACCTGCTGGCCGCAATCGGCGGAATTTCGGAAGGGTTTGTCCTCTACGATCCCGACGATCGGCTGGTCGTCTGCAACGACCGCTATCGGCAGTTTTACGCGGCGGCCGCCGATCTGACAAAACCCGGTGTGGTCTTTTCCGATGTGCTGGCGGCGATCGGTCCCTTGAGCTTCGTGCCGGAAGGCGCGCAAAGCCTCGACACGCTGATCGCGACGCGTCTCGAACGGCATCGGCGCGCCGACGGAGCGCCGCAGGTGATCCAGCTTGCGGACGGGAAATGGGTCCGCATCGTCGAATACCGGACACCTGAAGGCGGCATCATCGGGATCCATACCGACATCACCGACGCGGTTCTTCTGGAACGCGATCTCAGGGCGGCGAAAGAACGCGCGGAGGCCGGGGACCGGTCCAAGTCCGAGTTTCTGGCCACCGTCAGCCATGAAATCAGGACGCCGATGAACGGAATCATCGGGATGACCGGCCTGTTGCTCGATACGCCCCTGTCGCCGGAGCAGTACAATTACGCCCATACCATCCGCATGTCGGCGGAGGCGCTTCTGGCGATCATCAATGACATTCTCGACTTTTCGAAGATGGAGACCGGCGCGATTGAGATCGAGATCGGTCATTTCGATATCCGGGACCTGCTGGAGGGAGTGATCGACGTTCTCGTTCCCCGTCTGGAGAACAAGCCGGTCACGCTGACCTGCCATGTCGGCCGGGAGGCGTCTGGACGCTTCGAGGGAGATGGCGGGCGTATCCGCCAGGTGTTGCTCAATCTCGTTGGCAATGCCGTTAAATTCACCGACCAGGGCGCGATCGAGGTCACGGCGGACATCGTCCATCGCGGCGGCCTGTGCTGGTTGTCCGTCACGGTTACCGACACCGGAATCGGAATTTCCGACAGCCTGAAGCCGCGCTTGTTCTCGATGTTCACCCAGGCCGACTCCTCCATCGCGCGGCGGTTTGGCGGCTCCGGCCTGGGATTGGCGATTTCAAAACGGATCGCGGATCTGCTGGGCGGTACCATTTCGGTGGATAGCGTCGAGGGCGAGGGAAGCCGGTTCCTGTTCGAGGTTCCATTGACGTCGGTCGCACGTGAAGGGGAGACGGCAGAGCCCCATGGGGTGACGGGAAACCCCTTGCGGGGAACAAGAGTGGCGGTGATCGCTGACGACAGCGGGGAGCGGGAGGCGCTGGGCCGATGGCTGGTCGAGGCCGGTGCCGAGGTGTCGAGCGCGGCCGACGCCCTGTCCGGTCTCAAGCTGTTGCGGCAGTCTGTCGGGACAACGGGGTTCGACGTTGCGATCATCAGCCATCCGATGAGCGGCATGACGGGGCTCGACATCGCCGCGGTGATCGGCGCCGATCGCCGCCTGTCGGGAACCAGCCTGATTCTGGCGTTGGCGGCAGACGATGCCGCGCGGCAGAAAGCCCGCGCTCTGGGGGTGGCAGCGACGATCGGGAGGCCGGTCGGGCAGACGGCGCTTCAATCTGCGCTGAGGACCGTCCTTGCCGGTCGCGAGACGGGAGACGGTCCGGCACATTCGTCGCAGGGGGGCAGTCCGTGGCGGCGGCTGCGGATCCTGGTGGCCGAAGACAACGCCGTCAATCAGCAGGTTGCCGTCGGGTTGCTGAAAACCCTGGGCCATTCCGCCGATGTCGCCCATGACGGCCGGGAGGCGGTCGGGCTGGTCGACCGTTGCGACTACGATCTGGTTCTGATGGATATTCAGATGCCGGACATGGATGGAATAGCCGCCACGAGGACGATCCGCGCGAACCACCGGGACGGGCGCCCGGTGATCGTGGCCATGACGGCCAACGCGACCTCGGCGGACCGGAAAGCCTGCCGGGAGGCCGGGATGGACGACTTCATCGCCAAGCCGATCGACCGCAAAAAGCTTGGAGCGGTGCTTCGGCGCTGGAGTCCGAACGGCGGCCCGGCCAACGTCCCGGCCAACGTCCCGGCCAACGCCCAGGCCAACGTCCCGGCCAACGCCCAGGCCAAC
>WASQ01000148.1 GCA_009712185.1 Telmatospirillum sp. | reverse complement strand
AAGGAAGCTTTGCATGTACCGTGACAGGATTCGTATGCCCTCTCTGATGGGGAAGGTTGTGCCGCCGGAAGTTGCGGCGGGACTGATCAAGGACGGAATGACGGTTGGGATGTCCGGTTTCACGAAGTCGGGGGATGCGAAGGTTCTTCCCGCGATTTTGGCGGAGCGGGCGCAGACGGAGCATTTCAAGATCAACCTTCTGACGGGCGCGTCGGTGAGCGACGAGATCGACAGCCTTCTGACGAAGGCGGGGATCATCGCGCGGCGGATGCCCTATATGGGGGACCCGACACTGCGCAAGGCGATCAACGCGGGCGAAGTGATGTACGTCGACCAGCATCTTTCGGAGACGGTGGAGCTGTTGCGGGCGAAGCAGCTTGCGTCGATCGACGTTGCGATCATCGAGGCGGCGGCGATCACGGAGGAGGGCGGGATCGTCCTGACGACGTCGGTGGGCAATTCGGCGAGCTTCGCGATTTTCGCGGAGAAGATCATCATTGAGCTCAATCTGTCGCAGCCGACGGAGCTTGAGGGTCTGCACGACATCTATATCCCGAGCCGTCGTCCGTACCGTGAGGCGATTCCGGTTGTGGCGCCGAATTCGCGGGTGGGGACGCCGTTCATTCCGGTGGATCCGTCGAAGATCGCGGCGATCGTGATCTCGGACCGCAAGGACAATCCGGTGAAGCTGGAGAAGGCGGATGACGAGACCAACGCGATCGCGGGCCATCTGATCGATTTTCTGAAGAACGAGGTGAAGCAGGGGCGTCTTGGCAACCGTCTGGCGCCGTTGCAGTCGGGCGTGGGGGCTGTGGCGAACGCGGTTTTGCGGGGGTTCACCGACTGTCCGTTCCATGATCTGACGATGTATTCGGAAGTGATCCAGGATTCGGTGTTCGACCTTGTGGACAGCGGCAAGCTGGTGTTTGCGTCGGCGACGGCGTTCTCGCTGACGCAGTCCTGCTGGGACCGTCTGTTCGCGGACTTCGAGAAATACAAGCGGCATATGGTTCTGCGTCCGCAGGAGATCAGCAACCATCCCGAGGTGATCCGGCGTCTTGGCCTGATCGCGATCAACACGGCGCTGGAGGCGGACATCTACGGCAATGTGAACTCGACGCATGTGGGGGGGACCCACATGATGAACGGGATCGGGGGCTCGGGGGATTTCGCGGGCAACGCCTATCTGACGACCTTTGTGACGAAGTCGGTTGCGAAGGGCGGCGCGATTTCGTCGATCGTTCCGATGGTGAGCCATGTCGACCATCCCGAGCATGACGTGGATCTGCTGGTGACGGAGCAGGGTCTTGCGGATCTGCGCGGCCTGGCGCCGCGGGAACGGGCGAAGGTGGTGATCGAGAACTGCGTGCACCCGACCTTCCGCGACGCCATGCGCGACTATTACAAGGAGGCGGTGAAGCGGGGCGGCCATACCCCGCATGTGCTGGAGAAGGCCTTCTCCTGGCATATCGCCTTCCGCGAGACCGGCGACATGCGCAAGGCCTTCTCGAAATAGGACGATCGGATCTCCGGGCCGGGGGCGCGTCCGCGCGACCCCGGCCCGGACCGGCGCGGCTCCGGCGGGCGGCATCCGCCGGCAACCCGGAGTGTCGGGTTGCGCTTTGGGTATGGATAGTATAAAGAATTGGCAAAATTTCTCGGTGTTTTCATGGACAGAATGGGCGTCTCGGCGTAAGGTCATAGTGCCGTCCAATGGTCATGAATAACCATTGGTTCTTCGGGGCTGTCGGCGTATCCGTCCCGGGAGTCGCGGGAAAAAATAAATGGCAGGCGGGGCAGACCGGGCAATCGGGACGGGATTTACTTTTTCTGTTCTCCGACTGACCCTGGGACGGTCCGCCCCGCGGGATCGTTACAAGTGTCGTTTTTGCCTGTTCGCATGATGACCGGATGACAGTCCTGCCAAGATCTTGATGAGCCACCCATGGTTCCGGTCCGGCCGGCGGACAGCAGGCATTGCGGCCGGAAGACGCTTCGCCGGGGTGTTTCAACCCTGCAGGGAGAGAGTATCGAAATGGAGCAGGAAGAGCTGAAGCTGGCAGCGGACTTTCCCGCCGTA
>WASQ01000150.1 GCA_009712185.1 Telmatospirillum sp. | reverse complement strand
GACTCTGAAGGCTCTGGCGGTCGAGGCCGAGGGAATTCGCCGGCAGGCGCAGGCGCTGTCCGGTGCCGGCGGCGGTTGCGGAGCGGCGTGATGGGGGGGAGGGGGCGCCGCGACATTCGCGCCGGGCCGGGCGTCATGGACGTCGGCGGCCAGTTCCTCGACGGAGACGGAATAGACATGTCCGTCGACGTTGATCCTGAAATTTCTGACCATGAACAGAGTCCTCCGGGCGTTCCCCGGTCAATGGGGGGTGTGCGAGGTCTGGTGCAGCCGGCGGCCTTCCGCCGACCAGGAAACACCGGCCCCGTCATCGATGTGGACAATGCGGTGAGCGCCGCCGGTGATGACGGCGATGGCGGCCGTGATGGCCGCCACATGGGCCGGCGGAATGCCCGCCGGGGCCGGGGCTGTCCGCTGGGGGGCGTCCGGGCGTGGGGGGCGTGGCGCCGACCCTGTCGGGGCGGACTGGCTGGTCCCGGCCTCCACCTCCTCCTCCCCGGGCGGGCGCATCAGCAGGCGGACAACGCGGCCCGCCCAATAAAGACAGGTCCCTGCACCGATAACGGCAAGAAAATCGGTAAAAGCGATATCGCTCATAGCGATTTCTCCGCCCCTGGCGGCTTTTTTTTGCCGCCGGCGGAGGTGCCGCGCAAGGTGGTGGAGCGGTTCGGCAATAATCCGGAGATGGCCATGGCTTCCCGTCTTCCCTGATCACAGGCGATCGTCATTGGTTGAAGTGTCCAATGTTATTTTTTGCTGTGCCATTTTGGCACAATGGCGGGCTTTATGACAGTGCCCTTCGGCTTTTCCTTGGGGCCTGTTGACGAAGAGGTCAATCGGCAAACCCTAAGGCAGAGAGGCGTTTGATCCCGGCTTCCGCAAAGCGGAAGCGTCCGGTGAAATTCCAGGGGCTGGAGCGCCTGTCCGGCGACAAGCGTCTGGTTTCTGCGCGTGGTGAGTTCCGTCCTGCCCTGCCGCTCCGGCATCGGCGCGGCAGGGCGGGGGCAATCGGGTCCGGCAGGCGTCAGGAATGGACGATCCGGGTGCCCAGGACCGCCAGAAACTGGGCAAGCCAGGCCGGGGGGGCCGGCCATGCGGGGGCGGTCACCAGATTGCCAGCGGTGATCGCGGAATCGACCGCAATCTCGGCGTAATCGCCGCCGGCCAGGGCCACTTCGGGGGCACAGGCCGGATATGCCGAGACCTTGCGGCCCGACAGGACGCCCGCCGCGGCCAGCAGTTGCGGGCCATGGCAGATGGCGGCGATCGGTTTGCGCGCGTCGGCGAAATGGCGCACCACCGACAGGACCTTGTGGTCGAGACGGAGATATTCCGGCGCACGGCCGCCGGGGACGACCAGCGCGTCGTAGCTGGCGACGTCGATGCCGGAAAAGTCGGCGGTCAGGGTGAAATTATGTCCCGGCTTTTCGCTGTAGGGCTGATCGCCTTCGAAATCGTGGATGGCGGTCCGGACGGTCTGGCCGGCGGGTTTCCCGGGACAGACGGCATCGACGTGATGGCCGACCATCCGCAATGCCTGGAACGGAACCATCGTCTCATAGTCCTCGGCATAATCGCCGACCACCATCAGAATGCGCTTTCCACCCATGATCGAGACTCCTTCCGCCCGGGTCCCCTGCGGCCGGCGCGGGCGGACGCCCGGCCGCGGCATATGGCGTCCGGTAACAACCCGGACGTGCGGGATCCTACACGATGGTGGCGGCCTTGGCACCCCCCGAACAGCATCTGCCACTTTCCCTGAATAATCAGAAAAATTTCCCATGGTATTGAAAATAAACAAGAAAAATTGTTATGGCAGAAGCGGGAATGCATCGTCCGATAATCTTCCTGAAGTCCTTATCCCAAAAGTGGGTATGATGATGGTCCAGAGAAGCGTCACGCAGACCGTCGTCCCGACCGGTTTTCCGGGTGATCGGGATGCAACAAAAACCATAGTAAAATTATGATTACTCAGTTATGACGTGTCGCCCCGAGGGGTGGGGCAGACTGGAAAGGGGGAGATCATGGTTAACTTTTGGTTGGAGTTCGTTCTGGTCCTGGGGGCCATTCTCATCGGTATCCGCCGGGGCGGCGTCGCGTTGGGAATGATCGGCGGGCTGGGCGTTACCGTCCTGGCGTTCGTGTTCAATACCGAACCCGGCGATCCGCCGATCACCGTGATGCTGATCATCCTGGCCGTCGTGACCGCCTCTGCCACCCTCCAGGTGGCGGGAGGGCTGGATTATATGGTGCAGATCACCGAAAAGATTCTGCGCGCCCACCCGAACCGCATCACTTTGCTGGCGCCGTTGTCGACCTTTCTCCTGACCGTCTGTGTCGGGACCGGACATGCGGTCTATTCCCTGTTGCCGGTGATCGCCGATGTGGCGCTGAAAACCCGGATCCGCCCCGAGCGGCCGATGGCGATTTCCAGCGTCGCGGCCCAGATGGGCATAACGGCCAGCCCCGTCGCGGCGGCGGTGACGACCTTCATGGCCATGGCCGCCAAGACATCCCATCCGGTCGGATTGCTCGATATTCTGATGGTGACCCTGCCGTCCGGACTGATCGGCATGCTGGTGGCGGCGCTCTGGAGCGTGCGTCGCGGCAAGCCGCTGGACCAGGATCCCGATTTTCTGGAACGCTGCAAGGATCCGGCGTTCCGCGCCACCCTCGATGAATCCGTGACCACGCTGGGCAAGGCCTTGCCGAAGACCGCGCGGATGAGCGTCGTTCTGTTCTTCAGCGGCATTCTGCTGATCATTCTGTTGTCGATTTTCCCCGCCTTGCTGCCTCATTTCAAAGGCAAGCCGATGGCCATGACGACCCTGGTTCAGGTGGTGATGCTGTCGTTCGGCGCCTTCATCATGTTCGCAGGCAATATCAAAGCCGCCGAGATCGCGCGCTCCAGCGTCTTCACCGCGGGCATGATCGCCGTGGTGTCGATCTTCGGGATCGCCTGGATGAGCGACACCTTCGTCAACGGCAACAGCGCCTATCTGATCAGTCACATCAAGGAAATGGTGCAGTTCGCGCCCTGGACCTTCGCCCTGGCGATGTTCGCCGTATCGGCCTTCGTCAAAAGTCAGGCCGCGACACTGACCATCATGATGCCCTTCGGGCTTCTGCTGGGGTTGCCGACCACCTTGCTTCTGGGGCTGATGCCCTCCAGCTACGCCTATTTCTTCTTCGCTTTTTATCCCAGCGATCTGGCGGCCATCAATTTCGACCGGACCGGCACCACCCATATCGGCAAATATTTGTTGAACCACAGCTTCATGATCCCGGGCCTGATCGGGGTCAGCGTCTCCACGGTCGTCGGATATCTGCTGTCCCAGATTCTGTTCTGACCGGGGCACCTGGATCCGCCGTCTGCAAGGTCCCACCGGCACAGGGCATAGCCGCCCGTGCCGGTGGCCGCGAGGGTGACGGGGCTATTTCCGGCGGAAACGGGGAGCCAGGGCCAGGGCGGGCGGCAGGGTGAGAAGCGCGGTGGCGGCGGTGGCGGCGGTGGCCCAGGGGACGCCGAAATGGTCGCCCAGTGCGCCGTAAAGAACGGGGGACAGCGCGCCTGATCCGATGGCGGCGCTGTAAAACAGGGCGAAGGCCCGCTCGGCGCGATGGGCCGGCGCCAGTTCCCCGACGCTGCCATAGAGCACCGAAGAGGTTCCGTTCAGCACCGTTCCCAGGACGGGCAGCATCACCAGCGTGGCGGTCGCCGGCAGGACAAGAAGCGCCAGGATGCCAACAGCCGTCGCGAATTCCGTTGCCATCACCGTCGCGATGATCCCGGTACGGGCGGCGGTCCATCCGCAGATCAGCTTCCCTGCGGCACCGCCGATGAAGACCAGGGACAGGGCCAGTCCGATGGTCGCCTGACCGGCCCCCTTGGCGGTCAGCAGGAAGGGCAGAAAGGTCAGAAGCCCCATGCGAACCCCGGAATCGAGGATGCCGATGGCAAGGAGGAGGCCGAATCCCCCCTTGGATCCCCCGGTCCGGGCCGGAGCACCGGCCTTCCGGACCGGGGGAGCCGCCGGCAGTAGAAGGCAAAGGCAGACAGCTCCAAGGGCCACGATACCCGCCAGAAGGAACAGCGCCGAACGCCAGGGCCAAACCGTCAGGACCAGCGCCAACGCCGCGGGAATGGCCGCCTTGCCGATGTCGCCCGCGAAATTATAGGTCCCCAGCGGGCCGCGCGCCTCTTGTCCGCCACCGAAGGCGCGCGAGACTGCGGCAGAGGCCAGGGGATGCTGGGTGCTGGCGCCGAGGCCGGACAGAGCCATCGCGCCGGCCAGCCCGGCGATGCCGCCGCTCAGTCCGGCCAGCGCATAGCCGGCCGCCACCAGAAGGGTGCCCAGGACAAGGAGAGCCCGAATTCCGAACCGCTCCGCCAGACGGCCGGCCGGCACCTGGGCGCCCGCCGTCACGCCGGCGTAAAGGCCGCGCAGCGTCGCCAGGGCGCTGTAGCTGAGGGAGAATTCCACCTGCCAGAGGGGCAGAAGAACATAAATCAGATCGGTGCAGCCGTCGGGCTGCGCAGGGGCCCGGCCCGCCGCCGCCAGAGGCCGGCGGCGATTCCCGGGAGGTCCGGCACTCAAGACTCTTTTTTCTTGCCGATCCGCGGTTCCTCGCCCCGGAGCAGACGGCGGATGTTGGTGTGGTGGCGGGCGATGCCGAGAACCGCCAGGATCAGCGCCGCCAGGGCATGCGCCGGTGTGGCGAAGATCAGGGCATAGACTGGCGACAGTGCCAGGGCCACCAGGGCCGCCAGCGAGGAAATGCGGAACAGGAAGGCGATCACCAGCCAGGTCAGGCAGGCGCCTACTCCGACCGGCCAGGAGGTGATCAGAAACACCCCCAGCGTCGTCGCCACCCCTTTGCCCCCCTTGAACGACAGCCAGACGGGAAAATTATGTCCGATGACGGCCACGGCGCCGGCCACCAGTCCGGCGTCCGTTCCGGCCATCCAGGTCGCTATGCCGGCGGCGAAAGCCCCCTTGCCGCCATCGAAAACCAGCGTGCAGAAGGCCAGACCCTTGCGTCCGGTGCGCAACACATTCGTGGCACCGATGTTGCCGGAACCGATCGACCGGATGTCCCCCAGCCCCGCGAGGCGGGTGAACAGCAGGCCGAAGGGAACGGATCCCAGCAGATAGCCGAAAACGGCTGCGACGATCAGCGCCACGTCAGACCTCGGCGGAGAAGACGGTACGTCCGTCGACGACGGTGCGCAGCACCCGTCCCTGGACGGGCCGGCCGTCGAACGGCGAGTTCTTCGACTTCGACCGGAAGTCCTCCGGCGTGATGCGCCAGGGATGGTCGGGGTCGAACAGCAGCAGATCGGCGGCGGCCCCGGCCTGGAGTTGTCCGGCCGGAAGGCCCAGCAATCGCGCCGGCGCGAAGGACAGCTTCCCGATCGCCTGAAGCAGGGTCAAATGGCCGTTGTGATAGAGCTCCAGCGTCACGGGCAACAAGGTTTCCAGCCCGACACCGCCGGTCTCCGCCTGGGCGAACGGCAGACGCTTCGAATCCTGGTCCTGCGGCGCGTGGTCGGAGGCGATCGTGTCGATCACCCCGTCCCGCAGCCCCGCCACGATGGCCTGACGGTCGGATTCCGAGCGCAGCGGCGGCGACAATTTGGCAAAGGTCCGATATTCGCTGACCGCCAGTTCGTTCAGGGCGAAATAGGGCGGTGCGGTGTCGCAGGTGACGGGAAGGCCGCGGTCCTTGGCGCGGCGGATCAGGGCGACCGCCTCGGCCGTCGACACATGGGCGGCGTGATAGCGGCCGCCGGTCAGTTCCACGAGGCGGAGGTCTCGCTCCAGCATGATGGCCTCGGCCGCCGCGGGGATCCCAGCCAGCCCGAGGCGGGTCGACAGTTCGCCCTCGTTCATCGCGCCGCCACCGGCGAGACTGGGTTCCTCGGGGTGCTGGACGATCAGGACTCCGAAAGTGGCGGCGTAGGCCAGAGCGCGGCGCATGACCTGGGCGTCGCGAATCGCCCGCGTGCCGTCGGTGAAAGCGAGCGCGCCCGCCTTCGAGAGCAGTCCGATCTCGGACATCTCGGCGCCGGCCAGACCCTTGGTGGCGGCGGCGTAGGGATAGACCTTGGCTAGGCCGATCTGGCGCGCCCGGCGCGCCACGAATTCCACCGTCGCGACATCGTCGATGGCGGGCTGGGTGTTGGGCAGGCAGACCATTGAGGTGACGCCGCCGGCCACCGCCGCCTCTCCGGCGGACCGGAGCGATTCCTTGTGCTCCTCGCCGGGTTCGCGCAGTTGCACCCGCATGTCGACAAGGCCCGGGGCCAGGCAGGCTCCGGCGCAATCGATCACTTCGGCGCCGTCCGGAACACCCGTCGAGAACAGGCCGGCGCCGACCTCGACGATCTTTTCGCCGTCGGTCAGCAGGCCGCCCTTGGCATCCAGTCCGCTGGCGGGATCCAACAGGCGTGCATTGACATAGGCCACAAGGCCCGGGGCACGAACGGACATCAGGCGGCGCCTCCAGACAGGTTTTCGGTCAGGACCTGGAGGCAGGCCATGCGCACGGCAACGCCCATCTCCACCTGTTCCCGGATCACCGAGCGCTCGACGTCGTCGGCAAGGTCGCTGTCCAGCTCAACTCCGCGATTCATCGGACCCGGATGCATGATCAGGGCGTCTGGCTTGGCGACCTTCAGCTTGTCATAGTCAAGACCGAAGAAATGGAAATATTCGCGGATCGAGGGGATGAAATTCCCGCGCATGCGTTCGTTCTGAAGTCGCAGCATCATCACGATGTCAACGTCCTTCAATCCCTCGATCATATCATTGTAGACCTCGACCCCCATCCGATCGACCTGCGACGGCAGCAGGGTCCTGGGCGCCACCAGTCGCACCCGGGCGCCCATGGTGTTGAGAAGATGGATATTCGATCGCGCCACCCGGCTGTGCAGAACGTCGCCGCAGATCGCCACTGTCAGGCCGTCGAGATGGCCCTTGCGGCGGCGGATCGTCAGCGCGTCGAGCAAGGCCTGGGTCGGGTGCTCATGCGCGCCGTCGCCGGCGTTGACCACCGCGCAGTTGACCTTTTCGGACAACAGCTTGACCGCACCGGAGTCCGGGTGGCGGACCACCAGCACCTCGATATGCATGGCGTTCAACGTCATCGCGGTGTCGATCAGGGTTTCCCCCTTGGCGACTGAACTGGCGGAAACCTGCATATTGATCACGTCGGCGCCGAGACGCTTGCCGGCCAGTTCGAAACTGGTCCGCGTCCGGGTCGAATTCTCGAAGAACAGGTTGATGACGGTCTTGCCGCGAAGCGCATTGACCTTGCGGTCGGCCGAACGGTTCTTTTCCACATAGCGATCCGACAGATCGAGCAATGTGGTGATCTCCTCGGGACCGAGGCCCTCGATACCGAGAAGATGCCGGTGGGGAAAGCGGGCTTGGGTCATGGCCGGGACTATAAGTCCGCTCCGGTCGGGCGGCAAGGGGCCGGGGGGGCTACTCCGGATTTTCGCGTTGCAACAACTGGTAGCGGGCTTCCGCCAGCTCCTGGCCGGCTGAGCGGACGATATGAGCCAGCGAATAGATGACGGTGTTCAGTCCCTGCGGCGCCTCATCCATCATCTGCGCCATCGCCCCCTTGGAAATGACCATGCAGATCGTGTCCTCGGACGCGATGGCGGTGGCCATGCGGGGATTGTCGTCGATCAGCCCCAGTTCGCCGAACATCTCCCAGGTCTTGCGCGTGCCGAGCTGGACGCGCCGGCCGCTCACCATCTTGCTGATCTGGACCTGTCCCACCTCGATGATATAGGCGCAGTCGGCGGGGTCGCCTTCCTTGAAGATCGTGCTGTGGGCGGCGAAGGAGCGGCGTTCGGGCATATGGGATTTCGGGCTGTCGTCCTGGCTCGTCATCGGCTCCTCCGTCCCCGCTTCGGGGATCTTTCAGACTGTGGGGCAGGCGTCCAGCGCACCTTGCAGGATATAGGCGGCTGCCATCTTGTCGACGACCTCGGCCCGCCTTCTGCGCGACGCGTCGGCCTCCAGCAGCGTCCGGGGCACGGCCGCGGTGGACAGCCGTTCGTCCCAGAAAGTCAGCGGAAGGTCGCGCAACGCCAGCAGATTGGTCGCGAACTGGCGCGTGGACTGACAGCGCGGACCCTCGGTCCCGTCCATACTGACGGGAAGTCCCAGGACCAGTCCGCCGACGTCATGGGCCTCGATCACCTTGAACAGGTCCTGGACGTCGCGGGTGAATTTCGTCCGGGCAATGGTCGAGAGAGGCGAGGCAATGGTGCGGCTGACGTCCGACAGGGCGAGCCCGATGGTCTTGGTTCCAAGGTCCAGGCCGAGGAGGCGCTGGTCGCGGCCCAGGCCGGATTTCAGATCGGTGACGGCAAGCAGAGGCATCGGGTATGCATTCCCGCGGGAGGGTGGACCATCCCGCCTTTCCGGGGCGACATCATGAAAGCCGCAGACGCCCGCTCCCATAACACGCCTCAGCCGAACCATGCGCTGGCCAGACCGAGGACCGCGCCTCCTGACAATGCCCACAAGGGGTTGAAATCGCAAGCAAGAACGAAAATCGCCGCGGCAACAGTGATCAGCAGGGAAAGCGGTCCGCCATAGGCGGATCGGGCCATCACCACGCCGCTGGCCAAGATCAGGCCGATGGCGAGCGGGACCAGGCCGGCCTTGATCCTTTCGATCCAGGGCGATCCCGCGCCCCGGTTCAGCGCGCGACCCACCAGGAAGGCAATCAGGGCCGGCGGGCCGCTCATCGCGGCGGTGGCGGCGGCGCGCCCCTTCCATCCGGCCAGATGCCAGCCGATCAGGCTGACCACCAGCACATTGGGGCCGGGCGCCGCCTGGGCGATGGCGAACAGGGTGGCGAAGGTCGGGTCGTCCATCCAATGCAGGGTTGCGACCACCTGCCGGTGGATGTCGGGGATGACGGCGTTGGCGCCGCCGACCGCCATCAGGGACAGCAGAAGAAATGTCAGCGCGATGCGGCCGGGGCTGGGAGGCATCAGGATCGCCGATTCCAGAGTTGCGCCCCGATGCTGAGGGGTGCCAGCACCAGGAGAGTGTCCAGCAGAGGCAGATGCAGCAGGGCGGTTCCGGCAAACGCGGCCAGACCGAACGCGGTCGCTGAGGGCGGCGGGCGCAGGCGCCGGGCCAGTTTCAGGGCGGTTCCGATGGTCAGTCCCGCGGCCGCGGCCGCGGTCCCGCCCATCGCCGCGTGAACCGCGGGAAAACCTGAGAAACGTTCATAAAGCGTCGCCAGGACGAGAAGGATCGCAAGCGGCATCGCCATCAGCCCTGACAGCGCCACGACCGCCCCCATGGGGCCGTGGAACCGTTCGCCGATCATGACCGAGGCATTGACGACATTGCCGCCGGGAAGCACCTGCCCGACGCCCAGCACCGAGGCATAATCCCGTTCCGTGAGCCACCGGCGGTCGTCGACCAGGACATGGCGCGCGACCGCGGCAACGCCTCCGAACCCCATCAGCCCGATTTTCAGGAATCCGAGGAAGAGCTGGAGCCGCCCGGGCGGCGGGGATGGGGGATGCGGCATGGAGGGCTCCAACCGAAAGGGCGGGCAACCTGAATACCATTCATCTCCGGATTGGTGAACTCCCCAGTTTCGCAGGGCGGCCGGGCGTTTTCGTCAAAACGGCGACCGCGACCGCCGCGACCAGCGCGAGGACGCCGGCGACTGTCATGGCGGCCGAGAAACCGGTGTCATAGGCCCGGTGCAGCGCGCCGATCAGCCGGTCCGCGCCATCCGGCGGGATCGTTCTGGCGATGACGTCCCATCGGCCGGCGGCGACCAGGCTCGCGAGGTCGTCCGGGGCGGCGCCCGCATCCACCCCGATACCCGCCAGTGTACCGTCCGGAGTGCCGCCGGTCGCGATTGCCAGCCGGGTCGTTTGCGCGGCAATGGTCCCCAGCAGGGAAAAGCCGATCAATATTCCCCCGAAGCGGGCCGTGGTGCTGATGCCGGACGCCATGCCGGCGCGGTCCCGGGGAATGGCGCCGACAATCGCCCGGGTCGTTTCCCCGTTCAGAAGGCCGCCCCCGATGCCGATCACGGCCAGGCCGGCGCCCAGGAGCAGGGAGGATGGCATCGCCATTGCGACGGCCACGATCAGATCACCGCCACCGGTCACCAACAGCCCCAGGCTTAGCAGGGCCCGGCCCGACAGATACCGCCCCAGCCCGGGAACAAGCCTTGGAGTGACCAGCATCGCGAACCCGAAGGGCAGCATTCCGAGGCCGGCCCCCAGAGCGTCCCGCCCCCGCCCGTTCTGAAGATAGAGCGGCAGCAGGGATGCCATGCCCTGGGCCGCGGCGGCATAGGCGCCCATCGCGAGGACCGCCCCGACGAAACGGGGCAGCAGAAACAGCGTGAGGTCGCGCATCGGCCGGTGCCGTCGGCGTTCGCCCCGGAGAAAGCCCAGTCCGGACAGGGCGCCCCCGGCGAATCCCGCCAGGGTCGAGGCCGATGTCCAGCCTCCGGCGGGACCGTTGATCAGCCCCCAGGTGATGCCCAGCATGGTACCGGCGAAGAGGAGGATGCCGGGCGGGTCGAGTGGACGGCGGCTGTCGTCACGGGACTCGGGAATCCAGCACAGGGTGGCGAGGCCCAGCAGAAGCGCGGCCGGCGCTTCGAAGCCGACGGCGACACGCCATCCGGCCAGGCCTGCGACGGCGCCGCCGCCGACCGGCGCGACCACCATGACCAGTCCCATGACGGTGCCCCAGATCGCGAAAGCCCAGGTCCGCGCATCCTCTCCATGAAACGCATGCCCGATCACCGCGAGGGCCGGGGCCAGAAGAAAGGCGGTCGCTCCTCCAAGGGCGCATCGGGCAAGACAGAGGAGGGCGATCGACGGGGCGACGGCGCAGCCCGCAGATGCCAGGGCGAAAAGAACGCTGCCGGCCAGAAGGACGCGGCGGCGTCCCAGGCGGTCGGCGATTGCCCCCGCCGGCAGCAGCAGGGCCGCGAAGCAAAGGACATAGGCGCTGACGACCCATTGCGTTCCCTGGAACCCCGATCCCAGATCACGGCCGATCGCCGGCAGGACCACGGCCGTGACATTGGTGTCGAAGATCGTCATCGCGCATCCGGCCGAGGCGGTCAGAAGCAGGGGCAGCGGACGACCGGCCCGGGGTTGGTCCGCCGCGTTCGCGCCGGCCGGGGCGGGAAGGGCAATCTCGCGGGTCATGCCGGCATCTCGTCGTCGCCGATCGGAAGCCAGCCGGCAGGCGGAGGACGCCACGGAAGGGCGCCATCGGAAGGACGAATCGCCGGACGGGGGATGGCGGGCCCTGAGACGACGGACCCTGAGACGACGGACCCTGAGACGACGGGCACGGAGACGGGCGGGCGTGGGACGGGGCGGCGTGGGACGGTCCGGTCGGACGGGGGCATGGGCGACGGCTCCTGTTGCGGGATTGCGGACAGTGTGCCGGGGATAACAATTCACATCATTCTCGGGAATTCTGTTTATAATTAGGAAATACCTAATAATCGGCGACGCTATCGATGGACCTCCGGCATTTCCGTTATTTCGTGACCCTGGCGGAAACCCTGCATTTCGGCCGCGCCGCCGAGATCCTGGGCATCGCCCCGCCAACCCTTTCGGTCCAGATCCAGGAGATCGAACGGACGCTGTCGGCACGTCTGTTCACGCGAACCAAACGATCGGTCGCCCTGACCGCGGTCGGGGAGATGTTTCTTCCGGAGGCGCGCCATGCCCTCGATCAGGCGGCTGCGGCCATCACCGTGGGCCGGCGGGCCGGTCGCGGGGAACTCGGCCGCATCGACGTCGGCTATATCGGTTCCGCGGTTTATGACGGCACCATGCAGCGGTTGCTGGCCGGATTCCGCCGTACCCACCCGGATGTGCAGGTGACCGCGACCGAGCGGCCGATGGACGCCCTTCCGGGGATGATCGTCGAAGGCCGGATCGATGTCGGATTTGTCCGTCTTCCGATGGACCTGCCCCGGGGGCTCGCCGCTCATGGTCTGGCCCGGGATCTTTTCTGCGTGGCGCTGCCGGGTGATCATCCGATGGCGGATGCCGGCCGGCCCCTGGTGCCGGCCGATCTGGCTAAGGCCTTCTTCGTCCGGCCGGAACAGGACGCGGGCATGCGGGAGGTGGGGCGGCGGGGAGGCTTCGTCCCCACCGTTCTCTCGACCCCGGGCAGCCTGGTCGCGGTTCTGGCCCAGGTGTCGCTGGGTAACGGGCTGGCGGTGGTGCCCGATCTTCTGGCACGGGCGGTACGGATGCCGAACGTCGTCTTCCGACCGCTCTCCGGGGCGCCGATTGCCTCGGAACTGGCGGTCCTTCACCGGGTGAGGGAATCGTCTCCGGCGGTCCTCGGTCTCATCCGCTGTTTCCCGCCCCAGCCCGACGCCGAAAGCCCGTTTGACGGGGGCGCGGAGGTTGCGCCCTGCGAAGGCGGATGCTAACTTCCGAAATTCTTGGCATTTTCCCTGGAAACGCCTGCTGTTTGCCGCCCGACCGACCGTTCGGAAGGCGGCGCAGGCCGGAGAACAACAGCCCATGTCATTGGATAAAGACACCGTCAGGAACATCGCCAATCTGGCGCGCCTTGAGGTCCGCGAGGACGAACTCGATCATCTGGCCGGTGAACTGTCGAACATTCTGCAATTCGTCGAACAACTGGCCGAGGTCAATACCGACGGTGTGGCGCCCATGACCAGCGTCTGCCAGATGGAACTGCCGCGCCGCGCCGACGAGGTCACCGACGGAAATTATCCGGAGAAGGTGCTCGCCAACGCTCCCGAACGGATTGACGGGTTCTTCGTGGTCCCGAAAGTGGTGGAATGACAATGACCGAATTGACCAAGCTTTCCATGGCCGAAGCCCGTGCCGGGCTGAGGGCCAAGCATTTCACCGCCGTCGCGCTCGCGACCGCGCATCTTGACCGTATCGCGGCCCATCGTGATCTGAACGCCTTCGTGACCGAAACACCCGACCTTGCGATCGAGCGGGCGAAGGCCGCGGATGCCCGTCTGGCGGCGGGCCAGGCCGGCGCCATGGAGGGGCTTCCGATCGCCGTCAAGGATCTGTTCTGCACCGAGGGCGTGCGCTCCACGGCAAGCTCCCGCATTCTTGAAAACTTCGTGCCGCCCTATGAATCGACCGTGTCGGGCAAGCTGAAGGCGGCTGGCGCCGTCATGCTGGGCAAGACATCGCTCGATGAGTTCGCCATGGGCTCGTCCAATATGACGTCGGCCTTCGGTCCGGTGATCAATCCCTGGAAACGGGCGTCGGACCCGTCCGTCCAACTGGTTCCGGGCGGATCGTCGGGCGGTTCCGCCGCCGCGGTCGCGGCCCGTCTGGCCCTTGGGGCGACGGGCACCGACACGGGCGGTTCGATCCGCCAGCCGGCATCCTTCTGCGGGCTGGTCGGCGTCAAGCCCACCTATGGCCGCTGTTCCCGCTGGGGCATCGTCGCCTTCGCCTCGTCGCTCGATCAGGCCGGCCCGATGACCCGCACGGTGCGCGATGCCGCGATCATGCTGGGATCGATGGTGGGCTATGATCCGAAGGATTCGACCTCGGCCAATGTGCCGGTGCCGGATTTCGAGGCGGCCCTGACCGGGGATATCCGCGGTCTCAAGATCGGCATCCCGCAGGAGTACCGTCCGGACGGCCTGTCCGCCGAGATCTCGAAGCTCTGGGAGGATGGCATCGCCATGCTCCGCGATGCCGGCGCGACGCCGGTGGAGATCTCGCTGCCGCATACCAAATATGCCCTGGCGACTTATTATATCGTGGCTCCGGCCGAGTGCTCGTCGAACCTCGCCCGCTATGACGGCGTGCGCTATGGAAAGCGGGTCGAGGGGAAAACCCTGGACGAAATGTATGCCAGGAGCCGTGCCGCCGGCTTCGGCACCGAGGTGCGCCGGCGGATCCTGATCGGGACCTATGTGCTGTCAGCCGGTTACTACGATGCCTATTACATCAAGGCGCAGAAGGTGCGCCGGCTGATCGCCGACGATTTCGCCAAGGCCTTCGAGACCGTGGACGCCATTCTGACGCCCACCGCTCCGTCGGCGGCGTTCGGTCTGGGCGAGACGGACGACAACCCGATCACCATGTGGTTGAACGACATCTTCACCATTCCCACCAGCATGGCGGGCCTGCCCGGCCTGTCGGTCCCGACCGGACTGTCGTCCGAGGGATTGCCGCTCGGGCTGCAACTGATCGGCCGGCCCTTCGACGAGGAGACGATCCTCAAGGTCGCCCATGTGATGGAACGCGCCGCCGGCTTTACCGCCGTGCCGGCCGGTATGTGAGGAACAAGACGATGAGCTACGTCATTGTGGGGGAAACCGGCGAGTGGGAGCTGGTGATCGGTCTGGAGGTCCACGCCCAGATCATCAGCAAGGCCAAGCTGTTTTCCGGCGCCGCCACCGATTTCGGAGGCGAGCCCAACACCCAGGTTTCGCTGGTCGATGCGGCCATGCCGGGCATGCTGCCGGTGATCAACGAAAAATGCATCGAGCAGGCCGTCCGGACCGGCCTTGGCCTCAAGGCCAGGATCAATCTGACCTCTGTCTTCGCGCGCAAGAACTACTTCTATGCCGATCTGCCGCAGGGCTACCAGATCAGCCAGTATGAGTATCCGATCGTGGGCGAGGGCGAGGTGATCCTCGACATGCCCGACGGAACCACCCGCACCGTCGGGATCGAACGCCTGCATATGGAACAGGACGCGGGCAAGAGCCTGCATGACCAGCATCCGTCGAAGTCGCTGATCGACCTCAACCGGTCGGGCGTGGCCCTGATGGAAATCGTGTCGAAGCCGGACATGCGCAGTCCCGAGGAAGCGGCCGCCTATGTGACGAAGTTGCGGTCCATCCTGCGCTATCTCGGCACCTGCGACGGCAATATGGCCGAGGGGTCGATGCGCTGCGATGCCAATGTCTCGGTCCGGAAGGCGGGCGAGCCCTACCGGACCCGGGCCGAGATCAAGAACGTCAATTCGATCCGATTCCTTCAGCAGGCGATCGAATATGAGGCTCGCCGGCAGATTGACGTCTATGAGGAGGGCGGCCAGGTCGTCCAGGAAACCCGCCTGTTCGACTCCAACAAGGGCGAGACGCGGTCCATGCGCAGCAAGGAGCATGCGCATGACTATCGCTATTTCCCCGATCCGGATCTTCTGCCGCTCAATCTGACGCAGGACTATGTGGACCGGATCGCCGCCGGACTGCCTGAACTGCCCGACGAGAAGAAAGACCGTTTCATTCGCGACTATCACTTGTCGCCCTATGACGCCGGGCTGCTGGTCGCCGAGCAGGCGATGGCCGACTTTTTCGAATCCGTGGCGAAGGGGCGCGACGCCAAGATGGCCTGCAACTGGGTGATGGGCGACTTCTCCGCGGCGATGAACCGTCTGGGACGCAGCATCGACAACCCGCCGGTGACGGCAGCCAATCTGGGAGGATTGATCGATCTGATCGCCGACAACACCATTTCCGGCCGTCTCGCCAAGGAAGTGTTCGAACTGATGGTGGAGACCGGCAAGGCCCCGGCTGTCATCGTCGACGAGAAAGGGTTGCGGCAGGTTACCGACACCGGCGCCATCGAATCCTCGATCGACGCGGTTCTGGCCGCCAACGCCGGAAAGGTGGCTGAATACCGTTCGGGCAAGGATAAACTGTTCGGCTTCTTTGTCGGCCAGGTGATGAAGGCGACCGGAGGAAAGGCGAATCCGGCGATGGTCAACGACATTCTGAAGAAGAAGCTGTCGTAACGATGTTCGGGGGCTGGTTCGCATCAGGTCGATGCGCCGGCCCCCGGCGTCCGCCCCGGACATCCGTCCGGGTGTTATGGTGCCTGATGCCGCTCCTGCTGGGTGCGGCATTGTTTTTTTCGCCCGGTCCCGTGGCGGCGGCCCCCACTCGCATCGGGATGCCGGGATTCGAATATCCCTGGAGCGCGGTCGGACGTCTCAATGTTGCCGGTCACGGCTATTGCTCCGCCGTCATGGTGTCGGAGCGCCATCTGCTGACGGCGGCGCATTGTCTTTGGCTGGCGTCCGAGAACCGCTGGTGGCCGGCGGAGGCGATGCATTTCGTGCCGGGTTTTCAAGGTGACATAACCCTGTTTGCCGATGTTCGCCGCTACTGGGTGGCCGACGGTTATGGCTACGGTCATGGCGATGCGGAGGGCTGGTCCCGCGACTGGGCGATCCTGGAACTGGACCGTCCGCTGGGCCGGGAAACGGGGTGGCTGGCGGCCGGCGGAGCCGGGGCCGGAACGGTCGCGGCCGGCGATTCGCTGGTAACGGTCGGCTATGGGCAGGACCATCGCTACCGCGCCGGGATCGACCTCGGGTGTCGGATCCTGTCGGGTCCTCCCCGGAGTCCGCTGATCTGGACGGATTGCGAGGCGCTGCGGGGTGGATCCGGGGGGCCTCTGCTGGCCGTGACCGACGCCGGAGTTAAAGTGATCGGTGTCGTCGCGGGCTCCTCCGCCCGCGGGCAGGGCGGCGGCATGGCGGGGGTTGTGCCCCTGTCCTCGATGGCCGATTCGCGGAGGTTCCCGATGGCCGCAAAAATCGTGGCGGCCTTTCCGGAGCGGGGCAAAGCCCCTCCGGCCGGCGGGACCGTTCCGGCGGAACCCCTTGAAACCATGCGCGTCCTGGGTGATGCCGGAGATGTCCCCGCCGGTCTGGCGCGGCTGCTTGGCCGGGTGGGACGGGACGGTGTGACCCGTCCCTGAGGGCCTGCCGCGACATCTTCGCTCCCAGGCCCTGTGTCGACTTTTTCAGAACTGAGAACCCCTGAGACCAACCTGGTGATGAGGGATCGCTCATCGCCGGCCGGTTGGCCCCCAAAGGAGCCCGCGAGCGGAGAGCGGGCATTACCCAAGGCGGGCCGGGGGAACCTGGCTCAAGGCCTCAGGACTCAACGCAGCTGACCCGGAACTCCGCGGATCGGACCAGCCAACGGTCGCGGAAGGTCCCGGGCGATGCCTGCCGTCTTTTTGCTGCGGTGCGCGAGACGCAATTCGTCTTGATCAAGTGTTAAAAACTCTTTTTCCCCTGTCCGGGACAGAGTCAAGCTGATGACATAAAAAGCCTCTTCTCCAGAAAGGAGGAGGACATAACAGGAAACGTGACCGATCCCGATGGGGCGTGATTTCCGTGGTCCGGGTAACGGTTCTCTTTTTTCCGGGGAGAGCCGAATCTGCATTTGCATCTGCGAAGTGATTGAATGCATGACCCAGTAAATCGGCGAAGCCATCACCTATGATTGAGTCTATCTTCCATAAGTTATATGGTGTGAGCGTTATTGCGTGGATGCTTAAGTAAGTATCCGCGTTTTTTTATTTAAATTTGTCGCGAAATATTCTGAATTTATAAAAATTCAAAACAATATGACTTAATAAAACTTGAAAATATGTGGTCATTTGGTTAATGATCCAGACATTATAAGAATGTGACAGTAAGGGTCAGGAAATGAGGAAAGTTATTGGATTTTTCGGGGCCATCGCTCTCGTTCTTGGTGTGTTGGCGGTCGCGCCGTCGGCGCGGGCCGCCGATCATCCGACCCAGGATGAGGCCCGCCAGGTGGCTTTGAAGGCCGCGGCCTTCGTCAAGGAGAAAGGGGTCGACGCCGCCAAGGAGGCCTTCCACGCGGACGGAGAGTTCAAGCATGGGGAAATCTATGTGAACGTCATCAGCGAACAGGGCGTCTGGCTGATCTATCCGCCGAAGCCCGCCGGTGAAGGCCAGAATGTGTCGGAGATCAAGGATGTCGATGGCAAGTTCCTGGTCAAGGACATCATCGCTCTGGCGAAGTCCAAAGGCGAGGGGTGGACCGAATATCGCTGGATGAACCCCACGACCAACCAGATTGCCTCCAAGGTCAGCTATGTGAAGGCGGTGCCTGAACGCGGCGCGATCGTCTACGTCGGCATCTACAAGTAATCCTGGCTGGCGGGGTCCGGGACCTGGTCCCCGGACCCCGATTGAACGGTGGAGCTGACATGAAAGGCTTTTCCTCCATTCTCGTCCGCATTTCGTTAAGCCCGCTGATCCTTGTCGTCATCGGCGCCCTGTCGCTGCTGGTCTTCGACAGGCAGAGCGCGTCCTCGCTTGACGACGTGATCGTCCGCCATGACGAGGCGACGCGGACCAAGGAGACGATCCAGAAGGCCATCGGAGATCTGGCCGCGGCGCAGCAGAATGCCTCGGACCATCTGACCTTGTCGGATTCGGGCGTGGACAAGGCCCGCCTGGACAAATTGCGGACAGCATTCGCCGGCCGCATGAAAAGTGTGCGCGAGGCGTTGCAAACCCTGGGCGGAACCACGGGGCGCGCCGACGCCGAGGCGACCCTGGCGGCGCTTGACACCTATCAGAAAGCCGCCGATCAGATGGGACAGATGGCCGAGGTCGATCGCCTGATGGGGGTCGGTCTGCTGGGGGCGACGCAGGATCATTTCACCGAGGTCATGGAGGCGCTTCGCGTCTGGCGGACCCATATCGATCAGGCGGCGGCCGACCATATCGCGGCGGCGAAACATGACAGCGAGTCCCAGCGCCTCGTGTCCTGGCTGGTGGTTCTGGCAGTCAATCTGGCGGCGCTGTCGCTGGTCCTGTTCTCGTCGCGGGGAATCACCGGTCCCTTGCGCCGGCTGGAGGCGCGGATGGTGGCGTTGACCAGCGGCGATCTGGAAAGCGCGATCGCGGACCAGCAATTGAATAATGAAATCGGACGGATGGCCCGGACGCTGGAAGTGTTCAAGACCAACGCCATCGAACGCCAGAGGCTTGAGGCCCACGAGAAGGAGACAAAGGCGCGGGGTGAGGCCCGTCAGGGCCGGATCGCCAGCCTGACCCGCGAGTTTGACGATGCGGTGAGCGGCCTCATTTCGGCCGTGCAGTCCACCGCTGGCGAATTGCATGACGCGTCCCGCTCGATGTCGGAGATCGCGGACAAGACCGAACGACAGAGCGCGGCGGTCTCGGCGGCGACGGAGGACGCCAGCAACAATGTGTCCACCATCGCCGGTGCCAGCACCCAGATGTCGGCGTCGATCGGCGAGATTGCCAAGCAGGTGCATCGGGCGGCGGAGGTGACGGCCAGCGCCGTGGCCGAGGCGGGCAATACCAACCAGCGGATCGGGAGCCTGGCGGCCGCAGCCTCCCGGATCGGCGAGGTGGTCGACCTGATCACCGATATCGCCAGCCAGACCAATCTTCTCGCCCTGAATGCCACCATCGAGGCCGCACGCGCCGGGGAGGCCGGCAAGGGCTTCGCGGTCGTGGCGAGCGAGGTGAAACATCTCGCCAACCAGACGGCCAAGGCGACGGAGGACATCGCGGCCCAGATTTCAGGCATTCAGGAGGAAAGCCGGGCGGCGGTGGCGGCGATTCGCAACATCACCACTGTGGTGGGCGATATCAACGACATGTCGTCGGCCATCGCCGGCGCGGTGGAGCAGCAGGGGGCGGCGATCCAGGAAATCGTGCGCAATGTCGAACTGGCGGCAACCGGTACCCGCGCGATCGCCGCCAGCATCGCCGATGTGGCGGCGGCGGCCGAGACCACCGGCAGCACGGCCGGCACCATCGAGAGCACGGCCGCCGCCCTGCAACGTCAGAACGACGCCCTGCTGGCCGCGGGGGAACGGTTCCTGGGAGGGGGCAAGACCGCCTGAGACGGGCGTCTGATATCGACCTGCGCTGACCGGAGCCGGTCAGCGCAGCCCTTATCGGCTCCGGGCGGATTTCTCCGCAACCCGCGGGCCTTCGTCCGCTGTCCGCCCGGTGCGTCCTCACCGGACCCGTCCGGCCGATGTCCGGGACGCGGTGATGCGGGAATAGCTTGCGGGCGAGAATCCGGCCGCCATGACGATCAGCAGCAGAACGCCGGCCGCCATCAGGATCCAGGCCCCTGTCAGGTCCCGGGCGCTGTCTTTGATCCAGCCGGCGAGGAACGGCATCAGGCTGGCGATGAGATAGCCGCCACCCTGGACGAAGGCGGCGAGATCTCCCGCCCGTTTCGGTTCGTCCACATGGTCGAGGGTCAGGATCAAAGACAACGGGAACAGGGATCCGATACCGAGGCCCAGCAGAACGATGGCGGGCAGGGCCAGGGTCAAAGGCGCCTCGATGAGGCAGGCCAGCCCGGCCAGCAGGCTTGTCAGGACAAGAAGGAGCGGGGCGCGCCGGTCCGGAAAACGGGAGGCGAGGGCGGAGACCGCCAGTCCCGCCAGAACCTCGGTCAGGGTCAGGCCGGCCAGCAGATAACCACCCGTGGCGGCGTCCCTGCCAAGCGAGACATAGAAGGGAGGAAGCCAGGCCAGAACCAGAGTATAGGCCCCGGTCCCGACGCCGAAGAACAGCATCAGCGCCCAGGCACGCCGGTTTCTCCAGAATCCGGCCCGGCCGGAAGGCGCGGCCAGGGGCACTGACTCCGACGCCATGGAGGCCCCGGGCGCGGCCTTTCCCCACAGGGCGAGCGCCGCAAAGGCCGGCAGGGACCAGAGGGCCAGGGTCCCCTGCCAGCCGAGATGTCCGGCCAGATCGGCGGCCGAGGCGGCCGCGATCGCGGCGCCGCCCATGATTCCGGTGGTGTAAAGGCCCATGACGCGGCCGGTGGCCGGGCCGAATTCGGCCTTGATGACCCCCGGCACCAGCGCCTGGCCCAGGGCAATCCCGAGGCCGGCGGCCGCCGCGCTGGCGATCATGCCGGCGGCGCCGTCCAGGAGGAGGCGCGAGGCGGTGGCGCCGGCTATCAGGGCGATGCCAAGGGATATGCCGGCCTTCTGACCCAGCATATCCCTGACCGTCCGGCCTCCCAGGGCCCCCAATCCCATCAGGAAGACGGGAACGGTGGTGAGCATGCCGACACCGCCGGAGTTGAGCCCGGTGGTTCCGACGATCGGATCGAGAATCGGGCCGAGAGCGGCCATGGCTGGCCGGAGATTGAGCGCCAGCAGAATGATGGCTGTCAGAAGTGCGATCGGCCTCGTTCCAGCGGGGACGGATGAGGCGGGGGCGGATGCCGGTCCGGGTAATGGGGCAGATGAGGGCGTTGTCACAGGAGCCTCCAGGGTGGGCACGTGCGCCAGTCGTGACGCGGACATTGTATATCTTTGTATCAAGATACTTTATTTCAAGATATAAAAGACCCCTTAAATGCAATTGACTCTCATTTGCAATAATGCTTCCTTTTCATGGTCGGATCAGCGAGCGGATGCAAGCGAAGCCAACGGCGTCGAAGGACTCCGGCTCGAGGCCGATTAACGGGTGCGGGCCGGTTCCGGTCCGCGCAGGTGGGCAGATGTCCCCGGTTCGGCCGAGGGGCGGTTCGGAAAAGGATCTGGCAGAGTGATCGGAGACCAATTCAACCGGATGGCGGAGACGGAGGGGCGAGACGAATGCGGCGGGCCGGCCCGCCCTCTGTCGCCTGAACGGGTTTTCGCGTCGACCGCCGATCCTCTGGGAGCCGCCTTTCCTGCCCGGGGCGGGACGCATATGCCCACCGTTCAGGCGCCCCCGCTCGCCGAGCCGGAGGCCGCTTACCGGCAGGCCCTGGTGGACCCGTCGCCGGGAAAGCGAAGCGCCTATCTCCACATCCCGTTCTGCGCCAATCATTGTCTGTTTTGCGGCTTTTATCGGAATCCGGCGGATCCGGCGGTCCTGCACGACTACGCCGGCCATCTCATGCGGGATGTCGAACGCGACGGCGCCGTCCTGGCGGGGCAAGGACCGGTCCACGCGGTCTATTTCGGCGGCGGAACGCCGAGCGCCCTGTCCGCCGATGACCTTTTCGCGCTGGTGGAGGCGGTCCGGGCCGCGCTGCCCCTGGCGCCCGATTGCGAAATCACGCTGGAGGGGCGGATCGCGGGATTTACCACGGACAAGGTGGAGGCCTGTCTTGAGGCCGGCGTCAACCGGTTCTCAATCGGGATTCAGACCTTCGACACGGGACTTCGCCGCCGTTTGGGACGCAAGGCGTCGCGGGAGGAGGCGGAGGCATTTTTGCGGTCTCTGCGCGATCGCGACCGGGCGGCAGTGGTCTGCGACCTGATGTTCGGGCTTCCCGGCCAGACCATGGAGATGTGGCGACGGGATGTCGCGACCTGTGTCGCGCTTGGGATCGACGGTGTCGATCTCTATGGCCTCTCTCTGTTTTCGAAAGGGCCGCTCGCCGCGTCGATCGCCAAGGGCGCCTTGCCGCCCCCGCCGGCCCTGGGAGAGATGGCAGGGATGTATGCCCGGGGGCTGGAGATTCTGGAGGACGCCGGATGGCGCCATCTGACCCAGGCTCACTGGGCCCGGACCACCCGGGAACGGACGCTTTACAATCAGTTCGCACGGTCCGGCGCCGACTGCCTGCCGTTCGGCGCGGGTGCCGGCGGCATGCTGGGCGGGCGCCGGATCATGCTCGATTCCGATCGCCTTTCCTATTGCCGGCGGATCTCCGCCGGACAAAAGCCGATCGCCGCGATGCTGCCCGCCTCGCCGACGCACCGGATCCGGTCCTGGGTGGCCGCAGGTCTGGAGACCGGTCATCTCGATCTCGACGAGGGCGAACGGATGGCCGGGCCGCGCCTGCGGGCCGCGTTGGATCCGCTGGTCGACCAGTGGGCGCGGGCCGGCCTGATCCGCCGGCGTGGCGCCGCGATCCAACCCCTGACCGCCGGCTGGTTCTGGCTCGGCAATCTGACCGCCGGCCTGTTGCAGGTGACGCTGGATCACCTGGGGCGGGAGGCCGGTTCACCCCGTCACGAAGGAGACCATCATGTCCATTGACGCCGGCGCCCCCGGTCATGCCGCCCTGACCGCCCTTCTTGCGTCCGATCCGGGCGGAGTTCTGGAAGACCTGGCCGTCCGCCATGGCGTGACGCTTCGCGAAGCGCTGGACTGTCTTCCCGTTGAAAACCGGTCGGCGGTCGCCGGGACCCATTTCGGCGAGATCATGGCGGACGTGACCGGGTGGGGCGAGGTGACGCTGCTGGTCAACACCGGCGACGTCATTCTGGAATGCAAAGGCGTCCTGCCGTCCGGTCGTTTCGGACGCGGTTATTATAATCTGGACGGCGGGCCCGTCGGCGGGCATCTGAGGGCGGACCGGTGCGCAGCCATCTATTTCGTCCGGCGGCCCTTCATGGGCCACGACTCCCAGGCCCTGTGGTTCATCAATCACGACGGTCAGGCGATGTTCAAGATCTTCCTCGGCCGCAACCCCGACCGGTCGCTGAAGGCCGATCAGGTTCGCCGGTTCCGTGACCTGCGCGACCGGCTGGAGCCGTAACAGCGGCCTCAAGCCGTGAGATCCGGCGATTGGTCCCGGCACCGTCGCCCGGATCGTCAGTCCCTTTCAGACATCGCCCATCCGGCATCGCCCATCCGGCATCGTGATGACGCCGGCCGCCGGTGAGGCGGGTGGATACCCGACCGCGGCGGGGCCGGCCCGCGCCTCTTCCGTCACCCGTGGCCGGTTGCGAACCGGAACGTGACTGGCACCACCAGCGTGAGAACGGCGCCCCCGACCCCGGGCGGTGGTATGGGAAGAGGCTGGGCGCGGCGGACCAGATCCAGCACTTCGTCGTCGAGCGCCTGGGATCCGCTGGATGCCAGGATGGTGGCGGCAAGGACCCGACCGTTGCGGTCCATGGTGAAACGCAGGCGGACAATCCCCTGCTGGCGCAGGATCCGGGCCTCATCGGGATAACGCTTCAGTCTTTCCAACCGGCCGGCGATACGATCCTGCCAGTCGGGATCCCGATCGCCAATGACCGGCAGGCCGCCCGCATCGGCGCTGTCCGACGGGGTAAGCGGAGCCGAGGAAGCGACGGTCCCGGCGGCGCCCCTGTCTGTGCCCCTGTCTGTGCCCCTGTCTGTGCCCCTGTCGGCGTTCCTGTCGGCGTTCCTGTCGGCGCCGGGGGCGGGTGTCGGATCCAGGGGGGG
>WASQ01000030.1 GCA_009712185.1 Telmatospirillum sp. | reverse complement strand
CGTAAGCGTCAACGGCCCCACACATTGTCTGCCGCTGGCGTTCCGGGCAAGGTCGGGTTCGCGCGCGCAGGGCGGGGACAGGAGCGGGATGTTACATGGGTGGGAGATACGGCGGGGAGTGCGGCCTACACGTCAGTTGGTTTCAGTCCCGGCGCATAGAGCGTTTTCCAGTTCCACGGAAGCAATTCGGCGAGCCGGTTGCTCGGATGGCCGGCGACCATACGTTCCAGGATATCCTTGAGATAGGCATAGGGTTCGACGCCGTTGAGGCGACAGCTCTCGATGAGGGTGGCGACGGTTGCCCAACTCCGTCCACCGCCATCGCTTCCGGCGAACAGCGCGTTCTTTTTGGTCAACTTGATCGGTCGGATGGCGCGCTCGACCGTGTTTGTATCCATTTCGACGCGACCATCGTCGAGAAAGACGCAGAGCCCGGACCAATGGCCGAGACCATACCGGATCGCCTCGGCCAGCTTGCTTTTGCCGGCGACCTCGGCGAGACGCGCCATGAGCCAGTCATGGAGTTCGTCGATCAGCGGCTTGGATCGAGCCTGGCGAACGGCGCGGCGGTCATCGGCGGTTTTGCCCCGGATTTCCTCTTCGATGGCATAGAGCCCGGCGATCCGGCACAGCGCCTCGGTGGCGATCGGCATGTCGGCCAGCTTGTCGGCGGGCGTCAGCGATTTCTTTTTCGGCGGCCGCTTGCCTTGCCTCTCTTCGACCATCGCCTGCAACTGCTTGTGGATTTCGAAGAACCGTCGTCGCAGATGCGCCCAACATTGAGCGATGGTCACGTCGCCGTCGGGCCGCTCCTTCGCCAGAGTGAAGAAGGAAGAATAGCCGTCGCACTGGAGCACACCCTTGAAGCTGGCCAGATGGCTGATCGGATGCTTGCCCTTGCGGTCCTCGCTGTAGAGATAAGCGACCGCCGGCGGCAATGCTCCCTGCCACGGTCGGTCGTCGAGGGCATAGGCCCACAAACGGCCGGTCTTGGTCCGACCGCGACCCGGATCGAGGACCGGCACCGTGGTGTCGTCGGCGAAGATCTTGGTCGCGGCGAGCACATGGTCGAGTACCAGTTGCTGCAGAGGGCTGAGCCACCAGCAGGTGCGGCCGACCCAGTTGGCAAGGGTGGCGCGGTCGAGCTTGATGCCTTGGCGGGCGAAGATCTGACACTGGCGATAGAGCGGCAGGTGGTCGCCGTATTTGCTGACCAGCACATGTGCCAGCAGCGCCTCGGTGGCCATGCCGCCGGTGATCGGACGCTCCGGCGCCAGCGCCTGGACCGGGGCGCATTCGCAGCAGCGGCAACCATAGCGGGGGCGGTGGATGACCCGCACCCTCAGTTGAGCGGGAACATGGTCGAGTTGCTTGGTGACGTCTTCGCTGATGACATGCATTTCGGCGCCGCAATCGGGACAGGTCTTGTCTTGCGGCTCGATCGTCACATGGTCCTGGGGCAGATGGTCGGGCAAGGCGCCGCGATTGTTGTTGCGGGGTGGGCGGGGCTTGCGCTCGCCTTCCGGCTTCTTCTTTTCTTGCTCCTCCTCGGCGGCCTCGGCCGTGCCGACGGATTGCTCCATGTCCTCAATACCAAGTTGCAGCTGATCGGGGTCGAACCGCTCGGATTTGGGACCGTAGAGAGCGCGGTTCTGTTGGGCCACGAGGGCGCGCAACTTGTCGAGTTCCGCAATACAGAAATCGCGTTCGGCACGCAAGGACGCGCGCTCGGAGGTCAATTCATCGTTTTCACGTGATATAGCATTAAGCAAAGACAGAATCTCATCTTTGCTCAGAGAGGATATATCAACATCGATCGGCATGCATATATCATATAAAATCACGTCGACATTTCAATTACAAATGCGTCAACAAGAGCGCGTTGGTACTTTTATTTTTACTGGCGCAACCCGCGACCAATCGAGTCCTTCCAAGAGCATCGCCAACTGGGCGGAACTTAAGGTCACGACGCCGCTTCGCACCGGCGGCCAGAAAAAGCAATGCTGCTCCAGTCGCTTTTGGTGAAGCCACAACCCCGTGCCATCCCAGGCCAAAATCTTGATTTTGTCGCCCCGCTTGGATCTGAAGACGAACAGATCA
>WASQ01000115.1 GCA_009712185.1 Telmatospirillum sp. | reverse complement strand
CGCTGGATGGACAACGTCTTCATCGAAAGGCTGTGGCGCTCGATCAAGTATGAATGCATCGTGTGCTGTGAAAGTCAGGCGGCGTGACGCCTGACGAAGCTTTGTCAAAGATGGAGGACGGCCCTCCGAAGTCGGTCTGCAGGGACGGACTTCAAACCGCCCCAAGCTGCGAGGGTAAAGAGCCCTGGTGGTGAGCGTTGGAGGAAAAGGCGGAAGTAATTCCGTCAGGTAAGGCCCAAGGAGACGAACGCGAGTGAACCGCCGATGACGTGTCGTAACGTATCTTATCGACGTCGAAACCGGGATCTGGATGCATATCCCGCGAGCAAGGGTTGGGAGGAGCCTGCCGACTGCCCAACCGGCGTCCGGCATGAAGGCGGCGTGACCTTGGGACAGGCTTTGACAAGGAACACAGGAACCTGTCGCTCCGATGCCAAGGGAGAAATCCAAGCGGCCAGTCGCCGCAAGGACCAGAGTACCGATGCGGAGCACAGGGGCGGAAGCGTCCGTAGTAGGGATGAAGGCTCTGTAATGGAGCTGGACCGAAGGGGCGCTGTCATCCGGCTTTATGCGGTCGACAACCCGCGAGGGGATGATCGGCATGGATAAGGCCAAGCCGTTTTGTATTGCCAAACGCGATGTGTGGGAGGCGTACAGGCAAGTGAAGGCCAACCAAGGGGCGGCTGGGGTTGACGGACAATCCATCGAAGACTTCGATAGGGATCTGAACAAGAATCTTTATCGAATCTGGAATCGGATGTGTTCTGGCAGCTACTTTCCGCCGCCGGTGCGGCGCGTCGACATCCCGAAAGGTGATTCAGGCGGAACCCGGCCGTTGGGAATACCGACGGTCTCTGACCGAATTGCCCAGATGGTCGTCAAGCGCACCCTTGAGCCGATCCTGGAGCCCGTGTTCCACACGGACTCCTATGGGTATCGACCGGGGAAATCCGCTCATGACGCGCTGGCCGTGGCTCGACGCCGTTGCTGGAGCCACGACTGGGTGCTCGACCTCGACATCAAGAGCTTCTTCGATGAAATCGATTGGGGCCTCCTGATGAAGGCCGTGCGTCGGCACACCGACTGCAAATGGGTGCTGCTCTACCTGCAAAGGTGGCTCGAAGCGTCCGTGCGTATGCCGGATGGAACCTTGGTCGGACGCAAGAGGGGCACCCCGCAGGGTGCTGTCGTCAGCCCCGTGCTGGCGAATCTCTTTCTTCACTACGTCTTCGATTTGTGGATGTGTCGGGAGCACCCGGACATCCCGTTCGAACGATATGCCGACGACGCTATCTGCCATTGCCGAAACAAGGCACAAGCGCATGACTTGCGTCAGGCGCTGGAAACGAGGTTTGCGGAATGTATGCTACGGCTGCATCCGGAAAAGACCAAGATCGTCTACTGTAAAGATGCAAACCGCCCGGGAACTTACCTGGAGCAGTCGTTCGACTTCCTCGGCTACACTTTCCGGCCGAGAATGGCGAACAATCACCACGGCGAACGGTTCGTCGCATTTCTGCCGGCAGTCAGTAAGAAGGCCGGGAAACGAATGCGGCTCAGCGTACGCCGATGGCGACTGCATCGACGAAACGATCTTGCTCTGGAAGAAGTCGCCGCCTGGGTTCGCCCGGTCCTTACCGGCTGGGTTCGCTACTACGGCAAATTCTACCCCTCAAAGCTTCGGGAAGAGCTGCGCACGATCGATGCCTATATCGTTCGATGGGCGGTTCGCAAATACAAGCGGTTCGCGGGTCATACGCTGGCGACATGGGAATGGTTGCGCTTGCTCAAGCGGCGAAATCCTCGCCTGTTCGCCCACTGGGCCTTGGGACCAACGGCTGGATGATGGGAGCCGGATGAATCGAGAGGTTCACGTCCGGTTCTGGGAGAGCGCGAGGCTGAGATGCCTCGCGCCACTCGCCTATCTGCATGCTTTCGAGACCGGATCGGAATTGCGCCAGAGCTTGGCGAAATGGATCGGCTTTTACAACACCCGGCGGCCCCACTCACAGTTCGATGGACGGACGCCCGACGAGGTGTATTTTCAAATCGCGACGACACCGTCTCCGGGGCATGCCCCGGAGACGGTGTCGGGCCGGCGCCGGGGGGGCGG
>WASQ01000104.1 GCA_009712185.1 Telmatospirillum sp. | reverse complement strand
CCCCCGCGTTCATCCTTCCGGATGGAACTGTTTTAGCTGATTTTCAAGACACGAGAACCAGGGCCGCATCCAGGGCTCCATCGCTGTCGGCGATCAGGACACAACCGCTATAAAGACCGCGCGGGCCGGGTTCATGGCGGCCGATCGCCTCAATGGCTTCCCGCTTGGGAATGCCCGAGGCGGTGACGGCGGGGAACAGCGCCTCGAAGGCATCCCAGGCATTGCCACCGTCCCTGAGACGCCCCCTCACCCGCGACCCGAGATGCTGGACCGACCCGCGGCGGCACACGGACATGAACTCGGAGACGTGAACGGAATCCGGCGCGCAGATCCCCTCCAACTCCTCGTAAGCCAGCTTCACCGAAACCGCATGCTCCGCGATTTCCTTACTATCGCTCAGCAGTTCGACCCGCAGTGCCTCCTCCTCCTCCGGGTCGCGCCCCAAGGCGCGGGTGCCGGCCAGCGGCTGGGTGTTGACCCAGCCGTCGGGAGACACCTCGACCACGGTCTCGGGGCAGTACCCCGCCGCCTGGAACTCGCCATGACCGAGAACGAAGGAACGTGCGGGGGTGTTGGCCCGCCGCCCGGCGAGGTAGCTGGCCGCCAGGTCGAGTTCGGCTGCCAGAGGGATTTGCCGCGACAGGATCACCTTCTGATAGCGGCGTTGGCGGATTTCTTGTACGGCCGCGGCCACGCGCCGCCTGTAGCCCTCGGCATCGGCGGTCTCGACCTCGGGAACGTCCAGCCGGAAGGCCATGGACAGCCCCTGGTCGCGGGGTCCTTCCTTGTCGAGCGCCACCAGCCTCTGCGCGAGTGTCGGCAAACCGGCTTCATCGAGACTGCGCAGCAGGCATTGGCCCCGGCGGATTCTCAATTCCACCTCGGGGATGACCAGGCGCAACAGGGGATCGCCCCCCGGCGCCAGCGATAAGCCGTGAATCCGGCGCGTCAACTCGAAATGGACCGCGCCATATACCCGCCATCCCTCGAACGGCAGAGCCGCCAGAGCCTCCGCCACGGCACCGCACACTCGCCGATCCTCCCACCGTCGAGCGACGGTGCCATGGTGGAGAACGACACCCTTACCGTCCGCGACGATCTCCGCCACCTTGCCGATGCCGATTGACCATTCCCCGCACCGCTCATAGACCATGAAGACATCCGACAGGCCGCTCGCGACGATCCGTGCCGCCAGATCCAGCGGGTCGCTGGCGACTGCGACCGTCTGCTCCCGGTATGCTCGCCGCCCATCGACCTTCGCGGTCCGGGACCGATCCCGGGCAAGCCGCGCCAACTGCGTTTTGTCGATCTTGCCGATGGCGGTCAGCGGCCACGACCGGGCGATTTCAAGCTGATCGGGCAGCTTGTGGCGGGGGAGTCCCCGTTTGCGGAGAAAATCATGCACGCCCCCCAGGTCGGGAGCTGCCACTGGCGCGATGAGAAAGGCGCAACTGCGTTCACCGAGGCGAGGATCCGGGACGGCGACCACCGCCGCATCCTGAACCGCCGGATGTTCACGCAGATGCCGTTCGATCTCCGCCGCCGCGATCTTCTCGCCCCCCCGGTTGATCTGTTCCTTGATCCGCCCTTCCACCACTAGGTTCCCCTCGCTGGTGCGACGCACCAGATCGCCGGACCGGTAGAAGCCGTCCGCGGTGAAGACGCGGGCGTTATGGTCGTCGGCACGAAAATAGCCACGGATGGTGTACGGCCCCCGCGTCAGCAACTCGCCGCTTTCCCCCGGGCTGACGTCGTTGCCGTCCGCATCGACGATCCGCACCTCATCGTCCGGACAGAGGGGACGGCCCTGGGTGTGGAATATCACCTCCTCGGAATCGTCCAGCCGGGTGTAGCACAGCAAACCTTCGGCCATGCCGAACACCTGCAGCGCATCACCGCCGAGGGCCAGACCCTGCTCGAGCGGCGCGATGCCATGGAGATCTTCCGCGATACCGCCGCCGAGCAGTTCGAGCGTCACACTGGATCGTCCTGGCGGCCGCACGCCGGCTCGATGGTCAGCCACCGCACCCTGACCGCGGCAATGATCGACTCCAAAGATTTCCTCGCCGCCCGCAAGCGGGCCGACACCGAGATCATGCTGCCACCCGGCCCCAAAGTGGCCGTCACCGGAGGCCTCGACTTCAACGATCATCGGCTGATCTGGGATAAGCTCGATCAGGTCCGCGCCAAGCATCCCGACATGGTGTTGTTGCACGGCGGTTCGCCCAAGGGTGCCGAGCGCATCGCCGCCGCCTGGGCCGACAACCGCAAGGTCCCCCAGATCGCCTTCAAGCCCGACTGGACCAGGCACGCCAAGGCGGCACCGTTCAAGCGCAACGACGTCCTGCTGGCGACCTTGCCGGTCGGTGTCATCGTTTTCCCGGGAACCGGTATTCAGGACAACCTCGCCGATAAGGCCAAGGCTCTCGGAATTCCGGTCATCCGGTTTGGCAGGAGCGGCGCGTGGCCGCCCGCTTCGTGCTCAACCGCTGCGGCGCTCGCACCCTCATCGCCCGCAACACCGCCGAGACCCTGGCCGATCACGATCCGCCGGCCTTGCGCACGACCATCGGTCAGCGCGTCGTCTTCGCCGATGCCGCGCAGGCCGGCCGCATGGTGTTCGAGATCAACGAGATCAGCGCCGCCGCTCTTGAGGTCGCCGCCTTGACCGCCGAGATCGACCGGCTCGGCATCAAGGGGACGCTATGACGGCCGCCATGGCGGAGCGCGCCCGCGCCCGGTTCGCCGCCCTGCTGCCGTTCCCGCTGGGAGACGGCGCGTGACCGCCCCGCACAAACGCGCTTTCGCCGCCCGCCCGGGCGACGCCGCGCGCTGGATCAAGGCGCCGGACCCGTCCCCGCGTGCCGGCGACTTCACCGCCCGGCTGACCATCGCCGTGACGCCGGCCTTGCGCGGCCGCATCAAGGGCGCCGCCTTCCGGCGTGGTCAGACCATGGCCGACATGCTGCGCGATCTGCTCCTCCGCGAATTCCCCGAGACGCCCGGAGACAGCCAATGAGCGACCGCCCGCCTCCTCGCCTGCGCGGCCGGCACCGTCCGTCGCTGCCGCCCCGCGACACCCTGACCCATGTCGAACTGACCTGGGTCGAACGGCAGATCGAGCACGGGATCAGGTTCGGCCGCGATGTCGAGGAACAGGTCCTCGACCGCCGCCGCCGCGTCCTGTCGTTCCCGCCGGACATCACGCTCGCCTTCGTCCGCTGGGCCGCCAACGACTATGGCACCATCGTTTCGCGCATCGACATCCTGCGCACCGTGGCACCCGGACGCCCCTATCAGACCGTGCCGGCCGTGCGCCCCGGTGGCGACATTCTGCTCACCATCGGCGGTTGGCCGAAGGTGGAAAAGGTGCTGCAGGTGATCGACGCCGTCGAGGCGCACGGCCTCAATCCCGCCGAGACATCGCCCGATTACTGGCGCCACGTCCACAACCGCATCACCGCCGGCCAACAGCCGCGTCTCTACACCGCCGGCCAGCACCAGGCATTTCTCCTGCGCCGGAGAGCAACGCTATGACCCGCTTCGGTTATGTCATGACCACGTACTTTTCCGTGCTCGCCATCGGTGGCTTGTCCCTCGTTTCGATGACGCCCCGGCTGATCTGGAACGCCACCGCCAGCACGCCGGTCGGTCTCTACGCCGTGCAGCCGGATCGCCATCCGGCTGTCGGCGATCTGCTCGCCGTCCGGCCGCCGGAACGGCTGGCCGCGTTCCTCGCCGCAGGCGGCTATCTGCCGCGCGGCGTGCCGCTTTTGAAGCAGGTCGCCGCCGTCGCCGGTGAGATCGTCTGCCGAACCGGCATCACCATCACCATCGACGGCATCACCGTGGCCACGGCGCATGAGCGCGATCATCTCGGCCGCCCGCTGCCGGCCTGGAGCGGCTGCCACACGCTCCAACGCGGCGAACTCTTCCTGCTCAACCGTCATCCCGACAGCCTCGACGGCCGCTATTTCGGCTCGATCCCGGCGAGCACGGTGCTCGGCCGCGCCCGGCCGCTGCTCACCGACGAGCGCGGCGACGGCACGTTCCGCTGGCGGACGGCAACGCGGTGACCGCTCCGCCGAACGGCGGGTCCAGCCGCTCGCCGCGCTCTTTCACCGCATCTCATGGAGTTCCTATCATGTCCCAGATCGGTCAGTTTACCCGCGGCAAAACCGGCTTCTCCGGCCAGCTCCGCACGCTCACCCTCGACCTCGCCCTGACCCTCGTTCCGGCCGAAGCCTCGGACGCCGAGAACGCCCCCGATTATCGCGTCCATCTCGGCCAGGGCGACGGCCCGGAGGTCGGAGCGGGGTGGAAACGCTCCAGCGAGAAGGCCGGGAACTTCGTCTCGCTGCTGCTCGACGATCCCGTCTTCGCCCAGCCGATCCGCGCCAACCTGTTCCAGTCGACCGACGACCGGATGGCGTGGACTCTGCATTGGAATCGTCCGTCCAAGCGCGGCGACCGGGACTGACGCCATGCGCTCAACGTCCCGTTTCCGCGCCGCTCACGGGACCGCCGGGGGGCTGCGCACCACCCGGCTGGCCCTTCCCTTCCTCCTTTCCGGCCTGGCTTGCCTGACCGGCCAGCCCGCCATCGGACAGACGGTCACCGCAGCCCCCGTCGGGCCGGTGGACCGTCTCCCGCTCGACGATCCCTTCGCCGCACCGATCGCCGAGGCGGCGCAGCGCTTCCGCTTGCCCGCCATCTGGATTGGCGCCGTTCTGAACGCCGAAAGCGGCGGCGATCCACTCGCTATTTCGCCCAAGGGCGCCAAGGGCCTGATGCAGATCATGCCCGACACCTGGGCCGAGCTGCACGTTCGCTACGGCCTCGGCAACGATCCTTTCGACCCGCGCGACAGCATCCTGGCCGGTGCCGGATATCTGCGCGACCTGCTCGACCGCTACGGCTTGCCCGGCTTCCTCGCCGCCTACAACGCCGGTCCCGCCCGCTACGAGGATTATCTGGCCGGCCGGCCGTTGCCGGACGAGACCCGCGCCTATCTGACGGCACTGCGACCCTTCTTCGGCGACCTGCCCGACACATTCCCCGCGGATAGCACCAGTGCTATCGCGACGCGATCCTGGACCACCGCGCCGCTGTTCGCCGGCCCCGCTGAAGGCACATCGGCGGCCGGTCCGCCGCCGCCCGCCCGTCCATCGAACGATAAACCGGCAACGGTTTCCGTGCGCGATCTGTCCGCCATCCTGCCGCAGTCGGACGGCTTATTCGTCGCGCTCTCCCGCCAGAGGCCGGGCCAGTGACCGCGCCGGTTCGCCTTCACGGCACGCCGGATCACCTCCCTTTCCGGCGGCACCGCAACCGGCAAGTCCTCGTTTCGTATCAGGCGTGCTTTCTCGCGCCCTATCGCAGCACAGCGTGGAACAAATGCACAACAGCGACCACCGTCAGAAAGCTACGACCGGACGGCGAGATAAAAGCGGTCTCGCCTATTGAACCGCAAGTCCTTGACAGGACTTGCGGTTCCGGCGTGCCGGTCGATCGGTCGGCGTGCCGTCTCCGGGATTTTCAGCACTGATTTCAATGGGATTTTCGGCACCACCGTATCTGCCCCTGTTTTCGAGGGACCGCTATGAGCAAAGATGACAACGACTTCCGGGTTCGTCCGGGACGCATCCGTTCCGCCCGTGCCCCGGAGGCGAAGAGCTTCATCAATCAAGTCCTGCGTGCTGCCCGCAAAGCCGGTCCCAGCCCCAGCAAAGCCGGCGGCAAACGAGCATCCGGGTATGGCCGCTCCGGCTTCGGCCGCGGCCGCATCAGCTTCAGCCGCACCCGTCTGTTCAATCCGGCCCGGCGCGTCGTCGTCAAGGCGCGGGTGGTCCGCCACCAAGGCAAGTCCTTCCGCTCGGCGCCGCTCACCGCCCACCTGTCCTATCTCAAGCGGGAAGACGTCAGCCGGGACGGGGAAAGGGGCGTGATGTTCGACGCCGGCTCCGATCGCGCCGATGACGCCACCTTCGCCGAGCGCTGCAAAGACGACCGCCATCATTTCCGCTTCATCGTTTCGCCCGAGGATGCCGGCGAGATGACCGATCTCAAGGCGTTCACCCGCGATCTGGCCCGGCAGATGGAGGCCGACCTCGGCACCAGGCTCGATTGGGTCGCCGTCGATCACTGGAACACCGACAACCCGCATGTTCATCTTCTGGTCCGTGGCGTCGACGATACCGGAGCCGATCTGGTCATCTCGCGGGACTATATCAGCCACGGCCTGCGGTCCCGTGCCGAGGAACTGGTGTCGATCGAACTCGGCCCCCGCCCCGAGCAGGCCATCCGCCAGGCCCTGGAAAAAGAAATCGACGCCGAGCGCTGGACCCGCCTCGACGTCGAGATCCGCTTCGCCGCCGACGAGTTGGGATACGTCGATCTGCGGCCCGAGACGCCCGGCGCCAATGATCCGGAGATCCGCCGCCTGATGATCGGCCGGCTCCAGCATCTGGAGAAAATGGGGCTGGCGACGCAGAGCCAGCCCGGCGAATGGGTGGTGGCATTGGAAGCCGAGCGCAAATTGCGCGACCTCGGCCTGCGCGGCGATATCATCAAGACCATGCACCGCGCCTTCACCGAGCGCGGCCAGGACCGTGGCATCGCCGATTACGTCATCGACGATGGCAGCACCCCGATCATCGGCCGCCTGGTCGACAGGGGCCTGCATGACGAACTGACCGGCGAAGCCTATGCCGTGATCGACGGCACCGACGGCCGCGCCCACCATATCCGTCTGCGCGGCATTGAGGCGTTCGAGCACGCTCCGCCGCTCGGCGGCATCGTCGAGATCCGCCGCTTCGGCGGTCCCGAGGACCAGCGGCCCACCCTGGTGCTGGCGCCTCGCTCCGACCTCGACCTCAAAGCCCAGGTCACCGCGCCGGGCGCCACCTGGCTCGATCATCGCCTCGTCGAGCGCGACCCCATGCCGCTTTCCATGGGCGGCTTCGGCGCCGAAGCGCGCGAGGCGATGGCCGCGCGAACCGAGCATCTGATCGCCGAGGGCCTGGCCCGGCGCCAGAACCAGCGGATCATCTTCCAACGCGATCTGTTGGCTACGCTTCGCCGCCGCGAATTGGACGCCGTGGGAGCGCAACTCGCCGGCAAGACCGGTCTTGCCTACCAGAGTACCGAGGCCGGTGATCATGTCTCCGGCATCGCCCGCCAGCGCCTCCAGCTTTCCTCGGGCCGCTTCGTCATGATCGACGACGGCTTGGGCTTTCAGCTCGTCCCCTGGTCGCGCGAGATTGAGAAGAAACTTGGCCAGCATGTCGCCGGCGTCGCCAAAAGCGGCGGCGGCATCGAATGGAGCATCGGGCGCAAGCGTGACCTGGGAATCTGAGCCCCCGTCGTTCAACCAAGTCGTTCGAGATAATCAGCGAGAATCTTGCGGCTCGATCGGAGGCACTCAATCTTCCGGTCGAGCCCGGAAACCTCCTGCGTCAACGTGGCGATAACCTCCGGGCAAGGCTCGAAGTCCGGGCGATCGGTCAGCACACAGGGAAGCAATGTCCGGATCGTGTCGAGCTTCAGCCCCGCCTCGCTCAACATGCGGATACGCCGGACCACGCGCTCTTCCGTTTCGCCGTAGTCGCGATATCCCGAGTCACGGCGGCCCGGCCTCAGAAGCCCTTCCTCCTCATAATAGCGCAGCATCCGGACGCTCACCCCGGTGCGCTTCGACAATGTCCCGATCTGCATCCTCCTCTCCTTGACTCTTACAGCACTGTCAGACTTTAGCGTCGATATCGATGGACGGAAAGTGGAGGAGGTCTTGGTCATGAACACAGTTGACGCTGGCGGCGTGACGGTCGCCTATCGTGTGGATGGAAATGGCCCGGGACTGGTCCTGGTCCATGGAACGGGCGGCAATGCCGAGACCAACTGGGGGCAAATCGTCCCCGCCCTGGCGGCCGCCTGGACCGTCGTGCGCCCCGACTATTCCGGCTCCGGCGACACCAGGGCCGACGGGACGCCTCTCTCGGCGGAACGCCTCGCCGCCCAGGTGGTCGCGGCGGCAGAGGCCGCCGGCAGCGTGCCGTTCGATCTCGTCGGCTTCTCGCTTGGCGCAGCGGTCGCCACCGTCGTCGCCGCGGACTATCCGCATCTGGTCCGCCGGGTGGTGCTGCTCGGGGCGTTTCTGTCGAGCGCCGATCCTCGTCAGAAGATGCAGTTCGGCCTGTGGCGCGACCTGATCCGGTCCGACCGCGTGGCGATGGCCCGCCTTGTCCTCGTCACCGGCTTCAGCCCGAGATTCTTGTCCAAGCTCGGCCACACCGGGATCGACGAAGCCATGGCGGCCATCGTCACCGGCAACGATTGGGACGGCATGGCCCGGCAGGTCGAACTGGATCTCCACATCGATGTCGGCGTCCATGCTCGAAGGATCAGCAAGCCGGTGCTCGTCATCGGTTGCACCCACGATCATATGGTCCCGCCCTCCGAGGCCCGTGCGGTGGTGACGGCCATTCCCGGCGCCCGTTATGTCGAACTGGACAGTGGCCATCTGGCGCCTCTCGAACGAGCGGATGAACTCGTCGCCCTCCTGCGGGGATTCTGCAGGGATGGCCATCGCTGATGCCGTTTCTTGCGATCGTGATGCTCGGCGCCTTCGTCGCGCAGACGACGGAGTATCTTCCGATCGGACTGCTCGGAGACATGGCGCGGAACCTCAACGTCTCTGAAGCCGCCATCGGGGCACTCGTCACCGGCTATGCATGGATCGCGGCCGTGACCGCCATCCCCTTCACTCTCCTGAGCAACCACCTTGATCGGCGCCTATTGTTTCTCGCCCTCATCGCGATCATCACGGCATCAAACCTTCTGGCCGCGGTCTCGCCGAACCGGGACAGCCGCGCATAGATCTGCTGCAGCGCCTGACCGCGATGCCCGACGGAGCGGAAATTCAAGAAAGACTTCGAGCGCGCAATCGAGGATGATTATGGTGCCGCAGTGAAAGAGCACCTCGCTGCCGGGCGACCGATCTGTTACTGCGATAATCAATATCCCGAGGGTATTGTCCACCTATCGCCCGGCGGACGGAAGGAATTGGTGGCCGCAGACTTTGCCGCCGACGACGCGCTCACGGTGCTCGGGCCGCTGTAAAACGGGTGAGGCCGGTACAAGAGCTTGGGCCTGCCGGCGGTTCCCCCGCGCCGGTTGATTCGCCCCGTTCTAGCCCAAATAGAACAGGACCGATTTGGGGGAATTCGAGATGAACCGGCGAATGCCATTCAGAACGTTCAGCGAGCGTTACACCGCATCAATTCCGGCAGGAAAGCTGCTGGAGGGGGCGCTGCCTACCGACGTGCGCGAGCGAATCGCCGAGGCGATGGCTTCGCACAACCATGCGACCAGGATTCAATGGGAGCCCGAGGAAACCTGGATTTCCAACTCGGACGTCATGGAGGTAACGGGCAGGCTCCTCTATGACCGTGCTGGCGCGGTGGCGCTGCCCCCGCACCCAACCTCTACGGATTCGAGAGCGCAGATTATCCAGGTCGTGCGAGCCGGCAATCCCGAGCATGTCTTCGATAGCATCGAATTGATGCACCAGAATCTCAATTCTGACCGGCGAGAGGCTTTCGCGCAGAACCTCAATTTCCTTTTCGAGAAAAACGGCCAGCCCTGGCGGTTGTTCCGCGGGGAGGTCGTCAAGCTCAACGAGGACATGGTCGGCGCCACCAACGTCCCGACAGTTTTCGAGATGCTGGCGGCAGGACCATTCGCTGGCGCCGCAGCGGAATTCGCCGAGGCATTGGCCAGATTCGCCGCCGACGATGCGAAGGGAACCATTGTCGAAGCCTGCAAGAGCCTGGAAAGCACCATGAAGGTGCTGACGGGGCTCGAGCACGAGAACGCCGCGAACTTGGTCAAGGCGCTGCTCGAAGCCGGCTATTTGGACGACCTGCCAGAAAGCGTTCGGCTTGGCTTTGGCTCTACGGTCTTGATGAGCCTGCCTTTCCTGCGCAATAAGCTCGGTGGTCACGGCCAGGGCGGTACTGTTGTCGAGGTTCCGAGCGCTTACGGGCATCTCGCTCTTCAGCTCGGCGCCGCCATGAACAACTTCCTGATCTCCAAATATCTCGAACGGAACGCAGGCGACGATCCGCCGGACGAGGAGATTTAAGCCGATGGATAAGCCTTTCGACATTCTGCAGGAATACGCAAAATTCGGTCGGGACCAGCATGTATCGCTGCAAGATCCCGAGACGGCGACCGCCTTCATCGCGCATGTTCAGGATTCTATCCATCGCGCGCTTTCCGACGCGGGACTGCTGCACGGCCAGAGGGTGGAGGCGATGTTCCAGTCCCTGCTGGTCAGCCTTAGCGGCTTCACGCTGCTGAAGGTCGAGGACGGCGGGCCGGTGTTCTCCGATGGACCGAAGCTGCGGGCACCTGACCTCCGCGTCGTGCTCAAGGACGGGCGGCATTGGCTGATCGAGGTCAAGAACGTTTACGCGGAAGATCCCTCGCTGGAGAGCCAGGCCAAGGAGTTGTTCAACGCGGCCTATTACCGATCTCTCGCAGACTATGCCAAAGCGACAAGGGCGGAGCTGAAGGTCGCCATCTTCTGGGCGCGTTGGCAGATTTGGACCTTGGTCTCCCCGGATCGGCTACTCGGCCCCGGAGGAGAATTCCAGATCGATATGGGAACGGCCATGAAGGTCAACGAGATGGCTGCCCTGGGCGATCGCACCATCGCGACCCAAGCGCCGCTGACCCTGCGCCTTGTCGGCGACCCCGAATATGGCGGCCAGATCGGACAGGACGGTGTAGCCCCCTTTAGGACGGAGGAGGTGCAGATCTTTGCAGCCGGCCAGCAACTCACCGATCCGGTCGAGCGGGAGATCGCGTCGGTCCTGATGATGTACGGCGAGTGGGAGGTCGAACAGGAGAATGAGGTCGAGGGTGACCAGCTCAAGGCCCTTGTCTTCGTTTGGTCCCCTGCCGAGCAATCGGACCTCGGCTTCGACACCATCGGCAATTTGAGCCGGATGTTCGCGCGCTATTACGCGGGGCACACCGTCGAGGACAAGGCGATTGTGCAGCTCCACGCGCCGATCCGCCCCAACTGGTTCGCGCCGCTTTTGAAGTGGAATGCGAAGGGCAGCAAGCTGCCGCTCTGGCAGTTCATCCTCCAACCGAACTATGACGAAGCGGCCGACGATGGCCACCACGTAAAGGGCGCCAAATGAGCGAGAGCGACACCGACCCCATCAAGAAATTACTGACCCCGGAACTGCAAGCCGAAGGGGTTGCTTATGCTCAGGCGATAGGTTTTTTCGCAATCAATTATGCGGCCATCGATCTTAATCTTGCGACGTTGCTGCGCATCCTTCTGAAGATCGAGGACCAGACCTCCCAGAATATACTGTCAGCGGCATTGCCCTTCCGGACGAAGCTAACTTTGGTACGAGAACTGGCGGAGCATCATCACAAAGACCTCGATCTCAACCCTCTCAATGGCGCCCTGCGACGCGCAGCGAAATTGAGTAATAAACGCAATCAACTGATGCACGGAGGCTCAGGTTTACGGATTGAATTGGACGATCAAGGCATTCCGGTTTCGCTCACGCCGGTTTTGTCTGGCGCCTCGCTGCCTCCGCAAGGCTACGAGCCATATGAACCCCTAACGGGCCCAGCGATCAGGAAACTCGCCGATGAAGCTTCAGCCATCGCCGACATTCTACAAAAGCAAACCTCTTTCCTTGACCCTGGTTGGGCTGCGAAATATGACCCGGCGACAATAAAGCTGATCGAGGAGACAAGGGCTGCGGCGGCGAAAACTCAGCGAGTTTGACCTGTTCAAGGCGCCATCGCCTGAAATTATAGATTTCCCCACTCCAATCAGAATTTCAAAGATTCTGATTGGAGTGGGAGCGGCGACTGTCATGGCGCTCGCTACGAAAGTGTCGAGGAGCCGCTCGAACACTTCAAGAAAACCAACCCTGACGACGTTTTATGCCATAAGGGCTTCTGCAAATATCCAGCGGGGCGGGAGACGCAGGAACAGCCATCCGAGCCTAAATCACCCCCAACTGAAACCTCCGGTTTCCCCTCAAATGACGCAGACACCCAGGACGCCTCGCCGCCTCGGGCGGCATCCTCGCGGTCATCACCGCCATCGCCATGTCGGTATGGCGGGCGCGCGAGATCAAGAAGGCCGAGACCTACGGCTCCGCCCGTTGGGCTGATCGCAAGGAGGTGGCATCCGCCGGCTTGCTCGGTCTCGATGGCGTGGTGTTGGGCCGGCTGAACCGGGACTATTTGCGTCACCACGGCCCCGAGCACGTCCTGTGCTTTGCGCCGACGCGATCCGGCAAGGGCGTCGGCCTGGTAGTGCCCACGCTGCTGACCTGGCCGGGAAGCTGCATCGTCCACGACATCAAGGGCGAGAACTGGCAGATCACCGCCGGCTTCCGCGCCCGCTTCGGCCGGGTGCTGCTGTTCGATCCAACCAATCCGCGCTCCGCCGCCTACAATCCGCTGCTGGAAGTTCGGCGCGGCGCCTGGGAAGTGCGCGACGTGCAGAACGTCGCCGACGTGTTGGTCGATCCCGAGGGCTCCCTCGACAAGCGGAACCACTGGGAGAAGACCAGCCACAGTTTGCTGGTCGGCGCCATCCTGCATGTCCTCTATGCCGAGGAGGACAAGACCCTGGCCGGAGTCGCGTCCTTCCTCTCCGATCCCAAGCGTTCCATCGAGAAGACCCTGCGGGCGATGATGACCACCCGCCACCTCGGCGAGGCCGGGCCGCATCCGGTGGTCGCCTCGACGGCGCGCGAGCTTCTCAACAAGTCCGACAACGAACGCTCCGGCGTGCTATCGACCGCCATGTCGTTCCTCGGCCTCTATCGCGACCCGGTGGTGGCGGAGGTGACCCACCATTGCGACTGGCGCATCGCCGATCTGGTCGCTGACGGCAAGCCGGCCACCCTCTACTTGGTGGTCCCGCCTTCCGACATCAGCCGGACCAAGCTGCTGATCCGCCTGGTGCTCAACCAGATCGGCCGCCGCCTGACCGAGGATCTGCACGCCAAGGACCATCGCCACCGCCTGCTGATGATGCTGGACGAATTCCCGGCTTTGGGAGTCTCGACTTCTTCGAGAGCGCGCTCGCCTTCATGGCAGGGTACGGCATCAAGGCGTTCCTCATCGCCCAGTCCCTCAACCAGATCGAGCGGGCCTACGGGCCGAACAACTCCATCCTCGACAACTGCCATGTCCGGGTCAGCTTCGCCACCAACGACGAGCGGACCGCCAAGCGGGTCTCCGACGCGCTCGGCACCGCCACCGAGATGAAGGCGATGAAGAATTATGCCGGCAGCCGGTTGTCGCCCTGGCTCGGCCACCTGATGGTGTCGCGCTCGGAAACTGCCCGGCCGTTGTTGACGCCCGGCGAGATCATGCAGCTTCCACCCACTGACGAGATCGTCATGGTGGCGAGCACCCCGCCGGTACGGGCGAAGAAGGCCCGCTATTACGAAGACAGCCGATTCACCGAACGCGTCCTGCCGCCCACCGATCCCCAGTCCTGTGGCCCCTCGCCGCGTAGCGACGGCTGGTCGGAGTTGCCTCCGCGCAAGCCCGATCCCACCCTGCTGGCCGAGGTCGAAAAGGCGGAACAGGACGAGGCCAACGCCGGTCTGCGCCGCGAACCTGAACTGCCCGAGCATGTCGATGTCGCTCCCAAGCCCCAGGAGTCGAAGAGAACGAACGAGTTCGCCGTGGTGCAGGACGAGACCCCGGAAGACGCCGCTCGCCAGAATCAAATCCTGCGCCGGCAGATGCGGGACGTAGTCCGCCAGGCCGCCATGGACCGGGACGACGGGCTGGGATTGTAGGAGGACGCCATGCGCGACCGGATGAACGTCTATTTCCCGCCGGCCCTGCTGCGCGAGATCACCGAACTGGCCGACCGCCGCAAGCTGTCGCGTTCGGCCATCGTCGAGGCCGCTGTCGCCTCTTTCCTCTCGCCCGACGGCGCCGACCGACGAGAGGCGGCCTTCACGCGCCGCCTCGACCGCCTGTCGCGTCAGGTCCAACGGCTGGAACGCGACCTCGGCATCACTGCCGAGACGTTAGCCCTGTTCGTGCGCTTCTGGCTGACCATCACCCCGCCGCTCCCTGACGACGCCCAGGCCAGCGCCCAGATCAAGGGCCGGGGCCGCTACGAGAACTTCGTCGAGACTCTGGGACGGCGCCTCCAGAAGGGCGAGAGCTTTCTGCGCGAAATCCCCGACGACATCACTGGTCAGAAAACGGCTTCGCCGAACGACGTGTCCGAAGACTGAGCAGAAATGTCAACGGACGACCTGGGTGACGCCTGTGCCCTATGCCGGCTCTCCGCCAAGTTGTGATACTCTGCCAGTCGAATAACCTGCTGCGAAGCAGACGTTCATCGATGCCGGGCGCTTACTTCCACATCCATTGTGGCGACGGCTCAGGCTTCGTCCATAGGGGCAGGTTGCCCTCTTCAACAGCCTGTTAGAGACCTCATGTGTTCGCTAATTATTATTGTCACCCGAGATATATCGCTTTAGTTCTTTTAAGCCGGCGCAATTACCATGTATCCCCTTATCTATTTCTTTTAAAACAGCACTATTTCTACGCATTATTGAGTCATCCCTATCAACACTTCGACTCTCTCCATGATATTGCTCGTATATACCGATTGCAACGGGCCCACTCCCGCAAGCAATGCTAACTATTAATTGGCTATATTTCTTATCATCAGGGATGACATCAATGTTTGCAATCGATTTTCCGTTACACGATAATGATGATTTATTTTTAATCATGCCATAAGATATGCCATCTTCTTTTGCATCTATAAGTATTTTATTTAGAGCATATTCGCTAGTATATTCGACATAAATTGCTGGCGGATGCGTAATAATCAAGTCGCATGATTTTATGTTTCCTACAGATAAACTAATATTACTACCTGAAAGATTGACCCCTTGCAGCTGAGCGTTAGAAAAATCTGCACCCTCAAGCTCTGAATGAGAAATATCTGCCCCCCTCAGCTGCGCTCCGCTGAAATCAGCAAATCGCATTTTTGCTCCGGCCATAATTGCTCCGTTTAGCTGCGCATCATAAAAAATGGATCTGTCAAGCTGCGCATTCTTAAATCGGACACCTTCAAGGCGTGCCTCGGAGAAATCGACATTAAATAGTTGCGCGTCATCAAATACAGAGTTTTTGATTTTCACCCCGCTCATCTCTGCAAGAGTAAGATTTGCTTTCGTAAAATCAGATACTTCAATTTTAGCGTTCATAATATTAGCTGAATCAATATTTGCCTCATAGAAAAGTGATTTATTAAGTGACGATGATGAAAGGTCGGCATACATCAACTTCGCTCTCGAAAAATTCGCCCCAATTATTTTAATACCATTGAGATTAGCAGATACAAAACTTCGGTTCGACACGTCTATATGTTTAACATAGTCTCCATTAGAAAATACACTATTTGAGAGATCTATCCAACGCCTTCCCCAATAAATCCCAAAATAATGAACGATAACATCATATCCATTTATGGGTAACCCCCAGGCATTATGGATTCTATCCGGGTAATAATCGTACACCATTTCATTTATTTCCGGTGGTTGCGTGGTTCCAAAAGATAATATATCAAATATAGATAGAGGAGGAACTACTTGCAATAGCGAAATCACTTCACATATTATCGCATATAAAAAATATTGCACAACATATGAATTATAGGCCTTTTTACGCCAAAATATCTTTACATAAAACCATGATAATATCAAAAAATCTAATAGAAGACATAATGCATGGTCACCTATGGTGATTAACGTATTCTGATAACGGACGAAGCACATTTGCGCCGTTAACAGTAATAGAGTTGGTACTATGGTGAGAGAAATAACAGTTACAGCGGCTATCAGCCACCGTTCAAGTCCGCTTGCATCACCAATCAACCACTGAGCGAAACCTAGACCATGAATCTGGTCGAGCCAAGAACGTCGCTCCTCTTCAGATATGTGGCGCATCGCGATGGTATCGCGGAAGGTTCCTATCCTTTTGGCCAGCAGATGGAGTTGTAACAGGGCATTGATGTGTAAAAATACGAAGAGCGGTGGAATGAAAATAAAAGCCGTTGATAAGCGAATTTCCGTTCCAATCCAAGGGAATATCTTCGCCGAATTCAGAAATATAGCTTCATCTGTAGATGAAATCATAGTCGCAACCAAGCTTAGGGCGATACCAAGCATTGTGGTTATTAAAATACGCGCTGTTTTTGCTACCTCATTAACCGCTACAGCCATATCCTTGAGGTCTGGCGGTGTAGGCTTTGGCGCAGTAGATAAAAGCGTTTCCACGTATGGTGATCTAACGATCTTTTTCACTGTGAATTCCCCCACCAAAATTGGGTAAGCCGCGCGCAGCACTGCTGGTTAGGCTGGATTCTTTCATCGACTCGGCGCGGTCCCGAATCTTCCCACAATCAGCGGTGGAGACCTCCCTTAAGTTGATGCCCGATGTGGGCCGTGATAGCAAGCCGAGCCGGGACATGCCCCAGGCTTGCTTTCGCGTTTGAACGGTCTCGACGGGCAAGGTGGACGACCGGGGACTAGATTTTCATCTACTGCCGACGCCTGTCCGGTGCCCCCGTTTCTCGTCCGAAACCAGACCGGTCCCTTTTGGTCCCACTCACCCAAACATAGCCCGGCACGGATCGCCCCAGCAACCAAGGAAGAAGCACTCTTCTCCATACGAATCTTACCGATTCCGCCGACGCCCTGTATTTACACGCCACAGTACTACTACACCCATGACCTTGTTGCGTCCGAGCAATTCCTGCTTCTTCTAATTATCCCCGTTGCCGATCCGAAGTGTCTGGGCCGGCCCTGAACGGGAATGATCATGGCCGTTACCGCCACCCACTCCGAAGCCTTCGCCCGCAGCGCGCGGATGCTGCGCACCGCCCTGGGACCGGCCATCGCCGCCTTCCTCGAAGACCCCGCCATCGTCGAGGTGATGCTCAACCCGGACGGCCGGCTCTGGGTGGACCGGCTGTCGGACAGGCTGGAAGACACCGGCGCTACCCTGTCCCCCGCCGACGGCGAACGTATCGTCCGTTTGGTCGCCCATCATGTCGGCGCCGAAGTCCATGCCGGCGCTCCCCGCGTCTCCGCCGAACTGCCCGGAACGGGTGAGCGGTTCGAGGGCCTCCTCCCTCCCGTTGTCGCCGCCCCGGCCTTTGCCATCCGCAAGCCGGCGGTGGCGGTGTTCACCCTCGACGACTACGTCGCCGCCGGGATCATGACGGCGGCCCAGGCCGCGATCCTGCGCCGGGCCGTCGCTGCCCGGAAGAACATCCTGGTGGCCGGCGGCACCTCGACCGGCAAGACCACCCTGACCAACGCCCTGCTCGCCGAGATCGCCGGCACCACCGACCGCGTGGTGCTGATCGAGGACACCCGCGAACTGCAATGCAAGGCCCCCAATCTGGTGGCACTGCGCACCAAAGATACCCGCGACGAGGCCGAGAACGCCAGCGACAGCCTTGAAGACACCATCCGGCGGGTTTTGTGTTGCCTATTTATCATAGTTGTCAGAGAAAATTTTCGCGCCTGACCGCCGATTCGACGGTAGCCATCCGGTGTAGACCGCAGGTCGGCTATTCCTGATTGGCGTCCGGGGGCGCCCTGTGAACCACGATGAGTTCACGGAGGCATTCGATCCCGTCATCGGAGAAGGCCATCAGCCCGCTCCTCGCCAACGTCTTCTTGCATTACGTCCTCGACCTCTGAGTTCATCAATGGTGGCGGCGGCATGCGCGTACCCATCCGGCGTAGACCGCCGGAGGGCTATTCCTGATTGGTTTGCGGGATTTCCTTGTGGATCTCGATGAGGTCCCGGAGGCACTCGATACCGTCCTCGGAGAAGGCCATGACGCCTTCGTCGCCCGGTCCATAGACCCAGATCAAGCCGTCTTCGGGCTCCATCCCGTTGGCAATGTCCCAGAGCCAGTCTTCGTCGACGCCCAGGTCGATGGCGACGCGCGCGATGGTCGTGACACTGTGGATCTTGTTGCGTTGCGTGCTCATCAGGCTGCCAGGACGGCGCCGCTCCGCGGTGCCCAGTTCCATGGGAGGAGCTCGTCCAGCCGATGGGCCGGATGTTCGGCGATGCGCGCCAGGACGTCGGCCAGCCAGGCTTGCGGATCGACGTCGTTCATCTTGGCGGTGACGATGAGGCTGTACATGGCCGCTGCCCGTTGTCCACCGCGGTCGGAACCGCAGAACAGCCAGGATTTTCTGCCCAGAGCGATCCCTCTCAGCGCCCGTTCGGCGGCATTGTTGGAGAGGCAGACCCGCCCGTCATCGAGGAACCGGGTGAACGAGGGCCAGCGTTTGAGCAGGTAGTTCATCGCCTTGAACAGATCATGATTCCGCGAGAGTTTGGTGCAGGCGTCCCGCATAAAAACCTCGAGGGCCTCGACCAGGGGAGCGCTGTGCTGTTGGCGGTATGCCCGTCGCTCCTCGGTGCCGCAGCCATGGATGGCACGTTCGATCTCGAACAGGGCGTCGATTTGACGCACGATCTCCAAGGCGATCGGAGAGAGGGGGATGTCCTTCTTCCCGGCCGCTTTGCGCCGGGCGTTCTCCTCAAGATCGGCCATGGCAAAGAACGGCCGGCGCGCATGGGCCCAGCATGCCGCTTCCTGGATCGGGCCAGGCTGGCGGCCAGGGTCATAGAGCTGGGTGTAACCGCCAAAGGCGTCCGCCTGCAGGATACCGGCGTACCGGGCCAAGTGCCCCTGCGGATGCTCGCCTTTACGGTCGTGCGAGTAATAGAACATCGCCGCCGGTGGAGCTTGACCTCCGAACGGGCGATCATCGCGCACATAGACCCAACATCGTCCGACATCGCATTTGCCCTGCGCCAGGACCGGCACAGTCGTGTCGTCTCCGTGCAGTCGCTCGGCTGCCATCACATGGGCTTCCAACCGGGTCAGCAAGGGGGCGAACACCGCGCAACTGGCTCCGACGGCATCAGCCGCCGTTGAGAGGCTGATCGGCACGCCTTCACGGGCGTAACGCTCCACCTGGCGGTTCAGGGGCTGATGCTGACCGAACTTCTCGAACAAGATCATCGCCAGCAGGCTAGGGCCGGCCCAGCCCCTGGGGATCACATGGTAAGGCGCTGGCGCCTGGCTGATCTTCTCGCAGTCCCGGCAACTGAACTTCTCGCGAACGGTCTCGATCACCTTCCACTGCCGTGGGATCACTTCCAGGGTCTGGGTCACATCCTCGCCGACCTTCCGAAGACGCGTCCCGCCACAGCAGGCGCAGGTCGTCGGCGGATCGATGACCACCCGTTCCCGGGGAAGATGCTCGGGGAAGGTCGCGCGGACCTCCGGGCGCTTGCGGGTAAAACCTTTGACCGTCGTGGCCTTGGCGACGGCCTGTTCCGCCGCGATCTCATCTTCCGTGGCGCCTTCCGCCAGCTCTTCGAAGGTGAGTTCCAACTGGTCGACCAGCCGGGCGCTGCGTTCCGCCTTGGGGCCGTAGAGCTGCCGCTGCAATTTGGCGATGACCAGCTTCTGGTGGGCGATCAGGGCCTTGTCGTCGGACATGATGGCGCGGGCGACGGCATTCTCAGCCCACGACTTCAGCAGCGCCGCTTTCAGCGCATCAACGTCATCGGGGAGGTCGTGGGGGCGTGAGTCCATACCCGGAATGGAATCACAAAACCGCCCGTTTGACTCCTAAAAAATGGCGAAAAACAAAAGAAAAATGCAACTTTCAATCCGTCATCCGGCGCGCTCCGGACGGAAGGTCAAACGGGGATTCCGCCAGTCGATTCCGTCGAGCATATAGGCCAGTTGAGCGCTCGAAATGGCCACCACACCATCGGCCGGCGACGGCCAGATGAAGCGTCCCTTCTCTAACCGCTTGGCGTAAAGCGACATCCCCAGGCCGTCATGCCAGATGATCTTGATCAGGTTACCGCTGCGCCCGCGGAAAACAAAAAGGTCCCCGGCGTGAGGATCGCGCTTCAGGCCTTCTTGAACCTGCAGCGCCAAGCCGATCATGCCGCGCCGCATGTCGGTGTGTCCGACCGCCAGCCAGACGCGGACGTTGCTCGGAACCGGGATCATCGGCAGGTTAACGCCTTCATGACCGCAGCCGCCAAATCCGGCGGGATCGAAGCCGGAATGCGGATGCGGGCACGATCAACCAACTCCACCTCAATGACCGCTGTCGTCGTCGTCTGATCCGGCAGCATCACCACTTCGGCGAAGCCGGCCCGCTCAGCGGTCAGTTCTCGGCGCCAGCGATAGATCAGGCTGCCGCTGACATCGGCTTGGCGCGCAATATCCGTGACCACTGCCCCCGGCGAAGTAAGCCTTCGCCGAGGACCGTCTACGATTCCGGCGCGCGCGGCGGCATGATCGCCCCCACAGGGAGGCCGATCGAATGCGCGACGGGAAGGTCTGGGGTTTATTACGTCCTGTGGCGCCGCTTGGGCTTCGGCTTTTCGGCTTGCCGGGCTTCTGCAGCGCGGTGGGGATTGCAGACGGCCCGGATGGCCGTCACTGCACCTGGGATTTCGGCGGGAGCGGTTGCCTTTCTGCGAGCCTTCTCGGTGGCCGGCATGTCGAACAGGAAGTCCTGCGCCACATCGTAGTAGAGCAGGATGGGTTCCATCAGTGGCCTGTGCTTAGTCAGGAAGATGACCTTGGCCCAGCGATCACCCCGCAGTCCGACGCCCTGCATGAAGCCGACCGCCCAATGACGGATGAAGAGGCTGCCGTCGTTATCGACCATGAAGATTGGGCGATAGTCCCCGGGACGCTCGGACAGGATTTGGGAGACTTCGTTATAGCGATTGAAGATCGTCTGGACCGCGCGGGCTTCGACGCTTCCTTCCGCCGCGGTCGGCATTTTTCCACCGAAGATCAGCGGCAGCCATTCGTCGGGATGAGCGAAGGACGGTGCGGCAACCAGTGCGGCGATCAGGCCGTCGATGGCGCTCATTCCGATATAACCGTCGGGCCCGCCGGCTCCCCGGAAGAGTTCATCCAGTTCATCGTAGGTGTAGGCGGCTGGGCTCATGCTGCCACCTTTTTATGATGATCGCGCTCCTTGCGCCAGTTCCACGGCAGCAGCTCATCGATTCGATGGGCCGGATGATCGGCGATGCGGGCCAGCACGTCGGCCAGCCAGGCCTGGGGATCGACATCGTTCATTTTTGCCGAGACGATCAGGCTGTACATGACGGCGGCGCGTTGTCCTCCGCGGTCGGATCCGCAGAAGAGCCACGCCCGTCTTCCCAACGCAATGCCACGAAGGGCGCGTTCAGCGGCATTGTTGGTCAGGCAGATCCGGCCGTCGTGAAGGAAGCGGGTGAACGACTCCCACCGCGTGAGCATGTAATCCATGGCCTTGGCGACATCGGCATGGCGCGACAGCTTGGCGCGCTCGGCGCGCATCCATCGTTCGAGGTCGGCGACCAGCAGCACGCTCCGCACTTTCCGGGCGGCTAGGCGCTTTTCGGCACTGTAACCATTGATGTCGCGTTCGATGGCGAACAGTGCGTCGATGCGTCGCACCGCCTCCAAGGCGAGCGGCGAGATCGCTGCCGGCTTCTTGCCTTTCGCCTTACGCCGCGCCGCAGCCTCGATATCGGCCAGTTCGAAGAACTTCCGTCTCGAATGGCTCCAGCAGAGCGCCTCGGTAATCGAGCCGGGACTTCGGTCGGCGGCATAGAGTTCGCCATATCCGCCATAGGCGTCGGCCTGCAGGATGCCGGTGTATTGGGCAAGATGGGCCTGCGGGTGCTCGGCCCGCCGATCCCGCGAGTAGTAAAACACCGCCGCCGGCGGACTGGCCCCACCGAACGGAAGATCATCGCGCACATAGGTCCAAAGCCGGCCGGTGACGGTCTTGCCTTTGGCCAAAACGGGCACCGTCGTATCGTCGCCATGAAGGCGCTCCGCGGCCAGGACGTAAGCCTCGATTCGTTTGAAGATCGGATACAAGACCGTGCAGCCGGAGCCCACATGGTCGGCCAGTGTCGACAGGCTCAACTCGACGCCTTCCCGGGCATAGCGCTCGGCCTGCCGGTTCAGCGGCTGGTGCTGCCCGAACTTCTCGAAGAGGATCATCGCCAACAGACTGGGGCCGGCGAAGCCGCGCGGGATCACATGGAACGGCGCGGGCGTCTGGCTGATCTTCTCGCAGTCCCGGCAGGTGAACTTCTCACGGACGGTCTGGATCACTTTCCATTGGCGGGGAATGACTTCCAAAGTCTCGGTGATCGTTTCACCGATTTTGACCAGGCGCCCGCTCCCGCAGCAGCCGCAGGATGTCGGGGCCGGCACCACGACCCGTTCGCGAGGCAGGTGCTCGGGGAACGGCTTCTTGACCGGGCGTTTGCGTTCATGAGCCGCCACTGTCGTCGTCTTGGCCGCCGCCCTTTCGGCGGCGAGCTCATCTTCGGTGGCCGAAGCCTCGGCTTCTTCAAGCTGAAGTTCGAACTGCTCCAGCAGCCGCGTGGTCCGCTCGGAACGGGGGCCATATTTTCCCCGGGTAAGCTTGGCGATCTGCAGTTTGAGATGGGCGATCAATGCTTCGTCGGCCTGCCGCTCCGCCCGTTCGGCAAGAATAATCGCCTTCAGCGCGTCAATGTCATTGGGAAGATCAGAAGGCTTCGTTTCCATGTCGAAAATCTAGCCAAAATAACCCCAGAAGTCACCTTTAATATACGCTAACATATTGATAATATTAGTTGATTTTTTCATTATTGCGGTACTCTGATGGAGCCTACCCGGCGGCAGAGGGGCGCCAGGTCTGGCGCGGATTCCGCCAGTCGATGCCGTCCAGCATATAGGCCAGTTGAGCCGGCGAGATCGCCACCACACCGTCGGCGGGTGACGGCCAGATAAACCGCCCCCGCTCCAATCGCTTGGCGTAAAGCGACATGCCAAGGCCGTCATGCCAGATGATTTTCGCCATGTCGCCGCGGCGGCCTCGGAAAACGTAAAGGTCGCCGGCATGCGGATCGCGGCCCAGGGCTTCCTGGACCTGGAGCGCCAGACCGTTCATGCCGCGACGCATATCGGTCCGGCCGACCGCCAGCCAAACCCGAACATTGCTCGGAACCGGTATCATCGCCCCACCAGTGCGTTCACCACCGCCGCCGCCAATTCCGGCGGGGTCGACAGGGGGATCCTGACTTGGGCGTTGTCGCCCATCCTCAGTTCGATCACCGCCCCATCCATCGCCGCTGTCGCAGTCGGCGCTACGACGACCTCGGCGAACCCAGCCGGCGCCTCGTTGCGCAATTCCCGGCGCCAGCGATAAATCTGGTTGCTGCAGACTTCCACTTGGCGCGCCACCTCCGTGACGATGGCGCCCGGCGCAAAAGCAGCGGCGACGATCGCCCGCTTCTGCTCGATGCTCCACCTGCGCCGCCGCTCGACACCCGTAATGACTTGGATTTGTCCCATCGCACCGTCCCTACCACCGGTGCAAGCACCAGTGTTTGCACCGGTGCAAATTACGCCACCTCACCGCCTGCGATGGTAGACGGTCCTCGGCGAAGGCTTACCCGGCGAAAACGCCGCCGCCACAATCGCGCGCTTCTGGTCGTCGCTCCAGCGACGCCGGCGTTCGACGCCGGTAATGACATGAACCTGGGCCATCGCACCGTCTCTTGCATCGGTGCAAACGACAGTGCTTGCACCAGGGCGCGATTACGACACATCAGGTCGTCGACCGGTAGGCGGCCGCCACCGGAGGGATACGATACATTCGACGCCACGGTTTTCTTCCTGGTGCTTCCACGACGCTTCCACGAGGCGATTTTTGGGGGAGATTCAGGCATCAAAAAAGCCGCTGATTCGTATTGAGAATCAGCGGCTTATGGCTTGGTTGCGGGGGCAGGATTTGAACCTGCGGCCTTCAGGTTATGAGCCTGACGA
>WASQ01000079.1 GCA_009712185.1 Telmatospirillum sp. | reverse complement strand
GCGGATGGCGGGGTTTGGCGGACAGATGGAACAGGGCGTCCCAGGCCTCGGCCCGACCCGCCGCCGGATCGGGATCCGGGTCCGGATCCACGCTTGACCGGCCGGACCCGGCATCGGGTCGCCGGGGTTTGTCGAGCGCGGTCAGAAAGGCCGTCCCCTCGGCCAGGGTGGCGCGGCGCTTGTGCCAGGCCCGCCGCCAGCGGTCCGGAACAATCCTCATCGGGGTCGTCCTCCCGCCGTTCCCGTCGCAACGGCGTCCTGATGTGAAAGCCGGACGGCCCGGTCCTGCGGCGTCCCCGGTAACGAACCGTTACCAATTGGACCACACTTTGAAATCGCATGGAAAAACAACATTGTTACCTTTTTCCCGAAACGACGGACAAAAGTCCGGAGCGACCACGCGAACCGCCGGGAGAGGACATGCAGAGACCAAGCCGCCTTCTTTCCGACACCCCGCTGTTTCCGCTGTCGGTGATGGTCAGCCTTCTGTCCGGACGCCTGGGCGCCCGGAAGTCTGACGGGAACCGGCCGGGAATTGAAGACCTTCGCGCGTCGGGCCGGACATGGCCGGAGGATGCCGAGCCGGACCGGATGCAGGCGATGATCCGCATCATCGAGGACCGGCGCCAGGCATCCCGGCTTTCCCCCGGCCCCAAACGGAACCGGTCCGCGGGGTGACGGACAACGCCGGATCCGCCCGGATCCGCCCAACGCAGGAAAAAGGTGTCTCGATGAAAAAATCAGGAATCGCTCTTTGCGCCGTGCTGCCTTTGCTCTGGGCATCGGTGGCGTTCGCCCAGCCGGCCGCGCCCGAGGACGGCCAGCCGCCCATGCCGGGCCATCATCCCGCCGATATGGCGCAAATGCATAAGCATATGTGCACCGAACGTCTGGCCGACACCGCCGCCCATCTCAGCTATGTGCAGACCATGCTGGCGCTGACCGACAGCCAGCAGTCGGCCTGGACGAAATACCGGCAGGCCGTGCTCGATCAGGCCGGCAAGGCGCGCAGCGCCTGTCTTGAGATGGAACCGAAACAGGGCCAGCATCCGACCGCGCTCGACCAGCAGGCCCATGTCGAAAAGATGCTGAGCCAGGAATTGCAGGCCATCCAGGCCACCCGCCCGGCGCTGGACGCCCTTTATCAGGGTCTGACGGCCGAACAGCGGACGACCTTCGACCGCATCGGGCTGCGCCATGGCCATCCGGGACATCACGGACCCCGGGGCAGGCATTGGCCCCACCCGCCGATGGAGGGGATGAAGGATAGCCCGATGAACGGACCGCAGGAGCCGCCGCCGGCACAATGAGCCGGAATGCATATATCCTCCGGCGCGGAGAAAGACCTTTCGATTCGTGAAGGAATACGGTATAACTCAACTACAACCTTGACTTGAATTTTCCAATCCGTCTTCCCTCAATATCCCCCCATCCTTGCAACCCCCGGCCTCTGCCGGGGGTTTTTCTTTGCCATCCCCCGCGAACGCTGTCTATCACGGGCGAAAACCGGTTGTCATGCCGGCCTGTCGGCGACGGCGGCGATGACATCATCCGGGATCGGCGCGGCGCCCGGATGGCGCTCGTGATGTTTTTGCAGATCCTCGACGGCGATCTGATGCCAGCGCCCACGGTCCCGCGTGGCATTCCAGGCGGCCGCGTAAGCCGCCATGACCTCCGCGTCGGGCCGCCCCAGCAGGTACAAGGCAAAGGCGCGATTGGCGAGGAGGCCATCGTCATCGGGGGACCGGGACAGAGCGCTCTCCGTCCGCGCAAGATAGTGAACATTGTCCCCTAACAAATAGAAAGTCCAGGCGCTGGCCCCGAGAGCTTTCGCGACCTGTTCGCGCAGGACCAAGTCTGCCGAAGGACCAAAACGGGCGACAACTTCGTCATAGACACCCAGTGCTTCTTCAAACCGACCGAGGTTCCCGAGGGAGACCCCTTTGCCGACAAGGGCCTTGGCGACCCGTTCGCGCAGAACCAGGTCCACCGAAGGGCCAAAACGGGCGACAACTTCGTCATAGACACCCAGCGCCTCTTCAATCCGGTCGAGCTTCCTAAGAGCGACCCCTTTGTTGAAAAGGGCCCTGGCGACCTGTTCCCGCAGGACCAAGTCCGCCGAAGTGCCAAAACGGGCGACAAC
>WASQ01000092.1:3534-24366 GCA_009712185.1 Telmatospirillum sp. | reverse complement strand
CCGCCGCCCTGGGGGAGGGGCCGGTTCTGGTGGTGACGGAGCCGTTCGGGCGGGGGGCGCTGGTCAAGGCGGTGTCGGCCCTGATCAATGACGAGGTGTGCCGGCGTTGGGCCTGTCTGCCGCCGGTGCAGCGGTCTGCCCTGGATGGCACCCTGGCGGCCTTCAACGGGATCGCCGAGGAGATCGGAAATGGTCAGCCGGTGTCCTACGGTCCCGTGGAGGAAGCCTGCCGTTCGGTGGTCGCGGCCATCAACGACCGGCAATATCGGGTGCTTCTGGACGCGGTCCGCGACCATGACGACTACACCTACGCCCATTCGGTGCGGGTGGCGACGCTGCTGGCCCTGTTCGGCAAGACGATCGGCCTGACCGAAGACGATATGCTTCTGATGGCGAGCGGCGGTCTGGTCCACGACATCGGCAAGGTGGCGATTTCGAGAGAGCTGCTGAACAAGCCGGGTGTGCTGTCCGCCGCGGAGATGGAGGTGATGCGCGGTCACGTGGATGCGACAACCCGGATTCTGAAGGCGGGAACCCGCATTCCGAAGGGGGTTATCGCGATCGCCGCCAACCATCACGAAAAGCTGGACGGGTCGGGATATCCGCGTGGGCTCAAAGCCGCTCAACTGGATGAGCTTGCCCGGATGTCCGCCATCGTCGACGTCTTTTCCGCCATGACCGACCGGCGTCCCTACAAGCGGGCCATGGACGCCCAGGAGGCGTTCCGGGTGATCATCGACAGCATGGGCCGGGAACTGGACACCCATCTTCTTGCGCTGTTCCGGGACGTCCTTCTGGAAAACCCGGGCGCCAGTCTGGTGAGGGACGGCAAGGCGGTCCGGTAAAACGGGTCCGGCAAAAAGGGGTTCGGGGAACGGACGGGGAGGAGGGCGGGATGCGATTCTGGTCAGGTGTCGTGCGAATGGCGGCGATTTGGGTCGCCGTGACCGTCGGGCCGGTTCTGGCTCAGCAGAGCCCGGAGCCGGTGGCCGTGCTGCGGCACAACCTGATGCTTCCGGCGACCGGCCATGATGTGGCGGTCACCCTGTTTTCTCCGGGGGGACGACCCGGGAGACCGGCTGTGATGGTCCTGCCCGGCGTCCAGGGATTGGAGCCATACCGGCGTTTCTACGAAGGATTTGCCGAGACGGTCGCCAGGGCGGGTTTCGACACCTATCTGGTCGAGTATGACAGCGAGACGGAAAAGGCCGAGGTTGCCGGGCTGCCGGCCGACGACCGGCGCGCGCGTTTCAGGGAACGGGCTGCCGGCTGGTGCTCCCTGATTGCCGGGGTTGTGGGCGATGTCCGCATGGACGGCCCGGTATCACGACCGGTTGCGCTGGTGGGATTTTCTCAAGGGGGATTCCTCGCGGCCGGCACGGCGGCAATGGACGATCGCGTGCGCGCGCTGGTGGTCTTTTATGGCGGAATTCCGGGCATGCTGCGCGCCCGCATGACGCGGTTGCCGCCGTTGCTCGAACTGCATGGCGATGCCGACACCGTGGTTCCGCCGGCCGACGGCCGGGCTCTGGTCGATCTGGCGAAAGCCCTGGGGCAGGAGGCGGAGATGGTCGTCTATCCCGGCGCGGGACATGGGTTCGACGGAGATACCGCCCTCGATGCGGAAAAAAGGACCGTGGATTTCCTGACGCGGAGATTGACCGGGCATCCCTGATACCAGGTCTCGGACCCGGGGCGGGACGCCCCGGGTCCGAGACACCCGGCTCAGCACTTGGCGAGAAGCGCGTCCGTGCTGACGATATGCTTGGACAGCCCCAGCTTCTCATGCTCGATGCCAAGAGCGAGGCCGACGAGCTGGGTCAGATGCAGGACCGGCGTTTCGCCGCCTTTACCGGTGTCCTCGCGGGCATCGGGCTGGTACATGTCGAGCTGCATATGGCACAGCGGACAAGGGGTCAGCAGGCAGTCTGCGCCATTCTTGCGGGCGTTGTCGGCGGCGCTGGCGGTCAGGCGGTGTGCCGTCTGCTCCGCCGGGAACACGGCGTGGAAGCCGCAGCATTTCAGCCGGTCCGGGATCAGAACCGGTTTGGCGCCGCAGGCGGTGATGATGGCTTCCATGCTGTGCGGGGCCAGATGGTTCTCGTACCCCATCACCTTGGGCGGGCGTACGGTATGGCAGCCGTAGAACGAGGCCACCTGGAGTTTGCTCAGAGGAGTCTTCACCATCGGCGCCCAGTCCTGGATGGTGTCTGCCAGCAGCCAGAGGATGTGCGAGACCTCGGCGGTTCCCTTGTATTCGAGGTCGGCGGTGGCTAAAGCCTCGTTGACGTCGGCCATGCGGCCGTTCATCAGCGTCTGACGGGCGGTCCGCAGCATCAGGGCGCAGGTGCTGCAGGCGGTCAGGACGTCCAGCCCCATCTTTTCGGCAAGCGCCAGATTGCGGGCGTTGGCGGCCAGGGCGGCCTCCGGATCGACGTCCTGGGTCTGGCTGGCGCCGCAGCAACTCCAGCCGGGAATTTCGACCAGCTCGACGCCGATGCGTCCGGCCACCGCCTCGGTCGCCATCCGGGCCTCATGCGCCGCTCCGTCGAGCACGCATCCCGGGAAAAAGGCATACTTGCGGTTCATTTGGCCCTCCGGTAACGGATAATCTTACGCAGCCCGTCGAGTCCCTCGATGGGCGAATTGTCGACGAAATAGAGCTTCGTCGCCTCGCGGGTGCTGAGTTTGCCGCTCTTCAGCATGCGGAAGGTGAAGCTCATCCGGCCGGTGGCGGCGTCGATCAGCCCCTCTGTTCTCGGGACCAGCCGGACCTCGTTCAGGCGCCCGGTGTTCTCGAGGTCGGTGCGGAAGGCGGCGGCATGGCGCGGACCCTTGCCGTCGGTCACGCCATTGGCATAGGCCAAGGCCCGCATGGCGGAAATATCGGCGGCCGGCGCGATCTGTTTCGGACATTTGGTCACGCACTCCATGCAGTGGAGGCATTTCCAGAGGCCCCGGCCCAGCATCTCGCGGACATGGAGCATCGGCTCGGCTGACCGGGAATCCTGGGCGTAACGGTTGGCGTGGGTGTAGACGAACGGTTCCAGAAAATCGCGGCGGTCATCGGTCAGCTTGTTGCATTCCGAGGCGCAACAGCCGCAGAGGATGCAATCCCACTGCTTCTGGATGCGGGCGAACTCCGCCGGGGTCTGCTGACAGCCGGTCTCCGCCGTGAATTCCTTGCGGGCCTTGAGACCGGTCCTGGCGGTCCGCAGGCGCTCGATCTTCGGGCTCCAGTCCACGACCAGATCGCTCAACACCGTGAAATTGCCGAGCGGGGAGATCTGCAGGCGGTCGCTGCCCCATTGCTTCAGAACGCTATCGAGCTTGGTATCGCAGGCCAGAACGGCGTTGCCATTGACCCGTACCGCGCAGGACCCGCAAATGGCGCTGCGGCAGGAGGCCGTGAAATTCAGGGTCGGATCCTGTTTCTCCTTGATCGCGATCAGGCAGGACAGGACCGTGTGAGCGGGATCGTGCTCGAACGAGTAGGACTGCGTCCAAGACCGACTTCCATCGAACCGGTCGATATCGAAAGTGATGGTACGCATCAGTATTTGCGCTCCTCGGGCTTGTAGCGGACGATCGTCACCGGACGCTGGTCGAGCACATACTCGTCGCCCTTGAGGCGAACCAGGCTGTGGTGCAGGAAGTCCTTATCGTTTCGTTGCGGGAAATCGACCCGGGTATGGGCACCCCGCGATTCACGCCGGTTGAGGGCGGCCAGGACGGCGCACCGGGCGAGCGACAGCATGTTGCCCACTTCGATGTAATGGGTGTAGGCGGTGTTGTAGACGGGCGCGCTGTTGCCGACCGTCGCCACCCGATACTCCTGATGGATCTGCCGCAAGGCTTCGGCTGCCTGGGCCAGCCCCTTCTCGGTCCGGAAAATTCCCATGCCTTCCCACAGGACCTGAGCCATGCGATCGCGCAATTCGACGAAATTCGTGCCTTTGGTCCGCGCGGTGGTCTCGCGGAAATGATCCCGCCACTGTTCGGTGAGGCGTTGAAGCGCCGTCTCGCCCGCGAACCCCGCCTTGGCGGCGTAGGTGGCGGCGCCGATGCCGGCCTCCTTGCCGGTGACCATGGCCGCGGCCAACGAATTGCCACCCAGTCGATTGGCGCCATGGATCGATTCGCATCCACATTCGCCGGCGGCGAACAGGCCGGGAATCGCGGTCGCCATGGTATGGAAGTCGATCACGTCGATGCCGCCCATGGAATAGTGGGCGGTGGGGCGGATCGGCAGCGGCTGTTCCACCAGATCGACATTTTCGAACATCAGGCCGACGTGACGGATCTGGGGCAGGCGTTCCAGGATCTTCTCTCGTCCGAGGTGCCGCAGGTCGATTAGGACATGGGCCTCCATGCCGTCGCCGATGCCGCGTCCCTGGGCGATTTCGGTCTCGATGGCGCGGGCCGTGATGTCGCGGGGCGCCAGTTCCATCTTGCCCGGCGCGTAACGCTCCATGAAGCGTTCGCCCTTGGCGTTCAGCAGATATCCGCCTTCGCCACGGGCCGCCTCGGTGATCAGGACTCCGCCATGAACCACCCCGGTCGGGTGGAACTGCAGCATTTCCGGATCCTTGAAGGGCAGGCCGGCGCGCAGCGCCGCGGCGGTGCCGTCACCGGTGGCGATGTAGGGGGTGCTGGTGCGCGTCCAGAAGATGCGGGTGTAGCCGCCCGCCGCCAGGATCACCGCCCGGGCGCGCACCGGCTTGATCTCGCCGGTCTTGATGTTGCGCAGCACGGCACCGGCGCAGACGCCATCCTCGACCGCGACGTCGAGGAGCTGGTGATCGACCAGGAACTTGACGCCGGATCCCAGAGCGTAATCGAAATTGGTGTGCAGGATCGCATGGCCGGTCTTGTCGGCCGAATAATTGGTCCGGGGATACTGATGCCCGGCCATGAACCGCTGGTCGACGCGGCCATCCTTGGCGCGGCTGTAGGGCATGCCCCAGAAGTCCGTTTCGCGGATCGCCTCGGACGCCTTTTCGACGAAATAGTCGATGCAGTCCTGGTCGCCCAGGTAGTCGCTGCCCTTCACCGTGTCGAAGGCGTGGGATTCCAGGCTGTCCTTCTGTCCCTGATACTGGACGACGCCGTTGATGCCGCCTTCCGCCATGCAGGTCGCGGACCGCGAGGGCATGGTCTTCGACACCACCAGGACCGACAGATTGGCCGTGCGCATCGCATAAACCGCGGCACGCAGCCCGGCTCCGCCGGATCCGATGATGAGGACGTCGCAACTCGCCACATCGGACGAGCCAGTGGCCGCCCCGGTGCCGAGGATTCCCTCTGCGTCGGCCGTCTGGGCGAAAGCCTTGTCGGGAATGACGGCTCCGGCCAGAGGCACCGCGGCGCAGGCCTCAAGGAACGTTCGGCGTGATAGTGACGGGATGTCGTCGAAGTCCTTTTCGGACATTCCTATGTTCTCCATCTGGGCAAGTGATCCCAATCCGGGTAAAGCCGCCGGCGCGGGCGCCTCGCGGAAGAGGTGCCGTGGTCGAGGCGGGGGGGGCGTCCGCGGGCGCCCGGCTTTTCCGCCGCCGGCCGGTCAAGCCGGTCAAGCCGGCAAATACCCATTTGATAATCAGGGGTGTATCACGTCTGGCGGATGGATCCCAAGGACGGCATATTCCCGTATTTCACATGGGGCATTGCGAAAAATGCATGCCACTCGCCCGTGGATGCATCGCCGATCCCCGATCACCACGCTATGCGATGAGGACCGGGTGATTTCCTATAATGGGTCGGATGTCAAAAAAAAGGACGCCCGGCGTTTAGCGCCAGGCGTCCCGGAAAACAGTCCGATATGAATAACGACGAATCAGACCGAGTAATACATCGCGTATTCAATCGGGTGCGGGGTGTGCTCGAAGCGATACACTTCTTCCCACTTCAGATCGGCGTAAGCGGCGATGAAGTCCTTCGAGAACACGTCACCCTTCAGCAGGAAGTCATGATCGGCTTCCAGGCTCTTCAGGGCCTCGCGCAGGGATCCACAGACGGTCGGCACGGTGGCCAGCTCTTCCGGCGGCAGATCATAGAGGTTCTTATCCATGGCATCGCCGGGGTGGATCTTGTTCTGGATGCCGTCGAGGCCGGCCAGCAGCATCGCGGCGAACGCCAGATAGGGATTGGCGGCCGGATCGGGGAAGCGGACCTCGACGCGCTTGGCCTTCGGGCCCGAGCCGAACGGAATGCGGCAGGAGGCGGAGCGGTTGCGCGCCGAGTAGGCCAGCAGCACCGGGGCTTCGAAGCCCGGGATCAGGCGCTTGTAGCTGTTGGTGGTCGGGTTGGTGAAGGCGTTCAGCGCCTTGGCATGCTTGATGATGCCACCGATGTAGTAGAGCGCGGTTTCCGACAGGTCGGCGTAGCCGGAGCCGGCGAAAGTCGGCTTGCCGGCCTTCCAGATCGACTGGTGGACATGCATGCCCGAACCATTGTCGCCGAACAGCGGCTTCGGCATGAAGGTCGCGGTCTTGCCATAGCTGTGCGAGACATTGTGGACGCCGTACTTGTAGATCTGCATCCAGTCGGCGGCCTGCACCAGGGTGCCGAACTTGCAGCCCAGCTCATGCTGAGACGGGGCGACCTCGTGGTGATGCTTCTCGATCGGCAGGCCCATCTCGCCCAGGACGGTCAGGATCTCGGCGCGCAGATCGACCGCGCTGTCCACCGGCGGGACCGGGAAATAGCCGCCCGTGGGCGGCGGACGGTGGCCGGGGTTGCCTTCCGGGAATTCCTTGCCCGAAGCCCATGAGCCCTCTTCGGAGTCGAGCTTGTAGAACACGGAATGCGGCTGAACCTCATAGCGCACGTCGTCGAACACGAAGAACTCGGCCTCGGGACCGAAAAAGGCGGTGTCGCCGACGCCGGTGGAGGCCAGATAACGCTCGGCGCGCTTCGCGATCGAGCGCGGGTCGCGGTCATAGAGCTGTCCGGTCGCGGGCTCGATGATGTCGTTGAACAGGATCAACTGGGTCTGGGCGGCGAAGGGATCCAGCACCGCGGTCGAGAGATCCGGCTTCAGGATCATGTCCGATTCATTGATGCTCTTCCAGCCGGCGATCGACGAGCCGTCGAAGAAGATGCCATCGTTCAGCAGGTCTTCGTCCACCGTGCTGACATGCTGGGCTGTGTGCTGCCACTTGCCACGCGGGTCAGTGAATCGGAAGTCGACGTACTTGACGTCGTGCTCCTTGATCAGTTCGAGGACTTTTTTCGCTTCGGACATGGTGAGTTTCCCAGTTGTTGAAAGGTGCGATTTCTTTCGATTGAGACAGACTCGGAGCGTACGGCGGCCTCTCCCGGTGTCAGGCGGGCTGCCGTTGGCCGATGAATTTAAATGGCGTCGTTGCCGCGCTCGCCGGTGCGTATGCGGATCGCCTCTTCGACGGGCGTGACGAAAATCTTGCCGTCGCCGATGCGACCGGTATGAGCCGCCTGCTGGATGGCCTCGATGGCCCGTTCGACGAGATTATCGTCGATCACGAGCTCGATCTTCACCTTGGGCAGGAAGTCCACGACATATTCGGCGCCGCGGTACAACTCGGTATGCCCTTTCTGCCGCCCGAAACCCTTGGCCTCGGTCACGGTGATGCCCTGCAAGCCGATCTCGTGAAGGGATTCCTTCACCTCGTCCAGTTTGAAGGGCTTGATGATGGCTTCGATCTTTTTCATGTACCCCGGAGCTCTGCTAATCTGGAACCCATTGCGTTGACCGCTTCTCCATTTAGCACGCATCGTGCCAAACGGGCTATGCGGAAAATGGCCAGTCTTTTGGGGCTTTGCTTCGATGTTAAAACAATTATGCCTCATTTTTTGTCATGGTTGCTGATTTATTCGGCAACTGTGCCATTGGCGATGGCAGAGTTTGTCTTGGGCATCACGGCGGAGCAGGGTGGGAATCCTCTCTGATTTGGGAATTGTCGAAGTGAAAGCAGGAAATACCGTTTTATCAGGCTATGGGACGACGATCTTCGAGGTGATGTCGCGGCTGGCCGGCGAGCATGGCGCGATCAATCTGGGGCAGGGGTTTCCGGAGGGGCTGGAGCCGCCGGCGCTGATCGCCGCCGCCCACCGGGCCCTCGACGGGATGGGACAGCAGTACCCGTCGATGATGGGCACGCCCGGACTGCGCCGGGCCGTCGCCGATCACGACCGGCGCTTCTATGGGATCGAACTCGATCCGGATCGCGAGATCATGGTGACGTCGGGCGGGACCGAGGCGCTGGCCGACTGCCTGTTCGGGCTGATCGAGCCGGGCGACGAGGTGGTGATGATCGAGCCCCTCTACGACAGCTATCTGCCGATCGTGCGACGCGCCGGGGGGGTGCCCCGCCGGGTCCGCCTCGAGCCGCCGGAGTGGCACCTGCCGAAGGCGGGCCTCGAGGCGGCGTTCAACGAGCGGACCAAGCTTCTGATCCTTAACAATCCGATGAATCCGACCGGCAAGGTGTTCAACCGGGATGAATTATCGCTGATCGCGTCCCTCCTGGCCCGTTATGATGCCTGCTGCGTTTGCGACGAGGTCTATGAACATCTGATTTATGACGGCCTCGCCCATCTCCCGCTGATGACCCTGCCTGGAATGCGGGAACGCTGCCTTCGCATCGGCTCGGCCGGGAAAACCTTTTCCCTGACCGGCTGGAAGGTGGGATATGTCTCCGCCTGCCCGGAGCTGTTGCAGCCGGTTGCCAAGGCCCATCAATACATCACCTTCACCACGCCGCCCAATTTGCAGCAGGCGGTGGCGGAGGGACTGGCGAGCGGCGACGACTATTACCGCTCTCTGGCCGGCGGTCTCGGCCGGCGCCGGGATCTTCTGGCTTCCGGTCTGGCGGAGATCGGCTTCAAGGTTCTTCCCTGCCACGGAAGCTATTTCCTGATTACCGATTTTTCCGCCTTCGCCCGGCCGGGCGAGGACGATGCCGCCTTCTGCCGACGGATCACGGTGGAGGCCGGAGTTGCGGCAGTCCCGGTCAGCGCCTTTTATCCCGAGGGGGATGTCACCGGCTTTGTGCGGTTCTGCTTCGCCAAAAAGGATGAGGCGATTGCCGGCGCGCTGGACCGTCTCGCCGGTTATTTCCGATCCTGACGGAGGCCCGTGGAACCCGGCGGGGACGGTCCGTTCCCGCCGGTTCCGGCACCGCCACGGGTTCCACCAGAAATCTCTTCAGAAGCCCTTGACGGGGTGGGCGGGTTTGGGATAGACAACGTGCCTCTTCCGGTGGCGGGTGTAGCTCAGTTGGTTAGAGCGCCAGGTTGTGGTCCTGGATGTCGTGAGTTCGAATCTCATCACTCGCCCCATTCTTCCCTTTAATAACGATGTTTCTGTGATCCGCGGGACAGGCCGCCGTACGGTCTGATTGCGGAGTCCTGCCCGGCCTGCCCTGCCGCCCGGCAAGGGGCGAACCCGCGTCTCCGGCGATGGTAAAGACCATTCTGCGCTGGCCGCGATCACAGGCGGCACAACCCGGGACGACAAGACGGGTTGTTGTCAAAAACGTGACAGATTTCCGGGCGGGCTCGCGAATCCTTGACGGTCGGTGATTTCCGCAAGACGATGCCGCATCCTTAATGGCTAATCCGGAAGGGAACGATCATGGACGTCGTTACCAGTTTTTTGTCATGGGCGATGGTCGTTGTCATTTTTCTTGTTTTTATGTTCATCATCTTCGGTAGTTTCTTCACCGTTCAGACGGCTGAGGCAGCCGTCATTTCCCGTTTTGGAAAATATTTGAGGGTGGCCAATGCGGGGCTGAACTGGAAGGTGCCTTTCATCGACGCGATCGCCGGGCGGATGAGCCTCAAGGTTCAGGCCATCGATCTGGAGATGGAGACCAAAACCAAGGACAACGTCTTTGTCACCATTCCGATCTCGGTCCAGGTCGGCGTCCGGCCCGACAGGGTGTTCGAGGCCTACTACAAGCTGTCGACGCCGCGCCAGCAGATCCAGTCCTATGTCGAGCAGGTGATCCTGGGACATGTGCCCAGCATGACGCTGGACGACCTGTTTGAGCGCCGCTCCGAAATCGCGACCGCGGTCCAGAGGGAACTGAAAGACGACATGGCCGCCTTCGGCTATGAAATCGTCAGTTGCCAGGTCACCGATATCGTGCCCGACCCCAAGGTCAAGGCAGCGATGAACGAGATCAACGCGGCCGAGCGCCAGAAAACGGCGGCCACGGCCAAGGGCGAGGCGGAGAAGATTCTGATCGTCAAACAGGCCGAGGCGGAGGCCGAAAGCAAGCGGCTTCAGGGCGTAGGCATCGCCAATGAACGGGCGGCGATCGCGAAAGGCCTGAGGGCGTCGATCGAAACCGTGCAGAGCGCCGTCGGCGCCGTGGCGCCTGTTTCCGAGGTTATGCGACTCGTTCTGATCACCCAATATTTCGATACTCTAAAGGCGATCGGCCAGAAGGATGGGACCAATACTCTTTTCCTGTCCCACTCGCCGCAGTCGATTGCCGATATCAACGACCAGATCACCCAGGCGCTGCTACTGGGCACGAAGGGCCAACCGCTGTCGCGGTGACCGGGGCCGATCACCGCGACCAGGTATCAGGCCGTCAGGCGAGCGTCGCGATCCCGGAGGCGGCGGCCGGCGAAGAGGGCTGGGGATGCCGCCGGCCGGATCCGGTTCCGCAAGACGCCGGCCGTCGCTTCTCCGCTGACGCGATCGCCCGTTGAACCCTGTCGGTCTCGATGTCGAGCCACATCCGTCCCATGACACCCCGGCGGGGGCAGGAGGAGCATTGGCGATGCCATTCAGGCAGTTCCCGTTCGTAGACGCAGTCCGCCAGATCCAGTCCGGTCTGACGTGCCGATGGCGGCGCCAGATCGATGAAGGCCATTTTCAGGGTCAGGCCCACGAGGCCGGCGGGGCAGGCGGGGCAATCCGTGGGGCGCGTCAGCAACCCGACAAGACGCCAGCGGCCTTGGGCGCTGGTGGTGAGATCCTGGCGACCGGCGGGTCCCGCGGTGGCGATAAGAGATCCGGCCGCGAGAAGGTCGGCGACGGCGCCGGCGACCGCCCGGGCTCCCGGGGACCAAAGATGTCCAACCAGATCCTCGATGGCGACCGCGATGGCGGCGATGTCGGACGCTCCCCGCGCCGCCGTGCCAAGGGCGGCGAGGTCGATGAAATCTCGGGCGCCCAGTCTGTTTGCGGTTCCCGCATCGATGGTGTCATCACAGGCCATGGGATCCTCTCTGAAATGCAAATGAGAAGCATTATTAACAACACCATGACTGTTCCACTTTCCTGGCGGGAATGTCAACCCCCGATACCGGATCCAGCGCCGGAAAATGGCCGCTCATAGGGGGTGGGGACGAGGATTGGGAATGGGATTATGATGGGAGATGGATGGGGGCAAGGTGGCCTCCCCCGGATGGAATACCCACTTTTTGAATGGTGTTTCTTTCTTGACGACGGTGCTGACAATGGTTATCCAGGGCCGCAATTAAAAGTCAATCGCAGTGTGGCGCCGGCGCAACGGTCGGAAAAGGAGCGCATCGCATACCAGCCGGTGTTGAGTGCCTCTCATCACTGGCTGGCTGGCCCGATGAGGGCTGCGCGGATCGGATCCGGCCAGCGCAGATTGGCTATCAGATTCTGACGGTGGAGGAATGCCGATGGACCGGAAGATCCGTTTAGGTTCGATGAAAGCGCTGTTGGCGTTGACTTTGGCCTTTGGTGTGGCGTTGCCGGGCCAGGTGTCCTGTGCCGAGCACGACGGATTCCTTGAAACGGTTCATCGGCACGCGACCTTGACGTCCACGATCGCTGAAAACGGCGATCTCAATCCAACGGCCATCGCCCTGTCCCCGGTAACGGCCGGGCATCTTCACGAGGGGGATGTTCTGGTCGACAATTTTAACAATGCCGCCAATTTGCAGGGAATGGGCGTGACGATCATGCGTTATCGTCCCTCCATCGGCGAGACGGTCCTGTTTGCCCGTTTACCCCATACGCTGGAGCAATGCCCGGGCGGTGTCGGCCTCGGGATCGCCATGACGGTTTTGAAAAGCGGCTGGGTCATTGTCGGCAGCGCGCCTTCCTCCGATGGCAGCATGGATACCCGCGGGACCGGATGCCTGCTGGTTCTCGATGCCCACGGCCATCTGAGGGCGGTGTGGTCGGATCCCAATATCAATTATCCCTGGAGCAATATCGTCGGCGTTGACAGCGGAGACCGGGCGACGCTGTTCATCGGCATGGCCGGATTCGATGTGCCGGGACCAGGCGCCCAGGATCCTGAAACCGGCGAAGTGCCGACGGTTCGCAAAGCGACCGTTTTAAGGCTGTCACTGTCCGTGAAGGATGCAGAGCCACCGGTGATCACCGAGGAAACGGTTGTCGCCGATGGCTTCGGGCAACAGCCCGATGAGGGCGCTTTCCTGATCGGACCCACCGGACTGGCGCTCGGGCGGGATGGCGTTCTCTATGTGGCGGACAGCGTCGACAACCGGATTGTTGCCGTGGACGGGGCCTTGGACAGAACCGACAGCGCCAGGGATGGCCGCGAGATTACCAGGGACGGGCTGCTGCGACAGCCCCTGGCCATGGCCATGACACCGGGCGGGAATCTGTTGGTCACCAATGCCAAGAACGGGCAGGTCGTCGAGATCGACCCCGAAGCCGGCCGTCAGCTTTACGCCCATTGGATCAACGTCAATCCGGTCCAACCCGCGCCCGGCAACGGCGCTTTGTTCGGGATCGCGATGCGCCCGGACGGGAACGGTTTCTACTATGTTTCGGACGACATCAACGCCCTGGTCGAGGCGTCGCGATGATTCCTGCGGGCCGACAGGCCCCGTTTCAGGAAAAGTGGGGTGAGACCGGCGACACGCCGGAAATCGCGCTCATGTGGCGGATGATGTAACGCATCAGGTCCATGGTGACCACGAACTCGCCAACGGTCGTGGTCTCCTTTGCATCGACGACCCTGATCCGACCCTCGACACAATTGCGCATGTCGAAAAGCTGCGCCAGCTTCAGTGTCAGCAGCTCTCCTTTATGGTGACCGGTCGCCTGGAAGCTGAGGCCATTGACGGAAATGGTCACCAGGGGATAACACCGGCCCTCGATCAGCACGACAAGTCCGTCACCGGCCTTGCGTCCAATTTGCTTCTGGCGACTTCCAACCATATCAGCAGCGTCTCCGGCGCTACACAGCCCCGTTTCCGGTCTTTCATGGACCCCCGGCCGCGCAAGGCTCAGGTCCGGCCATCATCGTGCCGCGGACGAAGCAATGCCGCAGTCCCCAAATAGGGGGGGAACCCCAATTGAGTTCTCTCCGGCGTTGTTACAATTCCGTCGGAAGGCATACTCCAAGATTGATCGAGACCTGATCGCAGATCAACCTTAAAAGCGATACGCTGGTGCGCTGAAATCGCAGCAGGCTATAGCTGTCGGTCTGATCCACCACCTGGGCGGGTAAGGCGGTGGCATCCCTGCCGGCTGAATCGGCCAACGGGCCGGTATGGCGCAAAACCACGGTGACGATACGATCGCGCGGGACCGTTCCGCCCGAGAGCCTGACGCCGTCGAGGGAGATGTTTTCGACCGGGTAGTCGACCGCGCCGATCCGCGCGACCAGATCACGCGCCGGGTGGCGGGGATAACGACGGCGTTCCTGATGTTGCTGAATGGCCTGTCCCATCTTGGCGCCCTCCCTGTCAATTGCCGGCAAAACCCGCGTCCCTTGCCGTTTCCATCGGTATCGCCATCTTACACCGGAAAGGATCTTCTGGTAAAAGTTGTAAGGTCACATCAACCGTAAAGGTTAGGCCGACCGGTCGACGTCGTCCTGCAGGGGGGCTCGTGGGATCTGCGGTGGTTGCCAGCGCGCGTGTGGTCAGACGCCGGCTGATGGTCCCGCCGGCAGGGTCGGGGGGCGCGGGATGGGCGGTCCTCCGCTGACGACACCTGCCGTCCGGCGGGTCGTCATGCCCGCGCAAATCGGCTTTCTATTGCTCATTCTCTGGGGATTCGTTTTTTACTGGTCCTTCTCGGAAAGGGCGCGCGTGCTGACCCAGACCGAAATATCCCTCCGCCAGCTCACCGTTTCGGTTCAGGAACAGACGCTGCGGCTGTTCAAGATGACGGAGACCGCTCTCCTGGTGGAAAGCGATTGGCTGGCGGCACATCCCGGGGCCTATCCGAACGACGATCCATCCTTTGTCGCGCTGGTCAATCAGCAGATCGGCCTGTCCGACGGTTTTCTTGACTTCCGGACCCTGGAGCCGGACGGTGGCGTCCGGCTCATCCCCTCCCTGTCGCGCGACGCGGTCCGGCGGCCGGCCGGCCCCCTGGGGACGGAAGGGCGTTCCGGCGGTGTCCGGATCGGCGCTCCGGAGACCGACGCCTTCAGCGGCGGATGGATCATTCCCGTCACGCTTCCCGTTCCGGGAAAGGGGCGTCGCCCGTCCGGCCCGGCCCGGAGGGCAACCGTCGTCCTTGCCGGCATCATCGAGCTGGACCGGTTGGCGCGTTTGTTCGACGCGCAGCGGATGCGGCCGAACGGGTCGATCACCATCCTGAGGTCGGATGGCATCACTTTGTTCAGGGCACCCGCGCCAGACGGAGCGATCGGCCGGTCGATTGCCGGCCAGGATTTCTTCAACCGCCGTCTTGCGGTCGCCGATCATGGAATCGAACGGACCAGCGGCGTCTACGATACACTGGAACGCGTCGTCAGCTTCCAGCGCCTGAACGACTATCCTGTGACCGTGATTGTCAGCGCCGCCTATGACGACGTCCTGCAGCCGTGGCGGCATGAAACGGCGATTCTGGCCGGCATCGGCGGGCTTGTCACACTTTTCACCGGATTTCTGACCGGCCGTTTCATCAGCCTCAACAGGGTTGCGCAAAAGCGGATCGAGTTTCTGGCCTTCCACGACGCCCTGACCGGGCTGCCGAACAGGGAACTGGCGCGGGACCGGTTCCTCCAGATCAAGGCCTATGCCGACCGGGCCGGTGCCAAGGCGGCCCTGCTGTTCCTCGATGTCGACAACTTCAAGATGGTCAATGATTCGCTCGGCCATACGATCGGCGACGCCCTTTTGCGGAAAATTGCGGAAAGGCTCGGCCGATGCGTCCGCCAGACCGATACCATTGCGCGACTGGGCGGCGACGAGTTCCTGGTTCTGCTGGGCGACATCGGCGATGACGAGGCGGTCACCGCGGTTGCCGAGCAGATCCGGGAGCGGCTGGAACCATCGTTCGATATCGATGAGCATAGCCATCTGGCAACGCTGTCGATCGGGATCGCCGTCTATCCCGATGATGGTCTCGATTTTGAAACTCTGCTGAAAAAGGCGGATACCGCCATGTACCGTTCGAAAGAGGCGGGGCGGAATATCTACCGGTTTTATAACGACGACATGAACGCCAAGGCCGTCGAGACTCTCAACCTGCGCAATGGCCTCAGACGGGCCCTCCTGGGTCGCGAGTTTGTCCTTTATTATCAACCCCAGATCGAGTTGGTGAATCGGACCCTGATCGGTGTCGAGGCCCTGGTGCGCTGGAAGCATCCCGAACTGGGCATGATCCCGCCGGACCGCTTTATTTCCATTGCAGAAGACAGCGGGCAGATCGTCGAAATCGGGGCCTGGGTGATCGAGGAGGCCTGCCGTCAGGCGGTCGCCTGGCATCAGGCCGGATTGCCCCCCTTCGTCGTCGCGGTCAACCTGTCCGCCTTGCAATTCCGTCGCGGCAACCTTGCCGAGACGGTTTCCGGAGCGCTGGAGCGGTCCGGGCTGGACCCGCGGTTTCTCGAACTGGAGTTGACCGAATCGATCCTGATTCGCGATCTGCCGCTGGTGATGGCAACGGTTCAGAGGCTGAAACGCCTGGGCCTCCGGTTGTCGATCGACGATTTCGGGACGGGCTACTCCAGCTTTTCCTATTTGAAGAAGCTGAAGGTCGACAAGCTGAAAATCGACCAGTCGTTTGTCCGTGACGTCACGCGTGATCCCGATAGCGCAACCATCGTCCAGACCATTATCCGCATGGCGAAAAGCCTCAATCTGGGGACGATTGCCGAAGGGGTGGAGGACGAGACGACCCTTGCTTTCCTGGTCGCCCATCAGTGCGATGCCGCGCAGGGGTATCATTTTGGCCGGCCGATGGCCCCCGACGCCCTCGCCGCGGCGCTGCGCGGCCGTCAGGTCCTGGTTGTCTGAGCAAGCTGGGGCGCGATATCGGCTGCCGGGGGAAGGTCGATCCAGAACACCGATCCCTGGCCGGGGGAACTGATCACGCCGACGTCCCCTCCCATCAGCCGCGCGAGTTTTTTCGCGATTGCCAGTCCCAGTCCCAGACCCTTGGCGTGATTGCGTTCGACGTTCGAAAGCTGCACGAAGTCCTCGAAGATGGCCTGCTGGCGGTCCGGAGGAATGCCGGGGCCATCGTCTCTGACCTCGATCCGGATTTTGCCCTCACGCGCGGAGCAGGAGATCGCGATCGTCCCTTTCTCCGAATATTTGATGGCATTGTCGAGCAGGTTGGCGACGATCCGGTAGACAAGACCGGGGTCTGCGTGAACCGACAGGTCGCTGCTGGCGACCCGGAGGGTGAGACCCTTTTCCTCGGCGCGCGGGCGGACCATCTCCGCCCATTCCGAGACCAGCGGGAACAGGCTGAAGTCGCTCGCGGTGACCGTCACGATTCCGGCTTCCAGCCGGGAAATGTCTAGTAGTCCATCCAGGATGCGTTGCAAGGTCGACAGGGCGCTTTCCATGCGGGCGACGACATCGGCGACCGGAGACCCGGGGCCCAGCCGGATCGAAAGCACGTTGGTCAGCAGTTGCAGCGCCTGGGATGGTTGCCGGAGGTCGTGGCCGACGGAGGCAAGGAAGACGGTCTTGGCATCGTTGGCACGTTCGGCCTCGAACCGCGCCATATCCGCCTGGGCGCGCGCCTCCCTCAGTTCGGCCTGGATGCGGCGTTCGTCGCTCAGGTCCAGGCAGACGCAAACCTCGCCGCCGCCGGCCATCGCGGTCCGCCTGAGCTGGACGACACGCCCGTCCGAATAGGCGATTTCCAGAGGGCGTTCCACGTCGGTGGCGCTGTGTCCGAACAACTGGCGCAATGTGTCGACATGCAAGGACGTCGGCGGGAAATCCGGCGGCAGGCCCAGGGACCGGAAGGCCTGGGGATTGTGCACGATCAGCGCGCCGTTGCTGTCGAAAGCCAGGATTCCGTCACTCATGTTGGCAAGCGTGGTTTCGAGGAGGCGCGATTTTTCCTCGGCGACGGCAACCTGATGCTCCAGCCCGTCGTTCAGTTCGGCAAGATCCTCGTAGAGCCTGGCGTTTTCGACCGAAATGGCGATCTGGGTGGATAACAGGTCGAGAAGTTTCACCCGTTCCCGGCTGAAGACGCCGGGAACCAGGCTGTTTTCGAGATAGAGGATCCCCGTCAACCGGTTGCGATTGCGCAGTGGAAGGCCGAGCATGGATCTCGGTTCGCCGGCCGGCGAGATGGCCGGAACATCGTTGGCGGCATCTTCGATGACGATGGGCTCCAGCCGGCTTTCGACCTGTTCGATCAGGTTTTGTCCCCGGGGTGACAGAAAGCGGTCCGGTGGGACGCTCTGAAGCACGTCACAGACGTTGCCCTCCGCGCTGGCGGATGCTTCAACGCGCCAGCCGCCGGCTGCTTCCAGGAGCAGGCAACCGCTGGTCGCGCCGCCGTTGGCCAAGACAAGGCGCATGAGGCTTTCCAGAAGGTCGGCGAGCCGGACGTTTTCCGCCAGCGCGCGGGATGCCCGCGCGAGCGTGGCGACGTCGATGGATGCGCTGTCGCCGGTGGCGGCGGCCGGGAGCAGATCCTTTCCCGGGCCTGAGACCGGATTGCCCGTCCGGAAGGACGAGTTCAGCCGGTCGGCGACATGGGCGGCCTTGCTGAGGGCCCCCCAGGCGATGAACGCCCGGTGCGCCTGATGCAGCAGGGCCTCCGCCCGGGCCCGATGGCCCAGTTCCAGCGCCAGATCCGCGGCGCGTTCGGCCACGAGTCCCTCGTCATGGGGCAGGGATTCCGATCGTGCCGCCTCCATCGCGACATCGTAGAACCGGCGTGCCCGCTCCATCCGGCCCTCGGCACGCGCCCGTTCGGCGGACAAAAGGGCGGCCAGGGCATGAAAGGCGGTTTCGCCGCTGTCGGCTGCGCCCTTGAGACGCGCCGCCACCTGACGGGCCCGCCGTCGCGCCACCCCCTGGGCCGACGTGCCAAGATGCTCCCAGTTGGCGCAGTCGGCGATACATCCGATCGCGGCGTGACGAAGATCCGACACCTGTCCCAGCGTCGTCACTTGAAGCGTGCGGGCCATCTCCACATGGCGCAGGGCGTCATCGGGATGTCCGAACAACAGATTGAGATGGGCGAGAAAGGCGTGGGTCATCCACACCGCGCGAATGTTTCCCATGTCGAGGAAACGCGGAAGGTCCGCCGCGTAATCCAGATAGGGCCCGCGAAAGCGGGGCTGACCTGGCGGACCGTCGCGCAACGTCGCGATGGTCTGCTGCAGGATCCGCAGGAACCCGGCAGGTGCGGGCTGGTTCGTCTTTTCGGCGGAGCGGGCAAAGACCGCAACTTCGGCCGCCAGAGGGGCCAGCGGCAATCCCAGGAACAGCTTTTGCACGACCACCTGGGTCAAGGCCAGATGGGCGAAAAAGAAATCGCCGCGCCGCATGAGCAGATGATGAATTTCGATCAGTTCAGGCCAGGTCCTCCGGGTCGACCGGTGCCAGGGCTCAATAAAGGCTTTGACCATGAACGGGGTCTGGGGCGTCTCCTGCATGTCTTCCGGCTTACGCAGGGCTGCCCGGCCGAAAACCGCCGCTTCCCTGTAATGGCCGAGCCGGCTCGCAAGGATGATCCCATAGTAGGCGTGGCTTGCCGCCGTCCATGGATCGCGGCCGGCCCGCGCGGCGAGCCGGACCGAGCGGCAGATGACGGCGGCGAACAGGTCCTGGTTCGTGAAATAAGCCGGGGCGGCGCACAGGAACAGAATACGTCCGACGGCCCGCCTCCAGGGATCCGTGGTGAGGGGCGTCTTCGTCAGCCCGTCCTCGTCGAGGAACGAGGTGGCGATCCGGGCCAGCAACAACTCCTTCAAGACCCTGGTCCGGGTCAGGGTCGCGGGCAGCGGGATGCCGAGAAGCTCCAGCGCTTCGCGTCCGGTCGCCAGCGCCTGAGCCGGTCGTTGCTGGACGATGTGATACTGGATCAGGATTTCCAGTGCCTTGACCAGATCCAGGCGGTCGCGGGCCGCGCCCGAGATCGCATCGACATGCCTGCGGACGGACTCTCCATCCTGGGCCCAGACCGCCAGTTCGGCGCCCTCGATATGCAGGTCCAGGCACAAATCGTATTGGGTCTCCCAGGAGTGATCCGGCAAAGCCTGCAGTCCGGCCTCAAGGTAATTGCGGGCCGGGCCGATGGCGACGGCGGCCCGGGCGGCCCGCGCGGCCTTGAGATTGAGACGGGAGAGTTCGCTGCGTTCCGACGGCGACAAAAGAGGCAGCGCCCGGTTTAACTGGAAAACCAGATCGAACAGGGGGGCGTCCTCCCTCCGTTGCAGCGTTCGTCCGATGGCGAGATGGCGCCGCCGTTTCTCCTCCGGCGCCATGGCGGAATAAAGGGCCTGCTCGATATGATCGTGCGCGAACCGGTGGATGACCGATCGTTCCCCCCCGGACCCTCCCTCCAGGCGCTGATCGGTTGCGCCGGGAACGATCAGGCCGGCCTGTCGCAACAGATGGAGGCGCTGGCGCAGGTCGTCCGCGGCCAACTCCAGGGTATCGGCCAGGATCGAGGTGGTGAAGACACTGCCGGCACAGGCGGCGGTTTCCAGGACGGCCAGGGCGTCGGATGGCAGTTCCCTGAGCCGCGCCAGCGTGACCTCCGCCAGGCTGGTGGCGATCTTCTGTCTCGCGATATCCGCCAGATTCCATTGCCATCGCCCCTCGACATGGTCGAAGGAGAGGAGGCGGAGCCGGTCAAGCGTCTCGACATATTGCCGAAAGAACATCGGGTTCCCGCCGGTTTCTTCCAGCAGCCTGGTGGCAAGCGGCAGCGTTTCCGCCATTGGCAGTCGCAGGGCGTCGGCCAGGAGCTGGGCGCCGGCGCCCGGGTCCAGGGGCCCGAGCGGAATCCGGGTCACCACCGCCGATTTGCGGTGCAGCGCCGCCAAGGTCGCGTTCAGAGGATGGACGTCGTCAATCTCGTTGTCGCGGTAGGCTCCCACCATCAGCAGAAACCGCAGACCGGGATCCGCGGCCAGGGCCTCGATCAGTTTCAGCGACGACAGATCCGCCCATTGCAGATCGTCCAGGAACAGCACCACCGGACGTCCGGCGCGGGCCAGGGCTCCGATCATGCGCCGGAACAGATAAGTGAAGCGGTTTTCCGCCGCGGCGGGGTCGGCGTCGGGAAGGCGGGCGTCGGCGCTAAGAAGGCGGTTGAGTTCCGGCATGACCTCGGCCAGGACGCTGTCCCCGGGGTCTGATCTTGTCGAATCCGCCGCCTGAACGCTGGTGGCGATCCCCTGGCGCGCGAGATCATTGAGGCACTGGATAAGGGGCGCGTAGGGAATATTCCGGCGCAGCGGTTCGAACTTGCCGGCCAGGAACAGTCCGGCGCCGGCCGTGACAGGCTGGCGCAGTTCACAGGCCAGGGAAGTCTTGCCTATTCCGGAGGGGCCGGTCAAAAGCAGCAGTTCGTGGCCGCCCCCCTCCGCCCGTCCGAAGGCGGCGACCAGCGCCTCCCGTACGGCGGGCCGGCGCGACACGCCCCGACGCAGAGGGGAG
>WASQ01000092.1:0-3524 GCA_009712185.1 Telmatospirillum sp. | reverse complement strand
GCCGCCCCCGCCCGCCCGCCCGATGGCGGCGCCCCGCGCCTCCGGTTGGGTGGCGCGTCCATAAAGGCCATCCGGCATGCGGATGATCGGGCGGCGGTCCTGCAATCCGACCGGAAAACCGTCGATCCGGCGATGATCGCGCCAGCGTTCCCGACAGGCTGCAAGATCCGCGCGCAGGCCGAAACTGCTCTGGTACCGGTGGTCCGGGTCCTTGGTCATCAAGGTCGAGGAAATCCGCGAGATCATCTCCGGAACCGACGGATTGACGCGATGCGGGGGAGCGGGAGTCCGGGCGACATGGCTGTGGTAGAGTTCGAGGGAATCCACCGTGTCGAAGGGCGGTTTGCCGGTCTGCATGAAATAAAACGTGGCGCCGACGGAATAAAAATCGGCCCGGTAGTCGATGGCGCGATTGAGCCGGCCGGTCTGTTCGGGGGCGATATAGCGGCTGTCGCCGTCGAAGTCCTGTCGGATGGCGTCCCCTTCCAGAACGCCGGCGGCATCGGAAAAATTGATCAGGTTGACCGACTGTGTTTCCGGGTTCCAGATGATGTTCTCAGGGGAAATGCGAAAATGCGCGATACCCGCCTGATGAATGGCCGCCAGGGTTTCCGCAATCCGGACGCCGAGATCGAGGAAGGTACCGGTCTCCATCGGGTGACCGGCACAAAGCCGGGCCAGGGGGGCCCCGCCGATGTCCCCGAGGACGAGCGCGAGAACGGATCCGTTCTCGATCTGGTCGATGACCTCGATGATCCCGGGATGGCGCAGGGCCGACAACAACGCGAATTCGTGTTTCAGGGAACCAAAGGCGGCATCCCGTCCGGCGGAGATGTCGAACAGCTTGCAGAAGACCGGATGACGGTCGGACTCCCTGACTGCGCGGATCAGTGACCAGGAACGGTTCGACTGCATGATCGCCAGGGGCTGATAGCCCGGCAGAGCGCCTTTCAAGAGTGTCAGATCCACGCTGGCTGCATCCTAAGGTAGTCGTCGGCAGGATTTTTAGCATGTTAAGGCTGTATCTAAAAGTTGTGAACAGGCTCCGTTTCAAAATATCCGACTCGCTAAAATGGCTTCTTTGCGGATGCGAGTTGCATCGAAAAGGGATGTTTTTTAAAGAAACAGACGGATAGGTTGAAATTTTTGGATGGTATTAACATCCTCATATGGGGATGGTCTCAGAAGACCTCCGGAGCGCATCCTTCCGGGTCTGGAGAACGAAACAGCGATCGGGCGACGAAAGGCCATCTGTCAGGCCATTCTTCGCCGGACCTGGAAGGATCGAGAGGATATGACGATGCGGATCGGAAGCGTTGCGACGCGGTTGTTTCTGATCGTTGGCGTAAGCGCGATCGGGCTGGCGATCCTGGCGGTCCTGAGCGCGATTTTCATAGAACGACAGATGCTGAACGCATCTATCGCCCGGACGGCCAGTCTGGTCGAATCCGCCCGCTCGGTTGCACAGGAATTCCATGACCGAGCGAAAAGGGGGGAGTTCGACGAGGCCCAGGCGAAGAGCCTCGCGAAAGCCGCGATCCGTGGAATGCATTATGATAACGGAGAGTATTTCTTCGTCTATGACTATCAGGGAACAAATATTGTTCATGGGTCGAAACAGGAACGGGAGGGAAAAAATTTTCTCAACACCAAGGACGTCAAAGGATATGCCTATATCCCCGACATGATCCGGATCGCCCGCAGCGGGGGAGGCCATCTGTTTTACTGGTTCGCCAAGCCGAATACCACAGAGGCCGCGCACAAAGTGTCGTCGGCGGTTGCCTACGACCCGTGGGAATGGGTGATCGGGACGGGGGTTTATATCGATGATGTCGACCGGGCCTTCTGGGACGCCATGATGCGGTTCGGTGCGATTTTTCTTGCCGTGTCGGTGGTGGTGGCGGTTGTGGCGGTGATGATGTCCCGGACGATCTCGCGCCCGCTCGATCATCTGGCCCGTGTCACCGGTCGAATCAGCGGGGGCGATTTCACGGTCGATGTGCCGCATGTCCGTCGTTCCGACGAGATCGGCCGGCTGGCGGATGCGATCCTGCTGCTGCGCGACGAGTCGGGGATGTCCGCATCGCTGAAAGCCGAACAGGACCGGATCCGGTCGGACGGCGAAAAGGACCGTCGGGAGGCGATTCTGTCGCTGGCGAGCCGGCTGGAGACCAGCGTGAAATCGGTGATCGACGTCATGGTTCTAGCCGTCACCGACAATCAGTCGTCAGCCCGTTCCATGGATCGGGTTGTGGCGGATGCCGCCAGCGCCGTGGGAGCCGCGTCCGAGGTCACGACAAGCGTGTCCGCCAATATCGAGACGGTTGCCGTTGCCGCCGCCCAGTTGATGCAGGCGGTCGAGGAGATCGGGCATCAGGTCGCGACGTCGACCGGAATCGCCCGGCAGGCGGTCGAGAAAACCGTGATGACGACCGGCCGCATCCAGGGGTTGAATGAGGCGGTGTCGCGGATCGGCGATATCGTCAAGCTGATCAGCGATATTGCCAGCCAGACCAATCTGCTGGCCCTGAACGCCACCATCGAGGCGGCCCGCGCCGGAGAAGCCGGCAAGGGCTTCGCCGTGGTGGCGGGCGAGGTCAAGAACCTTGCCAATCAGACCGCTCGGGCGACCGGCGAGATCGCCGATCAGATCGAGGCCGTGCGGGGAGCGACCGAGGACGCCGACAGCGCAATCGGGGAAGTCGCTGGCGTTATCGACCGGATGAGCGCGGCGATGTCGGCGATCGTCGCGGCGGTCGAGCAGCAGGCGTCGGCGACCAATGACATCAGCCGCAATGCCGGAGAAGCGGCCGCCGGGGCGAGGCAGGTGTCCGGATATGTGACCGGACTTGTCGGTGTGACGGAGCAGATCGCCGCCGCCGCCGCGTCCATCAGTCATTCCTCGGAGAAACTGTCCATCCAATCCGGTCGGCTGGAATCGGAAATGGGGGATGTTCTGACCAGCTTGCGCGCCTGATATCAGACACCCTGCGTCAATCTGACGCAGGGTGTTCAGCGGCCGGCGAGACCGCGTCCCGGCAAGGCGGACGCCATTGCGATCCCGCCCGTCCAGGGTCATTGGAGGACGAACTGAACGGGCACCTCGATTCGGGCCGGGACAGGTGTGCCATGGTGCCGCGCGGGTTTCAGATGCCACCGTCTCAGAGTCTCGCAGGCGGCCTCATCCAGAAGCGGATGGCCGCTGCTCTGTACGACCTCCACCTCCGCCGGACTGCCGTCCGGCACCACCAGGATGCGGACCACGACCGTGCCTTCCTGGCCGCGCCGGCGGGCGGCCGGAGGATAAGACGGGGCCGGGGTCTGATCGCGTCCCAGTTCATAGAGCGGCGGCTCACTGACATCCTCTCCTGCCCCGGGGGACGTCACCGCCATTGAGCTGTGAACAGCCGGTTGGGGGGCGTTTCCCGGTTTTGCCGGAGGTTCTGCCAAACCTTTGTCGTCGATAACGCTGGTCCGGGGGGCGGGGGGCGGACGGTCCGCGGCGGTCGTGGCGACGGAGGCGG
>WASQ01000066.1 GCA_009712185.1 Telmatospirillum sp. | reverse complement strand
CATTCAACACCAATGCAAGCCTTAAACCGCGTTAACCTGAGTTCGGAACCCTGCGTTTTTCTTGACTCCCCTGGCGGGGTTCAGTACAACCGCAGCCTCTCAGGATGACTGAGACGCCGAATAAGCCTCTGAGGAGGCCGGCCGGTCCGCGAAGGCTCGCGCACCGGCCCGCTTTCGTTTGGCTGAAGGGCGGTGGCGAAATGACAGGGAAACCGGGCAGCAGCTCATGTTCGAGAGCCTAAGCACACGTCTGGGCGACATCTTCGACCGGCTCAAGAAGCGCGCGGCGCTGACCGAGGCCGATGTGTCGGAGGCGTTGCGCGAGGTCCGCGTCGCCCTGCTTGAGGCCGACGTGGCCCTGCCGGTGGTGAAGGACTTCGTCGCCAAGGTCAAGGAGATGGCCGTCGGTCAGGAGGTGGTGCGCAGCATCACCCCGGGCCAGATGGTCGTGAAGATCGTCCATGACTGCCTGGTTGAGACGCTGGGGCAGGCGGAGGAACTGACGCTGGCGGCGACGCCGCCGGTGCCGGTGCTGATGGTCGGTCTCCAGGGGTCGGGCAAGACCACGACCTCGGCCAAGATCGCCGCCCGCCTGAGGACGCTGGACCGCAAGAAGGTCCTGCTGGCCTCCCTCGACATCTACCGCCCCGCCGCCCAGCGTCAGCTTGAGATCCTGGCCGGACAGGCCGAGGTCGGCTCGCTGCCGGTGCTGATGGGCGAGAAGCCGGTCGCCATCGCGCGCCGCGCCATGGATGTGGGACGCCGCGAAGGCTATGACGTGGTGATCCTGGACACCGCCGGCCGTCTGCATATCGACGAGACCCTGATGACCGAGGTCGCCGATGTGCGCGACGCGGTGCATCCGGTCGAGACCCTGCTGGTGGTCGACGCCATGACCGGCCAGGACGCCGTCAACGTCGCCCGTGAATTCAACGAGAAGGTCGGCGTCACCGGCCTGGTGCTGACCCGCGTCGACGGCGACGCCCGGGGCGGCGCCGCCCTGTCCATGCGCGCCGTGACCGGCCGCCCGATCAAGTTCCTGGGCGCCGGCGAAAAGCTGGACGCGCTGGAGGTCTTCCATCCCGACCGTGTCGCCGGCCGCATTCTCGGCATGGGCGACGTGGTGTCGCTGGTCGAGAAGGCCATCGGCACCATCGAGCAGGAGGATGCGGAGAAGCTCGCGGCCAAAATGGCCAAGGGCAAGTTCGACCTCGACGACATGGCCGCCCAGTTCCGCCAGATCAAGAAGATGGGCGATCTCAAGGGCATCCTCGGCATGCTTCCCGGCATCGGCAAGATCAAGAAGCAGATCGACGAGGCCAATATCGACGCCCGCATGATCAACCGGCAGGAGGCCATCATCCTGTCGATGACCCGGGCGGAACGGAAGAATCCCGATCTGATCAAGGCCAGCCGCAAGCGGCGGATCGCCGCCGGCGCCGGGGTCTCGATCCAGGACGTCAACCGGCTTCTGAAGCAGTACCAGCAGATGGCCGACGTCATGAAGAAAGTCAGCAAGCTGGGCAAGAAGGGCCTGATGCGCCACGGACTGCCCGGCCTGCTTCCTCCCGGCGGGAGGTTCGGCGGATAGGGCGGGCGGCGGTGGCCGCCCCCGGCCGGAAACAGGACTTACGGGCGGCCTTCGGGTCGCCGATTTCAACCACTTTGACTGACCACGAGGAATCAACTCAATGTCGCTGAAGATCAGACTGTCCCGCGGTGGCGCCAAGAAGCGCCCGTTCTACAAGATCGTGCTCGCCGATTCGCGCAGCCCGCGCGACGGCAAGTTCATCGAGAAGCTGGGCACCTACAATCCCATGCTGCCGGCCGACCATGCCGAGCGTCTGGTGCTGAAGGAAGAGCGGATCAAGCATTGGCTGTCCGTCGGCGCCCAGCCCACCGACCGCGTGGCCAAGTTCTTCGCCACCGCCGGCTATGTCGCCGCCAAGGCCCGTCCGGAGCAGACCAAAAAGCCGCAGCCGAAGGCCAAGGCCCAGGAGCGTCTGAAGGAGCAGCAGAAGGCCGCCGAGGCCGCCGCCGCCGCTGCGGCTGAGGCTTCCGCGGGCGAGTAACCCATGGCCGGACGCCTGTGCGTCGGAGTCGTTCTTGGGGCGCACGGGCTGAAAGGCGCCGTCCGCATCAAGAGCTTCACCGCCGATCCCGCCGATGTGGCGGCTTATGGCCCGGTGGAGGATCTGACGGGAACGCGGCGTTTCCGGATCCGGGTCCTGTCGGAGACGAAAGGTGTGGTGACGGCGGTCCTGGACGGGATCGCCGACCGGACCGCGGCCGAGGGACTGAAAGGCGTGCGGCTCCATGTGGAGCGCGACAGGCTGCCCGAGGCCGGCGAGGAGGAGTTCTATTACTCCGACCTGGTCGGGCTGGCGGTGGAACGGGTCGACGGCACGCCGATGGGCAAGGTGAAAGGGGTCTTCGATTTCGGGGGCGGCGACGTCATAGACATCGATGGCCCGGGCGGTCCGGTGATGGTTCCCTTCACCCGGGCCGCGGTGCCGGTGGTGGATATCGCCGGCGGTCGCCTGGTGGTGGATCCGCCCCTGCTGGTCGAGGCGGCGCCGCCGGAGGAGGGAGAGGACGAGGGACATGACGCAGGAGCGTGAGGGGCCGGTGTGGACGGCCACCGTGCTGACGTTGTTTCCCGAGATGTTTCCGGGTCCGCTCGGCCATTCGCTGGCCGGCCGGGCCCTGACCGAAGGCGTCTGGGCGCTGGAGACGGTCGATATCCGCGATTTCGCGCTGGATAAACACCGCTCCGTCGACGACACGCCCTTTGGTGGCGGCGCGGGAATGGTCATGCGCGCCGATGTGGTGGATGCGGCAATCCGCGCCTCGCATCGGGGCGGACCCTTGATCTATCTGACGCCACGGGGCCGCCTGCTCGACCAGGAGCGGGTGAAGGGCCTGGCGGCGGAGGGGGGGGCGACCTTCCTCTGCGGCCGGTTCGAAGGGGTGGACCAGCGGGTGCTGGACGCCCATGGCGCCGAGGAGATCAGCCTCGGCGACTTCGTGCTGTCCGGCGGCGAGCCGGCGGCGCTGATGGTGATGGATGCCGTGGTGCGGCTTCTGCCCGGGGTTGTGGGCAAGGAGGAGTCGCTCACGGAAGAGAGCTTCGAGTGGGGGCTCCTGGAGTATCCCCACTATACCCGGCCCCAACTTTGGGAGGGGCGGGCGGTGCCGGACGTGTTGCTGTCCGGTCACCATGAGAAGATTAGGGCCTGGCGTTTCGGCCAGGCGGAGCAGGTAACCCGGCAGCGCCGCCCGGACCTATGGGACCGGTATGTCGCCGCCAACAAGGCAAAAGAGGGTTGAGCCATGGACATTATTCAGGCGCTCGAAAAGGAGCAGATCGAGAAGCTGACCGGCGCGAAGACGATTCCCGACTTCGCTCCCGGCGATACCGTCAAGGTCAGCGTGAAGGTGGTTGAAGGCACCCGCGAGCGTCTTCAGGCCTACGAGGGCGTGGTCATCGCGCGCAAGAACGACGGGCTGAACAGCTCGTTCACCGTGCGCAAGATTTCCTACGGCGAAGGCGTCGAGCGTATTTTCCCGCTCTACTCCCCGAACGTGGCCGAGATCGAGGTCATTCGCCGTGGCGACGTGCGCCGCGCGAAGCTGTATTATCTGCGTGACCGTCGCGGCAAGTCGGCCCGTATCGCCGAGCAGACCACCGGCTATTCGGCCAAGCTGGCCGCGGCCGAGCGCGAGGCCGTCGCCGCCGAGAAGAAGGGCGAAAAGGCCTGAGTTCAGGCCCGCTCACCTGACTTCGGGAGGGCCGCCGGCGACCAGGGATCGTCCCATCGGGCGCCCCTTCCGGGCGTGCCCGGGATCGTCCCGGGCCGGCGGCCTCTTCTGCGACGACCCGCATCCATCCGGTGCAGACGCAAGGGGTGGGAAGGGCTTCCCGCACCTGCCTCTGCCCTCACGAGAGCGAAGCAGCGAAGGACGCCATGGCCAAACCTCGGACACTTTTCGACAAGATCTGGGACAGTCACCTCGTCGATGTTCAGGATGACGGGACCTGTCTCATTTATATCGACCGTCATCTGGTGCATGAGGTGACCAGCCCCCAGGCTTTCGAGAGGTTGCGGACGGCCGGCCGCAAGGTCCGCCACCCGGAGGCGACCCTGGCGGTCGCCGATCATAATGTGCCGACCACCGACCGGTCGCAGGGCATCGCGGATCCCGAGTCCCGGCTTCAGGTCGAGACCCTGGAAACCAACGCGCGCGACTTCGGCGTCGAGTATCTCGCGATGGATGACATCCGCCAGGGCGTGGTCCATATCGTCGGACCGGAGCAGGGCTTCACGCTGCCCGGCACCACCATCGTCTGCGGCGATTCCCATACCTCGACCCATGGCGCGTTCGGCGCGCTGGCCTTCGGCATCGGCACCTCGGAGGTCGAGCATGTTCTCGCCACCCAGACCCTGGTCCAGCGGCCGGCGAAGAATATGCTGGTGCGGGTCGACGGCGCCCTGCCGGCGGGGGTGTCGGCCAAGGATCTGGTCCTTGCCATCATCGGCCGCCTGGGCACCGCCGGCGGCACCGGCTATGTCGTCGAATATGCCGGCGAGGCGGTTCGCGGCCTCTCCATGGAAGGGCGCATGACGGTCTGCAACATGACCATCGAGGCGGGCGCGCGGGCCGGCCTGATCGCGCCCGATGAGACCACCTTCGCCTATATCCAGGGCCGCCCGAAGGCGCCGAAGGGCGCCGCCTGGGAAGCCGCGGTCACCCACTGGCGGTCGCTCGCCTCCGATCCCGGCGCCGTCTATGACGCCGAGATCGTGATCGACGCCGCTTCCCTGGTGCCGATGGTCACCTGGGGCACCAGCCCCGAGGATGTCCTGCCGATCACCGCGACGGTGCCCGACCCGGCCAGGGTCGCCGATCCGGCCAAACGGTCGGCGGTCGAGCGGTCGCTGGCCTATATGGGCCTGACCCCCGGCACGCCGCTGACCGCGATCCCGGTCGACACCGTGTTCATCGGGTCCTGCACCAACGGCCGCATCGAGGCCTTCCGCGCCGCCGCCGAGGTGCTGAAGGGACGCAAGGTGGCCCCCGGCGGGCGGGTTCTGGCGGTGCCCGGATCGGGCCGCGTCAAGGAACAGGCCGAGGCGGAGGGGCTGGACGAGATCTTCCGCGCCGCCGGCGCCGAATGGCGCGAGCCGGGCTGTTCCATGTGTCTCGCCATGAACGCCGACAAGCTGGCGGAGGGCGAACGTTCGGCCTCGACCTCGAACCGCAATTTCGAGGGCCGCCAGGGCCGTGGCGGACGCACCCACCTCGTCAGCCCGGCGATGGCCGCCGCCGCCGCCATTACCGGCCGGCTGACGGACGTCCGGACGTTGTAAAACCGTTCCGCTCCCGCGCCACTCCCCCGGGATCCGCCCCGGGCCGGGGGTGGCCCGCGCGGGAGGGAATGGAAAGCCGAACAGCCGAGGAAGGGCGAAGATGGATAAATTCACCAAGCTGACCGGCGTCGCCGCGCCGTTGCCGATCATCAATGTCGATACCGACATGATCATCCCGAAACAGTTCCTGAAGACCATCAAGCGGACCGGTCTCGGGAAGAATCTGTTCGACGAGATGCGCTACACCCGCGATGGCGCCGAGGTCGCGGAGTTCGTTCTCAACCGGGATGCCTACCGCAAGGCGACGATCCTGGTGGCCGGCGCCAATTTCGGCTGCGGCAGCTCGCGGGAGCACGCCCCCTGGGCGCTGCTCGACTTCGGCATTCGTTGCGTCATCGCGCCGAGTTTTGCCGACATTTTCTACAACAACTGTTTCAAGAACGGGATCCTGCCCATCAAGCTGCCCCAGTCCGAGGTCGACAAGCTGATGGACGATGCCGAGCGCGGCGCCAACGCCATCGTTTCCATCGATCTCGAAAAGCAGGAGATCACCGGACCGGACGGCGGCCATATCCATTTCGATATCGATCCATTCCGCAAATACTGCCTGTTGAACGGTCTCGACGATATCGGCCTCACCTTGCAGAAAGAGGAGAGGATCGCCAGTTTCGAGGATCGTCGCCGTCTCGCCCAGCCCTGGCTGTGACCGGCCGGGCCCGTCGGGGCCCGATCCGGCCGCCAGCCCTCTGACGGCCCGCGGGGGCCGGCCGGATGAGCGGCCGGGGTCCCGCCTTTCGGAGACCGGGGTCCGCGCGAAGGCGGCGCGCAGGGCCGGTCCCAGATCTTTTCCTTTCGGAGGTTTTCCCCCTATGTCCACGAAGAAGCTGTTCATCCTGGCCGGCGATGGCATCGGTCCCGAGGTCATGGCGCAGGTCCAGCGGGTCATCGACTGGATGGCCAAGAAGCGCCATATCACTTTCGATGTCGCCGAAGGACTGATCGGCGGAGCCTCCTACGACCGGTTCGGCCATCCGCTGACCGACGCCACCATGCAGGAGATCGCCACCGCCGATGCCGTGCTGCTGGGTGCCGTCGGCGGACCGAAATGGGACAGTCTGCCCTTCGAAGTGAAGCCGGAACGGGGGCTTTTGCGCCTGCGCAAGGATCTGGAGCTGTTCGCCAATCTGCGTCCGGCCTTCGTGTTCGACGCCCTGGCCGAGGCCTCCAGCCTGAAGACCGACCTGGTCAAGGGGCTCGACATCCTGATCGTGCGCGAACTGACCGGCGGCGTCTATTTCGGTCAGCCCCGCGGCATCGAGACGCTGCCGAACGGCGAGCGCCGCGGCGTCAACACCCAGGTCTACACGACCAGCGAGATCCGCCGTATCGCCGAGGTGGCCTTCGATCTGGCCGGCAAGCGCCAGGGCCGCGTCCATTCGGTCGAAAAGGCCAATGTGATGGAATCCGGCCTGCTGTGGCGCCAGGAGGTGCAGGCGCTGCATGACGAGCGGTTCACCGGGATCGACCTGCAGCATATGTATGCCGACAATTGCGCGATGCAGCTTGTGCGCGCGCCCAAGCAGTTCGACGTCATCGTCACCGACAATCTGTTCGGCGATCTTCTGTCCGACTGCGCCGCCATGCTGACCGGAAGCCTCGGCATGCTGCCCTCGGCCAGCCTCGGCGCCGCCGGCCCCGACGGCCGGCGCAAGGCCGTCTACGAGCCGGTCCATGGCTCCGCCCCCGACATCGCCGGCAAGGACATCGCCAATCCCCTGGCGACCCTGCTGTCCTTCGCCATGATGCTGCGCTACAGCTTCGACATGTCGGATGACGCCCGGTTGCTGGAAACGGCGGTGAAGAACGTCCTCGACGGCGGCCTGCGCACGGGTGACATCATGCAGCCCGGCAAGGCCAAGGTGTCCACCACGGTGATGGGCGAATCGATCGTCCGCGAGATGGACAAGCTGGCCGGCTGACCCGGCGGGGAGCCGGACATCAAGGGGGGCGGCGGACAACCTTCGCCGATCCACGCCCCCCACCGGCCTCCCGCCCATGCCCCCCGCGCCGGTCCGGGATGAAACCGCTGGACATCCTTGTTCTTGCCTTTGGGGAGACAGTCGGGTAATGCTCTTCGCTCGACGGAAGAGGTGACCGGATGTCGCTCGGTGTTTCCAGCTTCGAGATGCTGGCCGTGCCCGCAAGGGCGGCGGACACCCCCGTCATTGTCATGACGACCACCCTCACTACCAAGAAAACCAAGGCTTGACGCGCGGGCTGGTTGGCGTTTGTTTCGACGAAAAGGCCCGTGGGATCATCCCGACGGGCCTTTTCGTTTTCGGGGGCTCGGGGAAGCGGATCGGCGGCCTCCACTGTGGAGAGTGAAAAGATGGGTTACAAGGTTGCGGTGATCGGCGCCACGGGCAATGTGGGCCGGGAAATGCTTCAGACCCTGGCCGAGCGGGATTTCCCCGCCGACGAGGTGATCGCACTGGCGTCCGAACGTTCGGTCGGTCGCGAGCTTTCCTACGGCGAGGATGAGGTCGTCAAGGTGAAGAACCTGGCGACCTTTGATTTTAAGGGGGTCGACATCGCCCTGTCCTCGCCGGGCGCCAAGGTGTCGGCGCAGCACAGCCCCCGCGCGGCGGCGGCGGGCTGCGTGGTGGTCGACAACACCTCGCATTTCCGCATGGAGCCCGACGTGCCGCTGGTGGTGCCGGAAGTCAACCCCAAGGCGATCGCCGGTTACAAGAAGCGCGGCATCATCGCCAACCCCAACTGCTCCACCATCCAGATGGTGGTGGCGCTGAAGCCGCTGCATGACCTCGCCCGGATCAAGCGCGTCGTGGTGTCGACCTATCAGTCGGTGTCCGGCGCCGGCAAGGACGCGATGGACGAGCTGTTCAACCAGACCCGGGCCATCTTCGTGAACGATCCGGTGCGGCCGGAGAAATTCACCAAGCAGATCGCCTTCAACGTCATTCCGCACATCGACGTCTTCATGGACGACGGCTCGACCAAGGAGGAATGGAAGATGGTGGTGGAGACCCGCAAGATCCTGGACCCGGACATCGCTGTCCAGGCCACCTGCGTGCGCGTCCCGACCTTCATCTCGCATGGCGAATCGGTGACGGTGGAGTTCGAAAATCCGATGAGCGAGGAGGCCGCGCGCGAGGCCTGGTCGCATGCCCCGGGCATCGTGGTGGTCGATCATCGCGCCAACGAGGGCTATGTCACTCCGGCCGAGGCGGCGGGCGAGGACGCGGTCTATGTCAGCCGCATCCGCCGCGATCCGACCGTGAAGCATGGCCTGTCCTTCTGGTGCGTTTCCGACAATCTGCGCAAGGGTGCGGCCTTGAATGCGGTGCAGATTGCGGAAGTCCTGGCCCGTGACTATCTGAAGAAGTAATGCCGATGAGGGACGCCAGCCGCGATGAGGGTCTCTCATGGCGGCCTGGCCGGCCCGTTCCCGGGCCCGCCTCCCCGGAGGCGGGCTCCCGGCCGAGTGTCTCTGACAAACTGCGGATCTTTCATGACGTTCGGATTCCTGCCGCCTTCCGTGGCCCCGGTGGCACTGCTGCTGATGTCCAACCTGTTCATGACGGTGGCATGGTACGGCCATCTGAAGTTCACCGACCGGCCGCTGTGGCTGGTGATCGGCGCAAGCTGGGGGATCGCCCTGGTGGAATACTGCCTCGCCGTTCCCGCCAACCGGATCGGGCACCAGATTTATTCAGCCGCCGAGCTCAAGACCATGCAGGAGGTGATCACCCTCGCGGTCTTCTCCGTCTTCTCTGTCTTCTACCTGGGCGAGGGGATCGGATGGAATCAGGCGGTCGGATTTTCACTGATCGGCGCCGGCGCCTTTTTCATTTTCAAAGGGCCGTTCTGAGACGGGTCCGCCGATGACGGACCGCGAACTGATGCCGGCGATGTCCGGCGGGGATGCCGGACCCCTGACGGAGACTTCCCGGGGCGCTTGCGCGGGAGGCTGGAAGACGCGGCCGGCGGCGGGGCCCGTCCGTCCCCGATCGTCAGCGAAGGCGGCTTTGGGGATGGCCGCCCTTGGCGGATCAGAAGACGCCCAGCGCCAGGCTGGCTAAGATGCCGATGCCGAACAGGATCAGCAGGACACCCGATCCCTGATTGAGCAGGGTCAGGCTGCGCGCCGACAGCCGTGATCGGGCGGCGCCCGCGATCGCCGACAGCACCAGCCACCACAGGGCCGATCCTCCGAACACGCCCAGCACGATCATCAGCGGCGGTTCCCCGCCCGGGTGGCCGATGGCGCCGAAGGCGGCGAAGACCGCCATGGACGCCAGGATCGTTCCCGGATTGGTCAGCGTGATGACAAAGGTGGACAGGAAGTCCTTGACCAGGCCCGGGCCGCTGGCGGCGGCCATTTCCTCGCCCTGGGCCGGTCTCAGGCTCCGGATGCCCAGGACCAGCAGGATGATGCCGCCGGTCAGGCGCAGCACCACATGGTGTTCCATCAGGAAGGAGGAGATCACCCCCAGGCCGAGACAGGCGACGGCGCCGTAGAAGGTGTCCGCGAAGGCGGCGCCGAGGCCGGCGATGAAGGCGGCATGGCGGCCGTCGGCCAGAGCGCGGCGGACACAGAGCAGTCCCACCGGGCCGACCGGAGCGGCAAGAGCGAATCCGATGAGAACGCCGCGCAGAAAAAGATTGGTGCCCATGGACCTCCGCCTGTTTTTTTTTAAGGCCCCGGACGTGCCGTCAGCAACGCGCGAAGCCGGCCGCGCCAGCGCCGCGGGCGGCGGCAAAGGCGCGGGTAGCGCGAAAGTGATAGGGCCGGCGCCGGAATTCTCCAAGAAAAAAAACGGCCGGGAGCCGTCGGATCTAGCCGAAAATCAGTCGGCCGGAGGCGACGAGCGGGCGCCATGGGGTTTCACAGCGTGGTCTGACACCCCATCCGGCGGTTTCCCTCCCGGTCCACGATCAACCCGCGCTTTCCGCGGGTGGGGCGGTGCCCCGGCCGGCCGTGGCCTCCGGAACGCGGTCCCCGGGGCGTTTCCGCAGCGCGTCCCGGACGGCCGCCATCAGGGTCCGGACATAGATCGGCTTCGGCACGATCTCGGATGCCCCCGCCTCCATGGCCAGGGCGAGCGGCTTGCCCTCGGCGGTGGCGGCCAGCAGGATGATCGGCACAAGGCGCGCCGGGCTGTGTCCGGACCGGCGCAGGTAGCGCGTCAGGTCGAGGCCGTCCATGGGGGACATGACCCAGTCCGCGATCACCAGATCGGGCGGGCTGCTCCGGATGCGACGGATGGCGTCGCCACCGTCGCCCGCCTCCGTCACCCGGTCAAAGCCGTGGTCGGCCAGCACGAGGCGGAGCAGGCGGCGCATATGCTGGTTGTTGGCCACCACGAGCACGGATGGTGGCGTGGAGGGGGCGGGGGCGCCATCGGAATGCGGCGCGCCGGGCCGGGCGGTCTGTGGTTGCGTCATCAATAGGGGTGGCGTCTGGCCGGAGATCCGTTTCCCATCCGTCCTCAGGCGCCCGTCACCACCCGCGCCGGATAGGGGCGCGGGGGATCCCGAAGGGCATCCTGTGCGGCGACCAGCGCCAGTTCGCGGCTGCCGGCGGCCCGGGTGGTCTCCAAAAGGGCATAGAGCGCGTTGGCCGTGGCTTCCAGCGCCCCGGCCGGCGCCTCGCCGCGGACCAGACGGCCCAGCAGCAGGGCCGCGAAGACGTCCCCGGTTCCGTTGGGGGCGACCGGAAAATCGATCTGTGGCGTATCGACCAGCCAGGCGCCCTCTCCGGTGACGATCAGCGAGCCCAGCCGACCCTCCGGCACCGCCGGGGGGCGCAGGCTGGTCACGGCCACGCCCGCCGGGCCCCGGGCCCGCAGCCGGTGCGCGGCGGCGATCGCATCCCCGAGGCTTTGCACCGCGCCGCCGGTCAGCAGCTCCAGTTCGAACTGATTGGGGGTCGTGACATCGGCCACCGGCAGCGCCCGTCCGGCGAAGAACTCCGGAATGTCGGGCCGGACGAACAGGCCGCGCCCCTCGTCGCCCATCACCGGGTCGCAGCAATAAAGGGCGCCCTTTCCGCGGGCGCGGACCGTCGCCACCGCGTCGAGAACGACCTGACCGGTGGCGGCGTCGCCCAGATAGCCCGACAGGACCGCCGACACCCCCGCCAGGGCGGCGCGTTCGCCCATGCCCGGCAGGACATCGGCCAGATGGCTGGCGGGGAACACCTCGCCCCGCCAGGCGCCATAACCGGTGTGGTTGGAAAACTGGACGGTATTGATCGGCCAGACCTCATGGCCCAGACGCTGGAGGGGGAAGACCGCCGCGGAATTGCCGACGTGGCCGAAGGCGACGGAGGACTGGATGGAAAGAATATTCATATTACGAGCCAGTATGAGTTCGATTCTTGCGTGACACTCTTGCCAGCGTCCCGCCCTTATTGTTAGTGTGCTGCGGCGCAAAAAATCGCAAAGGGAATTTAACGTCATGGAGAGGTCCCCCCGTCCCCGCCGCAGCGTCCTTTATATGCCGGGATCCAATTCCCGCGCTCTGGAAAAAGCCAGAACGCTGGCCGCCGACGCCCTGATTTTCGATCTTGAGGACGCGGTGGCGCCCGATGCCAAGGCCGACGCGCGCCGGCTGGTGCTGGAGGCGCTGGCCGCCGGAGGCTATGGCGGACGCGAAATTCTTCTCCGGGTCAACGGTCTTGCGACGCCCTGGGGCTATGAGGACCTGGTCGCGGCGGCGCACTCGGGCGCCCATGGCATCCTTCTGCCGAAGGGCGAAAGCGCCGACGCGCTGCGTCAGGCGGAGGCGATCCTGGGGGCGGCCGGCGCGCCGGACAGCCTCGCCCTCTGGGCGATGATGGAGACCCCGCGCGGGATCCTGGAAGCCACGGCCATCGCGACGGCGACCGGCCGGCTGGCGGGTCTCATCATGGGGACCTCGGATCTGGCCAAGGACATCCATTGCGCCCACACCCCCGACCGTCTGCCGATGCTCTATGCGCTGGGCCATTGTCTGGTGGTGGCGCGCGCCCACGGTCTCGCCATCCTGGACGGTGTTCACCTCGACCTGGAGGACGCGGCCGGGTTCGCCGCCGCCTGCCGCCAGGGCCGAGACATGGGATTCGACGGCAAGACCCTGATCCATCCGAAGACCATCGCCGCCGCCAACGAGGCCTTCGCGCCCGGTCCGGCCGAGCTCGACTGGTCGCGCCGGATCATCGCCGCCCATGAGGAGGCCGCCGCCGGTGGGCGCGGCGTGGTGGTGGTGGATGGCCGTCTGGTGGAGAATCTGCATGTCGCGGAGGCCCGCCGGCTGGTCGCGCTGGCCGCGATGATCGACGCCCTGGCCGGTGCCTGACGGGAGCGGTGCACGAGGCTTATGAAGGCGCCCTCGCCGGGCGGGGGACAAAAAGATTCAAAGAGTTGGTGGTCCAAATCTAACATTTGGATCCCTTGCGAGTAGGGCGGGCATCCTGCCCGCCGCCGACGCGGAAGCGGCGGGAGTGGAGGTCTTTCGGCTTCACTGAAGGACGGGGGGACGCCTGGCCGCACTCCATGCCCGCGGACGCGTCTGTTCGCTTTTACCACTGGCGGGCCAACGATTTGATTTGCTGTGGGGTTCGTGCTGCCCTGAAATGCCCGCAATGATAGAATGCGTCGACAGCGCAGCATCCTTAACTTTCATATGGTTTTGCCCATGTAACGGTTTGGCCGGGCGCCCCCTCAGCCGGAGGATGCGCCCAATCCTTGGAGATCAGGAATGAGGGAAACGTATCCCGGGACCAAGACCAATCCCGGCAACTATTTCGAAGACTTCCACCTGGGGCAGGAAATCCGCCATGCGACACCCCGCACCGTGACGGAGGCGGACGCGATCTTGTATCTGGGCCTGACGGGGGGGCGTTTCGCCCTGGCCTCGGCGTCGACCTTCGCCGCCCGGATGGGGTATGACGAGGCGCCGATCGACGATTTCCTCACATTCCATATCGTGTTCGGCAAGACCGTCCCCGACGTGTCGCTGAACGCGGTCGCCAATCTCGGATATGCCGAGGGACGGTTCGGGGTGCCGGTGTTCCCGGGCGACACCCTGTCGGCCACCTCCCGCGTGATCGGCCTCAAGGAGAACTCCAACCGTCAGACCGGCGTGGTCTATGTGCGCTCGACCGGTGTCAATCAGCGGGGCGAGACGGTCGTGGACTATGTCCGCTGGGTGATGGTGCGCAAGCGCGACGCCGACGCCCCCGCGGGCGGGACGCAGGTTCCGGACACCGCCCCGTCGGTCGGGGTCGCGGACCTCCATCTGCCGCCGCCGCTGCCGGCCGGGGCCTATGACTGGGACCTCGCCGGGTCCCCCTTCGCCTGGGAGGATTATCAACCCGGCGAGAAGATCGACCATGTGGACGGAATCACCATCGAGGAGTCCGACCATATGACCGCGACCAGGCTTTACCAGAATACCGCGCGCGTGCATTTCAACCAGCACAGCGAGGGCCAGGGCCGGTTCGGCCGCCGGCTGATCTACGGTGGCCATATCATCAGCCTTGCCCGCGCCCTTTCCTTCAACGGGCTGGCGAACGCCCAGCGGGTGGTGGCGATCAATGGCGGGCGCCATGTGGCGCCCTGCTTCGGCGGCGACACCATCTATGCCTGGACACGCGTGGAAGAGAGCCTGGCCCTGCCGGGACGCACCGACTATGGCGCCCTCCGGTTGCGGACGTTCGGGATCAAGAATCATCCGGCCACCGGCTTCCCGGAGCGGGCGGAGAACGGAAAGGACTATGATCCTGCCGTTGTTCTTGATTTGGACTACACCGTATTGGTGCCCAGAAGAAAGTGATTTCCAGTCTTCGTTGTTCATGTCCATAATAAAATCATGGACATAAAGCGAAAGAGGCGACGTTGACTAACCCCGGGCGAACGGTTAAACCCGTTCCACCTTTGCCATAGGAACAATCGTCCAAGAGGGTCTCGGAATGACACCGCGCGCAAGGCCGCTCTCACCCCATCTCCACAACTACCGGTTCCCCCTGGTGGCGCTGATGTCGATCAGCCATCGTATCACCGGGGTCGCCCTCGGGCTTGGGACCATTCTCCTCGCCTACTGGCTGGGAAGCGCCGCCTATGGACCGGCGGCCTTCAACGAGGCCAGCGGAGTCCTGGGGTCGCTGCCCGGCCGCGTGGTGCTGTTCGGCTTCTCCTTCGCGCTGTTCTACCACCTCGCCAACGGCATCCGGCATCTGTTCTGGGATGTCGGGCTGGGCTTCGAACTCGCCACCGCCCGCCGGTCCGGTGTCTGGGTGATCGGGGCGGCCGTCGTTCTGACGCTGGGCACCTGGGCGCTGGCCCTGTCCTGACCTTCGAAGGAGATGTCCCCCATGTCGCTTCGTTCTCCCCTCGGCCGCGTCCGCGGTCTCGGTTCGGCGAAACAAGGCGTGTCGCATTTCCTGTGGCAGCGCCTGACCGCCCTCGCCCTGGTGCCGCTGGCCGTCTGGTTCGTCCTGTCGGTGGTCTCGCTGGCCGGCGCCGACTACGCCCATTTCCGCCACTGGCTGTCCTGGCCGGGCAACGCCACCCTGATGCTTCTGCTGATCTTCGCCCTGTTCCGTCACGCCCAGCTCGGCCTCCAGGTGGTCGTCGAGGACTATGTGCACGATGGCGGGCTCCGGCTGATCTCGCTGATCGCCGTGAAGTTCCTCGCCCTGTTTTTCGGCGTGTTCGCCGCGGTGTCGGTGCTGCGCGTCATTTTTGTCGGAGGTTGATCGTCATGTCGGCTTACCAGGTCATCGACCACACCTATGACGTCGTGGTCGTGGGGGCGGGCGGCGCCGGACTTCGGGCGACGCTCGGCATGGGGGCCGCCGGCCTCAAGACCGCCTGCATCACCAAGGTGTTCCCCACCCGCAGCCACACCGTGGCGGCGCAGGGCGGCATCGGCGCCAGCCTCGGCAATATGGCGGAGGACAACTGGCGCTGGCATATGTATGACACCGTGAAGGGATCCGACTGGCTGGGCGACCAGGACGCCATCGAATATATGTGCCGCGAGGCGGTGCCCGCGGTCTATGAGCTGGAGCATTTCGGCGTTCCCTTCTCGCGCACCGAGGACGGCCGCATCTATCAGCGTCCGTTCGGCGGCCATATGCGCAATTTCGGCGAGGCCCCGGTCCAGCGCGCCTGCGCGGCGGCCGACCGGACCGGCCATGCCCTGCTGCACACCCTTTACCAGCAGTGTCTGAAGCATGAGGCGACCTTCTTCGTCGAATATTTCGCCATCGACCTGATCATGGACGCCGACGGATCCTGTCGCGGCGTGGTGGCGCTCAACCTCGACGACGGCACCCTGCACCGGTTCCGCGCCCACCAGACCGTGCTCGCCACCGGCGGTTACGGCCGCGCCTATTTCTCCTGCACCTCGGCCCACACCTGCACGGGCGACGGCCACGGGCTGGTCAGCCGCGCCGGCCTGCCCTTGCAGGACATGGAATTCGTGCAGTTCCATCCGACCGGGATCTATGGCTCGGGCTGCCTGATCACCGAGGGGGCGCGCGGCGAGGGCGGCTATCTCACCAATTCGGCGGGGGAGCGCTTCATGGAACGCTATGCCCCCACCGCCAAGGATCTGGCGTCGCGCGACGTGGTCTCGCGCGCCATGACCATCGAGATCCGCGAAGGCCGCGGCATCGGCAAGGGGGCCGACCATATTCATCTGCATCTCGAACATCTGGGGGCGGAGACGCTGGAACTGCGCCTGCCCGGCATTTCCGAGACGGCGAAGATCTTCGCCGGCGTCGATGTCACGCGGGAGCCGATCCCGGTGCTGCCGACCGTGCATTACAACATGGGCGGCATCCCCACCAACCTGCATGGCGAGGTGTTGCGGCCGACCGGGGAGAACCCCGACGCCGTCTGCCCCGGCCTGATGGCCATCGGCGAGGCGGCCTGCGTGTCGGTGCATGGCGCCAATCGCCTGGGCACCAATTCGCTGCTCGACATCGTGGTATTCGGCCGCGCCGCCGCACTCCGCGCCGCCGAGGTTCTGAAGCCCGGCACCGCGCACCGGCCGCTGCCCAGGGATGCCGGTGATCTGGCGCTGTCGCGTCTCGACCGGCTGCGCAATGCCGCCGGGCGGCTGCCGACCCAGTCGATCCGCCTTTCGATGCAGCAGACCATGCAAAGCGACGCGGCGGTGTTCCGGACCGAGGCGTCGCTGGCCGAGGGCGTCCGCAAGATCGGCGAGGTTTATGACCAGCTCTCCGAAATCCGCATCAGCGACCGGTCGCTGATCTGGAATTCCGACCTGATCGAGGCTTTCGAGCTGGAGAACCTGCTGGACTGCGCCAAGGCCACCATCGTGTCGGCCGAGGCCCGCCAGGAAAGCCGCGGTGCCCATGCCCGCGAGGATTTCCCCGACCGCGACGACGCGGGCTGGATGAAGCACAGCCTGGCCTGGGTCGATGACAAGGGCAAGGTGACGCTGGGCTACCGCCCGGTCCACACCTACACCCTCACCGACGAGGTCGAGTATATCGTGCCGAAGGCGCGCGTGTACTGATCGGGCTTCGAGAGATAAGGAACGACCATGGTTGAATTCGCTCTTCCCGCCAATTCCAAGGTCCTGCCGGGCAAAAGCCACCCCGCGCCGCAAGGCGCCAAACGGGTCAAGGTGTTCAACATCTACCGTTACGACCCGGACAGCGGCGCCAATCCGCGCCTCGACCGTTTCGAGATCGATCTCGACGACTGCGGCCCGATGGTCCTGGACGCGCTGCTCAAGATCAAGAACGAGGTCGACCAGACCCTGACGTTCCGCCGCTCCTGCCGCGAAGGCATCTGCGGTTCCTGCGCCATGAACATCGATGGCGCCAATACCCTGGCCTGCCTGAAGCCGATCGACGATATCAAGGGCGAGGCCAGGATCTATCCGCTGCCCCATATGCCGGTGGTCAAGGATCTGGTGCCCGACCTCTCCGTGCCCTATGCGCAGCTCGCCTCGATCAAGCCCTGGATGCAGACCCAGACGCCGCAGCCGCCGGACCGCGAGGTGCTGCAAAGCCCGGAGGACCGGGCCAAACTGGACGGTCTCTGGGAATGCATCCTCTGCTTCTGCTGCCAGACGTCATGCCCCAGCTACTGGTGGAACGGCGACCGCTATCTGGGGCCGGCGGTCCTGTTGCAGGCGGCCCGCTGGATCAACGATTCCCGCGACGAGTTCACCGGGGAACGGCTCGACGCGCTGGAGGATCCGTTCCGGCTTTACCGCTGCCACACCATCATGAACTGCACCTCCACCTGCCCCAAGGGCCTGAACCCGGCCAAGGCGATCGGCGGGATCAAGGAAAAGATCGCGCAACGCCAGTTCTGACGGACGCACCGGAGGGGGGCGCCCCCTCCGGCCTCTCTCTTCCCGGCCCCTCTCTCCGGCCCCTCTCTCCGGGGGCCTCGTCACCCCGCCCGGACGGTGGTCAGAAAATCGCTCATCGTCCGCTTGAGATCGGCGGCCTGCCCGGTCAGCATGCCGGCGGCGTCGAGGACGGTCCCGGCGGCATCCCGGGTCTGGCCGGCGGCGGCAGTGACCGCGGCGATATTGACCGACACCTCCCGGGTGCCCCGGGCTGCCTGTTCGATGGTGCGGGCGATTTCCTGGGTGGTGGCGGACTGTTCCTCCACCGCGGACGCGATCGCCGACGAAATCTCGTTGATCCTGTCGATGGTCCGGCCAACCCCGGCAATCGCCGTCACCGCCCTGTCCGTCTCGGCCTGCACGGATCCGATCTGTCCCGCGATCTCCTCGGTCGCCCGGGCGGTCTGGTTGGCGAGGCTTTTGACCTCGCCCGCGACCACCGCGAATCCCTTGCCGGCGTCACCCGCGCGGGCCGCCTCGATCGTGGCGTTGAGGGCAAGAAGATTGGTCTGGCTCGCGATGTCGTTGATCAGCTTGATCACTTCGCCAATCCGTCCGGCGGCGGTCGAGAGGCTGCGCATGATGTCATCGGTCGCGGCGGTCTCCTCGACCGCCGTTCCCGCCACCCGCGCCGCCTCCGTGACCTGGCGTCCGATTTCCAGAACCGATCCGGACAGTTCCTCGGTCGCCGCCGCGACCGACTGGACATTGCCGGCGGCCTGTTCCGAGGCCGCCGCGACCGCGGTCGCCTGGGTCGTCATTTCGGAGACCAGACCGGACATGACCTGGGCGGTCGTTTCCATGCTGTGCGCCGCGTCGGAGACATGACCGGCCACCTGTCCGACGCTGCTCTCGAAGTCGCCGGCCAGACGGCGCATATCCTCCTGCCGGTTCCGTTCCACCCGCGCCTTTTCCTCCTCCGCCGCCGCCTCCATGCGCCGTTTGTCGATGGCGTGACGTTTGAAGACCTGGACGGAACGGGCGATGTCGCCGATTTCGTCCTTGCGATCGACGCCGAAATCCGCCCCGTCCAGATCGCCCCGGGCCAATCCTCCGATTTCGCCGACCAGAACCGCCAGGGGACCGACGACGCCTCGGGCGATGGCGAGCGAGATCAGCACGGTCAGAAGCAGGACGCCGGCCCCGACTCCGCCCAGTTTCACCATCTCCTTTTGGAATCGGGCGGTGACGTCGTCGACATAGACGCCGGTCCCGATCACCCAGTGCCAGTCGGGAACGCCCGCCACGAAGGACACTTTCGCCCGGGCCTCCGGGTCCGTCGGAAGCTTCCAGGAATAGGCGTAAAAGCCGCTGCCATTCTTGCGGACGACCTCGATCATGTCCGAAAAAATACGGGCCCCGGTGGCGCTCTTCAGGTCCAGAATGGACGTGCCCACCAATTGGAGATTGGTGGGATGCATCAGCATTTTCCCGTCCATGTCATTGATCCAGAAATACTGATTGTCGGCATAGCGGGCGGCCCGCAACGTGTCCATCGCCTCCTGCTGAGCCTCGGCGAGGGGCCGGCCGGTCTGGCGCGCGGACCGGATGATGCCCTCGACGATGGATTTGGCGACCTCGATATGTTCGCGGGTCTTGGCCTGCTTCTCCTCCATCAGGGTGTCGTAAAGACTGGTGAGCGACAGGAAGGCGAACAGGCCGAGGCCGATCGCTCCGACGAGGGAAAGGGCCATCAGGCGGTAACTGAAACGGATATCGGAGGCTCGCATCTGGGTCTCTCAAAGCGGCATGAACCGCTGTTCAAAATGATGATCCGAATCAGCCTAAAAAAATTATGGTTAATTAATTATTACAAAAAGCAACGCCGGCGTTTGGCCGCCACGCGCGGGGACGGCGGCTCCGCCGGGGCGGGGGGCGGCAGCGCCCTCTGAACCCCGGGGACTGTGGCGCGGTGTTGCCGCGACAGGCCCCGGAGAGGCGTCTCTCCGGGCGCCGTCGCCCTCATCACTCCGCGGGAAGCGGATTGTCGTGGCGCATCGGCGCCAGATGGGGCTGGATGGGAGGAGGGGTTTCGCCCGGCCGCGGGGTGCAGAAGAAGATCGCCTGGGTGGGCGCCGTCCAGCTGCATTGGTAGGGCTGATTCAACTGGAGCTTGGCGGTGCGGTCGAAGGGACGGCACACCTCCTCGGCCATTTGCGTGACCTGTTCGAGGGTGGTCGTGTCCTCGTTATAGCAGATCACCACGCTCCCGCGTTGGTGGTATCGGTAATCCGTGAAAAGATAGGGATCGTCGGCGGCGCAGCCGGACAGAACGGCGGATACCACGACTGCGGAAAGAAACGGCCAGCGCGACATGGGGAGTACCTTTTAAAAGACCGTTTCTTCTTTAGCCGAGCGCGCCCGATCCGAAAAGACGATTGTTTGCCTCCGGCGCCGGTCTCGCCGGTCGGACGCAAGGGGGCTCAAGAGGGGGACGTCCGTCATCAACGGGAAAAAGGAGAGCAGAAGAGTGCGCACTTATGAATCTGGCGACCGGGAGGCCTCGCGCATCAGCATGATCGCCACCCGATCCTTCCACAAGATTGAACTGGTCGCTTATTTCGTCCTGGGGCTCTTGCTGGCGCTGACCGCCCTGGTCGGGATCGTGACGGCGGCGCAGTCGCTTTTCGAGACGATTCTGCATAAAGGCGACCTGGACCTTCTGGTCACCACCATCGACCGTCTGCTGTTCGTGCTGATGCTGGTGGAGATCCTCCATACCGTGCGGGTGTCCTTCCTGTCGGGAACGCTTGTCTGCGAGCCCTTCCTGATCGTCGGGTTGATCGCATCGGTCCGGCGTGTCCTGGTGATCACCCTTGAGTCCACCCAGGCCAGCCAGAAGGGAGCCCAGGAGGCAGGCGAAATTTTGCATGCGACGATGCTGGAGCTGGGGATCCTGGGCGGCATGATCCTGATCATGGTGATCTCTATCGTGCTGCTGCGGCGGGCGCATGAGGCCCACGCCGAGCATGTCTGACCGGCGGGGGCGGGCGGATCTCCAACCTTATGCCGCTTCAGGGGGAATGCATATCCCGCTATGGTTTCGAAACGGGCCTTGTTGTCAGCCCGCGAGTCAGCGGTTATCTTCTGGCGACACGGCGCGAGGCCGGTTCGGGGAGGGAAGAATGTCGGATCCGAGGAAGTTCCGTCTGGTGACCCGCAGCGACTTCGACGGCCTGGTCTGTGCCGTTTTGCTGCGGCATCTGGACCTGATCGACGATATCAAGTTCGTCCATCCCAAGGACATGCAGGACGGTCTGATCGAAATCACGGGCGCGGACATCACCACCAATCTGCCCTATGTCGACGGCGTGCACCTTGCCTTCGACCATCATCTGTCCGAGACCTTGCGCGTCGGTAAGCACGACAATCATATCATCGATCCCGACGCCCCTTCCGCCGCGCGGGTCGTCTTTAACTTTTACGGCGGGACGTCCGTTTTTCCGGAGGCGTTCGACGCCATGATGGCCGCGGTCGATCAGGGCGACGCGGCCCGTTTTTCACGGGCCGAGATCCTGCATCCGACCGGCTGGCCGCTGCTCAATTTCCTGATGGACGCCCGCACGGGTCTCGGGCGTTTCCATGAGTTCCGCGTTTCCAACTATCAGTTGATGATGGACCTGATCGATTACTGCCGGGACCATCGGATCGAGGATATCCTTCAGCTTCCCGATGTGAAGGAGCGCGTCGATCTCTATTTCGAGCATGAGGAGCGGTTCAAGGACCAGCTTCGCCGCTCCAGCACGGTGCATGACAATCTGGTGGTGGTCGATCTCCGGTCAGAGGAGACGATTTTCGCCGGCAACCGGTTCATGGTGTATGCCCTGTATCCGGAGTGCAATATTTCAATCCATGTGCTGTGGGGCGTGAAGCGGCAGAACACCGTGTTCGCGATCGGAAAATCCATCCTCGACCGCAGTTCGAAGACCAATATCGGCGCCCTGGCGCTGGAGTACGGCGGCGGCGGACACGAAAATGCCGGGACCTGCCAGATCGCCAACGAACAGGCCGCCACCGTGCTTGAGACCCTGATCGGCCGCATCACGGCCGATGGCTGAGGCCGGAGCCGGAACGCAAAGGAGACCCGCAGCGCAACGATGGATGGGCCGCTCGTCAAATACCGGGCTCTGCTGGCCGGGGGAGGTCTGAGGCCCGACCCCGCCCAGGCAATGGCGGTCGAAAAACTGGAAAGCCTGCATAAGGCGTTGCAGTCCTTCGAACCGGCGCAAGGACCCTCGGGATGGCTGTCGCGGTTCGGCTTCGGCCAGCGGTCGGTGAAGCGTCTGCAATGGACGCCGGGCGACTGCGAAACGTCGGAGCCCAGGCAGGGGCTTTATCTTTACGGCGACGTCGGGCGGGGCAAGTCCATGCTGATGGACCTTTTTTTCGCCGGCGCCCCGGTGGCGGCCAAGCGTCGCGTGCACTTCCATGCCTTCATGCGCGACGTCCATGCAAAACTTCACGAGATGCGCCAGCAGGGCGGCGACGGAGATCCCATTCCCGCCCTGGCGCGCGCGATCGCGGGGGAGTCCTGGCTTCTCTGTTTCGACGAGTTGCAGGTGACCGACATCGGCGATGCCATGATCCTGGGGCGCCTGTTCCAATGTCTGTTCGCCGAGGGGGTGGTGGTGGTGACCACCTCCAACCGTCCCCCGGGAGAGCTTTACAAATACGGGCTTCAGCGTGAACGCTTCCTGCCCTTCATCGCCCTGATCGAGGCCAGCCTGGACATCCTGGAGCTGACCAGCAACGGCGATTACCGGTTGGGCCGCAAGGCGGGGATGACCGTTTATCACACACCGCTGAACGGCGGCTCGGAAACCGCGCTCGCCCACTGCTTCGCCCGTCTGCCCGGGGGGCGGACGCCGGCGGGCGAGACGATCGACCTGATGGGGCGCCACTGGACCGTGCCGCGCGCCGCCGACGGCGTGGCCTGGTTCGAATTCGACGATCTGTGCCGTGCCAATCTGGGGGCTGCCGACTATCTGGCGCTGGCGGCGCGCTATCACACCGTGATTCTATCGGACATTCCGGTGCTGTCGCCGGCCGACCGCGATGTGGCGAAGCGATTCGTCCTGCTGATCGATGCCCTTTACGAGCAGAAGGTGACCCTGGTCTGCTCTGCGGCGGCGACACCGCAGGCGCTCTACCGGAGCGGCGACGGCTCATTCGAGTTCCAAAGGACGGTGAGCCGTCTGATGGAAATGCAGTCCGAGCAATATCTTCAGCATCAGCATCTGATGTTCGGCTGACCCGGAACCGGTCACCACGCTCCGGTTTAAGGGGCCCCGGCCTTGCCCGCCGGCGAGCCGGGGCGGCCGGACGGGGCGGGAGACATCGGCGGAGCCGCAACCCTGCCGATGCCGGAACCAAGTCCTTCGGACGGTTTTTGCTGCATTGCGACATGATGTCCGGGGCCCGTCCCGTCCCATCATTGCCGTTCTATTTCAATCGATTGCCCTTTATCGGAGAACAAATATCCGTTACTCTCTCCCGCAATAACCTGATTTTTTTTAAGGGAATCGGGTTATCCGGTTTGTGCTTGGAGACCGGGAAAGGGAAGGGCCTCTTCCCTTATGATATGTAGGGTTATTTTTCTTGTCACATTGGGTCACAACCGATGTAGGAGAGAAAAGGCAACTGTTAACAGGATGAATAACCGGATTCTTTTTAAGGGAAGTCGGGCAACTATATTGACTTAAGCCCCCTTGCCCTCTTGCGGATTTCGCGCTACCACCGCCTTGTTGGTTTTTACTGCCGGCCAGGGTGGCGCAAAATCCGCGCCACCCCAGTAAGTCAGAAAGGCAACGTCCCATGGCTCGTAAGAAAATCGCTCTTATCGGTGCTGGTAACATTGGCGGCACGCTCGCCCATTTGATCGGTCTCAAGGAACTGGGCGATGTCGTCCTGTTCGACATTGTTGAGGGCGTTCCGCAGGGCAAGTCCCTCGACATCGCCCAATCCACGCCGGTCGAGGGTGTCAACGCCTCCTATTCCGGCGCGAACGACTATTCGGCCATCGCCGGTGCCGACGTCATCATCGTTACCGCCGGCGTCCCCCGTAAGCCCGGCATGAGCCGCGATGACCTGATCGGTATCAATGCCAAGGTCATGGCGCAGGTCGGAGCGGGCATCAAGCAGCATGCCCCGAACGCCTTCGTCATCTGCATCACCAATCCCCTGGACGCAATGGTCTGGGTGCTGCGCGAAGTGTCCGGACTGCCCCACAACAAGGTCGTGGGCATGGCCGGCGTTCTCGACTCCGCTCGGTTCCGTTACTTCCTGTCCGAGGAGTTCAAGGTCTCGGTCCAGGACGTCACCGCGTTCGTCCTGGGCGGACATGGCGACACCATGGTGCCGCTGGCCCGCTATTCCACCGTCGCCGGCATTCCGCTTCCCGATCTCGTGAAGGCGGGCTGGACCACGCAGGAGAAGCTGGATGCCATCATCCAGCGGACCCGTGACGGTGGTGCCGAGATCGTCGGTCTCCTGAAGACCGGATCGGCCTTCTATGCCCCGGCCGCCGCGGCCGTGGAGATGGCCGAGTCCTATCTCAAGGACAAGCGTCGCGTCCTGCCGGTCGCCGCCTGGGTCGACGGGGCCTATGGCCTCGACGGCATTTATGTCGGCGTCCCGGTGGTGATCGGGGCCGGCGGTGTCGAGAAGATCGTCGAGATCGAGCTTGACGCCGAGGAAAAGGCCGCTTTCGCGAAGTCTGTCGACTCCGTCCGCGGTCTGATCGCCAAGTCCAAGGAACTGATGCCGAAGTAATCGACGGCACGGGACCTGAAGTCAACCCGCCCCGCCGCCAGGCCCGTGCCGGGCCATGGGCGGAAATGCAACCCC
>WASQ01000149.1 GCA_009712185.1 Telmatospirillum sp. | reverse complement strand
CCTGGCAACTCTTTTCCTTCGAGCCATTCGAGGAAGGCGCCGCCGGCGGTGGAGATGTAGGAGAAGCGGTCCTCGACGCCGGCCTTGGCGAGAGCGGCGACGGTGTCGCCACCGCCCGCCACCGTCAGCAGACGGCCCTGGCCGGTCAGGTCGGCGGCCGCCCGGGCCACCGCCGTCGTCGCCTTGTCGAAGGGCGCGATCTCGAACGCCCCCAGCGGGCCGTTCCACACCAGCGTCTTGCACTGGCCCAGCAGGGCGATGATCGCATCGGCGCTCGCCGGGCCGGCATCCAGGATCATCCCGTCCGCCGCAACCGACGACACCGGAACCACCTCGCTGGCCGCGTTCTCGGCGAATTCCTTCGCCACCACCGCGTCCACCGGAAGCACGATCCGGCACTGCGCCGCCGTCGCCTTCTCCAGGATCGACCGCGCCGTGTCCGCCAGATCCTTCTCACACAGCGACTTGCCGACCGCCACCCCTTGCGCATGCAGGAACGTGTTGGCCATTCCGCCGCCGATGATCAGATAGTCCACTCGGCGCACCAGATTGCCCAGAAGATCCAGCTTGGTCGACACTTTCGCGCCGCCCACAACCGCCGCAACCGGCTTCTCCGGATGCTCCAGCGCCTTGCCCAGCGCCTCCAGTTCCGCCTGCATCAGGCGGCCCGCATAGGCCGGGATCAGACGGGCGATCGCCTCCGTCGACGCATGTGCCCGGTGCGCCGTCGAAAAGGCGTCGTTCACATAAACGTCCCCCAAATCCGCAAGCTGGCGCGCGAAGGTGGCGTCGTTCTTCTCCTCCTCCGGATGGAACCGCACATTCTCCAGAAGCAGAACGTCCCCATCCTTCAGCGCCGTCACCGCCGTCACCGCCGCCGGGCCGACAACGTCGTCCGCCCAAAGCACCGGGCGGCCGATCGCCTTCGACAGCGGCTCCACCAGAAGCTTCTGGCTGTATTTCTCCTCGCGGCCCTTCGGACGGCCGAAGTGGGTCAGGATGATCACCCTCCCCCCCTTCTCCGCCAGCTCCCGGATCGTCGCCGCGGACCGGTCGATCCGCGTGCCGTCCGTCACCACCCCGTCCTTCGTCGGGACGTTCAGGTCGGCCCGCAGAACAACCCGCCGGCCCCGCGGCTCCAGTTGGTCGAGCGTACGAAACATCGCCCGCCCTCCTTACTTCGCGCCGGCCACGTGGCGCACAAAGCGCAGCAGGTTGCAGGTGTAGCCATATTCGTTGTCGTACCAGGACACCACCTTCACAAAGGTCGGGTCCAGCTGGATCCCCGCGTCCGCGTCGAAAATCGACGGCGCCGTGCAGCCCCGGAAGTCCGTCGACACGACCTTGTCTTCCGTATAGGCCAGAACGCCCTTCAGCGCCCCTTCCGACGCCGCCTTCATCGCCTTGCAGATCTCCTCGTAGGACGCCGCCTTCTCAAGCTCCACCGTCAGATCCACAACCGAAACGTCCGCCGTCGGAACACGGAACGCCATCCCCGTCAGCGTCTTGTTCAGCGACGGGATCACCTTGCCGCCCGCCTTCGCAGCCCCCGTCGACGACGGAATGATGTTCTCCAGAATCCCGCGACCGCCCCGCCAGTCCTTCGAGGACGGGCCGTCAACCGTCTTCTGCGTCGCCGTCGCCGCATGCACCGTGCTCATCAGGCCCCGCTTGATCCCCCAGGTGTCATGCAGAACCTTCGCAACCGGAGCCAGGCAGTTCGTCGTGCAGGACGCCGCAGAAACAATCTGCTGGCCCGCGTAGTCCGCGTGATTGACGCCATAGACGAACATCGGCGTGTCGTCCTTCGACGGCGCCGACTGGACAACCTTCTTCGCACCCGCCGCAATATGCTTCTGGCAGCTCTCGCCCGTCAGGAAAAGGCCCGTCGATTCAATCACGACGTCCGCATCAACCTCGTTCCACTTCAGCGCCGACGGGTCCTTCTCCGCCGTCAGCCGGATCTTCCGGCCGTTCACGATCAGCGAATTCCCGTCAACCGACACGTCCCCCGCAAACCGGCCATGGACCGAGTCATATTTCAGCATGTAGGCCAGATAGGCCGGGTCCAGAAGGTCGTTGATCCCGACAATCTCAATCTCGGGAAAGTCCTTCGTGGCGGCGCGGAAAACCATGCGCCCGATGCGGCCAAAACCGTTGATGGCGACGCGTACAGTCATTGCTATCCTCCA
>WASQ01000084.1:3549-24820 GCA_009712185.1 Telmatospirillum sp. | reverse complement strand
CCCTCCGCCTCCTCCGTCGCGTCCTCCCCGTCCCCCCCGTCCGCCGGGTGGGGGGCGTCGCCGCAGCGTTCTCGGCTTTCTGGTCAATGCCGTCCTGACGCTGGCGATCTGGGTGGCGATCGGCGTGGCCGGTCTTGTCGCCTACTATTCCTACGATCTTCCCGATCTCAACAATGTCACCGCCACGCCGCGCCGTCCCAGCATCACCCTGCTGTCGGCGGATGGTGAGCCCATTGCCGCCTATGGCGACGTCTATGGCGAACCGGTGCCCCTGGCGCAATTGCCGAAGCCCCTGCCACTTGCGGTGATGGCGACCGAGGACCGTCACTTTTACGGCCATTTCGGCCTGGATCTCATCGGGCTGGCGCGCGCCAGCGTCGCCAATCTGCGCGCCGGCCACGTCGTCCAGGGCGGATCCACGCTGACCCAGCAGCTTGCCAAGAATCTGTTCCTGACGCCTGAGCGCAGTCTGAAGCGCAAGGTGCAGGAGCTTCTGATGGCGCTCTGGCTGGAACGGAAATTCAGCAAGGACCAGATCTTCACGCTCTATCTGAACCGTGTTTATCTCGGCAACGGGACCTGGGGCGTGGACGCCGCCGCGCGGCGCTATTTCGGGGTCCCCGCAACCCAGCTCAATCTCTACCAGTCCGCCCTTCTGGCCGGCCTGTTGAAGGCTCCGTCGCGGTTCAACCCGCAAAACGATCCCGAACAGTCCTACAAACGCACCTCCCAGGTGCTCGCCAACATGGTCGCCTTCGACGCCATCCCGCCCGAACAGGCGGAGGAGGCGCTGCGGACCGGGCAGCCGACGGTGCGTCAGGTGTCGCGCACCGGGCGCTATTTCGCCGACTGGACCCGCGATCTGGTCGATCAGTACGCTCATGACGACCGCGACATCGTGGTGCAGACGACCCTCGACATGGGTTTGCAGCGCAAGGTCGAGGCGGAACTCGACGCCCTCCTCGCCGAGCGGGGCGCCACGGCCGGCGTGGCCCAGGGCGCCATGGTGGTGATGTCTCCCGATGGCGCCATCCGGGCGCTGGTGGGGGGGCGCGACTATGCCGCCAGCCAGTTCAACCGCGCGGTCCAGGGTCAGCGGCAGCCGGGGTCCTCCTTCAAGGCTTTCCTCTATCTCGCCGCCGTCGAGGCGGGATGGAACGCGGGTGACGGGATCGAGGATGCCCCGATCACCACCGGGAAATATCAGCCGGAGAACTACACCCACAAATATGAGGGCGTGATCCCGCTGCGCCGCGCCTTCGCGAAGTCGAGCAATGTCGCCGCTGTGCGCCTGATCGAGCGGGTGGGGCCGAAACGGGTGGTCGCGGTGGCCAAAAGGCTGGGAATCACCTCGGAGCTGCATGCCGACGCGTCGCTGGCACTGGGGACCAGCGAGGTCAATCTGGTCGAGCTGACCGCCGGCTACGCCACCTTCGCCAACGCCGGCTATGGCGTGTTCCCCTATGGCTTCACCTCGATCCATGACAACCGCAACCAGATCGTCTACCGGCGCGAGGGGACCGGGACCGGCCAGATCATTTCCCCCCACGCCCTGCATGAGATGACCGACATGCTGTCGGCGGTGGTGAGCGAGGGCAGCGGCCGTGGCGCCGCCATCGACCGCCCGGTCGCCGGCAAGACCGGCACGACGCAGGATTACCGCGACGCCTGGTTCATCGGCTTTACCGCCGACTATGTGGGCGGCGTCTGGTTCGGCAATGACGATGGCACGCCGATGCACAAGATCACCGGCGGAACCCTGCCGACCCAGTTGTGGCACAATGTCATGCTGGCCGCCCACAAGGGCCTGCCGCCCCGTCCTCTGCCCGGATCCGCGCCGGAGGAGGTCGCCCCGGTCGACGGCGGCATCGCCCAGCGTCCGTCGCAGTCGCCCGATGGCGGCGACAGCCTCTGGAACGGCCTCGTCAAGATGCTGGGGGGCTGATCCTTATACACCATCCCGAGGGCCTCATCCGGCCGCCCCACCCTGAAGCCGCGCCGCCACGGGCGTCATGAGGACGGCCCGTGGCGGCTCATTCGGCGGCTTCGCCCCTTCCGGCAGCGGGGGCGGTGTGGCGGAGACGGGGACGCCGTCACCCTCTTTCCACGGCGTTGATCAGACGGGCGAGAATGTCGGGCCATGTGCCCCCCAGCCGCTCATAGCTCTGTCCGTCCTCAGGACCGAAACCGGATTGCTCCATCCGGACCAGCGTCCCTTCATGCCGCGGAACAAGAGTCCAGGTCACCAGCGTGGTGAGGTGATTGACTGATTCTGTTCCGTCGCCCCAGCGGTAGGCCAGCCGGTACGGGGCATCCACGACGACGACTTCACAATTGGTGACCCCCGACCATCCCGGAAGCGGGGCGGCGCGGACGGTGAAGCGATGGCCGACTTCGGCGATGAAGTCGTTTTCCATCAGCCATTCCCTGATCAGCCATGACTGAGTGAGCGCGCGCCAGATCTTTTCGGGCGAATGGGGCATTTGCCGCTCGAAAACCAGAGATCGCGTCGGGCCGGATGGTGACACTGATTGTTCCAGCGGCATTGCGGATCACTCCCCGGCGTGCACCGACGCGACTTGATAGAGGGCCGGAGACACGCTTTTCGCGATGGCGCCAAACTGCTTCATCTGTGCCTGGGCCTCAGGATTCCGGAGCATATTGTCAAACGCCTCCTTCGACGCCCATTGGGCGTAGTTTGCGACGCGTTTCCCGTCGAAACTCCGGTGGATGTTGACGGAAATAAATCCTGGCAGATGCCGCATGCTTTTCTCGGTCCCCTCCGCCAGAAGCCGCATCAGGTCTTCCTGTTTATCCGGATCGACCTCGTAGATATTGATCATTGTGACGATGTTGTCGTTGACATCGATCTGTGCTGAAGACTGGGGAGCCATGTTTCTGTCCTCTGTCAATCGGTGGACGGAATAACAACCCGGGAAGAGGTTTTCCCGTCACGGGTTGGCGGACCCGATAAGGACCCGCGGACGATGGCCCAGGGGTGGGAAACCCGCTCAGGCCGATTGAGGGCGGCGTCGATCGGTTCCGATCCGCGCCGGTTGGTATGAACGCCGTTCAGTCCCGTCCCGGGGTGTTGACCCGCCGGGGTGTCCCCGGCATGGTCAACAGTCCATCCGTTGAAGCAGATCCTCCAGGGCATCCAGCCGGTCTTTCCAGAATACGGCGTAAACGCTCACCCAATCGATCAACGGCGCCAGACCTTCGATCCGGACCCGGTAATGCGTTTCGCGGCCGGCGGGCCGGTCGTGCACGAGGCCGGCCCGCTTCAGGACGGCGAGATGTTTCGACACGGCGGGTTGCGAGACTCCGGAATGATCGGTCAAGGCCCGGACGGTCTGTTCCCCTTCCAGGGAAAGGCGCTGAAAGATTGCACGGCGTGTGGGATCTGCCAGCGCGGCAAACAGGGCATCGGATGGCGATGGCATGACATTCATAACCCTCAAGTTATGAAAAATATATAACTCATCGGTTATTAATGAGTCAACACCCATGCGACGGTCGGACGGGTTTGCCGGATCGGGGTCAGGACGCCGGCTTCGACGAGGCCTTCCGCCGCAGTTCGACGTAACAGGCGCCGTAGAACATCATCTCGATCTTGTCGTGGCCATCGGGGATGATCTGCCAATGAATATAATCGGCATGTCGGTCCGCCACCGTTCCATCCTTGTACCTGATGAGGTCGTTGCCGCACTGGATGTCCAAGTAGGGGAGTGTGCCCGGCCGGGGGGTCAAACCAAGAGCCTGCGGTTTGAGCCATAAGGTGCGGGAGACCAGATGGGCGATGGTGTCGCGTTTTTCACGGACCGCGATGTCGGCGCAGATATGGTTCGCCAGTTCGAGGCGGTTCGGCTCCACGGTCATCGTCCTGCCATCGAGCCAGACGGCCGGTTCCCCGGCGGCCGAGGGATAAATATGTCGTTCGGGATCTTCTTCGTAAATCCTGGTGACGTCCCACTCTCCCTGCAGCCAGTCGGGCAAGCCGGCCGCCCGCGCCTGTCCGGCGAGGAGAAAAGCGAGGATCAGTACGCCCATCCGTATCTGCCGTTTCATCGCGGCCCTTCTGTCGTCGAAGGCTTGACATGCGCGCTGATAATGCAAGAAATGGTAGAAATTTAAATGCATCGGATGACTTCTTATGGTTGCGTCTGACCGGTTTATAAAGGCGCTTCTTTGTCTGGTCATCCTGTTGATCGTCCGACGTCCCGATGCTCAGGCGGACGAGTCCTTCAAGGTCGAGCACAGCGTCGTCATTCCCATCGAGTCAAAAATTCTCGGCCGGCGATACGAGGCTTACGTCAAAATCCCGCCAAGCTATGATTCCCCGGAAAATCAGCATCGACACTATCCCGTTCTTTATATGACGGATGGCGCCTACACGTTTCAGGTTGCTTCCGGCGTCACGATGGTGCCGTTCAATCACAATCGTTTGAAGGAATTCATTCTGGTCGGAATTTCCAATGCCGTGAATGAAGACCCTGGTATTGCCCGGAGCCGTGACCTGACCCCATGGTCTGTACAAAAATATACGCATCAGACCGGAGGTGCCGCCAACTATCTTGAGTTTATAAAAACTGAACTTGTGCCAATTGTCGAAAACAGATTCAGAATAGACCCGGGTCAACGTGTGCTCACCGGGCAATCATATGGTGGTTTGTTCGGGTTATGGGTTGCTTTCAAGGACCCCGATCTTTTTCAAAGCTATATTCTTACCAGCCCATCGATCTGGTACGCACGTCGCTCGATCCTGACATCCGAGGCCGACTCCTTCCGGACCCATCGGGATCTGAAGGCAAAAATCTATCTCACAGCCGGACAGATGGAAGTGCCGGGAGAGTGCGGATCTTGCACGGTCAATATGATTGCCGATGCGAAAAATCTGGCGGAACGTTTGCGATCCAGGAGATATCCGGGGTTGGAAGTGCGCTATGAGGAGAGCCGCGGCACCGATCATGAGACAACGTTTCCGGTCGGCCTTTTGAAGGGACTGCAATGGTTGTTCCCCGGGGCTGGGGAATAGGCGCGCTGATCGGAACCGGTCAGCGCGGGCCTCATGCGGCCTTGAGCCAGGTTTCTCCGAAACCCTTGGGCCCCCGCCCGCTATCCGCTCGCGGGGCCCACACCCGGGCCCGCGCCATCGTTAACGGATTGAGGCGGGATCCGCCGTTGTTCCGCGAACCATCCGTCCGGTCCGGCCCGGTCCCCCTCAGCTCTTTTCCGGCGGCGGCGCCGGGATGGGGCGGTCGCGCAGCAGGACGAAGGCCAGGGCGCTGATCAGGGCGGCGGCGGCGATGATGGCCGCCATCGGCAGGGTGGTGCCATTGTCCAGCCGGCCGACCAGCCAGCCGGCGGTGGCGGCGATCGCCATCTGGAGGAATCCCAGAAGGGCCGAGGCGCTGCCCGCCACATGGCCGTGCGGGGCGATGGCGGCGGCGGTGCCGTTGGGAAAGACGAGACCGGCGGAGAGAAAGAGCCCGATCATCGGCAGGATCACCGCCGGCACCGTGGCGACATGGAACAGGGCGAGACCCGCCAGCGGCACCGACGCCGCGACCCCGACGCCGATGCCGATGGCGACCATCCGTTCCGGCGGAACGCGGTGCGCCATGCGCGCGGTGGTGAGATTGCCGGCCAGCAGGCCGCCGACCACCATGGCGAAGAAGAAGCCGAAATGGCCGGGCGCCACGCCCAGCACCGAGATCAGGACGAAGGAACCGCCCGAAATGAAGGAGAACATGGCCGCGAAAGTGAAGGCCAGGGACAGGGTGTAACGCAGGAACGACCGGTGCCGGAGAAGCCTTGCGTAGGTGACGATCATCCGGTCCGGCCGCAGGGCGTGGCGGTCGGGCCGCAGATTGGTCTCCGTCAGGCGGAACCAGACCCCCAGCCACAGCATCAGTCCGAACAGGGTCATGACGATGAAATTGGCGCGCCAGTCGAACAGGGCATGCAGGCCGCCGCCGGCGATCGGGGCGATGGCGGGCGCCACGGTCATGATGGAGGCCATCACCGCCATGGTGCGCGCCGCCTGATCCTTGGGAAAGGCGTCGCGGATGATGGCGCGGCTTAAGACCGGGCCGGCGCAGGCGCCGAACGCCTGGAGCAGACGGGCCAGAATCAGCGTCTCGATCGACCGCGCGCAGAGGCAGAGCAGGCTGGCCGCGCAGTAAAGGCCGGTGCCCGCCAGCAGGACCGGACGGCGGCCGAAGCGGTCGGACAGCGGTCCCAGGACCAGTTGCGCCAGGGAGAACCCGGCGATGAAGGCGCTGAGCGTCAACTGGACATGCGAGACGTCGGTGCCGAAGACGCGCGTCATGTCGGGCAGCGACGGCAGGAAGATGTCGATCGAAACCGGGCCGAACGTGACCATGGCGATCAGCAGCGCGAGCGGAGGGCGGGCGGGGGTCGTCATGTGGAAAAACCTTGGGTCAGCAGGGGAACAGGGATCGGGCCGGACGGTATGGTCCCGTTCAGGCCTGACCGTAGCGGTGCAACAGGGCGCCATTGGCCTTCAGCCATCGGCGTCCGGCCGCCGCGTCGCGGCAGAGAGTGGCGACGACCCGCCAGAAGGCCGGGGAATGGTTCATCTCGGCCAGATGGGCGACCTCGTGCGCGACCACATAATCCAGCACCATGGGCGGAGCCAGCAGCAGGCGCCAGGAAAAGGACAGATCGCCCCCGCTGGTGCAACTGCCCCACCGCGACCGGGTGTCCTTCAGCCGGATGGACCGGCAGGGGCGCCCCAGGGTGGCCGGCATCGGATCCACCCTCCGGGCGATTTCCTCGCGGGCGCGGCGTTTCAGCCAGTCCGTGACCCTTCGGGCCAGGAATTCGGGCGCGCCGCTGACATGAATCTCGTCCGCCTCGATCCAGACGCCGCGCCGGCCCGCCGGATCGTGGCGCAGGCGGTGGGGAACGCCGGCCAGCGGCAGGCTGGCGCCATCGACGAAGGGAATGCCGGCCGGGATCGCGGCCAGCCGGGCGCGCAACCAGTCGGCCTTGCTTTCGGCGAAGGCCAGTCCCTGGCTGAGGGCGGCCCGCGCCGGCAGCACCAGCACCACCGACCGGTCGCCGGGGTCAATCCTGAGCGACAGCCGGCGCGCCCGCGCATTGCGGACCAGCTTCACCGGAACCGGCCTGCCGTCGAGAAGAAGCGTGGTCACGCGGGCCAGGTCACGATGTGGTGGTCCAGGATATCGGCCTTGCGTTCGGGGATCGCGCGGCCGCGCACCGACTGGCCGGCGGCATGAACGCTGTCGGGATCGCCCGACACCAGCGGATGCCACCAGGCCAGCGGCTGGCCGTTGGCCAGAAGCCGGTAGGCGCAGGTGGAGGGCAGCCAGTTCAGCTCCATCACCTTGTCGGCCCGCAACGCCACGCAATCGGGAACCAGCTTCTGGCGGGTCTCGTAACGGGAACAGCGGCAGTTGCCAAGATCGAGGAGACGACAGGCGACGTTGGTGTAATAAAGCTCCCCGGTGTCCTCGTACTGGAGCTTGTGCAGGCAGCATTTGCCGCAGCCGTCGCAGAGCGACTCCCATTCTTCGGGGGTCATCTCGGCCAGCGTCCTGGTCTGCCAGAACGGCGGTGTGGCGTCGGTGGTCTCATCGGGCATCGAACAGGTCTCCAGGCGCCACACCCTCTGTCCCGGTGGCGCGTCCTCTTGCTGGTCGGATCGAGTGTAACATGGGGGCGATCGGGGCCGTCAGAAAGCCCCGGCGCCCCGATCGATCACATGGAAAAAAGATCCGAACACGGTTCCCGCGATCTGGCCGGCCGTTCCCGCGTCGCGGCCTCTGGCGTCGGCGGCCTGGAACAGGGGCGCTCCCTCCTGGCCGATGACCGAGGCGTAATGGAACTCGTGCCCGCGAAGCACCGCGCCGGAGGGGCCGAAGGGCGTGGCCTCCCGCTGCCGGACCTCGCGATAGCCAAGATGCAGGCGCCGCGTCTGGAAACTGGTGTCGACCGGCAACAGCCCCAGCAGGGAATGGCCGGCGCCCTCCTGATCCACCAATGTGCGGCCCAGCGTCATATAGCCGCCGCATTCGCCGTAGATCCAGCGGCCCTCTCGCGCCAGCGCGCGGACGGCCTCCAGGAAGCGGACATTGGCGGCCAGACGGCCCGCGTGCAGTTCCGGGTAGCCGCCCGGCAGATAGACGGCATCGGCGCCGGGCGCCGGGGTCTCGTCGGCCAGCGGCGAGAAGAAGGACAGGGCGGCGCCGCCGGCACGCCATCCCTCCAGCAGTCCGGCGTAGGCGAAGGCGAAGGCCTCGTCGCGGGCCACCGCGATATGGCCGCCCAAGGGCGGCAGCGCGGGCAGGGAGGGGCCTGCCAGGACGGAGGGGCGCGCCAGCCTGATCAGGGCATCGATATCGACCCCGGTCTCCAGAAGATCCGCAACCCTGTTCAGACGGTCGTCCAGCGCGTCGGTTTCCCCGGCCTGGACCAGACCCAGATGCCGTTCCGGCAGGGCCAGCGTCTCCGATCGTCCGATCCAGCCCAGAAGCGGCAGGTCGGGGCAGTGGACGCGGCAGGCCTGCTCCACCATGTCCCGGTGTCCGGCGCCGGCCACCTGGTTGAACACCACGCCCGCGATCCGGACATCGTCCCGGTGCCGGCGGAACCCGTTGATCAGGGCGGCGGCGGAACCGGCCTGCCGGCGCAGGTCGACCAGCAGGATCACCGGCCAGCCGGTCCGGGCGGCCACGTCGGCGGTGGAGCCCGATGGCTCCCGTCCGCCGGTATTGGCCCCGTCGAACAGGCCCATCACGCCCTCGCAAACCACCAGGCCGGCCCCGGCGCCAAGTGCGGCCACGGTGCCGGCAAAGCGGTCGGGCCGCATCGCCCACAGGTCGAGATTATGGCAGGGATGGCCGCTCGCCGCCGCATGAAAGGCGGGATCGATGTAGTCGGGACCGACCTTGGCCGGCGCCACCGCAAGCCCCCGGCGGCGCAACGCCCGCAACAGGCCCAGTGTGAAGACCGTTTTGCCACAGCCGGAGGACGGCGCGGCAATGACGATGCCCGGTGCCGTCAAGGGGATCACTTCCCGATGACTTTCCGCAGGCCGGCGGCAAGATCCTTGGGATTGACGTCGCCCGGGAAATGCATGGCGTAACGGCCCTTCGCGTCCATCAGATAGAGGATCGAGCTGTGGTCGACGGAATAATTCCCGTCCTCGGTGTCGGCCTTGCGGGCATAGACCCGGAATTCCTTCATCACCGGCTCGATCTGTTCCGGGCTGCCGGTCAGTCCGACGACGGCGGGGGAAAAGGACCCCACATATTGCGCAATCTGGTCGACGGTATCCCGTTCGGGATCGACGGTGATGAAAATCGGGACCACCCTGGCCTGATCCTCGGGACTCAACAGGTCATAAGCCTGGGTGACGGTGCCAAGCGTGGTCGGACAGACGTCGGGGCAGAAGGTGTAGCCGAAATAAATCAGCATGACCTTGCCGCGATAGTCCGCATCCGTCACCGACCGGCCGGTGTGGTCGATCAGGCTGAACGGACCGCCGATCGAGGGTCCCTCCGGCGCGGTCTCCAGAAAGCGCGGGACCACGGCAATGGCGATGACCACCAGAAGGGCCGCGAGACCGGCCAGAAGGGCGGCCGGACGCCGGTGGGAATGGGGCGAGGGTCTGTTCATCGGGGCTGCCTCAAGCTACATGACGCCAGGCAAGCCATGTCAGAATGCCGGCATTGACCAACAGGAGAAGGGGGGCGTATCGCAGGACTGGTCCCCGCCAGGCGAGACCGGCCCAATGGCCGATCAGCCCGACCGTGAACAGGCCGGGCCAGGTTCCGGCTGTAAAGGCCAGCATGCCGAGGGCGCCGGTCAGGGCGCCGCCGGTGGCGGCGGCGGCGGCGACGGCCGCATAGAGCATGCCGCAGGGAATGAAGCCCAAAAGGACGCCCAGCAGATAGCCGCGCCAGCCGGTGGGCTGTCCGAACAGCGGGCGCGCCAGCCGCTCGACATGGCGGCTCCACCAGGTGCCGGCGCCATTGCCGGCGGCGCCGAGAAGCCGCTTCAGGCCGGGGAGCGCAAAGCTCAGCATGGCCGCCGCGGCGGCCAGCAGCAACAGGGCGGAGGCCCAGTGCAGCATGTCGCTTTTCAGGGGAAGACTGCCGGCCAGCATGGCCGCGACGGCGCCCAGCGCCGCATAGGTGGTCGCGCGTCCCAGGTGATAGGGCAGCAGCGCGGCGCCGGTCAGTCGGCGCCATTCCCGCATCTGCCCGAGCGGCGTTCCCTCGAAACGGGCGGCAACCTGGGACAACACGAACGGCCCGCACATCCCCGCGCAATGGGTCACACTGCCGACGAGCCCGGCAAGGGCGAGACTGGCGAAGAGCCCCCCCTGGGTGTCCAGCGCCGCATGGCATTGATGCAGTCCGGACTCCATCAGGCCGAGAAGAAGTGTCTGGTCGTTCACCGGCTGCTCTCCGCAAGGGTCGTCGCAGAATAGGGCCGCCATCCCCGCCGATCAAGTGAGACCGGGAGACCCGACAGGGCATGCGTCCCTCCCTGTGGGGCGAGACTCCGGCGGGGACGCCGGAGCGCCTGGGCGGGGGTGCTGCCTCTTGCATCCGGCCGGCATTGGTGGCACGGTGGCGCGATCATGAACGCGCCCAGCCCGAAAACCGGATTCATCTGGTGGCGCTCCGTCTAGGAGCGGCCAAGGCGTTCGTTTATTCCATCAAAACGCACAGTGCCGCCGCGATGCCGGCCGGGTCTGATGCGTTTTTTGTCCCTTTCCGGTCCGTGGCGGTCTTTCAGACAAAGGAAAGACCATGACCCGACAAGACATTTCCTCCACCGCCGGTTCCGCTGTCCCGATCGTGCTGACCGGGGACCGGCCGACCGGGGCCCTGCATCTCGGCCATTACGTGGGCTCTCTGGCCCGACGGGTGGAGTTGCAGGACCATTGCCGTCAATTCCTTCTGCTGGCCGACATGCAGGCCCTGACCGACAATGCCGCCGACACCGGCAAGGTGACGCGCAATATTTTCGAGGTGGCTCTCGACTATCTGGCCGTCGGCATCGATCCCGACCGGACCACGATCTGTGTCCAGTCCTGCCTGCCGGCGCTGGCCGACCTCACCATGCTGTTCCTGAATTTCGTCACGGTGGCGCGGCTTGAGCGCAATCCGACGGTGAAGGAGGAAATCCGCCTGCGCGGCTTCGAGCGTGACGTGCCGGCCGGTTTCCTGTGTTATCCGGCGGCGCAGGCGGCGGACATCACCGCCTTCAGGGCGACCCTGGTGCCGGTGGGCGATGATCAGTTGCCGATGATCGAACAGACCAACGAGATCGTCCGGCGGATCAACCGTCTGACCGGTCGCGAGGTGCTGGTGGAGGCCGCCGCCCTGACGGCCAGGGTCGGGCGTCTGCCCGGCGTCGACGGCAAAAGCAAGATGAGCAAGTCCCAGGGCAACGCCATCACCCTGTCCGCAGGTCCCGACGAGATCCGCGCGGCGGTGCGGGCCATGTATACCGATCCGAACCATCTCCGGGTATCCGATCCGGGGTCGGTGGAGAACAATGTGGTTTTCACCTATCTCGACGCCTTCGACGACGACAAGGCCGGGGTCGAGGCCCTGAAGGAGCATTACCGCAGGGGCGGGCTCGGCGATACGGTGATCAAGAAGCGGCTGGAGGACAGGCTCCAGGCCCTCCTGGCGCCGATCCGCGACCGCCGGGCGCGGCTGGCCGCCGATCCGGGTTATGTCCATGACTGCCTTTGCCGGGGGACGGAGATCGCCGACGAGGTCACGCATGCCACCCTGGCGGAGGTGTGGGACGCGCTCGGGCTCTACCGGGTTCGCGGGATGCGGGACCTGCCGCGGGAATCCGCGCCGGAGGTGACGCCGCACGCGGCGGTCATGGGCCGGGGGTGACGGCGGCCGGCTCGTGGTCCAACCCTAACGCCTGGCACCCAGGCGTTAGGGCAAGTTGGCCCACCAAATCTTTGAAGCGGGAGGCGGCGAACCTCCTCCCTACTGGGCCAGAAAGTCCATCAGGCGGTCGCGCAGGCGGACGACCTCCCCCACCACGACCAGGGCGGGCGGCTCGACGCCCTGGCGGACCGCCTCCGCCGCCACCTCGCCCAGGGTCGAGACCAGGACCGTCTGGCGCGGCGTGGAGGCGCGCGACACCACGGCCACCGGTTCGCCGGCGCTCCGGCCGGCGGCCATCAGGCGGCTGGCGATGCCGTCCAGATGTTTGAGGGCCATGTAGAACACCAGGACCGGAACGGCACGGGCCAGGGCGTCCCAGTCGATCGATCCGGGCACGTCGCCATGGGCGTCGTGCCCGGTGACGAAGGCGATCGCGGAATTGACGTCGCGCGATGTGGCGGGGATGGCGGCATAGGCGAGGCCGCCGACACCCGATGTGATGCCGGGAACGATGCGGAAGCGGATTCCCGCCTCGGCCAGCGTCAGCGCCTCCTCGGCGCCACGGCCGAAGACGAAGGGGTCGCCGCCTTTAAGGCGCAGGACCCGCTTGCCGTCGCGCGCCAGCTCGACAAGACGGCGCGAGATGTCGGGCTGCCGGGGAGAGGGCTTGCCTCCCCTTTTCCCGGCGAATTCGCGTGCCGCGCCGGGCCGCGCCATGGCCAGGACGCGGTCGTCGACCAGCGCGTCATAGACGATGACATCGGCCTGCGACAGGGCGTGATAGGCCAGAAGCGAAATCAGACCCGGATCGCCGGGGCCGGCGCCGACCAGCCACACATGACCGGGCTCGAAGGCGGGGAGAGTGATGGGCAAATCGTTCATGGCCGCGGATGATACCGATTTTGTGGTTTTCAGCCAGTCCGCAGTTGACCGTGGCAGAACCTTGGATGGCGCAAATCGCTTTTCGCCAGGGATCCGGAGTTCTAACCTGAAGGGGCAGGGGCGTGCCCGTCGCCGGAATTGGCCGGACGGGCGATGTCCTGCGTTGCGCGGTGCCAGTCCCTTTGGGGGGGCGCCCGGACGGGGAGCGGGGGCATGCAAGAACGGATCCTGATCCTGGGGGGCACCGGCGAGGCGTCGGCGGTGGCCCGGCGGCTGGTCGCGGAGGGCCGGGACGTGATCAGTTCACTGGCCGGCCGGCTGGCCGACGGTCCGGATCTGCCCGGACGGGTCCGGGTCGGCGGGTTCGGGGGCGTCGAGGGGTTGCTGAATTTCCTGCGGATGGAACGGATCACGCGCGTGATCGACGCCACCCACCCTTTCGCCGCAGCCATGTCGCGTCACGCGCGCGCGGCCTGCGCCATGGCGGGAATCACCCTGGAACGGCTGGAACGTCCCCTGTGGGACCGTCATCCCGGCGACCGCTGGCATTGGGCGGACGATGCCGCCATGGCGGCCCGCATGGCCCCCGGTCTGGGCCGCCGGATTCTGCTCACCGTCGGGGCGCAGACGATCGGCGCTTTCACACGGTTCGGCGGGCCCTATTATCTGGTGCGGCTGATCGAACACCCCGGGCGCCTGCCCTTTCCCCATTACGATCTCCTGTTGGGACGGGGGCCCTTTCCCTATGACCGGGAATTGGCCGTGATGCGGCGGTTCGACATCGATCTTGTCGTCAGCAAGGCCAGCGGTGGTGCGGCGACCGAAGGAAAAATCGCGGCGGCGCGGCCCTTGGGGATCCCCGTTCTGCTGCTGCGCCGTCCCGGGCCGCGACCGGATTCCCGTCGCCCGACGTATCAGTCAGGTTCCGACCTCTCCGCTCTGCACGCCCCCTGACGTCTTTCCGGGGTGGTATCCGGCCGCGTCCGGCGCCGTCCGGCTCCCGCGCTGCCGGCGGTTTCTTTTGCCCGGCCTCGATGAGAAAGGGTTGTCGACGCGAGCGAACGCCAAGGGATTGCCAAAGGCATCGCGCCCGGCGCCTCCAGGGCCCAGTGATCGGCTGCGATCACAGGGAATTGACATTAGGAATTGAGATATGTCTGAACGACAAAATATCTATGACGATCCGGAATTTTTCGCCGGCTATACGCGGTTGCGCCAGACCGCCCGGGGATTGAACGATGTTCTGGAACAACCCGCCCTCTGGTCGGTGCTGCCCCGGTCCCTCGATGGCCGGTCCGTTCTCGACCTGGGCTGCGGCTTCGGCGACTTCGCGCGCCGCGCGCGCCGCGCCGGGGCGGCGCGTGTCGTCGGCCTCGACCTGTCGCTCCGGATGCTGGAAAGCGCCCGCCACCAGACCAACGACGACGCCATCCATTATCATCATATGGCGATCGAGGATCTCGATCTTCCCGGGGACCGGCCGTTCGACCTCGCGGTGTCGTCGCTCGCCTTCCATTACATTGCCGACTACCCGTCGGCGCTGGCCCGCGTGGCGGCGCATCTGAAGCCGGGGGCCCTGTTCGCTTTCACGGTTGAACATCCGATCTGCACGGCCCTGTCCGCGCAGCAATGGATCCGCGACGATAACGGGCATGCCCAGTACTGGCCGGTGGACGATTACCGGATCGAAGGGGCACGCGAAACCCGTTGGTTTGTCGACGGTGTCGTCAAATATCACCGAACGGTGGAGACTTATGTGAACGGCCTTCTGGCCGCCGGATTCACGCTGCGATGCCTGAAGGAGCCCGAGCCGGTTGCGGGCGCCGCCGCCGAGATGATTCCCGGCCTCGACCTGCATCGTCGCCGCCCGCCTTTCCTGCTCCTGTCCGCCATCCGGGACTGACCGGCTCTTTCCGGCGCGGGCCCGTTCCGCCGGTCACTCCTGCCGGTGCGTCCGCCCCGGCTCCCCCCCGCCGTGCCCGTGATCATGCCCGTGGTCGTGCCCATGCCCATGCTCGTGCCCATGCCCATGCTCGTGCCCATGCCCATGCTCGTGCCCATGCCCATGCTCGTGGCTGTGCCCATGCTCGTGGCTGTGCCCATGCCCATGCCCATGCCCATGATCGTGAGCATGCCCGTCATCGCCGCCGATTCCCCGGACATGATGGTGGTGGCCGGCCTGCACCGCGCCGACCTCGTTTTCATAGCCCAGGGTCTGTTCGCGATATTTGCAAAGCTGACAGTTCATGGCCGGCTGTCCCCCTTCCAGCTCCGTCAGGCGGGCCAGAAAGCTGTCGATGACGCCGGGATGGTCGCGCAGATAGGGCGCCTTCAGGAACTCGATGTCGGGATGATGGGCGGCCGCCTCGTCCGTCCACTGATAGATCCGTTTCACCAGGACGCCGGTGAACAGGAAATAGGGGAACACCACAATGCGGGGGAAGCCAAGACGGCGCAGGCGGTCCAGCGCACTGTCCACCAGCGGTCGCGTGACGCCGGAAAAAGCGCTGTCGGCCCAGCCGAATCCCATACCCTCTCCCAGCATGCGGGTGACCTTGGCGATGTTGGAATTGGCGTCGGGATCGTTGGTGCCACGTCCGACCACCAGCAACAGGCTGTCGGCGCGGGCCAGCGAACGGCCCGACATCCGTTCGGCGGTTTCGATGCGTTCGGCGGCGGCGGCAAGCAGTTTCTGGTCGATGGCCAGTTCGCGGCCATAGGTCACGGTCAGTTCCGGATGGGCGGCGGCGAAACTGTTGATTTCCCAGGGCAGGTCATTCTTCACATGGCCGGCCGCGAACAGCATGCCGGGAAGCGCCAGGATGCGCTTGGCGCCGCGGTCGCGAAGCGCCTCCAGGCCGTCGCGGATGGTCGGGCGGGCGAACTCCAGAAAGCCGTGATCCAGATCCTGGTCGGGCAGGCGCTGGCGCAGATGGCGCGCCAGAAGCTCGAATTCCTCAATAGCCTGGCGGTCGCGGCTGCCGTGGCCGCAAATCATTACGGCGGTCTTACCGTCGGTCATGCCTGGTCCTTGCCTCCGGGCGAATGAAATGGGCGGGGATGCCGTCTGGTCCTTGCCTCCGGACGACGCCCGACACTATGCCGTCATCGGGACGGTTTGTCTCGCGGCGAAATGGCGGGATCGTCGGGTGCGACGGGCGGGCCTTCCGCTATTTCCCCGGGCAGGACGTCCGTCCCTTCCGGCCGAAGGCCAGCGCATTCAGGGTCGATCCTCCGATCGCCAAGAGTAAAAATCAGGCGTCTGCCCTGACGGCGAGCCGAAACCGGCGTTCAGGCCGTTCTGTATGAGTATTTTCTATAATTCACTTAAAAACATGATGAGAGAATGAAAATAAAATTCTGCCAAAGAACAATTCATTTATTTCATATAAGTCTGTGGATATCCGCGGATGGCGGTGTCCTCTGTGGATAACTATTCTTTTGCGAAGTGGGGTGATGCCTGCCCTTCCGATCAGAAAAAGTCGTGAGAGGTCATGCTGTTGGTATGAACGCCGGTCAGGGTGATCGCCCCTTTCAGATCGAAGGCATTGATGTGGTGCGTCCCCAGGCCGTCCGGATTGGAATAGCCGTTGCCCCATCCGTAGAGGACGGTATCGCCCGAGGTGGTCTGGCCGATGATGACGAGACGCTCATTGGAAAGTTCGGCAGGCTTGTAAAGGGCGTCCGCCGCCACGGCAACGTCGGCCGCCGATCCCGTTCCGACCGCCCCGGCGTTGAGGACGTAGGAGGCTCCCCAGAATTTGAGGCTTGATCCTGCGACCGGATGATCGGCGCTTGGGGTCAGCAGGATTTCGGTACTGGGGTGCAGGCCCGTCCCCGACAGGGTGATCCGGTCGTTGCCCGACACGAAATTGATGATGGTTTCGTTCCCGGCGATCGTGTCGATGGAGGTGTGACCGTCCTGGGCGAGGGTGATCGTCGCATGCTTACCCGAACAACTGACCGATGTCGTCCCGGAGGCGGCGAAAAGAAGGGTGTCGTTGCCATTGACGATGATCCGGGACGTCGTATTCGTTGCGACAATGGTATTGGCGGTTCCGGTGATTGTCAGTGTGTCGGGCGTCAGTTGGAACGATGTGTCCCCCGCGCCGTCCATGGAAATCACGCCGCCCTGCCTGGGAATCGTCGTGGCATCGATCAGGCCCATGTTGAGATAGTGGTTGGCGGCCGCGTGGTTGAGGACAAGTCCGGCGTCCTGCAACAGGCCCTTGTCGGAATAGCCGCCCTTGGTGATATCGACCAGCCAGGGCGCCACCTTCGACAGGCATTCCGAGGAATTGGAGAACGCCAGCAGGACGCCGGCCCGCGCCGCCAGGATTCCGTCATGGGTGTTGCCGGCCTGGGCCTCCTTTGCGCCGAGGTAGGTGATCCAGCCGCTGGCACCGGCGGCATCGGGGGCGCGGCCCAGGACATTGCCGTAAAGCGCCGTGATATAGGCTGCGTCGCTGGGGTTGGCGCCGAAGCGCAGCGCGAACTCCGCGCTGCCGATGAAATAGCCGGCGATCTGCGACACGCTCATATGGCTGGCGTCGAGCTGGGCCTGCCAGGACTCCAGGCCGGCCAGATCCGGGGTGCGGCCGAAGCAGGCCTCGTACAGGCGGACAAGCTGGGCGTCCTGGCCGCTGTTGGCGCCGCCCTCGATGAAGACGATCTGGTCGTAGAGGCCCGGACTGTGGGCGCTGGCCCCGTTGAACAGGACGTAATTGGCCCCCTCCACGACGACCGACGTGCCGGCGCCGATATCCTTGATGACCGTCTGGCCGGTGGCATCGACCCTGAGGGCGTAATGGTCCCGTCCGTTGTCGAGGACGATGGAATTGTGGGCGCCGGAAAGGTTGGCGGATTGCCAGCCGATGACGCGGGTGCTGCGTCCGTCGCCGGCAATGCCGGCGACATCCATGCCGCCGGTCCAGTTGATCGCATGGCGGGCGGCATTTTCGGCGCCGACAAAGGCGTTCACCGCCTTCGATGGCGCCGGCTGGGTGGTCCACAGGCCGGAATCGGCGGCTTGCCAGTTGCTGATGGCATTGCAGATTCCTGTAGTCAGGCGCGCGCCATATCCGGTGGTGGCGACGATGCCCACGACCGCATCGGCCACGCCCGGATCGGAGGACATCTCCATCAGTGGTCCGCCGGAATTTCCGCTCTTTACGCCAAGCCAGAGGTAGTCAAAGACATTGTAGGTGGAGTTTTTCGTCGCACTGCCCCAGGTTTCCCATTGCTTATAGGATGGCGGGTCCCAGTCGAAAAACGAGGGGTGCGCAGGATATCCCATGGCGGTGAGGTAGCCGCTGCCCGCGTCGGGCAGCATTTTGCACCAGCTGGAAAAGGTGGCGCTGGTGTCGATGACGGCGAAGTCATAGGCGGCGCTCGCCCGGCTTTCGACGTCGCCCGGGTCGCTGATCTTGAAATGGTGGACGATGGTTTTGCCGCCGGCCGCCTGACCGTCGGAGGGAAGGGCGGTTCCGGAAAAACCGGGAAAGATATGGACATTGGCGGCCTCCGCGCCGGTACCCGAATCATAGACCAGATGGGCGGCGGTCAGGACCGTGTGCGGACCGATCGCAACGCCGGATCCCCGGAAGGTCACACCGTTCAGCGATGTCGTGAGGAAGCAGACGGCATTGCCGGGAAACGACGATGCGTTCGTTTCGAAATAGGACATTTTGTAAAATCCCACCGATCAACGACCATCCCGGCCCTAGTTTCTATAAGCCGTTGGTCGATGTGTCAAATAACCGAAAAACAATACAGACAAGAGACTGTAGATACTTTTTCGGAATTCGGTGGGATTGTCTATAAAACATTTCCGCAGAGTGCGACGGAGGAATGGCAACTTATAGTGTTGTCTGTGGCGGATCGATCCCTGCCGATCCGCCATGCTGCAACGCCTGATGTCGCTCACCCGTCAGGTGAGGTCGTGCGCCGTCAGGGTCTGGGTGTTGACGCCGACCAGGGTGGCGATCTGGTAAAGCTCCGACTGGCTGATCTGGTGGGTCCCGTAGACGTCGGGGTTATGGGCGCCATCGCCCCACTGATAAATGACCGTGTCGCCGCTGCTGGTCTGGCCCACCAGTTCCAGCAGTTCGTTGGACTGGCCGGCGGTGGTGTAGACGGCGTTGGCCGCGGTCGCGACTTCGGCGGCGGTTCCGGTGCCGACCGCGCCGATCTTCAGAACATAGAAATTCTGCGAGAAATTGAGGTTGGCACCCGCCACCGGCTGTGCGCCGGTCGCCGTCAGCATGATCTCGGTGTGGTTGGCGGTGTTGATGTCACTGTAAAGGATGTTCTGGCCCGGCGTGAACGCGCGCACCGTCTCGCCGCCGGCCGTGACCGTCACCTGGGTGGTGGAGCCGGCCGCCAGAGTGACGATTTCGAACTGGCCGTTGCAGACCACGGTCGTGGTGCCCCGGGTCGTCGACACGCTGTTGTTGTTGCCATCGAGCGAGACCATGGCCGTGGCGGTGTTGAGGACGACCGTGCTGTTCTGACCCTCGACATAAAGAGCGGAGTTGGAGAGGTAGAAACCGCTGCCGGTGGCGCCGGTGCTGTCGGTGGGCGCATAGTCGAAGGACACCACGCCCTTGGAACTGATGGTGGTGCTGTCGACCAGATTGAGGTTGAGGTAATTGTCGACGGTCCCCTGGTTGAGAACGGTTGCCGCGTCCATCAGGGCGGAACTGTCGGCATAGCCGCCCTTGGTGGTGTCGACCAGGAAGGGCGCCACCTTGGTCAGGCATTCCTGCGAATTGGAAAAATCGAGCAGGATGCCGGCGCGCGCCGCCAGGATGCCGCTCTGGGTGTTGCCGGCCTGCGCTTCCAGCGAGCCCAGGTAAGCGATCCAGCCGCTGGCTCCGGAGGCGTCCGGGGCCCGTCCCAGAACGTTCTGGTAAAGCGCGTCGACAAAGGCGGTATCGGTCGGGTTGGTGCCGAACCTGATGCCGAATTCGGCGCTGCTGACGAAATAGGATGCGACCTGACTGACCGACATATTGCCGTTGTCGATCTGCGCCTGCCAGGACTCGAAGCCCGTCAGGTCCGGCGCCCGGCCGAAGCAGGCTTCGTAAAGGCGCACCAGTTGGGCGTCCTGGCCGTTGTTGGCGCCGCCTTCGATGAAGACGATCTGGTCGTAGATGCCGGCCGTGTGCGCGCTGGCGCCGTTGAACAGGATGTAGCTGGCGCCGTCGACCACGATCGACTGGCCGCTGGTCAGGTCGTGAATGACCGACTGGTCGTTGGCGTCGATTTGCAGGGTGTAATTGCTGCGCTGTCCGTCCAGGACGATGGCGTTGTGGCCGGTCGGCAGGTTGGCCGACTGCCAGCCGATGACGCTGTTGCTGCCCGGGGAGGCGGCAAGGCCGGCCGTGGCGAGATTGCTGCTCCAGCCGGCGGCCTGACGCGCGCTGTTTTCCGCCGCGACGAATCCGGTGACCGACTGGGTGGGCGTGGGGGCGGTGGTCCACAGGCTGGAATCGGCGGTCTGCCAGTTGGCGATGGCGTTCCAGGTCGATGTGGTCAACTGACCGGCCCAGCCTCCGGTGGAGACGACCCCCACCACGGTGTCCGGCGTGCCCGACCCGGTCGAACTGACCAGCAGCGGTCCGCCGGAGTTGCCGGAGTTGGTGCTGAGGGTGCCGTAATTCAGGACATTGTAATTGTTGTCCACCGACACCGTGCCATTGGTCGTCCATTGACGATAGGACTGCGCGCCGCTCTGGTCGGCGCCCGGATAGGCCGGGTATCCCGTGACCGTGACCGTGCCGCCGGCATAGCCGGTCTCGACGCCGCACCAGCTTGAGAAGGTCGTGCTGAAGTCGATGATGGCGAAATCGTAGGTGGAACTGGCCTGCGTCTCGGAGCCGCCGGTGCTGGCGATGGAGAAGTGGTGGATGGCCGTCGTGCCGGTGACGGCCTGCGAGGTGCTGGCATCGACGGCGGCCGAATAGCCGGGAAAGACCGAAACACTCGTCGCGTTTGCCCCTGTATCGCCGTCGTAAACCATATGGGCGGCGGTCAGAACGGTATGCGGACCGATGATCACGCCTGATCCGCGATAGGACGCGCCATTGATGTCGACGGTGATGTAGCAGACATCGTTGTTGGGAAATGCGGTCGGAGATGAGAGCGTGTAACTCATGATCGATAATCTTTCCCTGCAGGACCCGTCCTGACCCGCGCCCCCGGCTCAAGCCCAGAGAGGGGTCATACCATTACCATCCTCGGGACTGTCCTCACAATTCGATCGGATGGGCCGATGCGCGCGGGATGGCGCGATCCCCCCGTTATGTCAACGGATCGTGACTTTTTCACGTCGGGATTGTGATCACTTCGCGAAAGCCGCATGCCCGGCCGGAGGCCGGGCGATCGGTGCGGGTCGGGACGGGGCAGACCGTTGTCGATTTTGCGCGTGGACGTTATCGGGGGCTCGATCATCATCCGGCGATTGTCGAGGG
>WASQ01000084.1:0-3449 GCA_009712185.1 Telmatospirillum sp. | reverse complement strand
CGGCGCGGCCATCGCATCGGCGAGGATTCACTGCTCTCCGGAACTGGGCGTGCGTCGGAACAGGCTTCGGGCCGTGATCGAGGAGTTCGACAGACATATTGAAACGGCTGAGACGGGCCTCTATTTGCCGATCCGGATGGTGACGATCGGAAACGAGGCTGCGGCCGTGGATTGCGCGGACTGGATCCTGAGGAGAGGTCATTACGTGATCCCCGCCATTTTTCCAGCCGTGCCGGGATCGCGCGCGGCCCTGCGCATCTGCCTGACCGGGGATCATGATCTGTCCGAGGTCCGGGCCCTGTGCGGCGACATCACGGCGTGGATGTCGGAAAATCCGGGCTGATCCATGAGGCGCCTTCGCGACAGGATCGGGGGCAATCGGGACAGGCTGCTGGCGGTTGGCGGCCTGCTCCTGGTGTCCCTGCTGTGGGGATCGTCCTTCGTCGTCATCAAGATCGCCGCCCGGGGGTTCGGGGCGATGGGGATTGCCTCCTATCGGGTTGCCATTGCGGCGCTTTGTCTTGTCATCCTCGGCATTTTCAGAGGTGAAAAAATGCCCGGAGACAAGTGGACGGTTGTTCTTCTTCTGTTGCTGTCCATTCTTGGTCAAATCGTGCCATTCCTCAGTCTCGGCATGAGCGGACATCTGACGTCCAGTCAGAATTCCGCAATGATGATGGGCGGAGTTCCGCTCTTCACGCTGCTGATCGGCCGTTTCTTCCTGCCGGACGAGGAATGGACGTGGAGAAAGTGGACGGCTCTTGCGATCGGATTCGGGGGAGTCCTGGTTGCCTTGACAAGCGCGACCCTGGGGGCGCCGTCTTCGGACGGGCGGCTTGCCGGCGACCTCGGCGGATGCCTGTTCGCGCTGCTTGCCGCCGTCGGATACGCGGCCGGTGCCGTTCTGTCCAGGATGGCGTCGAAAGAGATGTCGCCGCTTGTCGCCTGTGCGTTCACCATGACCGCGTCCGCCGTCCTTCTCTGGGGGGTCCGGCTTTGGGCGGGACCCGTTCCCGTGACGGCCGATCGCGGCGCCTGGGCGGCGATCATTCTGCTGGGGACGGTGAATACGGCGCTGGCCTACGCGCTCTATTTCTGGCTGGTGAAGTTCGCCGGTGCCACTTTCGCATCGCTCAACAATTACATCGTTCCGGTGATCGGCCTTCTTTTTGGATGTCTGGTTCTGTCGGAGGACGTCTCTCCCGGTGCCGTCGGGGGCCTTGTGATGATCCTGCTGGGCGTTTCTCTGTTCAGCCCGTCGCCGCGGGCCGGGCGGGTATCCGGCGCGGCCGACACCGGTCCACGCTGACCGGCGCCGGTCGTGTTGCCGCTCCGGTCGCCGGAGGTTGTCCGGACGCGGGCCTTGCCGGAGAGGACTATGCCGCCGTCCACAAGGGGTCGATGGCCGCGCGCCCGGCGCAGACGGCGGCCAGATTGTCGAGTGCCCGGAACCCCATGGCATTGCGCGTCTCGACCGTGGCGCTGCCCATATGCGGGCAGAGGAAAACATTGGGAAGGTCTGCGAAACGCAGGTCGAAGGCCGGCTCGTTCAGGAAGACGTCCAATCCGGCAGCGTAAAGATGGCCGCTTTTCAGCGCGTCGATCAGCGCGTCCTCGTCGACCAGTTGGCCGCGCGCGGTGTTGACGAGGATCGCGCCCCTTGGAAGCAACGCCAAGGTGTCGGCATTGACGATGGCCCGCGTCTCCGGCGTTGCCGGGGCGTGCAGCGACAGGATATCGATCCGGGGCAGCATGTCGCGGAAATCGGCGACATAGGTCGCGCCCTGCTCCAGTTCCGGGGGCAGGCGGCGGCGGTTGCTGTAAAGAACGGGCATGTCGAACCCCCGCGCGCGGCGCGCCATCGCCTGGCCGATCCGGCCCATGCCCAGGATTCCCAGGGTTTTGCCGGCCACCGACCGGCCCAGGAATTCCCCCATGCCATAAGCCTGGCGCCAGCCTTTGCGCATGGTCTGTTCATATTCCGCCGCCCGCCGGGCCGCGCCCAGCAGCAGCAGGAAGGCCATGTCGGCGGTGCAGTCGGTCAGGACGTCCGGCGTGTTGGTGACCATCACGCCCTTCCGGCGCGCGGCCTCGACATCGATATGGTCGAATCCGACGCTGCAGGTGGCGATGATTCTGACATGGTCCGGCAGGGCGGCAATGGTCGGGGCATCCCTCCGGGTCCGGCCGGCGACCAGCAGTCCGTCGGCGCGGTGGGCGATGGCGGCCTTGATGACCTCCGGGCCATCGATATCGGTCGGCGGGACCAGCGCATCGAACTCCCGGATGACCCGGTCGACGACCGCCTCCGGCATTCTGACCGTGACCACGATGCGCGCTTTTCCCATGACTATTTCCTTCCATCCGGACGGGAACGCCGGCCCGGGCGTTCGAAATGACTGGCCCCGGCCGAACGTCCGGACGCCGAAGGGCATAGAAGATGACGAAACCTCCGGTCGCGTCAATGCGTCAGCGGGCCATGTCCCCTGGCGCAGGGTCGTTGTCAGCGGCGGTGATCGGCGGGCAGGGATCCGGACAGACGGCGGAATTGCCGGATCATTTCGACGACCTGCCCGACATAGCGCGCGGCCTCGTGATCGCCGCAACGTTCCCCGGCCGCCAGCCGAAACCCCCGGTCGGCGTAGGATCGGGCGGTTCCGGCGCCGCACAGATGGATGACGGCGGCCAGTTCGTCGGTCTGGTCGCGGCCGGGATTGCGTCCGGCGCGGGCGAGAATGGCCGTGATCGACCGGTCGAGCGAGATGGCGGTCAACTGCACGGCATGGCTTGGCAGGACCCGGGTGTAGAGATCCGTGAACCAGCAGGATTGCCAGTCTCCCCAGGCCGTCGCCGCGACCACCTTATGCTGGCGGATGCAATACCGGCGGGCATCCGAGAAGGTCGGGTCGGTCATCTGATACATGCCGACGGCGCTGGAGGCCGGCTGGTAGAGGGACAACAGATTCCAGGTCGGCCGCCACCGCCAATAGGTGTGCGCCACCGGGTCGCCGGCCCCCTCCACCTGGGCCAGGGCCGCCAGCAGCTCGGGACTGACCTGGGCCGTGGAATATTCGCGGAACAGGGGGCCATACTGATCCCAGGTGGCCGAGGGCATTTTCTTGAGGACGCCGGCCACCGGGAACAGCATCTCCGCCGGTTTGCGCGCGATGTGATAGACCATGTTCGCCCCCGCCAGCAACAGCAGGGCAAGAGCCGCCAGCAGGACGTTGCGGATCGGCGGCGGCGTCCTGGCAACGACCCGGCCGACCAGGGCCGCGCGCCGGCGCCATCGCCGGACCGGCTCCGTGAGGATGGTCCAACGCTGAACCAGATTCTGGCGGATCGACGCCAGTCCGGACGTCCGTGTGTTTTTTTTCGGACCGGTCCGCCGGAGGGCCTTGCGGCGGGCATTCTCTCTTGCGGGGGAGGGGGCATCGGCGCCGGCGGAC
>WASQ01000025.1 GCA_009712185.1 Telmatospirillum sp. | reverse complement strand
CCTGGCCCGGCCCGACAGCCGGGTGCTGGGGCTGGTGGGGGCCGGCGTTCAGGCGGTGACCCAGGCTCATGCCCTGTCCCGGCTGTTCCCGCTGTCCCGGATCCTGGCCCATGATATCTGCCCGGTGACCCTGGCGAGCCTGCCCCGGCGTCTCGCCTTCCTGGACATTCCGGTGGAGCCCGCCCTGCCCTGGCGGATTGAGGCGGAAGCCGACATCCTCTGCACCGCCACCTCGGTTGCGGTCGGAGCGGGACCGGTGATCGCCGGGGCCGATCTCAAGCCCCATCTGCATATCAATGCCGTGGGGTCCGACTATCCCGGCAAATGCGAACTGCCCCGGTTCCTGCTGGAGTCCGCGCTGGTGGTGCCGGATCTCGCGGATCAGGCCCGGCGCGAAGGCGAATGCCAGGTCCTGGAGGAGGAGCGCATCGGGCCCGAACTGCACCGGATCGTCAAGCAGGCGGACGGCCTCACCGGCTGGCGGGACCGGCTGACGGTGTTCGATTCGACCGGAATCCCGTTCGAGGATGCGCTGGCGCTCGACCTGATCACCGATCTGGCGCGCCGGGCCGGCATCGGCCGGGACATCGCCTTCGCGGATCTGGAGGCCGGCGCCCCGAAGGATCCCTACTGGGGTACCACCGCCACCGCGGTTCCCGAGGAAAGGCGGGCGGTCCGGTGAGCCGCACGATCCTCATCTTCGGCGCCTCATCGGGCATCGGTCTGGCAACCGCCAGTCTGGCGGCGGCCGAGTCCTGGCGGGTGGTGGCGGCGTCCCGCCGGGGCGTGACGCCCGGTCTGGAATCACCCCTGGTGCGCGCCGAACGCTGCGACGTGCGTGATTACGAGGCGGTCTGCGATCTGGTCGGCGCCCATGCCGACGCCGATGCCGTGGTCAATTGCGCCGGGGTGGGAGCCTATGCGCCGCTGGGGCGCGACATGGCTCCCTACTGGCGCGACATCGTCGATACCACCCTGCTGGGATGCATCCATGTGCTGTCGGCGACGCTGCGTCTGGCGCGCGCCTGTCCCATCGTGGCGATCGTCGGATCGCTGGCCGGACAACGGCCGTCCCCGACCGAGGGAAATGACGTCTATGCCGCGGCCAAGGCGGGCATGGCCCGCGCGGTCGCCGATTTCCGGCTGCGCCTGCGCCAGCAGGGCAACGCCATGAAGGTGGCGCTGGTGGTCCCCGGCTTCGTCGAGGGAACCGATTTCGGCCGGACCTATTTCCGCAGTGCCGAGGGCGAAGGACGCGACCTGTATGCCGGATTTCCCAGCCTGACCCCGGCGGATGTGGCCCGGACCCTGTGGTGGTGTCTCAACCAGCCGGACACCGTCGACATCGGCACGGTCGTCGTCCGTCCGCTGATGCAACCGGATTGAGCCGACATGACGCCAGCCCGTTCCTCCCATCTGTCCGATCCCCCCGCCCCCTTGCCGGCGCACCAGGTCCTTCTGGTCGGATGCGGCGCTTCCGGCAAGCGGTTTCTGCGCGTGTTCGACCATCTGGAACGCGCCACCGGCGGGCGCATCGCCCTGGCCGGCACGGTCGACCGTGCCCGGCCGATCCTGCCCGGCCGGCCCGATCCCTACCGCGACCTGACCACGGCCCTCTCGGACCTCAAACCCGATTCGGTCATCGTCTCGGTCAACGAAAAAGACCATTTCGAGGTTCTGGAGACCCTGGCCGCCCATCCCGTCCGTCACATCCTGTGCGAGAAGCCGCTGACGCGCACGCTGGCGGAGGCCCGGTCGCTGATGCCGGCCCTCGCCGACCGATGGCTGGCGCTCAATATGGTGGAGCGCTACAGCCCGGTGGTCGAGGATTTCCGGACATGGCTGCGCGCCAATCCCGGCGTCCGGCCGACCCGCATTCAGTTCTTCTGGGGCAAGCACCGCGTGCGCGATCCCCGCCCGACCATGGGTGTGATGAGCGAGCTCATCCATCCCCTGGATCTCGCCGCCTATCTGTTCGACCTGGGATCGTGGACGGTCGTGGACGGATTCACCCATCACAGCGACTTCGCCCACGACACCGACAGTCTCGACGACAGCATTCATTGTATCCTGTCGGCGGACGGCGTGGTCGTATCGGCCCATGCCTCCTTCGCCTGGCACGACCGGCGGCGCGAACTGGCGGCGTTCCTGACCGACGACGCCGGCAATCACTATCATGCCGTGCTGTCCTTCGACGTGCCCCTGTGGGACTGCGACAGCCTGGTGGTGCAGAGCCTGTGCCCCAGTGCCGGCACACGGGCGCTGGTGCTGGAACGCCGCTACGCCAACGGCGACTTTCTGCCGGAGCTTCACCAGGTGCACAAGCTGATGCGGTTCGCGGTGGACGGTCTGGGGGAACCCGTGGGCGAAAGCCGGAGGGTCGATCTGTCCCAGGCCGTGGGGCTCCAGGCGCTTCTGGAAAAGATCACGCGGTCCTTCGCCGCCGCCGGGCGGCGGGCGGCGCGACCGCTGTTCCATGCGGGGCCGGGCCCGCCGGCCAACGGTTGAGGGAGGGGCGATGGAGAGGCTGAACGGCTGGTGGTGCGCCGAACGGGACCGGATCGCCAGGACGCTGGCGGATTTCGTCCGGATCGATACGACCGCGCCCAACGAGCCGGCGGCCATCCCGTTCCTGCAACGCTATCTGGGGCCGCTGGGGTTCACCCTGGTCGAACGGCCGATTCCCGACCTTTTCTGGAGCCATCCGGAACGCTGCCCGCCCCCCTTGTCGCGGCTGACCTACGGCCGCACGCTGCTGCGCGCCCATCGCCCGGGGCGGGCCGGTGGCGGACATCTGGCGGTCAACTGCCATCTCGACGTGGTGCCCCTGACCGAGGGATTCGGGGACGGTTTCCAGCCGGTGGTGGCGGGCGGCCGCGTCACCGGCCGGGGCGCCGCCGATACCAAGGGCAATCTGGTGATGATGGCCGAGACGGTGCGGTTCCTGGATCACGCCGGCCGCCCTCCCGGCTGCGAGCTGACGCTGGATCTGGTCGCCGAGGAGGAGACCGGCGGCAACGGGGCCCTGGCCTCGGCCCTGGCCGGTCTTGATGCCGATTGCGCCCTGGTACTGGAGCCCACGGGTCTGGAGGTATTTTGCGGCCATCGGGGATGCGTCACCTTCGAGGCCCGGTTTTCCGCCCACGCCACCCATATGGGATCGGCCTCCGGTCCGCCGACAAGCGCCATCGACCTTGCCATCCTGGGGATCGCCGCCCTGCGCCGGCTGGAAACCCGGATGATCGCCGATGCGGCCGGCGATCCGCTGTTCGAGGGCTGGTCCCGGCCGCTTCAGATCAATGTGGGCCGGATCGAGGGTGGCGAGTGGCATGGCTCGGTGCCGGCGCGCTGCCGGATTGTCGGCAATTGCGGCTTCCTGCCCTGTCATGGTCTCGACGGCGCCCGGTCGATGCTGGAGGAGACGCTGGCGGCGGTGGTCGCCGACGTTCCCGGCGCGGGGGTCGAACTGCGCTGGCCCGGTCTCCGAAACGAGGCGCTGGCCGGAGACCCCGCCCATCCCTTCGCCGCGGCCCTGGCCGCCGCCGCCGGCCAGGGGCCCATCCGCGCCTGGAACGTGAGTTGCGACGGCCGTCATTACGGCCGTACCCTGGGACTGCCCACCGCCATTTTCGGCTGCGGCCGCCTGGACCAGGCCCATGCCGAGGGCGAGACCCTGGATCTCGCCGATCTGGCGCGCGGCATCGCCATCCTCGCCGATGTCCTGGGCGGCGCCGGCTGGCGCGGGAGGCCGGCATGAGCGGCGACGCGCCCTCTCCCCGTCCCGATCCCCACCCCCGTCCCGGTGGCGACGGCCGTGGCCTGGGCCGGCAAGAGCCGATCCTGCCGCTCCGTCTTCACCGCTTCTTCGAACGCTCCGTCCGGCGCGATCCGGGGGCGGTGGCGTTGCTTCATGGCGAAACGGTGGTGACCTACGGCGAGCTTAACGCCATGGCGGAGGCGGTGGCCGGCGCCATCGCCGCCTCGGGAGCGCGGCCGGGCGACACGGTCGCGCTGGCGATCGACCGGGGCATTCCCATGATCGCGGCGATTCTGGGCTGCCTCAAGGGCGACTATGTCTATGCCGCCATCGACACCGCCTTCCCGGAGGCGCGCATCCGTCTGGTGCTGGAGGATTGCCGCCCCGCCGCGGTGATCGCCGGCCCGCACTGGCCGGCGGGATTGTGCCCCGGGGGCGTGCCTCTGCTGCCGGCGGATCCGGTTCCTTCCCCGGGCGGGTCCGTCCTTCCGGCGCCGGAGCCCGCGGCCGACGAGCTGGATGCGCCCGTCTATGTGATCCACACCTCGGGCACCACCGGACGTCCCAAGGGCATCGTCCAGACGCACCGCGCCCTGTCGAACCTGATCCAATGGCAGAACCGGGCGACCGGCATCGATTTCTCCGGAACCGTGCTGCAATTCTCCTCCTTCGGTTTCGATGTCCATTTGCAGGAGATTTTTTCCACCTTCGCCGCCGGCGGCCGGCTCTGCCTCATCGATCAGCCGGATCGCATCGATCCCGACCGGCTGACCGCCCTCCTGACCCGTCACCATGTGTCGGTGATGTTCCTGCCGGTGTCGGTGCTGTCGGCCCTGTTCGCCGATCCGGCGCGGCTGCCCGACAGTCTCCGGGATATCATCACCGCGGGCGAACCGCTGATCCTGTCGCCGGCCATGAAAAACCGGCTTTGCGCCGGACGGGGCCTTCGCATCCATAACCATTACGGCGTTTCGGAAAGCCATGTCGTCACCGCGCTGACCCTGGGCGGCAGGGGACCGGAGGGAGGAGACGGGGACGCCGACCCCCTTCCGGACCGTCCCTCCATCGGGCGGCCGGTCGCCAACTGCCGCATCGCCCTGCTGGATGCCGCCGGAGCCCCGGTCGCGCCCGGGGAAACCGGGGAAATCTGGATTGCCGGTCCCTGCCTTGCCCGGGGATATCTCAACCGGCCGGAGGAAACGCGCCGCGCCTTCCACGAGATCGACGGGGTGCGCTGGTACCGGACCGGCGACTTCGCCCGCTGGGATCCGGACGGGACCCTGGCCTTCCAGGGCCGCCGCGACGATCAGGTCAAGATCAGCGGCCATCTGGTGGTGTTGAGCGAGGTGGAGGCCATCCTGCGCCAGCATCCCGCCATCGCCGACGCCGCGGTGGTCGCCGACGAGACCGGGGCCGAGCGTCGTCTGGTCGCCCATGCGGTCCGGCGCGACGCCGTGACCCTGGAGACGCTGCGCGCCCATATGGCGGCGAGCCTTCCCGATTTCATGGTGCCGGCCCTGTTCCTGTTCCATGAGACCCTGCCCACCGGTCCCACCGGCAAGACCGACCGGCGGGCCCTGTCGGCGCCCCGTCTGGATCGCAGCCTTATGCCCCGGCCGTTCAGCCCGCCGGCCACGCCCCTGGAACGGACGGTGCTGGACAGCATCGAAGGGATTGCGGGACTGGCCGGCATCGGCATGGACGACGGACTGGCCCAGATCGGCTTCGGGTCCCTGTCGATGGTCCGCGCCGCCGCTGAGCTGACGGCCAGGCTCTGCCGTCCGGTTTCGCCATTGGCCTTCTTTGAATTTCCGACGCCCCGCCTGCTGGCCGCCGGTATCGAGGCCACCCCGGCCGCACGCCGGGCCACGGTGGGTCGGAACGCCGGCGAGCCGGTCGCCATTGTCGGCTGGGCCGGCCTGTTTCCCGGTGCCGGCGATGTCGCGGAGATGTGGCGCAAGATCCTGGCCCGCGCCGACATGCTGACCGATCTCGCCCCGGAGGACTGCCGGCCCGGCGCCCTGGTCCCGGGAGGCGGGCAGCGCATCCTGAAAGCCGGGACGGTGGCCGGCGCCGAACATTTCGATGCCCGGTTGTTCGGCCTGTCGCACCAGGACGCCCTGTGGATGGATCCGCAACAGCGGAAGTTCCTGGAAGTCGCCTGGGCCTGCCTGGAGGACGGCTGCCTGGATCCGGGCCGCTTCGACGGCCGGATCGGCGTGTTCGCGGGCATGGCGGAGCCGGCCTATCTGTTCAATCTGCGGGGACAGATCGGTACGATGATGGACTATCTGGCCGCTGTCGTGGCCGCCGACAAGGATTTCATCGCCAGCCGCGCCGCCTATCATCTGGGGCTGACCGGCCCGGCCGTCACCGTGCAGAGCGCCTGCTCAACCGGGCTGCTGGCCGTCCATCAGGCGTGCGAAGCCCTGCGGGCGGGCGTCTGCGAGGCGGCACTGGCGGGCGCCGCCTCCATCCTGCTGCCGCAGGAGACCGGGACCCCCTTTGCCGCCGAGAGCATTTTCTCGCCCGACGGGGTGACGCGCCCGTTCGACATCGCCCGCGCCGGCACCAATCTGACCAATGCCGTGGCCGCCGTTCTGCTGAAGCCCCTGTCGGCGGCGCTGGCCGACCGCGACGCGATCCGCGCGGTGATCCTGGGCAGCGCCGCCAACAATGACGGCGCCCGCAAGGCCGGTTTCACCGCTCCCAGCGTCGCCGGCCAGCGTGATGCCGTCGCCGACGCCCTGGCGGCCGCCGGGGTGGAGCCAGCGGATCTCGACTTCATCGAGACCCATGGAACCGCCACCCGTCTTGGCGATCAGGTGGAGCTGGGAGCCCTGCGCGAGGTCTTCGCGGCGGCGGGGCGCGTCCCGGCCGCGTCCTGCGCTCTCAGTTCGGTCAAATCCCATCTGGGCCATACCAATCGCGCCGCCGGACTGGTCGGGCTGATCGCCGCCGCCAAGGCGGTGGAAAGCCGCGTGCTGCCGGGCCTTCGCCATTTCACGGCGCCCGATCCCGCTCTGGAGATCGACCGTTCGCCCTTCACCCTGTCGGCGGCGCCCCGGCCGCTTTCCGCCGACCGGCCCCTTCGCGCCGGGGTCAGTTCGCTGGGCGTGGGCGGCACCAATGTCCATGTGGTCCTGGGCTCCGGCCCCGCGCCGACGCCCCGGACCCTGCCCGGCGGGCCGCAGTTGCTGACGCTGTCGGCCGCGACGCCCGGGGCCCTGGCGGCGCTGGCGGGCCGCCTGGCCGATCATCTGGAGCGGGTTCCCGACGAGCCGGCGGACGTCGCCTGGTCGCTGGCGCGGGGGCGTCAGGCCCTGGCGGTGCGCGCCCATGTGGTGGCGGCCGGCGGCGCGGACATGCGCCAGCGGCTGCGCGCCCTGGCCGGACGCCCGCCGTCCGGAGACGGACAGGCGGCGACCGCGCCGCCCCGCGTCGCCCTGCTGTTCCCGGGATCCGGGCCGGAGCATGTGGCGATGGGACGCGGGCTGTTCCGTCTCGACCCCACCTTCCGCGAGACGGTGGAGGAGGGCTGCCGGGCGCTGTCGGACCGCCTGGGCGGTGCCGACATCCTGTCGACCTTCCGCGAGGGCGTGCCCGCCCCCGGCTTCGGCCGGGCGGAGGTGTTCCAGGCCCTGCTGCTGATCGTGGAGGTGGCCACCGCCCGCGCCCTCGCCGCCATGGGCGTGGTTCCCGATGCCATGCTGGGGTTGTCGGGGGGAGAGTTCGCCTGTGCCACGCTGGCCGGCTGCCTGGGGTTCGGCGACGCGGTCCGTCTGGTCTCGGAACGGGGCCGGCTGATGGACGAGGTGGCGGCGGCCGGTGTCATGGTCGGGCTGCTGGCGGGTGCCGATCAGGCCCGGGCCTATTGCGGCGACGAGGTGTTCATCGCCGGCCGCAACAGCCGGCGTCATACCCTGCTGGGCGGCACCGCCCCGGCCATGGAGGCGGTGATCGCGAGGCTGGAAAGGGACGGGGTCGATTTCCGGAGGCTTCCCAACCGCAATCCCAACCACACCCCGCTGATGGAGGGCATGGTGCCGGGATTGCGCCGGGCCTTCGAGGGGATTGCCCTGTCCCCGCCCGTCCGGCCCTTCGTCTCCAGCGTCACCGGCCGGCCGATCGAGGCCGCCCAGGCCACCGATCCCGGATACTGGTGCACCCATCTCAGCCATCCCATCGCCTTCGCCGACGGCCTCGACACCCTGGCCGGCCTGGGGTGCACGCTGTTTCTGGAGGCCGGTCCGCGCGAAACCCTCTGCCAGTTGGGGCGCGCCCACTTCCCCGGCCGGCCCGACGGCACCTGCGTTGCCGCGATGGGGGAGACCGCCGCGGCGGAGCCCCGCACCTTCCTTGAGGCGCTGGGGGCCGTCTGGGCGGCCGGCGGTCCGTTGGACCGCGATCGTCTGGCCGCCTCCGGGCCCGGCCGCTGCCCGCCTATCCCTTCGAAGGCCGCCGCTACTGGCTGGAGGAAAGAGCCGGGGAGGCCGCTTCCCCCTCCGCCCGGCCGACCGCTTCCGCCCCGTTCGGCCTGCCGCGCGGCCAGTGGCTCCAGGAACGCGCCTTTGTGGAGACCCGCCCCTTGCGTCCCGCGGACGACCGCGGTCTGGCCGGACGCTGGGCGATCCCGGGCGGGCATCCGGCCGCCGCCGTTCTGGCCGCGCGGTTGCGGGCCGCCGGCGCCGCGGTGACGCGGTCGGCGGCCGGTGCCGAACGGCTGGTGCTGATCGCGGCGGCGGATCCGCGGGACCCGTCAGCCGGAGAGACGGGCCGGCGCCTTCGCGCCACGGTGGCGTTGCTGCGGGGGATGGCGCAGCGGGGGGAGGCGCCCTGTCAGGCATGGCTGGTCACGATCGGCGGGACCAGCCCGGATCCCGCGTTCGCCACCCTGGCCGAGGTCCTGCCGCTGGAACATCCCGGCCTGTCGTGCCGGCATCTGCTGTTTGCCGACGACAAGGGGCCGTGGCTGGAACAGTTGACCGATGCGCTGGCCTCCGCTGGCGACGACGATGGCGCCGTGGTCCTGCATGAGGGCCGGCGGCGGCGGGTCGAACGCTTCCGGCCCCTGCCCGCACCAGGCGACGAGGACGCCGGATCCGGCTGCGTCCTGCCGGCGGGCGGCGTCTATCTGCTGACCGGCGGACTGGGGCAGGTGGGCGGACTGCTGACCGGGGCGCTGATCCGGCGCGCGCGGGAGCGGGGAACGCGCGTCCGCCTCGCGCTGGTGGGGCGAAGGAGCCCCGATCTGGTCCGGGACCGGCTGGCCGCCCTGGACCGCGCCGGGGCCGAGGTCCTTTATGTCGAGGCCGGGGCGCGCGGTCAGGGCCCCGGACGGGCGGTGCGCGCCTGCCTGCGCCGCTGGGGCGGCATCGATGCGGTTCTGCATCTGGCCGCCGATCTGATGGGCGAGGACTTCCTGCGGTTCGCCGTCGACCTCGACGCGGGAACGATCGCCCGCCAATGCCGGCCGAAGCTGGAAGGCGTGGCGGCCCTGGACCGCGCCCTGGAGGCGGCCGGCCCGGGCAATCGGAAGGCCCCCCCGGCGCGGATCGCCTTTTCCTCGGTGGCGGTTCTGTTGGGCGGGATCGGTTACGGCGCCTACAGCTTCGCCAACCGGCGGCTGACGGAGGTCTGCCGGCGGCGACCGGGATGGACGGTGATTCACTGGGACGTGTTCGCCGCCGGGGCGGACAGCCCCGAAGGAAACCGCGCGACGGATGGGCGGATCGCCCTGGGATCGAGCGTCCGGGATGGCCCCCGTCTCACCGGGGAGGACGCCCTGAGCGCGATCGACCGGGTGCTGGCGGCCGGTCTGGCGGAGGCCGCGGTCGTCACCATGGATCCCGCCGCCCGTCTGGCGCGCGCGGCCGGAGACATGTCCCCAACCCTCTCCCGGGTCTCCCCCTCCCGGGAGATCACGCCGGCCCCGGCCTTGGTCCCCCAAGCCGTGGTCCCCCTGGCCTTGGTCTCCCCGGACGGGCCGGCCGACGCCCTGGAAGGCGCGATCCTGCGGTCCTGGCGGCGGCGGCTGGCGGTGGAGGATCTGCCGGCGGACGCCAATTTTCTGGCGTTCGGCGGCGACTCCCTGACCGCCGTCCGGGTGGCGCTGGATCTGCGTCAGGATCTGGGCCTGCCGGTGCCGCCGTCGCTTCTGCTGCGCAACCCCCGGCTCCCCGAATTCCGCGCCGCCCTGGCGGAGTTGGCCGGTGCCGCCGTCACGGGTGCCGCCCTCGCGGGGGCCGGCGACGCCGATCCGCGGCCCTCCCCCCGCGATATCGTTGCCGATCCGGATCAATCCTTTCCTGCCTCGCCGCTTCAGGTGCGCTGGTATCACATGCATCCGGAGGGCTATGGCCACCTCGTCATGCCGGTCCTGCTGTCCGGCCCCGTCGACCTCAACCGCCTCCGCGCGGCGATCGTCGCCGGCGTCCGCCGGTTCGTGGCGCTGCGGACCGTCTACAGCCAGGACGGGGGTGGAACCGTGAGGGGCCATGTCCTGCCGGAGGACAGCCTGCCCGAACCGGTTCTGCTGGATTTTTCCGCCGGATCGGCCGTCTCCCGCGCCTCCCGTCTGCACGACTGGGCGCAGGCGTTGGAGGACCGCCGCCTCGATATTCACCGGACGCCGCCGCTGGGCCTTTACCTCCTGCGTCTGGCCGCCGACCGGGCGTTGTTCGTCCTGCATACCCATCACATCTGCTTCGACGGCTGGTCGGCCAGTCTGCTGTGGGACAGCATTGCCGCCGCCTATCTGGAGGCGCCGCGTCCGCCGGTTGCCGATTATCGCGATCTCGCGCGCTGGTCCTGGCGCTATCTGGACGGGCCGGAGGCCGGGCGCCTGCGGGACCGCTGGCGGACGGCGCTGGCGGATGCTCCGCCGCCCTGCCGCCCGACCCCGGATCTCGCGGGCGATCCCGCCGATCCGATCGGTGAGAAGGTCGCCCTCGCCCTCGACCCGGCCACGGTGGAGACGCTGCGCCGCCGGGCGCGGGCGCTGGGGGGAACGCTGTTCAGCCTTCTGATGGCGGCCTTCGCCCTGATGCTGGCGCGGGCGGGCGGGGGGGGGGACCGGCGGTCCGGCCCCCCGGGCGCCGGTCGCGCGGCGCCCGGAGCCGACGACGCCGTCGGGGTGTTCGTCAATCCTCTGCCGGTGCGCCTGTCGCTGGCCGGCGTGACAACGGTGGCCGATCTGGCGGCGCGCGTCGGCGATCTGCTGGACCTTTTCCAGTCCAGCCAGAGCTATCCGCTGCTCGACATGCTGGCCCATGTTCCGGCCCTGAAGGGAAAGGGGTTCAACGACGCCTTTCTGTCCTATCTTCTTTATCAGAACTACCGGAAGCCCGCGCCGATGCCGGGATTCGAGGTGGCGATGGGGGAGGCCGACGACGAGGCGGCGGATCCCCAGGATCCCCTGGCGGCCTTTTCCGCCCGCCACGCGCGGCTGATGCGTCCCTTCGAGGTGATCGTGTTCGACCGCGCCGACGGCGGGCTGTCGGTCAATGTCTGGTACCGGCGCGCCCTTTATTCCCGGTCCCGCGCGCTGGCGCTGGCCGGGCTGATGGAAATGGCCTTACTCTTCCTCGCCCGGACCGGCGACGGCGCCGATCCGCGCCGATTCCTGGAGGAGACCCGGCGGGAGGACGACCGCGCGGAGAACGTCTGCGGGACGGATCTTCCCCGGGCGGATCTCCCGGCGATCTCCCGGCGCGGCCGCCCCTCAGTCGGGATCCCGGGCGACGACAACGATTTTTTCTCAGGATGACAGATGAGATCCTCCCAGATCGGTATTCAGACCTTGCGTGAATTTCCCGCCGACGCCGACACCCTGGCCCAGGCCTGGCTGGTGCGCGGCGGCTATCTGGTCCGGCATGCCGCCGGCATCTATTGCATGACCGGGCTGATGTTCCGGGTTCTGCGCAAGCTGTCGCAGATCATCGAGGAGGAAATGACCCGGGCCGGCGGCTGTCAGGTCCAGCTTCCGGTGCTGCAACGGGCCGAGTTGTGGAAGGAGACGGGCCGCTGGAGCGTCTATGAGCATCAGAAGCTGATGTTTCAGGTCCGCGACCGCAAGGATGCCCTGTTCGGTCTGGCGCCCACCGCCGAGGAGGTGGTCTGCGATCTGGCCCGCCATCTGGCGCGCAGTCCCTCGCAACTTCCGCTGATCCTGTTCCAGCAGAATCTGAAATTCCGCGACGAGCTGCGACCGCGCTCCGGCCTGCTGCGGGCCCGCGAATTCGTGATGATGGACGGCTACAGCTTCGATATCGACAGCGACGGTCTCGACCGGTCCTATCGGGCGATGGCGCGGGCCTACCATGCCGCGTTCCGTCGCGTCGGTCTCAATTACATCGTGGTCCAGGCGGATTCGGGCGCCATCGGCGGCACCTCGTCGGAGGAATTCATGGCGGTCAGCGCCATCGGCGAGGACGAACTGCTGTACTGCGAGGACTATGCCGCCAATGTCGAGCGCGCGGTCAGCGCGCTGGAGCCGGCCGTTTTGCCGGCTGACGGCGCGATGGAGATCGTTGCGACCCCGGACCGGGGCAGTATCGAGGAGGTGGCGGACTTCCTTGGCGTGTCGCCGACCGCGACCCTGAAATCGCTGGTCTTCGACGTCGTCGGCGACGACGGGACCGATGTCGTGGTCGCGCTGATCCGGGGTGATTGCCAGGTCAATCCGGTCAAGCTCGCCAACCATCTGGGCGCCATCGACGTGCGTCCGTCCGATCCGGACACCGTGGAGCGGGTGACCGGGTGCAAGCCCGGGTTCATCGGGCCTGTGGGACTGCCCCCCGGGGTCCGGGTGGTGGCGGACCGGTCGCTGGACGGCCTGACCAGCCTGGTCTGCGGCTGCTGCCAGCCGGACCGGCATGCCGTCCGGGCACGGCCCGGCCGCGATTTCGTTCTGCCGGCCCCGGTCGATATCCGGGCCGCCCGGGCCGGCGAGACCGGTCCCACCGGCAAGACCCTGCAAAGCTGCAAGGGAATCGAGATCGGCCATATTTTCAAGCTGGGCCAGAAGTATTCCCGCGCGCTGGGGGCCGGCGTCACCGATTCGCAGCAGGACTTCCGGCATTTCGAAATGGGGTGCTACGGCATCGGCACCACCCGCCTGATCGCCGCCATCGTCGATCAGAATTGCAGCGAGGACGGAGGCATCCGCTGGCCGCTGGCCGTCGCCCCCTTCCATGTCCAGATCCTGCCGCTCAAAAGCGACGACGCCCCGGTCATGGAGGCGGCGCGCGCCCTCGAAAGCGCGCTGGAGGCCCGGGGCGTCGAATGCCTGCTGGACGACCGCAGGGGATCGGTGGGCGCCCGGTTGAAGGACAGCGACATCATCGGCCTGCCCTTCCGGATCGTTCTGGGCCGGGGATTGAAGGACGGTGTCGTCGAGCTGTTCGACAGGCGCGCCGGCACCAGCGCCGACATGCCGCTGGCGGACGTGGTCGACCGGCTGGCCGCCCGGGTCCGGGAGGAGCTGGCGGAGGCCGGGCGGCGGGCCGCCGAGGTGTTTGCCGCGGCCGAGTAATCATCAAACCATTCCGGTCCCGCAACGGGGACCGGATTCCGGCGGGGAGGCGCGAATGCTGAGTGAGGATCAGAGGGCGGCTTTCCTTGAGGACGGCTTTCTTGTTCTGCCGCGCGCCCTTCCCGGTGATCTCCTCCGCGAGGTCCAGGAGGCCACCGGGCGCCTGATGTCGCACGCCGCCCACCGCTCCGCGAGCGACGCGGATTACGATCTGGCGCCCGGCCACAGTCCGGCGGATCCCAGGGTCAACCGGATCAAGGAACCCTATCGCCTGGACCCGGCCTTCGACCGGCTGCTCCATTCCGACATCGTCTTCGATCTGGCCCGGGACCTGATCGGCCCGGACATCCGGCTGGAGGATATGCCTCTCAATATGAAGGCGCCGGGCGGCAATGGCGCCATCGAATGGCATCAGGACTGGGGCTTCACCCCCTATACCAATGACGCGGTCATCACCCTGGGCGTCTTCCTCTGCGACTGCGACGAAACCAACGGCGCCCTGCGGCTGGTTCCGGGGACCCATCGCCATCCCGGGGTCTTCGACCATCATCATCGGGGCCGGTTCTGCGGCGCCATCGCCCCCGACGCGCCGGACATCCCCTGGGACCGCACGGTCACCGCCGCCGCCCCGGCCGGCAGCATCAGCATCCATCATGCCCGCACCGTCCACGGGTCCGGGGTCAACCGGTCGGAGCGGCACCGGCCCCTGCAGATCATCGGCCTTTGCGCCGCCGACGCCTGGCCGCTGGCCGGGATCGGGCCGGATAGCTGGGACCGGCTGGAACGGCGGATGGTGCAAGGGCGGATGCGCCCGCCCCGTCTCGATGCCGTGCCGGTCCGTCTTCCCTTTCCCCCGGCGGAGGGGGAAGGCAGCATCTACAGCGTCCAGGCGATGGTTCAGGGCCGGTCCTTCGCCGGGACGGAGGCGTGACATGGCGGCGTGGGGCGCGATCGCGGGATGGATTGCGGCGGGGGCCGGCGCCCTGACGGCGGCGGAGGCGGCCGCGAAGGCCTGGGACCTGACGCGGCGCAACCGTGACGAGCGGCGGCATCTGGCCGACGTTTATGCCGCCGAAGGCGCCCGGTGGGCGCAGGACTATTTCCGCGAGTTCGCCCGTTTCCGGCCGACCTTCGCCTGGAGTTCCTACGTTTACTGGAAGCCCAGGCCGTTTTCCGGCCGGTTCATCACCGTGGGGGCGGAGGGATTGCGCCGCACAGTCCCGGAGGGCGACGACAGTCTGCCGACGGTGCTGGTTCTGGGCGGATCGGTGGTCTGGGGAGAGGGCGTGCGCGACGAGGGCACCCTGCCGTCGCGTCTCGCCGCACGGCTGGCGGCGGCCGGCCGGCCCTGCCGGGTGATCAATGGCGCCCAACTGGGATCGGTCAGCGGCCAGGACCTGCTGTCGCTGATGCTCTGGCTTCAGGGCGGCCGGCGGCCGGCCGTGGTGGTGATGATGCCGGGCTTCAACGACGTGTTCAGCGCCGAACTGAACGGCCGCGCCGGCCTGCCGCACAAGGAATGGCATCGCCGGTCCGAATTCAACATCCAGTTGTCACAGCGCCGGCTTCTGGCCGCGCTTCTGCGCAATTCCGGCCTTGGCCGGCTGATCCTGGGTTATGAGACGGAGGCGCCGGACCGCCGCGTCGTCCGGCCCGACACCGACGCGCTGGCCGAGCGGACGGCGGCGATCCTTGACGTCAACCTCCGTTGCGCCCGCGCCCTGGCCGCCGAATTCGGATGTCACCTCCTCGCCTTCTGGCATCCGCATCTCTTCGCCAAGCAGACTCCCACCCCCTATGAGCGGGTCTGGCGCGACAGCATCGCCTTCGGCCGGCCACTCTATGAGGCGGTGGAACGGCGTCTGCCCCGCGATGGAACGCTGACCGACCTCGGCGGGCTGTTTGCCGCCGACATCGGCCCGACCTTCCTGGACTACGCCCATCCCGGGGAAATCGCCAATGACCGGCTGGCCCACGTCATCGCCGATCATGTTCTGCGCAGCCTCGGGTCCATCCCTGTTGCCAAGGAGACAGTGCCATGCTGACCGACCTTGTGATCCCGCTGGCCCTGGCGGGCGGGCTTGTGCTGGTTGCGGTCGTCCTCGTCCGCCGGCGTCAGGCGCTGCGGCGCGCCCGCGCGGGAACCGACGCGACCCCGCCCAACATCTATCCGATGTTCTGACCCATGGCGGAGCCATCGATCGACCGGCAGGTTCAGACGTTCTACGCCGACCTGCCCTTCAATTACTGCGACACCGACGAGGAGGCCGCCCGGCTGGTCCGCGACAATCCCCTGACGGCCTATCCGGATCTTGTGCGTCTTCTTGCCGGCGGAACGGTGGAGCGCCTGGTGGAATTCGCCTGCGGCACCGGCTGGTGCTGCAATGCCGCCGCGGCCTGCTACGGCGTTCCGGCGCTCGGCATCGATTTCACCGCCAAGGCCATCGATCGGGCGCGGGCGGTGGCCGACCGGCTGGGGCTTGCCGGGAAAGTCCGGTTCGAGGAGGGGGACCTGCTGGCGGCGCTGCCGCCGCCGGCCCCCCTGGTGGTCTGCATCGGCGCCCTGCATCACCTGCCCGCCGCGCGGGCCGGGTTCCTGCATATCGCCCGTGCCGGCGCCCCCGGAGGCCACCTGTTCGTCGGCCTCTATCACCGTCCCGGCCGGCGGGTGTTTCTTGACCTGTTGCGGGGCGTGGCGGACCGCGAGGGAGAACGGGCGGCGCTTCGCCGCTTCGCCGCCATGCTGGGCCGCGACATGGAGGATCGGCTGACGCTGTCCTGGTTTCGCGATCAGGTCCTCCATCCCCATGAAACCCAGCATACGCTGGCCGAAACCCTGGACTGGCTCGACCAGGCGGGGATGCGTCTCGTCAGCACCAGCATCAACCGGTTTGCCCCGATCGACGGGTCCCCGGCGGCGCTGGCCGAACGGGAATGGGAGTATGAGACGCTGTCACGGCGCGCCAACATCGATGAAAACCGATTTTTTCCGGGCTTTTTCACCATTCTCGCCCATCGGCCGGAGGCCGCAGGATGACAACGGCGGCGCGTGATCTCCACCGGACCCGTCCCTGGCGGGATGCCCTCCTGTCGGTCGCGGTCTTCCTTCTGTTCTGGGTCCTTCTGGTCCCCCTGGGTCTGGTCTTCCGTCTGCTGGGGTGGGATCCCCTGGGACGAAAGCCCCGTCCCGGGGCCGCAAGTTACTGGCGCAAGGCCGATCCCGGACCCGTCGATTTCGACAGCACCCGCTGACCGGCCGGGGACGGGCGGAAGCGCCCCGCGCCCCGCCCGTTCTCCCTGGCATCGTGAGGGATCATGAAGGTTCTCGGACTCTCGGCCTTCTATCATGACAGCGCGGCGGCCCTGGTGGTCGACGGCGATATCGTCGCCGCGGCGCATGAGGAGCGCTTCACCCGCAAAAAGCACGATCCCGCATTTCCCGGCCACGCCATCCGCGCCTGCCTCGCGATCGGCGGTCTCGGGCTTCGCGATCTCGACGCGGTCGTCTATTACGAGAAGCCGGGGATCAAGTTCGGTCGTCTGCTCGCCACCCACGCCAGCCTGGCGCCCCGGGGATATTCCTCCTTCGAGGCCGCCATGCGGGTCTGGCTGGGGGGAAAACTGTTCCTGCGGCGCGAACTGACCGCCGCGCTGGCCGCCATCGACGACCGCTTCCGCCCCGACCGGCTGAAGTTCTCCGATCACCACATGAGCCACGCCGCCAGCGCCTTCTATCCGAGCCCCTTCGAAAGAGCGGTCATCCTGACCTGCGACGGGGTCGGGGAATGGACCACCACCAGCCTGGGACTGGGAGAGGGACATCGTATCCGCATGGACAGGGTGCTTCATTTTCCCCATTCGCTGGGACTTCTCTATTCCGCCTTCACCGCCTATTGCGGCTTCCGGGTCAACAGCGGCGAGTACAAGCTGATGGGACTGGCGCCCTATGGCACCCCCCGCTATGCGGCCGACATCCGCCGGCATCTGATCGACGTGGCGGGGGACGGGTCCTTCCGGCTCAATCCCCGGTTCTTCGACTATTGCGTCGGCCGGTCCATGACGACCCGGGCCTTCGACGACCTGTGGGGGCGTCCTCCGCTGGAGCCGGGGGGCGTTCCCGACGAGGTCATTCTCGACCTTGCAGCCTCCATCCAGCAGGTGACGGAGGAGGTGCTGGCGCTCATCGTCGCGGACGCCATGCGGACCTACGGACGGTTGCCCCTGGTGATGGCGGGAGGGGTGGCCCTGAATTGCGTCGCCAACGGCCGGCTGCTGTCGGACGGCCTGGTGGACAGGATCTGGATCCAGCCCGCCGCCGGGGATGCCGGCGGGGCGCTGGGGGCGGCGCTGGCCTATGCGGCGGACCGGGGAGGGCCTGTCCGTCCCGCCGCCGGCACCGATTCGATGAAGGGGTGCGCCCTGGGGCCGTCCTATTCCGACGCGGAGATTGAGGCGGCCCTGGTGCAACCCGGCCTTTCGGTCGAGGTCATGTCCGGCGAGGACGCCCTGACCCGGGCCGCGGCGGCCGATCTGGCGGAGGGCAAGGCGGTCGGCTGGCATCAGGGGCGCAGCGAATTCGGTCCGCGGGCCCTGGGCGGCCGGTCGATTCTGGCCGATCCCCGGTCGGCCACCATGCAGACCGATCTCAATCTCAAGATCAAGTTCCGCGAAAGCTTCCGTCCTTTCGCGCCCAGCGTGCTGGCGGAAGACTGCGCCGACTGGTTCGAACTGTCGCACCCCAGCCCCTATATGCTGCTGGTGGCCGCCGTGCGGGACTCCCGGCGGCTGACCCCGTCGGCGGAGGACGCGGCCCTCCGCGGGCTGGACCGGCGCAGGGTCCGGCGATCCCTGATCCCGGCCGTCACCCATGTGGACAACAGCGCGCGCGTTCAGACCATCCATCGGGAGACCAGTCCGCTGTACCACGCTCTGGTGAGCCGCTTCCGGGACCTGACCGGCTGCCCGCTGGTTGTGAACACCTCCTTCAACGTACGGGGAGAACCGATTGTCGAGACCCCGGGAGACGCCCTGCGATGCTTCCTGGGGACCCGGATCGACCGCCTTTATGTCGGACGCTACCGGCTGGCGAAGGAGAACCAGCCCGATCATTTGAAAGTGTCTTACGTCGATCAGGTGGAAAAGGACTGAGCGCCGGCCCAGGGAACCGGAACCGGGATCTCCGAAACCCTTGCCTTTCCCCTCCGTCAGCGCTTTTCTCATGCCGCCGGTTGCGGCGAAAAAATCGTGCCGCCGATGGCGGTGGGGAGGAGAGGGACAGGCGATGACGACACCATCGGTGCTGCGGGGGTTGTGGCTGCCACTGATCACCCCGTTCAAGGACGGCGCGGTGGACGGGGCCTCGGTGAAACGGCTGATCCGTCATTACCTCTCCCTGCCGGTGGATGGTCTCATTCTGGCCGCGACCACGGGCGAGGGCATGACGCTGGAGGAGGAGGAGATCCGCCGTCTGGTCGATATCGCCCGCGACGAGGTGGCCCGCGATCCGACAGGAGGGGCGCGCCTGCCGCTGTTCGTCGGCCTGTCGGGCAGCGATACGGCGAAGGGCGTGAAGGCGCTGCGGCGGACGGCCGACTGGCCGGTCGACGGTTACCTGATCACCTGCCCCTATTATTCCCGGCCGTCGCAGCAGGGGCTGGAGTTGCATTTCGGGGCGCTGGCCGAGGTGACGGACCGCCCCATCGCGATCTACAACATCCCCTACCGGACCGGCGTCAACATGGCCAACGACACCCTGCTGGAGCTGGCCCGGCGGGATACGATCGTCGGCGTCAAGGACTGCTCGGCCGATGCCGGCCAGTCGTTCGATCTAATCCGGCGCCGCCCGGCGGGATTTTCGGTGATGACGGGCGAGGACGCCTTTTATTACACCGCGCTGACGCTGGGTGCCGACGGCGGCATCCTGGCTTCGGCCCATGTCGAGACGGCGACCTTCGCCCGCGTGCGCGACCGGTTGGCGGCCAACGATCTGCCGGCGGCGCTTGAGGCATGGCGGGAAATTGCCGATCTGACCCGGCTTCTGTTCGCCGAACCCAATCCGGCGCCGGTCAAACACTGGCTGTGGCGCGAGGGCCTGATCGACAGTCCCGAACTGCGGCTGCCGATGACTCCGGTCACCGCCGGGCTGGCCGCCCGGATCGATCAGGAGATCGACCGGCGGCGCAGGGCGTCGTCCCGTCATTGACGCGCCGGCCGGTCCGTCCGGCCCGGCGGCCAGGGCCTGTTGGTCAGCGACGCAGCAGGGACTGGACCGACGCGAACACCCGGTCGGGGGTCAGCGCCCGCATGCAAAGAGGATCCTGACAGGCCGTCTTGCGGTGATTGGCCGCCGAGACGCAGGGGCTGCAAGCCAGTCCGGCGGTCAGCGCGATTCCCTTGCCCAGGGGTCCGTACAGGGCGGGCGTTTCGGGACCGAACAGCGAGACGACCGGCATGGCGGTGACCGCCGCGAAATGGCCGGGACCGGAATCGTTCGAGACCATCAGCTCCGCCAGGGCGTAAAGCGCCGGCAATTCGGTCAGGAGCTGGCGACCGGCGAAATTGATCAGACGCGGATGGTCGACCATCGCCTTCAACTGATCGGCCTCCGCCGCCTCGTCCGGCGAGCCGGTGATCAGCACCAGCATGTCGTCGGAGAGGTCGAGGATCCGTCGCGTCAGGGCGGCGAAATGGGCATGCGGCCAGCGGCGCTGCGGCAAAAGGTCGCTGGCGTTGGGGTTGATCAGGACGATGCGGTGGCGCGTCCGGTCATATTCCGGGAACAGCAGCGCAATCCGTTCGCACATGTCGCGTTGCGCTTTCTCGGTCACGGCCACCTGGGTGATGACGGTCTCCTCGTCGCCGATGAAAGACTTCGAGAAAGGAACCTCATCCAGCGGGCCGGACAGCGAATGGATCAGCGCCACGAAGTTCTTGGAAATGTGGATATGGGGGTTGTAGGCCACGCGGTGTGTGAGCAATTCACCCCGGTAGAGCCCCTCATTGTGGAAGCGGTAGAAGCCGACACGGCGGGCGGCGCCGCACAATCCGGTCAGAAGCGCGGTGAAGCGCGAAAAAAGCTCCAGGTCGACAACGGTGTCGATTCCCATCCGGCGCGTCCAGGCCAGGAATCCCAGGGTATCGATCGCCAGGGTGAAGAGTGAGTTTTCGCGGATCGTATAGACATTGGCCTCCGGCACGGTGCGCAGGAACGCGAGACTGGCGGCGTTGCGCCGGAAGATCACGAAATAGAGATCGGCGTCGAACAACTGCCGCGCCTTGCGCATGGCCGGGTCGGCTAGAATCGTGCTGCCCATCTCGGACAGTTCGACGAACAGGATCCGCCGGGGTTTTTCTCCGGCCGGCGGGCGGCGCAGGAACGGCCGTCCGAACAGGGTCAGCAGGAAACACAGCGGAACACCCGTCCAGCGGTCGATCCACCGCATCAAATCGACATTCATGGTAAGCAGCTCAAATCCCAGGAGGGCGCGCGCCTTCTTTTCAAGGTGGCGCGATTCGCGCGGCACCTTAGCACAAGAATTTACGATTGACCAAAGTCCTGCCCTGATCCCAATGCAATCGGGTGAGGCCGATTGAATGGTCATTTTATGGATGTCCCTCGTGTCGCCGGGCGCGGGTCTCCGCCCGGCCTGGCTTTCCTCCGCTTCGCTGCGGGGCTGGGAAACGATGGCTTTTCGGCTTCCGCCGGACCCCAGGCGCGGAGGCCCGTGCGACTAATTTTCGTCCTGGCCGGCCCAGGCCGCATTCTGAAGAACGACGCGGTAGCCGTCGGGGTCCTCGAAGGTGAGGCCAAGCCGGTCCCAATAGGGGTTGAACGCCGTCACGGGCGGAAACCCGGCCTGCCGCATCCGGTCCACCGCCGCCGTCCACTGGATCGGGGCGGGCAGGTAGACGATCAGAAGATGGTCCCGGGGCGGCGCGCGCCCGGCCTTGTGTCCCCGCGCACGGGTGAATTCTAAATGGTAGGGCGCACCGGGGGCGCCCAGCATGACGCCGTCGAACCCGTCATGGTTGTCGAATCGCCCAAGGATATCGAGGCCAAGCCCGTCACGGTAAAACGGGATCAGCGCCTCGATATCGTCGGTCGGCCGGGCGACCCGCAACGTCGGCGTCGCACGGGCGTTCATCCCCGCTTTTTCTCGATGGCGTCCCAGATCCGGCCTTCCAGGCAGGCATCGTCGAAGCGGTCGATTTCCTGAAGGCCGGTGGGCGAGGTGACGTTGATCTCGGTCAGATAGTCTCCGATTACGTCGATACCGACAAAAATCAACCCGAGGTCACGCAGTGTGGGGCCGATGGCCGCGCAGATCTCCAGGTCGCGCGCCGTCAGGGGGCTTTTTTCCGGGCGGCCGCCGACATGCATGTTCGACCGCGCCTCGCCGGCCGCCGGAACGCGGTTGACGGCGCCGGCCGGTTCGCCGTCGATCAGCACGATGCGCTTGTCGCCCTGGCGAACCTCCGGCAGATAGCGCTGGACCATCACCGGTTCGCGTGACAGTCCGGAGAACATTTCGAGCAGGGAATTCAGATTGGTGTCCGCCGGCGTCAGATGGAACACGCCGGCCCCGCCGTTTCCGAACAGGGGTTTCACGATGATGTCGCCATGGGCGGCCCGGAATTCCTGGATCTGCCGGCGGTCGGCGGTGATCAGGGTGGGCGGCATCAGATGCGGGAAATGCGTGACCAGCAGCTTTTCCGGCGCATTGCGCACCGACACCGGATCGTTGACCACCAGCGTTTTCGGATGGATATGCTCCAGGATGTGGGTCGCGGCGATATAGGCCATGTCGAAGGGCGGATCCTGGCGCATCAGCACCACGTCCATCTCGGACAGGGGCCGTTGCGATCCCTCGCCCAGGGTGAAGTGATCGCCCTTCACCCGACGGACGGACAGCGGGCGGAGCCAGGCGCTGACCACGCCCTCGCGATAGGTCAGGTCCTTCGGTTCGTAAAAGAACAGGCGATGTCCGCGCCGCAAGGCCTCCAGGGCCAGCACGAAGGTGCTGTCGCCATCGATGTTGATCGATTGGATGGGGTCCATCTGGATGGCGACTGTCAAACTCATTTCACGATGTCTCCTTCGTTCGGTCAGGCTGACAAGATAATGCGTTGGCGCCGGTTTGCGAGCCCCAACCGGTCTTCGGGGGTGGTTCCCGGGCGGCGAAAAGGGGAATGGAACCGGAACGGAAGCTTATTAACCAAGCCGTAAGAAGACCCGGGTTATCTTTTCATCACCAACGCACGGGCCGTTCTCGACCCTTGCAGACCCGGCGGGACCCGTGACGCAGAAGTCGCATGGACAGGATGGGCCACCCGATCAGGCCGCCAAGGAGGAAGCCGCGCTTTTCGCGGCTCTGCTGGCGCGTGTGCGCGCCTCCCACGACAAATCCCATCTTCTGGAACGATCCGAGGCCGCTCTGCGGCTGATCCTCGACCGTGGGGAGGATGAGGCGCTGCGCGACGAGATGATCTCGCTGGTTACCAACGCGGTGTCGCTGGTGCCCGACAACATCGAGGGAGAGCGGGGGCGGGTTGCCCTGGCCACCGCGATCAGCGACTGTTTGCGGTTTCTGGCCTCTGCGGAACAGAGGCGGGTCGAATGGATGTCGGCAGCCCGGACCGGCCAGCCTCCCGGCCCCGCCATGCCGCCCAGGCCGCTGTCCCCCGATCCGGCGGCCGGCGCCGCGGCGCGCCATGCCAGGCCGTTGGAATCGGTGGCGGATTTCGAAAAGTCGGTCAATGCGAAGCGTCGCGCCCGCCGTGGGGTCCGGTCCTCCGGGCGGGGAGGAACGGCGGCGATGATCCTGACCCTGCTCATCATCCTGGGCGCGGGACTGGCGATCAGTCTCAACAGTCGCCAGGACGCCCGGCAGAACGCCGACCAGTCCCGCCCGCTGGTGGTCCAGATCGAGGCGGCGGTTCACGGTCAGGTTCCCGTGACCAACCTGTTCGGCGGCACGATCCGGGTGTCGATCGAGAACGGGCGGACCACGGTCACGCTGACCGGCATTCCCGCCGGCGAATGCGTGCTGTCCGGCTGGGAATTGGTGCGAAAGGGCATCCTGACCATCAATGGCGTCACGCCGATCCGGGTGTCCGCCGCGAAGTTGAACGATCTCTGCCACGACGACGACACCGCGACGCTGCGCTGGACACCCAAGGAAACGGCCCAGTAACCGGGCCGTCCCGGGATGGGCGGGGCGGCGATCAGGACTGGCGGTTGGGGTCGCCCTTCAGGACCACATGGCTCACCACCCGCTTCACGCTGCTGGTGTCGCGGGCGTAGGCGATGACGCGGTCCAGTTCGTCCTGGCTCTGGGCGATGCCCATCAGATAGACGACGCCGTTCACCACATCGATGGTGTAGTTGATGTTCTTCACCTTGCTGTCGAACATCAACTGGGTGCGGAGCTTGTTGGCGATCCACACATCCGACGCATAGTCCGAAAAACCCGACTTGTCCTCGACCTGGATCTCGTCCAGGACCTGGCGGACGCCCGGGGCCTGCCAGGCCAGCCGGACCGCCTCGATCCGGGTTTCCGGTTTCTTCACCGATCCGGTCAGCATCACCCGACCCTCGTTGACCGTCAGCGTGATGTCCCGGAAGACCTCCAGGTCCTCGCTCAGCCAGAGATTGTTGATGGAGGTGCGGATTTTGGTGTCGTCGACGGCGCCTTCGAATCCCCGTTCCTCGGCAGCGCCGACACCGACGGCGGCGGCGCTGCCGACAACGGCGGTGATGCATCCGGTCGTCGGAAGGGTGAGGCCGAGAATGGCCAAGGCCTTGAAAAGATGATGCACGACTAATGTCCCCGGGGTGGTTGAGCCCTCTGCGGGCAGCAGTGTACCGGCTGAGATCGCGGCCTGACCAGATGAAATCACCGCCCCTCCGGGCGCCAGGCATCGGCGATGTGGCGGGGCCAGCGCCAGGGGGCAACCAGCAGGGCGTCGAACCGGACGTCGCAGCCGGCGAGAGCGGGATGGGAGGCGAGATAGGCGCCGGCCGCACGCGCCACCCGGACCTGTTGCGGAGCCGTAATGGCATCCGCCGCGCGGGAAAGGGTGTCGCGGGCCTTCACTTCCACGAAAATGACCAGCCGGCCCCGGCGCGCGACGATGTCGATCTCGCCCGCCCCGGTTCCCCGCCCGCCCGGAAGATTGTGCTCCAGGACATGATATCCCCGGACGGCCAGCCAGACCCGGGCGATCCACTCGGCGACGCGACCGAGGCGGCGGGCGGCGCGGCGTCCCTGGCCGGAGTGGCGTCCGTCGGGGCCGCCGTCCCTCATGACTCCTCCGGGGCTCCGCCAGGATCGTCGCCGGCCAGTTCCATGGCCCGGCGATAGACCTGCCGGCGGGGCAGGCCGGTGGCGGCGGCAACGGTGGCGGCGGCATCGCGCAGCGACAGATGGGCCAGCGCCTGCCGCAGCGCCCCATCCAGGGCGTCCCCGGCGGGTGCCTCCTCCGGCGCGGGCGGGCCGACCACCACCACCACCTCGCCCCGGGGGGCGCCCGCCTCCGCGTAGTGGCGGGCCAGTTCGGTCAGGTTGCCGCGCCGCACCTCCTCATGCAGCTTGGTCAGTTCGCGCGCGACGGCGGCATCGCGCGGGCCCAGAACCGCGGCCATCACGGCAAGGCTTTCGGGAAGGCGCCGGGGGGACTCATAGAACACCAGACTGGCCGGGACCGCCGCCAGTTCCGCCAGCGTGCGCCGCCGGGCGCCGTCCTTGACCGGCAGAAATCCGGCGAACAGGAATCGGTCGCTCGGCAGTCCCGACAATTGCAGGGCCGTCAGCACCGCCGAGGCGCCCGGCAGACTGGTGACGGGAAGACCCTCGGTGTGGCAGTCGCGGACCAGTCGGTAACCGGGATCGGACACCAGGGGGGTGCCGGCGTCGGAGACCAGGGCGACCACGGCGCCCTCCCGCAGGCGCGCCAGCAGGGCCGGCCGCGCCTTTTCGGCGTTGTGTTCGTGATAGGGGGAGAGGGGGACCCCTCCGATACCCAGCAACGACAGCAGCTTTCCGGTGACCCTGGTATCCTCGCAGGCGATCAGGTCGGCGCCTTTCAGCACCTTGAGGGCGCGCAGCGAAATATCGTCCAGATTGCCGATCGGTGTGGCCACCAGATAGAGTCCCGGCGCCGGTTTACTTCCGGCCGTCCAGTGGTTAGGCTGATCCCCCGCTGTGCCCTTGGATCGGGAGACCGCGCTTGCGCCGTCCCGCATTAATGATGCCTCATCTGATCTCTCGTTTCGTCCGTGTCGCCATTCTCGGACTGATGGTTGCCGCCTGCTCACATGTAGCACCGGTTCCCCCCCCCGCCAAGACGGTGAGCC
>WASQ01000038.1:119-2283 GCA_009712185.1 Telmatospirillum sp. | reverse complement strand
CCCCCCCCCCCCCCCCCCCCGCCGCGCAAGCGGCGGAATGTCTGACCATCGGTCTTGCCTGACCGCAGGCGCGTAGGCCTGTGTCCCTGGCTTTTTACCAGCCCGGGGCGGTCCGCCAGATGGACACCGCGCGGGTCTCTCGGAAATCCTTGGCTTCGCTCGCTATCCGATCGTGGGCCCGGGGTGGGCCAGCCAACCGGCGATGAGCAATCCTCATCGCCGGTTGTATTGTATCAGAATTGATAGCGCAGGCCGGCGGAGACGGTATGGGTGACGGCGTTGCCGGTGGGGAGCAGGGCCTGGTAGGCGATCCTGCCGGCAAGGCTGCCGTCCTGCGAGACATCGAGGGCAAGTCCGGCGGTCAGACGATCGCGCGAGGGCGCGGTCGGGCTGGCGGTGAAGGCGCCGTTGCCGGCCGTGAGCGCGGCAGCGCCGGAGGGGACGAGTTCGCGGGCCGCCTCCAGGGCGGCCTCGGGGGTCCACCGCGTGCCGTCGTCGGCGGTGAATCGGCGGGTGACGGCAAGGCCGGCGAACGGTTGTGCCGACTGATGGAGCGCTGAGGCCACCGTCAGGTCGTTGCCGAGGGCACCGCTTTCGGAATAGCCCTGTTCGGCCAGCACCACATAGCGCACTCCGACGGTGGGGATCAGGTCCACCGTCGCGGCCGGCAGCGTGCCCCGCAGTTCCGCCTGGGCGCTTCCCTCGTGGCCGGAATGGCTGGCGCCGGCGATGCCGAGGGCGGTGGCGCGACGGCTGGAGATGCTGTCGAAGGCATAGCCGAGACTGGCATCGGCCGACCAGCGGGGATCGAGGCCATAGCTGCCGTAGACCGACAGGCGCGGGCTGTCCAGCGTGCCATGGCCGCCGTCGTGGGCGTAAAGGCGGTTGCGGGAATAGCCGGCGGCGACGCCGACGATGAGATGCTCCGTCGCCTGACGGTCGACGCCGGCCAGGAAGCCGCCGCCACTGGTGCCATAGCCGGTGGCGCCATCGACCGATCCGGTGCCGCCGGTGACCCGCATCCAGCCGCCGAGGGCGGCCACCGCCTGTGGCAGCCCGGCCAGGATCTGGCCCAGGTCCCGGTCATCGCCGGCGAAGGCCAGTTGCGCCAGCGATGGCGTGGCGGTGTCCGTCCCGCTCCCTCCCCGCCTTTCCGCCAGATGGGAGAACAACAGGGTATTGGCGGACTGGCCGTTCGTCAGCATGGCGATGCCGATGGCGGGGACGACGCCGGTCACGGTGGGGGCGACCGTCGTGGTCGCGCCGGTCAGCGGCAGGGTGACGGCATTGGCCGAATAGCCCAGCGTCTGGCGGGTGCCGGCCGGGGCGGTGCCGGTGATGGTGCCGAAGCCGCCGTCGACGCTGGCGGCCTCGACGATCGTATAGCGTCTGGTCGTATAGACGCCGGGGTCGTAGGCAAGGGTCAGGGTGCCGGCCAGATGGGCGGCGCCGCCCAGCCGCACCTGGCTGGCGGTCGAGGGGGACACTTCGATGACCAGCCGGCCGGACGATGCCTGGCGGTAAGAGCCGCCGATCGCCAATGTGCCGCTGGGCGCCAGAATGCCGGCGTTGGCGACGTCGCCGCCGATCGTGCCGGTGCCGGTCAGGGTCGCGCCCGCGGCCACTGTCGCCGAGGCGATGCTGGCGCCGGGGTTGGCGGCGTCGCCGACGGCCAGGGTGCCGCCGTCGACGGCGACACCGCCGCTGGCGCTGTTGGTGCCGGTGAGGGTCAGGCGGCCGCTTCCGGTTTTGATCAGGCTGCCGGCGCCGGAGAGGACGCCGCCAAAGGTGCTGTCGCCGGCCTGATCGACCGTCAGGGTGCCGCCGCCCAGGGTGATGGCGCCGCCGGCCCCGCCGGACAGGGCGCCGACCGTCTGGGTCTGGCCGTTGAGGTCGACGCCGCCGCCGGTCACGGCCAGGGCGCCGCCGGCCAGACGGCTGCCGCCGGCCAGTCGCAGGATGCCGCCGGTGACCGTGGTGGTGCCGGTGTAGGTCTCGGCGGCGGCCAGCGTCAAGGTGCCGGCGCCGGTCTTGGTGAGGCCGCCGGATCCCGAAACGGGGCCGCTCAGGGTGGCGTCATTGCCGTTGGTGTCGATGGTGCCGCCGGCGCCGGAGAGCGTGACGGCGCGGGCCGAGGCGAGGGGGGGCCCCCCCGGGCGGGGGG
>WASQ01000038.1:0-109 GCA_009712185.1 Telmatospirillum sp. | reverse complement strand
AGGCGGCGCCGAGGGCCCCGTCGGCCGAGATCCTCAGCGTGCCGCCGGCGATGGGCCAGGGCGTCGCCGCCGTGGTGGTGCCGGTCAGGGTCCAGGTGCCGGCGCCGGT
>WASQ01000052.1 GCA_009712185.1 Telmatospirillum sp. | reverse complement strand
GGGCTTTGCGGGCTTGTCGCGACAAAATCGCTCCAAACCCTTCGTTTTTCCTGTGACGCTTCCGCTCCGCGGAAGCGCGGCTCAAACGCCGCAAGGGGCTTTGCGGGCCTGCTGAGTCACTTATTGGACAACAGGCCCTTACAAGACCAGCTCGCCTTCGCGGGCGATCACCGATTCGACAAACGGAATGTCGTCGGGCGAATCGATCGACCCATGGGTCCGCCCGCGATAGTCGACGACGACGACCTTGATCGGAATTCCGTTTTCGAGCGCCCGCAACTGCTCCAGTTGCTCCGCCCGTTCCAGCGGCCCCTGCGGGAGACCGGACAGTCGGGACAGGATGGCGCTGGAATAGCCATAGATGCCGATATGGCGATGGACCGGACAGTCCGCCCCGTCCCGATTGCGCAGGAACGGAATGATCCCTTTTGAAAAATAGAGGGCCCGGCCGTTGCAATCCATCGTGACCAGGGTCCCGCTGGTCGGGCTGTGACGTTTCAGTTCCTCGATCTCCGCCAGTTGATCCCAGCCGCAATGAACCGCCGCCGTCACCATGCCCACGGAAGGATCGGCATGGAACGCGTCCACCAGCCCCTGGACCACCCAGGGGGGAGTGAGAACGGCGTCCCCTTGAAGATTGACGACGGCCTCGGGGCGATGGGTCATCGCCGATAGCGCCGCATGCACCCGGTCTGTTCCGGTCGCGCATTCGGGAGAGGTCATCACCACGGAGACGCCGGCCGCGGCCGCATGATCGGCAACCCGCTGGTCGTCCGTAGTCACATAAACCTCGGAAACGCCCTGGACCGCCCGCGCAATCCTGATGACGCGGTGAAGCAGCGTCCGGCCGGCCACCGGAACCATCGGCTTTCCGGGCAGTCGGCGGGATCCATAGCGGGCGGGGATGACGATTGCGACGTCCATGATCGGCGGAACTCCTGGCCACGAGGGGGGGTAAAAGCGCCCCTGTTCATAGCCCGTCTGAGCCAGTCTTCAAGAGATTTCGTCCGCCCTGTCCGCCCGGAGGGCGGGACGGACCACCACCGATCCGCAACCGGAGTCTCACAGATCCCGCAAACTGTCGCGGTAGAACCGGGCCTTCGGATAGACGTCCTGCCAGCTCTCCGGTTGCCGCGACGCGCGGGGACCGTCCTGCCGTTCCCGCGCGGTCTCGAAAGCAAAGCAGCGCAAGAGCCATAGTCGCTCATAGGCGACGAGACGTTCGCGGTCGAGAGGCTCGTCCGTCTCCGCCTGATAGGCGTCGAGAAAGGTCTCGAACAGACGGGCATCATGGGTCAGACGGCGGTCGGAGCCGACGACCGTCCAGTATTTCATTTTCACCAGGTCCAGTTCGGGACAGTCCACGACCCAGTTGTCCCAGTCGATCACCTGCACGCCCCCATCGCTGTCGACCAGCAGATTGGCGCCGGAGAAATCATTGTGGACCAGACAGGGCCGGCCGGGGGGAACGCGACTGAGGTCGACCCGTTCAAGCCGTGCCGCGACATCCGTCGGCAAATCCCCGGCCACCTGCGCCAGGACCGCCCGGTAGGCGTCGTCGAGATGCCGGGGCCAGGGCCTCTGCCGCCGGCCGATGGCGAAGATATCGGGATAAAACCCCTGGAACCGGAACCGGTGCAAACCGGCGAGGCAGCGCCCGGCAGCCCGATAAGCCGACTGATCGGGCGTTTCCCAGAGGCACACCCCTTCCGTCCAGTCGAAGATGAAATAGGGAACCGGCAGGTCGGTCAGCGACCAGTCGTAATGATGAATCTTCCGCAGACCCGACCGGTCCGCCCCCTCTCCCCGGGGGCGGGCCAGCAGACCCTCGACAGTCCGCGCGAACCGGCCGTCGTCGGACGCCGCCGGGACCGGATGCGAGCCGGCACCGTCGGCGTCCGACAAAAGGGCGGCCGCGAAAACCTCTTTGATGATGGTTTTTTCGTACCGGAAATGGCTCGCCCCGACCATCGCGCGCACCCCGAGCCGCCGTCCGCGATACTGCAAACAATAGATCCGGTTGAAGTTTCCCGACCGGGTTCCGCACAGATCGAAGCGGCCGTCGCCACCGAAGCGGTTTGCCAGAACGGGCCTCACAGCGGAAAGCAACATGGCATCGGAGGGGGCTGTCGGCATCTCGGTCTCTTGGCGGAAACGCATTTCCGATCCGGGATGATCGCCCCCGGACAGAAAGGGCGAACCCTAGTCTTCCCGGGGGTTGGACGCAAGCCGGCAGCCTTTCGCGGACGCAATAAAGTTTTTCAACTAACCCGACTGTTCCCCGCTTGACCGCCTCCCCCACCTTCGGAGTAGTGTGGTTCTAAAGAGGCAAAATCTGGAAGGTGACAAATGTGGTCCCGATCCGGGACGGAACAATAAAACAAATAATATTGTCGCTCAAGGAACAGGTGGGAAAATGACAGCCAAGAGGATGACGATCATAAGAGCCTTTACAGAGGGCATTGGCCTCAAACTGATGATTTCTTTTGTCCCACCCTGTGGTATTGCCTGGATATTTTTCTTCCTGTACCTCAAGGAAATATACGAAAGAAGTTATAGCAGCTTCCTGACGGCTCTGGTGGTCGGCCTTGTGACCATTGCCATCGGCAGCAGCATCGTTGTCTGGCTCATTCTGTCCCTGGTACCGCCGTTGCGACGTCTGATCGAGGCAACCATCCTGATCGAGCGGGGCGATCTCGGTGCCGACATTCCTTATGGCGAGCGACGCGACGAACTGGGAGAACTGAGCCGCGCACTGCACACCTTCCGTCAGGCCACCGTCGACAAGATCGCCCTTGAGGATCGGGAAAAATCGATGAAGCGGCAGGCCGAGGAGGCGCGGCATCAGGCCATGACGGCACTGGCCGACGACGTCGAGGCCAGCGTCAAGGGTGTCGTTCAGGCGGTGTCCGACCGCGCCCGGAAACTCCAGTCGGCCGCGGAGACATTGACCTCCCTGTCGGAACAGGCCTGTCGGCAGGCCGATGCCGTGGCCGCCGCGGCCGACCGTGCGTCGGGCAATGTCGCGACGGTCGCCGGATCGGCCGATGTCCTGACCACATCGATCACCGAAATTGCGCGCCAGGTCGGGAATTCCGCGACGGTCGCCCAGAATGCCGTCGAGGAGGCGATGCAGACCGATACCATGGTCAAGGGCCTGGCCGGCGCCGCCCAGAAAATCGGCGACGTGGTCGCCCTGATCAACGACATCGCCAGTCAGACGAATCTTCTGGCCCTGAATGCCACGATCGAAGCCGCACGCGCCGGAGAGGCCGGCAAAGGATTCGCCGTGGTCGCCCAGGAGGTGAAATCCCTGGCAAACCAGACGACCCGGGCGACGGAGGAAATCGGCGCCCAGATCGAAGCTGTTCAGCAGGAAACGTCAAAAGCGGTGGTGATGATCCAGTCGATGACGCGGACCATCGGCACCATCAACGACATCGCCACCGCCATCAGCTCGTCGGTGGAAGCCCAGGGAAACGCGGCCCGCGCCATCACCACCAATGTCCGCGGCGCGTCCGAGGGAACCCGGGACGTTGCCAGCAATATCGAAGGGGTCAGTCAGGCCTCGACGGAAACCGGCAGCGCCTCTGTCCATGTGCTGGAGGCCGCACGGGATCTTTCGCTTCAGGCGGAACGGTTACGCCAGGACATCGACCGTTTCATCGGTCACGTAAGGGCGAGTTAAAGGACATCCATCGTGCAGGCGAGGATTGAGAGGACGTCGGGAGACGAACAGACAGCGGCCAACGGGGGCGGTCCCGCAACCCTGGTCCTTGAGAACCGTTTCACCTTCACTGATCACGAGGCGTTTCGCCATGTGATCGAGGACCTGGGCGACCGCCCGCCCTCGGATCTGACGATCGATCTGTCCGGCCTGATCTATATGGATTCGGCGGCCGTCGGAATGCTGCTGCTGCTGCGGGAGCGTCTGGACCGGATCCGAATTGTTCTTAAAGGGGCCAACACCCCGGTCCGCGATCTGATCCGGATCGCACGGTTGGGTACGTTGTTCGATCTGTCCGAATAGACCCGGGTCGCGGCTGGTCCGCCTCCCGGCGATCCGGGTCATGCCATCTTCATGGATCGGAGCGCGGCCACGACAGGGCGGGCCGGTGGACCGCCGCCATCGGAACTGGCGCATGGGCGCAGCACCGGTCACGTCCGGACGGCGCTGGCCGGCATCAGTGGAATCCGCCGAGATCCTTCCGGCTTTGCCGCAGCACCACATCGGCGTTTCGGCGCTGCTCCTCCGACATGGTGCGATAAAGAACGTCGAAGGCGTCCGCCAGCCGTCCCGAGGCCTTGGCGTGCGCCGCGGCGGCGGTTTGATACGCGCGCAATTCCTCGACAGCGGTCAGCGGCTTCCTGCGCAGATCCTGCATCAGGGTCGTCAAAGCGCGGGCATTGCCGCGCATCACCCGGGCAACGCCTTCCCATTGCCCGTCCTGCACCGGGGAGATCTGCAACCGGTCGTGCAAATCCCGGATTTTCGCCTCGACCGGATCGAGACGCGCCCGGCGGGCATTGGGTTCGACCGGAGCCGCGACCGGTTCCGCCGACACCTGCGCCGTCCGGGCCGCGACGGGGGAGACCGCGAGGGCGAGCCACGCGGCAAACGACGCCAACAGAATGACGAAAATGGATGGATGGTGATGATGCATATGCCTCCCCCTTGAAGCGTAGTCCGGTTTTTGCGCCGCAGCGTCCTTCGTCGAAGGGCCATCCGCCCGATTGATGTCCGGGCCACAAGGCATTCCCCCTGCCTTTTGTCAGCCCCCCCCAATGGACAGATACCTTCACCGAACAGATACCATGCCAGGAACGCTTTTTGTACCGGCGACCGGCGCCCCCTGGCGGACGCTCAGGCATTCCGTCTCCCCGGGGGGGGCATCGAGTTCTCACGGTTGTCCGTATTGCCGCCTTGCGGCAGCCGCCCCATGGGGCCTTTAATAGCCCGCTGCCGCCCCCTCCGGGCCGCGGCAGCGGATTGTCAGGCGTGAAGGATCATGAGCAGGAAGACACGGGCCACCATGGCTTTCGAAAAATCGGGAAAGCCATTTGAAATTCTGGAATACACATACGATCCCGAGGCAGCCTCGATCGGACGACAGGCGGCCGACAGTCTGGGGCTGCCGGCATCGATGGTGTTCAAGACCCTGATGGTGATGGCCGGTGACGAGGTCTGCGTCGCCCTTCTGCCGTCCGATCGGGAACTCAACATGAAAGCGCTGGCAACGGTGGCCGGCAGAAAATCGGCAGCGATGCTCCGCCCGGAAGATGCCGAACGGATCAGCGGATATCACGTTGGCGGCATCAGTCCGCTGGGCCAGAAAAAGCGCCTGCGCTGTTTCGTCGATGCGTCCGCAACCGATCTTGCCTTCATGGTCGTCAACGGCGGTCAACGGGGACTGCAGATCAAGGCGGCACCGGCCGACCTGATCGCTATTCTCGGCGCCGGCGTCGCCGCCCTTGCGGTACCGCCCGGCTGATGCCAACCCGCGTCGGAAGGGGCCCCTGGCGATATGGGGCGGCAGGCCGATTGAGGTGACATCGGATCGGTCCGGTTCCGGCCTTTTGCCGGGACCGGATGCGCAGGGCTATTGGTTGCACGCGCGAGAACCGCATCGGGATGGACATATCCGTTCCGCTTTGCGGCGCAGTGCCCGGGCGGCATGGGGGGTATTCCGTCAAACCGGGTGCATCCCTTGAAAGCGATATCGCTTCGATATACAATTTCCACTCGCGATTCTGAATGAGGCCCGTCCATGACGACCCGTAAAAAGCCATCCCGCCCCCAGCCCCCGGCTGCGGAACAGAACTCCATTGCCCACGCCTTCATTCTGGCCGTGGATCAGCGCGCCCGAGCCGAGGCGGCCCACCTTCCCGAGGAGGCTTCGGCCCCCTCCAAACGTAAGAAGGACGGCAAACAGGACAAGGGGAAAGGACCCATGGACCAGCAGGATCCGATCATCGTCGAGCCGGAGGAAAAGGCGGAAGGCAAATCGAAGGAGAAGGCCAGGGACAAGGGAAAGGGAAAACGCAAGAAGGACAGGAAGAAAGAGGCCGTCCTGATCCGTTTCGAGGACGACCAGTTGCAGCAGATCGACAGCGCCGCGGACCAGCTTGGCCTGTCCCGCGCCGCCTGGGTCCGCATGGTCGTCGCCCAGGCTTTGTCCGGAAGCGGCCGGCAGGACTGATACCATGTCCCGGTGATCTGAACCGGTCACCGGTGCCCGTCCGGCGGCCCTGAGGCAGGTTTTCCCGGAACCCGCCCGGGCCCCGGCGTATGGGCGGCGCTGATCGGTTCCGATCAGCGCTGGCTGGCATGAGACTCAGTACCGCAACCGGAGGGTCAGGCCGTAGCTGGTCTCCATCCGGTAATAGAGACTGTCCTGATAGGGCCAGAGATTGTCAGCCGTCAGCTCCACCGTCAGCATGTCGCCCGGGTGCCAGGCGAGACGCGGCGAGAGGGTGACGTACTCCTTGATCGGCACAATCTGGCGCCGGTAGGGACGCATGCCGGTCACACCGATCCCCTTGGTCCGAGAGGTGTAGGCGCCATAGAGGTCCGCCTCCCAATCCCCCCAGGAATAGCCGAGATGGGCGTTCGCCTTACTGATCGGGGCCGCGTTCCGTAAGCCCCAGTCGCGGTGTTCATGCAGGCGCTGATAGGTGACGTTGCCCCCCCAGACCCAGCCTTCCTTTGCTTTCCGGTCAAATCCGACCTCAAGACCGTTGGAGACCGATCCCGCGCCCATACCCGTCACATCGATGACGCCACCATGGGAGCGCCGTGAAAAGGAATCGACGTGGCTGAGCGTCATGTCATGAAAGAAAGCGACACGGCTGGTTATTCCGAGATCCCGGAACTGATGGTCCCATCCTGCCCGGTACCCATAGACGCCCGACGCCCGCAGCATGGGATTGCCATAGATGGGTGCTGCCGCCATCGCCAGTGGCCGGACACGTCCGACCTGCGCGAAATCGGTCAACGACGGCAATTTGAGGCCGCGCGACACCGACAGGCGAATCTTGTCGTCCTCCGTGACCTTGGCGACCAGCGCCGAATTGACGCTGACCCCCTGGTCGGAGCGGTCAAAATCGGCGTTCCGGTAGATGTCCATCGGATCGCCGCCCCCCTGACGATCCAGCTTGTAATAATCGTAACGGACCGCATTGACGGCGGAGAGAGAGTTTGTGAACTGGTGCTCCCACATCGCCGACCCCGCCAGCAGGTCACCGGTCAGGACGCCGCTGATCAGTCCGGGCGCGTCCAGGCGATCTCTCCGGCCATCGAAACCAACCCGGAAGCTGTCGTCCGCGCCCAGTTTGAACAGATCGGACAGGCCGACCTGGGCGATCCGCTCATCGACATGGAATGTTCCCGACCTGGGGTTGGAGACCCAGGGCATCGTCACATCGCTGTAGGACATGGTGGCGGTGACCAGCCCAACCGGCGTATCGGCACTCCAACCGCCTTTCGCAGAGTCCGTCGTGACACGCGTGTCATAAGACCGGTTGGTGTAAAACAGCCGTTGGGACACATCCGTATGCGACGCCTCCAGGCTGACACGCCCGACATCCGCTATTCTCGCCCCAAAATCAAAGGAAAAGGCACGGCGGTTCGGATCCTTGGAAACGGACGTCCGCCCGGGCGTGAATGGGGTGCGCCCCCCGTCTTCGACATGATCGCCGGCAGCGGCCAGACGGACACCCGCACTATCCGATAAAGGAAGAGTCGTGATCGCCGACACCCCGCGACGATCCTGGGTGCCCGCCCGGACCTTGGCCGTATTGATGGCATCGTCCACGGGATCGAAGGTGATGATGTTGATCACGCCATCCACGGCGTTGAAGCCATAAAGGGCGCTTTGAGGACCGTGAAGGACCTCAATCTGACGAATTTCCTCCAACTCGACGGGCAGAGTCGACCACAGGACGTCCCCCACCCCTTCCAGAGAGACTTCTCGACCGTTGATCAGAACCAGAACCCGGCCGGAAGAGGGCTGATTGTAGCCGCCAAGCCCGATACCGACCTCTCCGGACGAGGAATGGGTGCTGTCGACCCCCGCAAGCCTGCGAACCAGTGCCGGGATGTCCCTGGCTCCCGACCGGCGGATGTCCTCGGCCGTGATCACGTCCATCAGAACCTGAGTGTCGGAGACGCGCTCCGGCTTTCCCGTCGCGCTCACGGTCACCGGCTCACCGAACAGCGCCTCATACCGTCCGTAATCGAAATCCTGCGCCGCCGCCATCGCGGCCGACAGAAAAAAGAAGGCCAGACCCGCCCCGTGACGCACCGCCCTCATGTCAGTATTCCCGGACCATCAGGCGAAATGCTTCGGAAAACTCCACGCCGCAGGATGCGGCGACGGCCCGGTTGATGACGACCTCGACCCTCGGAGTGCCGGCAATTCCCACGGTGCAAATGCCCGACTGCATGCACCCCATATCCGAGGAAATCGTCACCGTATGATTCTTGAGGGCGTAGTCGAGCACACGTTCGAAATGCGCGGAGGCTCCACCCGCAACGATGCCGACACGGACATAAGGAACCTCGCTGAGATGCAGGACATCGACCAGGATGGGAATGAATTGCGCCTTTTCGGAGCTGATTCCCGAATTGAGCCAGTTTCCGATGGAAACGGCATCCTCCTGGGATGCTTTGTTCTGGCCATCGAAAATAACCGCAAGGGGTGTTCTTCCCCGTGGGGGATCGATCATGAAATCAAAAATGCGGACGGCCACCCTCAACTCGTTGAGCGTTGTCGCCTGGCTGGGGGCGGCAAGCAACGTGAGCAACACCAACGGTATCCCTGATGCCCACCACCGCCACATCGATTTCGTCCGGTTCACAGCCCCTTGATTGCCGAACCGACGTTAGGACAGCCGCAGCGAGGTCGTCAATATAACAATTCTTACAATTGGACAACTTTTAATATATATATATCTAGTTAATTCAAGCCAGGGTTAAATTTTCCGACATAAGACATTGCTGGACGTGGACTCCGCGGCCAACCGGCGGACTCTTTGGAAAGCACATCAAATATATAAAAATAAAAAAAAATCACTTCACTAATTAGATCGCTCCATTTTCTGCATAATTTCACAACACAAATAATTTACATTGTAAATGAAGAATATATTCCTTATATCAACAATGCGAAAACTGCATCCAGCTCTCCAAACATAAATATAAAAAATCCCCTGCAAAACCTCCGCGCTTCCCAGTTCCGAGAATTCCTGGCGATAAAATGGCCCCTCCGCTCCCAAAAGAGTCGGGAGCGGACAAATCTCCGATCTGCTGGAGGTTCGGCAATAGCATTACAGGGATCATACTTTTTCAAAATTATACCTACTTCGGCCGACCAACCCCGCATCTCGCCTTGCCGGAAAAACAAAACCACACCGGGGAAACGCCGTCACGGCTTGTGCTGGCACTCCCGGCGCCCCCTTCCTGTCGGGGGACAAGATCACCGGGCGGCAACAGAGGGGGACCGGGTGGCGACTTGCCCCACCGGCGCCGAGTCTGCTGTGTTTTGCCGGTCAAACGGTTATTCTGTTGTGCGGCTGGACAGGATGCCCGCGACAGACAACCACAGCGCGACCCGCCGCCAGGCCGAATGAGACATCAGGAGGAGCACACTGTGACGTTTTTCCGGCGAATTGGTGCGAAGCTCAACGAATTCCGCCAAAGCCTTTTCGACATCTTCCTGGAGGCGGGGCTCGTCACCAAGGCCGTTTGCGCCGCATTTGCCGTCGCAGCCGCGGCGTTCTTCGCCCTGTTCGTTTACCAGTATCATATTGACGACGATCCCCTGCTGAAACCCGATCCCCGCTATGTCGTCGAAGGAGGCAGCAAGGCCGTCACCATGGCGGCAACTCTGATGAGCCTGGAGACCAGTCACTGGGCGCCCGGCAAACTCTGGATCTATCCCATTGCGCACAGCCGCAACATGGTCGCCTATCAGAAAGGCATCCAATATGCGGTCGGTCAGTGGGCCACGCAGATGACCGACTTTCTGGGACGGGACAGAGGATCGGGCGAAGCCGACCCCAATCTGGTCGCGGCCAAAGGTCTTCTTAACTACGATCCCACCGCCTTTATTCTACCCAGCGCTGAATCGCAATATCGGGATGGCATCCGCGCTTTGGACGAATACAACCGCCGGCTCTCCCGCGGCCAGGCGAAGTATGACAAGATCGCCAGCAGCCTGTCGGATTTCCTGATGAAGATCGACAAAGACCTTGGCAGCCAGTCCGGTACCCTCGAACTGACCGTCCTGTCTCCCGATGATTTCACCGACCGGGAAAAAGCGCTGCTGACAGACAATCAGAGATCCGTCCTCGATTCCAACGGCGGCTATTTCGACCGCCGCGCCAGCGACGTCTTCTTCGCCACCAAAGGACGAATGTATGCCTACCTCATCCTCCTCACCGCGATCGAGGAGGACTATCACAGCGTGATCGTCGCCAAGGGCGCCGAAGAGCATTGGCAAAATATGTTGTTGTCCCTGCGGTCGGGGGCTTCCCTTTATAAATTCTTTGTTTCCAATGGCGCCGGTGGATCCTATGTGATTCCCTCTGATCTGGCCTATCAGGGATTCTTCCTGCTGCGGTTCGACAAGCAGCTCCAGGAAGTCGCCGACATTCTGAACCGTTGAACACCGTCCCGGCCGGGCCGCGATGAGCAGGACTCGTCACGGCCCGGCCACCCCCCGTGCACCGTCTCCGCGAAACCGGCTGATGCCCGGTCGTTCGTGGGACATGCCGATGGGCCGGCCGCCCGGCCATGCCCCCTCCCCACCCACCCGGCATCCCGGATTTTTCCGGGCGACGTCAAAGAGGGTGTTGCCACTCCAGCAACCAACACTTAAAGTTGCTTATTAAGCTTCAATTTTCCTCATTTTTTCATCAACTCCCTCAAAAGCCGATTATCGGGAGAGACGGCGCCAAAACATTTCCAGGAACAGATTACCCCAGTCGCTCTATGCCTCTCTTGCGGGAGTTTGAGCCATGTCCGGTCTTGAGTGGAGAGAGTCTTTCAGTGTCGGCGTCTCTGCCTTGGACAGGGATCATCGAACATTCTTCGACCTGATCAACCGGTTGGAAACCGATCTTGGGAAGCATCCCGGACGCGACACCATTCTGACGCATCTGCACGCCATCCGCGCCCATCTCCGGGATCATGCCCGGCGGGAGGAAGACCTGCTGGAGCGCGCCCGCTATCCCGGCCTGACGGATCACAGGGGCGAGCATGAGAAAATCGACGAGCGGCTGTCGCACTTCGAAACCGAGACCGCCCAGAACAGCGCCATCGCCGCGGGTCGGCAGTTGCTGGAGTTCGCGCGCTCGTGGATCATCGATCATGTTTTGCGCGGCGACATGCGGTTCGCTCCCCATATGCGCCGGGCCGGCATGGCGGATGTCGCGGTCGCGGCTCCCGCAGCCGGAGGATGGATCCAACGCCTTGCCCGCAGGGTCGACATTCTCAAAGTCGGATGGCGGATCCTGTTGCTGGTCCTGATTCCCTCGCTGGCGTTCCTCGGCGAAGCGGCCGTCGACCTGGCCGGACGCATGCAGGACACCCGAACCCTTCATGTGATGGAGGAAACAGCGCACCTCGGCACCCGCATTGGAGCCCTGGTGCATGAATTGCAGCGCGAACGCGGCATGTCCTCCCTCTTTCTCAGCAGCAAAGGGCAGAAATATCAGCAGGAACTGGCGGCCGAACAGCGTCTGGCCGATGACCGGTTGAGCGATTTCACCGCCGCCCGGGAACAGACATTGACTTCGCTTGGCGACACGTCGGCTGCGGAACGGATCGCCAAAGCGGCCCGGACCTTGAACGGAATCGCCGATCTGCGTCGTCAGGTCGGCAGTCAGAGCATCGCGGCCACCGATGCCGTCCAGGCCTACACCGCGACGATCGCCGACCTGCTCGGCGTTATCGAAAGCATGGCCGCAGGCGCCGGAAACGCCGATCTGCAACGCCGGATCACCGTCTATCTCAATCTTCTTCAACTCAAGGAACGGGCCGGACAGGAACGGGCGACGGGAGCCGCAGGCTTTGCCGCCGGCCGGTTCCAACCCGCCCTGTTCCGGCGCTTTCTCGATCTGTCGGCTCAGCAACGCACTTATGAGGAGGTCGTTCTCGGCATGGCGGATGCGGCGGAGGCGGCGCTCTATCGAGGCACCCTGGCCGATCCGGCCGTCATCGAGATGGGGCGCTACCGGCAGGCGGTCGTGGACTCGGTCACGGCGAACGCCCCCCTGTCCCTGGAGGCGACGGAATGGTTCAAGCTGGCTACCCGGCGGATCGACCTTTTGAAGACGGTGGAGGACGGCCTGGCCGGAGGGCTCATCGCCAGGGCGGAGGCACTGCGGGATTCGATGGAATGGCGGACCCGCATGCAGATACTGGCTCTTGTGGTCATCATGGCGGGAGTCGGGTTGTTCGCTATGGTACTGACCACCAGCATTCTGTCCCCTCTTTCGGCGCTGACCGTGATGATGCGCAGGTTGGCGGAGGGGGAGCGGACGGTGGAGACCCCGGCCCTGGAATTGCGCGACGAATTGGGGGCCATGGCCGAGGCGGCCCAGTTTTTCAAGGAGACCCTGATTGCCGCCGACCTCAGGGCCAGTGAAACCGACGTCTCCCATTTTGCGGAAAAGGCACTGATCGAGCGAAAGGAACGGCTTGTCGCCGACTTCGACCACCGGATCAATGAATTTCTCACCCGGCTGGCCGACGCCGGAGAGCGGCTTCAGCAAATGGCGGGCGCCCTGACTTCGAACGCGGCCGATACGGACCGGCGGGCCGTCGCCGTGGCGAGCGCCACCCAGCAGGCGGCCATCAATGTGGAAACCGTTGCCGCTTCGGCGGAGGAGCTGTCACAGTCCATCACCGATATCGGACGCAAGGTCGGCCACTCCTCCGAAATTGCCCAAAGCGCCATGGTAGAGGCGAAGGCGGCGGAATCCGTGGTGACCGAGCTGGCGGCAACGGCCGAACAGATCGGCACGGTTGTTAATCTGATCAGTCAGGTCGCCAGCCAAACCAATCTTCTGGCTCTGAATGCGACGATCGAAGCAGCCCGGGCGGGCGACGCCGGCAAGGGCTTCGCGGTGGTCGCGACCGAGGTCAAAGCGCTGGCCGGACAGACCGCCAAAGCGACTGATGAGATCTCGCGGCAGGTGTCCGCCATCCAGTCACAGACCGGAAGCGTCGTCGCCGTCATCCGCACAATCGTTACCGTCATCCAAAGCGTTCACGAGACATCGCAGGAAATCCTGGAGGCCATGACCCGGCAATCCACGGCAACCCGAGAAATCGTCCAGAACGTCGCCCAGGCGGCCAGTGGCACCAACGAGGCCAGCGGCAACGTCGCCGGTGTGCAACAAGCCGCGGCCCAGACCGGGATCGCGGCCCAGGAGGTCCTTCAGGCGTCCTGCGATCTCACCCAGGAATCGCGGCAGCTTCGCGAGAGTGTCGAAACATTTCTTTCGGAAGTCCGCTCGGCGTGAACGCCCTGGCGGAGACCGGCCCTGGCGGGGACCGGCGGGCGGTGCCGGGGACTGAGGCTCCGGCCGGAGAGGCCGCCGGGGTCGGTGGGCAAAGTCGCGGTCCACGCGCCAAAGCCTGCCGCCCCGTCCTCCCCTGAAAGGCGACTCTATTCGAGACCGCCCTCGGCCCCCCTGTTGTCCAGCCAGAGCTGAACATAGGGAACGTAATCGCGATCCGCCTTCAGAATGTGCTCTCCCAGCCATTGCTGAAGGAACTGATGCACGGTCCGGGCATCGAGGCTCGCGCGCGAGCGCATGTCCAGCACCTTCTGCGCGAAGACCTTATGCTGGGCACGATGCCGTTCGAGATGCGGATAGCCCGCCTTCTCCATCAGGTCTTCCTCATGCTTGAAATGAATCTCGACATAGTCGACCAGCTCATTGATGACCTTTCCGACGGTCCGCAGGGCGTCTGGACGACCGTCCACCGACTCCAGCTTCGCCATCATCTCGATCATGCGGACATGCTCGGCATCCATTTCGGCAACGCCAAGCGAATATTCGACCTTCCAACTGATCTGCATGGTTTCTCTCCCCAAGGCACCCTTCGTCTGGTCGTCCGTGTTCATCGTCACCTAGCCTCTGCGTCAGAGATCCCGGAGCCGCACGCCAGGACCTGATTGTACCGCGATCCTGGAGGGGAAGGCGATCGCCCTGATCGTGAAAATGCCGTGGTCGTCTCCGGCCCGGATGACCGCCCGGACACATCGCCCCCGGCCGGGACCATAACCGGCGGGACATATGTTCCCTTTAATGGAGCAACCACGGGTAATGATACGATTCCGATGACAAAGGCTGCCGCACCCCTGCGGCAGACGCTCAATTAACCATAAATATTTTGTCACTTTTCCTGCGCCAAATCAATCGCCCGATGGCCTTTCGATCCGCCAGACCGACGCATCGGACAACAATCCCCGGCAGGGGAAAATGATCCTGGAACGATGACCGACCGGCGATAAGGATGACGGGGGCAGGTCGGCCGGTCCGCCCTGGTCCCACGCCATCGCAGGCCGGACGCCAGGGGATTCGGGGAATCCCGCCCGGCGCATCAAGCCGGCGCCGACCGGCTGCGATCTGCGCAAGGTTGGCATCACGTCGGGATCCGCTTCCTTTGGCGCCCGCCCCCTCTTATGGTACATCCCTTTGCCGTCCCGGCGTCCCCGCCCCTTCCATCGGGTCCGAAACAGATGAGAGTGTCGATGCGACCGTTCTCCCGCCCCGCTCCAGAGACCATCCCAGAGTGTCCCGCCTCCGCCGGCATCGGGGGACGGACGCCTCCGCCCCGGCGCAAGGCCGCTCTGTGGCGGCGGCGGGCGGCATCGCTGCTGGTCCTGGCGATGTTGCTGCCGGCCGCCCAGGAAATGAATGGCCTGACGGTTCCCGTCGCGCATGCGGCCCTGCCGGACCTGCCGTCGGACAGTCCTTTCGCCGGACCATCGGGCCTCTCCTTCAACGCCCCTGCATTCGACAGGATCCGCGACGGCGACTACGCGCCCGCCATCGAGGCGGCGATGCGCCGGCATGACAGTGAGATCGCAGCGATTGCCGGCAACCCCGAAGCGCCGACCTTCGACAACACCATCGCCGCGCTGGAGCGTGCCGGACAGGATCTGGCCGAAATCACTCTGATCTTCGAAAACATGGTTGCCGCCAACACCAATGATCAGCTCGACCAGGTGAATGCCCGGGAAGCGCCCCGCCTGCAGTCCCATTTCGACAAAATCCGGTCAAACCGGACGCTGTTCGCGCGCGTGCGCGCCCTTTTCCAGAACCGGAACCGGCTGTCGCTGGACCCCCGCCAGAAATTCCTGCTGGAGAACATCTATCGGGATTTTGTCCGCGCCGGAGCGGACCTGCCCGCCGCCAAGCAGGCGGAGCTGATGCGGATCAACAGCCGCATCACGACTTTATCGACCGCCTACCGCAACCGGCTGCTGGCCGCCAGCAACAAGGCCGCGGTGGTCGTCGGCGATCGCGCGCTGCTGGACGGTCTGACGGAAGCCGAGATCACCGCGGCGGCTGAGGCCGCGAAAGAACGCGGGCTGACCGGCAAATATCTCCTTCCTCTCATCAATACCACCCAGCAGCCGTTGCTGGCGTCGCTCAAAAACCGCGCGCTCCGGCAGCGGATCATGAAAGCATCGGAAAGCCGTGGAAACACCCCCGGTCCGAACGACCTGCGCGACATGGTCGCCACATTAGCCAAACTGCGGGCGGAGCGAGCCCGCCTTTCAGGCTTTTCGAGCCTGGCCGCACTGAAGCTTGACGGACAGATGGCGAAGACTCCGGACGCCGCACGCCATCTCCTGACGGCGATCGTCCCGGCCGCGACCTCCATGGCGCGTCATGAGGCGAACGAGATCCAGCAGGTGATCGATGGCGAGGACGGTGGCTTTCAGGTCACCGCCGCAGACTGGTCCCATTACGCCGCGAAAGTGCAAAAGGCCAAATATGACGTCGATGATCGCGTGACACGCCAGTATTTCGAGCTGGATCATGTGCTGCGCGACGGGGTGTTCTTCGCCGCGAACAAGCTTTATGGCATCACGGTAAAAGAGCGCAAGGACCTCCCGGTCTATCAGCCCGACGTCCGGGTTTTCGAGATCACCGACGCCGACGGATCGCCGCTGGCACTGTTTTATGCCGACTATTTCGCGCGCCCCAACAAAAGCGGCGGTGCCTGGTGCAACGCGCTGAACCGGCCGAGCGGCCTGATGGGAGGCAAGCCGGTCATCGTCAATGTGGCCAACCTCGCCCGCCCCGCCCAGGGGGAGCCCGCGCTTCTCAGCTATGATGACGTGGTGACGCTGTTCCACGAATTCGGACACGCGCTGCATCACATGATGTCCGTTCAATATTATCCGTCCCAGAACGGATTCAACGTTCCGACGGATCTGGTCGAGTTTCCGTCCCAGTTCAACGAACATTGGGCGTTGGACCCATCCGTTCTCGCCAATTACGCCCGGCACTACGAAACCGGCAAACCGATGCCACAGGATCTCGTGGAAAAGTTGAAGCAGGCGCGTAACTACGGAACCGGCTACGCGACGACAGAGATCGTCGCGGCAGCCCTTCTCGATCTTGAATGGCACAGCCTGCCTGCCCACGCGCCCAAGCAGAAGGCCGACAGGTTCGAGCGCGACACGCTTCGCAAATACGGGATTGCGCTGAAGGAAGTGCCGCCCCGCTATCGCACGACCTATTTCCAGCATATCTGGGCAGGCGGCTATGAAGGGAATTACTACTCCTATCTTTGGGGGGAAATTGTCGACGACGACGCCTATGAATGGTTCATGGAGCATGGCGGCCTGACCCGCGAAAATGGTCAGCGCCTGCGCGACATGATGCTGGCACCCGGTTATTCGGCCGACCCCATGGAGCTTTATCGCGCCTTCCGCGGCCGAGATCCCGGTATCGAGGCTTTGCGACGGGAACGGGGATTGGAGGGATAGTCCTCAGGCCGCCCCATCACGGTACGCGGGTGTGACATTTGTCCTTTGCAGCCAGGGGACGGTCGGGCGATAGTCGCCTCAACGGCCACCGTTGGAGGACAGGATGGAACGGCAGCAGGGACGCTCCCAAACCCGTAACGGCCCCAACTGGCAGTTTTTCAGGGCCGGTGGCTTCGACCAGGTAAGGTTGGAGGACGGCGCGGCCCTGATGGCGCTCGACCGCCTTGACCAGAAACTCTGGGCGGCGCTGAGCTGTCCCACCGATGGAATAGAATTCGATCCGCGGACCCTGTCGCTGATTGACACCGACGGCGACGGACGGATCCGCGCGGCCGAGGTCATCGCCGCAATCCGATGGGCCGGAGAGCGGTTGAAGGATCCGGATATCCTGCTTCAACGGACCGACCGGCTGCCGCTGTCGGCCATCGATGACAGCAAACCGGAGGGCCGGGATCTTCTCGCGGCCGCCCGGCATATCCTGGCAAGCCGCGACAAGGCGGAGGCCGACAGCATTTCCGCCGACGAGGTGGCCGATACAGAGAAGGTTTTTGCCGACACGCTGTTCAACGGGGATGGCGTCGTTCCCGCCGAGGCCGCCCAGGACACCTTCCTGTCCGGGGTCATCGGAGACATCATCGACTGTCTGGGAGGGGTCCCCGACCGCAGCGGCCGGCCCGGTGTCACCCACGATATGGTCGACCAGTTCTTTGAGCGGGCGTCGGCTCTGGCCGCCTGGGCCCGTCGCGTCGACGACCTGCCGGACCTGGCGCCCGCCGGGACGGATACGGCCGCCGCGTTCGAGGCTCTGGCCGCCGTCGAGGCGAAAATCGACGACTATTTCATTCGCTGCCGCCTGGCGGCGTTCGATTCACGGTCGGCCGCGCCCCTCAATCGCTCCGAGGCCGACTGGGAGACGTTGGCGGCGGGCCTCCTGACCGTGGATGACGAACGATTGCGAGCTTTTCCGCTGGCCTTCGCCGGCGCAGCCCGTCCCCTGCCGCTGACCGAAGGCGTCAATCCGTCCTGGTCGGCGGCGATTGAACGGTTCAGGACGGCCGTAGTCCTCCCCGTTCTGGGACCCAGGGACGTGCTGCCAGAAGAGGAATGGCGGAGCCTTCGCCACGGCTTTTCCGGCTACCGCGACTGGCGGCGGGACAGCCCGCCCTCACTTGGTACCCTGGGGCGCGACCGGCTTGAAGCCATTCTCACCTCCTCCGCCCGGTCGGCCATCGGGGAGTTGATCGACCGCGACCTGGCCCTCGAAGGGGAGGCCGCGGCGATCGCTTCTGTCGACAGGCTGGTCCGCTATTTGCGCGATCTCGCGACCCTGGCGGACAACTTCGTGGCATTCCGCGACTTTTACACGCGCCGGCAGAAATCCGTCTTCCAGGCCGGGACCCTGTTCATCGACGGCAGATCCTGCGACCTCTGCGTCCGGATCGATGACGTCGCCCGGCATGCCGTTCTGGCCCAGCAAAGCCGGATCTATCTTCTCTACTGCGAATGCCGCCGCCCGGGAAGCGATGGCCGGATTTTCATTGCCGCGGCGGTGACCGCCGGCGATTCGGATCAATTGGCGGTGGGACGCAACGGCCTGTTCTACGACCGGCAGGGCCGGGACTGGGACGCCACCGTCGTCCGGATCATCGACCATCCCATCAGTATCCGGCAGGCATTCTGGGCCCCCTACAAGAAGTTGGGACGGCTTGCCGGCCAGCAACTGGAGAAATTCGCCACTGCCCGGTCGGCCACGACGGAAGCGCAGACCCAGTCTCTGCTTGGCGCACCGGCAAAGGTGCCGCCGCCGGCCGCAACTCCGGCGGCCTCGCCCGCACAACCCTTCGACGCCGGCCGGTTCGCCGGCATTTTCGCCGCTGCCGGCCTCGCTCTCGGGGCGATCGGCACGGCCGTCGCCTCGGTCGTGACCGGAGTCCTGGGATTGCCATGGTGGCAGATTCCATTGGCTCTGGCCGGAGTTCTGCTGGCGATTTCCGGCCCGTCCATGGCGGTGGCTTCCTTCAAGCTCCACCAGCGGACAATCGGACCGATCCTTGACGCCAATGGATGGGCGGTCAATACGCGGGCACGCATCACCATTCCTTTTGGCAGCGCCCTGACCGAACTCGCCCGCCTGCCGGAGGGATCGAGCCGGGCACTGACCGATCCCTATGCGGAAAAACGCCGTCCCTGGGGAATCTATGGAATCGTCGCCGGATGCCTGATGGCTGTGCTCCTGCTGTGGTGGTTCCGCCATCAGATCCCCTGGATCGGCGGCTGATTCTTTTCCGATGTCGGGAAACGGGCACACCGGCTGTTCGCCCGTTGCGGGTTTCCACGGGATGTGCGGGGCCTTCACGTCCCCGGCAGGCGGCGACAGGTGCGGACGTCCAGCGCGAAACAGGTCGTCGTCTGCTCTGTGGCGGTCCCGCCGTTACCGCCGCGGCGCGGCGGCCTATCGGAATAAGTGCAGGATGACGGAAGAAAAAAAACCCTGATGGTGATGCGTTTTTGCCGCAGTGCACAAAAAAAGCGGCGGCATTGGCCTGACCACCCGAAAGCATCCTCGCCAAAGATCGAGACGCCCCTGTATAGTCCGGACGAACGCAGGCATCAATCGATCACAAAAAGCCTGCGGGTTAGGCAAGGTCCAATGAACGCCCCGAGAAAATGTCCGTACGGTCGTCGATAGAGAGTCTGAACGACATTCCCGGATCCCTGACCAGGGACCCGCCGGGCTGTCGGCCCTTAGGCCGTTCGGACGCTCATCGCAGCCCGGCTGCTGCCGGATCGTGGATGCGATCCCGCGGGACAGGGTTCGGTGCCGTCGTTCCCGCCGGACGGCGCGAAAAGGCGGCTCGTTATCGTTCGACGGAATTGCCGTCCGGGGAAGATCCACGCCCGTTTTTCGACAGAGTCGTCCGACAAATGTGCCAATCCGGACGAAAATCCGACCGAAATTCGTCGGATAACGTGGAGTTTTCCATAAAAATGCAGGCCGGACGGAAAAAAGTGTCGTAACGGAACAAAAACCATATTAAATTTGTGACTATTGGTAGTGCCCATCTCCACCCGGTGGCGATCGCCTGCCAACTCTCCATCCCCAGCGGGGCGGCCATGGACCACAGAAGAGGACGCGGTCTAATGCATGTCGTCGTTTGCATAAAACAGGTTCCGGACAGTGCCCAGATCAGGGTGCATCCCGTTACAAACACCATTATGCGCCAAGGCGTACCAACGATTATCAACCCCTACGATCTCTTTGCACTGGAAGAGGCGTTGCGGCTGAAGGATCAGTTCGGCGCCAAGGTGACGGTTCTGACAATGGGTCCGAAAATGGCGGATCCGGCCTTGCGCAAGGCCCTGCCCTTCGGCGCGGACGAGGCGATTCTGCTGACCGACCGGGCGTTTGCCGGGTCGGACACGCTGGCGACATCCTATGCGTTGTCGTCGGCGATCGCCAAGATCGGGCAGACGGAACCGATCGACATCGTGTTCTGCGGCAAGCAGACCATCGACGGCGATACGGCGCAGGTTGGTCCGGGCATTGCGACCCGTCTCAATCTGCAGCAGCTCACCTATGTGTCGAAGATCGTGTCGATCGACAAGGGGGCGCGCCAGATCGTGGTGCACCGCCGGGCCGAAGGCGGGGTGCAGGTCCTGCGGACGTCACTGCCCTGTCTGATCACGATGCTGGAGGACACCAACCACATCCGCTTCGGCACGATGGACGACGCCTTCCGCGCCGCGCGTTACCAGTTGACGGAATGGTCGGCGACCGACGCGGGGGTTCCCGACGTGGCGCAGTGCGGGCTTCGCGGCTCGCCGACGGTGGTGAAGAAGGTGTTCGCGCCGTCGGCCAAGACGGTCAAGGCGTCGCCGATCGCCGGGGAGACGCCCGACGCGCTGGCGAAGACCCTGATCGACACCGTGTTCACCGCTCATCCGGGTTTGCAGGAGGACCTGGAGAACCAGATCGCCATCAGCACGCAAGGAGCCTCGTCATGACCGAGCAGGCGACGACACGTCCCGCCGGACGCACTGTTGAACTTGATGAGCGCCTTGCCGCCTACAAGGGCGTATGGGTGTTCATCGAGATGGAGCGCGGGCATGTCCACCCGGTGTCGTGGGAGCTGATCGGTGAAGGCCGCAAGCTGGCCGACCGGCTGGGTGTCGATGTGTGGGGCGTGATCCTGGCTCCGCCGGGCGAGGCCAATATGGTGGCGGCCGGCGAGGCCTATGCCCATGGCGCGGACGGCGTCTATCTGATGGAAGACCCGATCCTGGCCGACTATCGCACGGTTCCGTTCAACAACGGCCTGTGCACGCTGGTCAATCAGTTCAAGCCTGAGATTCTGCTGCTGGGCGCAACGACGCTGGGCCGCGACCTGGCGAGCGCGGTGGCGACCACGCTGGCGACGGGCCTGACCGCCGACTGCACGGCGCTGGCCATCGATCTCGACACCCGCAGCATGGCGGCGACCCGCCCGACCTTCGGCGGCAGCCTGCTGTGCACCATTCACACCCTGAAGGCCCGCCCGCAGATGGCGACGGTCCGCCCCCGCGTGATGGCGATGCCGCCGCGGACGGCCGGCCGGACCGGGCGCATCGTCAATGTCCCGCTCAACATGCGGGAAGACGACATCATCACCAAGGTGCTGGACTACATCCCCGACCGCGACCAGGAACAGGCGCAACTGGCTTTCGCCGACTTCATCGTCGCCGGCGGCCGCGGCCTGGGCAAGGTCGAAAACTTCCGTCTGGTCGAGGACCTGGCGGCGGTTCTGGGCGCCGAGGTTGGCGGAACCCGCCCCCTGGTGCAGGGCGGCTGGATCGGAGCCGAGCGTCAGATCGGCCAGACCGGCAAGACCATCCGGCCGAAGCTTTACATCGCCGCCGGCATCTCCGGCGCCATCCAGCATCGCGTCGGGGTCGAGGGGGCGGACTGCATCGTCGCCATCAATTCCGATCCCAACGCGCCGATCTTCGACTTCGCCCATTATGCGATCGTCGGCGATGCCGTGAAGATCCTGCCCGCATTGACGGAGGCGTTCCGCGCGCGTCTTTCCGCCAATCGGAAGAGCATTTGAGGGGGGACTGCCAAAATGACGGAGAGATTCGACGCTATCGTCGTCGGCGCCGGTCCGGCGGGAAGCGCCGCGGCCTATGTGATGGCCAAGGGCGGTTTGAACGTGCTCCAGCTGGAGCGCGGTGAATACCCCGGTGCCAAGAATGTGCAGGGCGCGATCCTTTACTCGGACGCGCTGGAACGCATCATTCCCGACTTCCGCGAGGACGCGCCGCTGGAACGCCACATCGTCGAGCAGCGGGTCTGGATGCTGACCGACAAGTCCCATATCGGCTTCGATTACCGTTCGGACGAGTTCAATGACCCGAAGCCGGACCGCTATTCGATCATCCGGGCGCAGTTTGACCGCTGGTTCTGCACCAAGGTCAAGCAGGCTGGCGCCCTGGTGATCTGCGACACGGTGGTCAAGGCCCTGATCCGCGACGGCCAGGGCAAGGTGATCGGCGTCAAGACCGACCGCGAGGGCGGGGACATCCTGGCCGACGTGGTGATCCTGGCGGACGGCGTCAATTCGACGCTGGCCCGCGACGCCGGTTTCCGCAAGGAGCTGGACGGGGACAACACCGCCCTGGTGGCCAAGGAAATGCACTTCCTGCGCCCCGAGGTGATCCAGAACCGCTTCAATATCGGCGAGAAGGAGGGCGTGGCCTTCGAACTGGTCGGCACGCTGACACGCGGCAAGATCGGCATGGGGTTCATCTACACGAACCTGGAGTCGGTCTCGATCGGTATCGGCTGCATGGTCGGGGATTTCGCCAAGGGTGGCCTCACCCCCTATGGCCTGCTGGACGAGCTGAAAGCCCATCCGTCGGTCAAGCCGCTGCTGGCCGGATCGGAGATGAAGGAATATTCGGCCCATCTGATCCCCGAGGGCGGATTCAAGGCGATCCCGCAGACCTACGGCGACGGCTGGGTGGTGGTCGGCGACTCGGCCGGTCTCGTCAATTCGATCCATCGCGAAGGCTCGAACATGGCGATGACCAGCGGACAGCTGGCGGCGCAGACGGTGATCGCCCTCAAAAAGGAAGGCAAGCCCTGCACCGCGTCCAATCTGGCCCGCTACAAGGCGGCGCTGGACGACAGCTATGTCATCAAGGACATGAAGAAGTACCAGGGAATGCCGGACTTCCTGCATGGCAACCGGCATGTCTTCACCCTTTATCCCGAACTGATGGCTCAGGCCGCCGGCACCATGCTGCGCGTCGACGGACTGGACAAGAAGACCAAGGAAAAGCAGGTGACCCGGGCCTTCCGCGAACGGCGCGGCCTGTTTGGCCTGGTCGGTGACGCAATCAAATTCGTGAGGGCTTTCCGATGAGCAAAGTCGAAGAAAAGCTGTTCCAGAACAGATATCTTCTCGATGAGGGCAATGCCCACATCCGGATCAAGAACCCCGACTTCTGCAAGACCTCCTGCGCGCAGCCCTGCACCTTCTGCTGCCCGGCGGCCTGCTATGTGAAGAACGAGGAGGGCGGCATCGACCTGACCACGGACGGCTGCCTGGAATGCGGAACCTGCCGGATTATCTGCAAGGACAATAACAACCTGGAATGGGACTATCCGCGCGGCGGCTTCGGCATCTCCTTCAAGTTCGGGTGATCGCCATGAAAGAAGTCGACCAATTCCTGGAAGCGGCTGTGCGTCTGGAACGCGACTCGGCGTTGCGCTACGACGAACTGGCCGATGCGATCAGCGGACTTGGGCAGAAGGAGGTCGTGGACTTCTTCCGCAAACAGGCCCTCTATTCGCGCCGTCACCTCCAGCAGGCGGAATCCCGCATCGGCACGGAGGAACCCTGGGACGGCGTGGAGGAGGACGAGGACGCTGATCCCGCCCCGGTCTCGTTCCCCGAGGGCGAAAGCCCCGAGGCGGCGGCGATCTGGGCGGCGGACGGCCACCTCTCGGGCGCCGACGCCATGGCCCTGGCGCTGGAAGCGGAGGAGCGCGGGCGCGCCTACTACGCCTCCGTCGCCGCCAACACCCATGACCCCAGGGGCAGGACCCTTGCCGACGCCTTCGCCAAAGAAGAGGCACAGCATGTCCAGGCCCTCAAAGAGTTGATCGCCCGGCTGACCCCCGCGTGATCACAAATGGACCCCATGGCGCCAGAGAATCGGCGCCATGGGAGCCGCTCCTGCTCTGGTCAATCCTACAACTTCGCGGTAGAACATCTGTCTTCTGAGCAAGACGGAATGGAGGGCGCGTCGTGACCGAGCGGGTGAAATATTTATTGAGTGACGATCGTATTCCGAAAGCCTGGTACAACATCGTCGCCGATCTTCCTGCCCCGCCGCCACCCGCCCTGCATCCCGCCACTGGTAAGCCGCTGGTGGCCGACGATCTGGCTCCATTGTTTCCGCAGGCCGTCATCGCCCAGGAAATGTCGACCGAGCGCTGGATCGAGATCCCCGATCCGGTGCGCGAGATTTATAAGCTGTGGCGCCCCTCGCCTTTGATCCGGGCGCGCCAGCTCGAAAGGGCGCTCGATACGCCGGCCAGGATCTTCTTCAAATATGAGGGCGTGAGCCCGGCCGGCAGTCACAAGCCGAATACGTCGGTCGCCCAGGCCTTCTACAACAAGGAGGAAGGGATCCGGCGACTGACGACGGAGACCGGGGCCGGCCAGTGGGGCTCGTCGCTCGCCTTTGCGGGATCCCTTTTCGGTATTGAGGTCGAGATCTATATGGTCAAGGTCAGCTATCAGCAAAAGCCCTATCGTCGGGCGCTGATGGAAACCTACGGAGCGCGCTGTATCCCCAGTCCCTCTCCGCTGACCCAGTCGGGGCGATCGATCCTGGCGAAGTTCCCCGACAGCACCGGATCGCTTGGCATCGCCATTTCCGAGGCGGTCGAAATGGCCGCTCAGAGGGACGACACCAACTATGCCCTGGGATCCGTGCTGAACCATGTGCTGCTGCATCAGACCGTGATCGGCGAAGAGGCCATGCTGCAAATGGCCGACGCCGGAGCCGAACCGGACGTCGTCATCGGATGTGCCGGCGGCGGCAGCAATTTCGCGGGCATTGCCTTTCCCTATCTGCGGGAAAAACTGGCGGGCCGCAGCAATGCCAGGGTCGTCGCGGTCGAGCCGGTCTCCTGCCCGACCATGACCCAGGGCCGCTATGCCTACGATTATGGCGACACCGGGCATTTGACGCCGCTGGTCAAGATGCACACCCTGGGCTCGTCCTTCGTGCCCCCGGGCTTCCATGCCGGCGGACTGCGTTACCACGGGATGGCCCCGATGGTGAGCCATGTTCTGGAGCTTGGCCTGGTCGAGCCCAAGGCGGTCGTCCAGACCGAATGTTTCGCCGCCGCGGTCCAGTTCGCCCGATCGGAGGGGATTGTTCCGGCGCCGGAATCCAGTCACGCGGTCCGGGCCGCGGTCGACGAGGCCCTGCGCTGCAAGGCCGAAGGCAAGGCCGAAACCATTCTGTTCTGCCTGTCGGGGCATGGACATTTCGACATGCAGGCCTACACCGACTATTTCGGGGGCAAGCTGAAAGACGTTCCCTTCGACCGGGCCGCGCTGGAACGCGCCCTCGCGGACCTGCCCAAGGTCGGATGAGCCGGAGCCTCACGGTTCACGGCGCCGTCCGGGACCGCGTTCCATCCTGTGTCTGACGGGAGGTGGGAAGGTGATGAGCCATGCTCACCACCTCCCGGTCACGAACATCGGAGATTTGAGCGACATCAATGCGTGGCGGAACTCCCGGGAAGGGACTGACGCGCCCTGTCGTCGCGGATTGTTGTGCCCCCCCCCTGCTCTCC
>WASQ01000137.1 GCA_009712185.1 Telmatospirillum sp. | reverse complement strand
GGGCGGCAGGGGCGGGCATGCCGGGCGCCGCGCTTCTGGCGGGGGGCAGGCCGCGGGCCGCCGGAGCGGCCGGCGGCAATCCCGGAGAGCGTGGCGCCGATGGCGCCTTTGGCGGCGGCTTCGGCAGGTTCGGATTGTGCGGGAAGCTCATGCTGCCTTCTCCTGCTGTTGAATGAGCGTGTGCATGACGGCGTCGGCGATTCCGAGACCGCCGCGGCTGGCGGCGGCCTTTCCATATTCCTCAAGCAGCATCGGGCGGAACATTTCCTCGCCTGCGCCGCCACCGAACAGGGAGTCCTTGCCGACACCGTCGAACATATGCGTGAACATCTGGGTCAGGAACATCGCCTCGAAGCTCTGCGCGGCCTTGCGCATCGAGGCTTTGTCCGGCGCCTGGCTCAGGGCCGCCGTGGTCCGGTCGGTTTGTCCGGCCTCCAGTCCCCCGCGGGCGGCGTAGACCGCTCCGAAGGAGGCGGAGGAGGCGCCCATGGCCGTGGCATCGGTTGCAAAGGACGTCATCACATCACCTCGATATCGGCTTGAAGGGCACCGGCCGCCTTGATGGCCTGCAGAATACTGATCAGGTCGCGCGGTCCGATCCCCAGGGCGTTGAGGCCGTTGACCAGTTCCTGGAGCGTCACTCCCTGCTGCATCAGCGCCAGTTTCTTGTCGGACCCCTCGTCGGTCTGGATGTCGGTGCGCGCCACGGTCGTTGTCTGTCCGGTCGAGGAGAAGGGCGAGGGTTGCGAGACCTGCGGCGTCTCCGTGATGCGGATGGTGAGATTGCCCTGGGCGATGGCGACCGTGCTGATGCGGACGTTCTCGCCCATCACGATGGTTCCGGTGCGGTCGTCGATGACGACGCGCGCCACCTGATCGGGCTGGACGTGAAGCTGTTCGATATCCGTCAACATCGCGACCGTGTTGCCCCGGTACCGGGGCGGGACGGCAACCCGGACGGTGGACGGGTCGGTCGGACGGGCGGTGTCGGTTCCCAGGAAGGAGTTGACGGCCTGGGAAACCCGCCGCGCGGTGGTGAAGTCGGGGTTGCGCAGGGTGATCTGGACCGACTCCATATTGGACATGTCGCCGCCCACTTCACGTTCGACCAGCGCCCCGTTGGCGATCCGGCCCGATGTCGGGACCCCCTTGGTCACGGAGGCGGCGGCGCCCTGGGCCGAATATCCCGATGACACCTGTCCCTGGCCGACCGCGTAGACCTCGCCATCGGCGCCGATCAGCGGAGTGACAAGGAGGGTGCCGCCGAGAAGGCTGGTGGAATCGCCGATGGCGCTGGCGGTGACGTCGATCCGGGTGCCCTGGCGCGCGAACGCCGGCAGGCGGGCGGTGACGATCACGGCGGCGACGTCCTTGGCCTTGAGGCCGGTATTGGATCCCGCCTGGAGATTGGCGCTGCGGGCGTTGACGCCCAGGCGTTCCAGCATCGCGATCATCGACTGCTTGGTGAATTCCGAATTGTCGAGTCCGTCGCCGGTCCCGTTCAGGCCGACCACAAGGCCATAACCGATCAGGATATTGTCGCGAACGCCTTCGAAGTCGGCGATGTCCTTGATGCGCGAGGTCGCCCCGGCGGGACCGGCGGCAAACAGCACGGCAGCCGCGGCAAAGGCGGCGATCGCATGTCTGACGATGGCAAATCTCCGGGCGATGACCCTTCTCATGGCGTCTCTTTCTCCGTTGGGCGCGGACGGCCCTCTGGTCTCTTGGTCACAAATGGCGCCAGCTCTCATGCGAAGGTCGTGCCACTCATGGCGGATCTTGAAATCCCTTGGGAAATCGGTGTTCCCGGCCGGCCGGCGGCAACTTCGTTCCAGCCCGTGCGGCAAATTCTGCCTCCGGGTGGGAAAGGGCGGACCGGCGACACGCCGGCCGGAGGCGCCGGGCCGCGAAAGCCCCGGGATTTACGCGCTTTTAACCGGAGTCCCGGCAGTGTACACTCTGGACGCCAAATCCCAGTCTTTGCAGGACGATATGAAAGTTTCCGGAATCGGGACAACCGCAGGATCGGGGCAGTCGAAGAAGACTGCCAGAACCGACAAGGCCTCTTCGGGGGCCTTTGCGGAAAAGCTGGCCGAGACTTTCGGCGGCGTGGACGAAACCCAGGGTCTGGAGGCGCCCCCCGCCGTTGCCGGGATCGAGGCGTTGCTGGTGGCCCAGGCGGTCGGAGACGTTCTTGACGGCGAGGAGAGGCGGCGCCTCGTCAAATATGGCGAGGATCTTCTCGATAAGCTTGAGGAGATCCGGCATGGTCTGCTGCTGGGATCGATTTCCAAGGAAAAACTGATCGGGCTTGCGCATATGGTCCGGTCGCGGCGCGGCCATGTGGCGGATCCCAGGCTGTCGGCCCTGCTCGATGAGATCGAACTCAGGGCTGAAGTCGAGCTTGCGAAACTGTCGGTTCGTGGCAACTGACGGGCGAGACTTTTCCAGAAAACCAACTTCGCCGACAGAGATCCGCATTCCTTCCTTGCGGGGAGGGTGCGTGATCCTTATATTCCGCGGCGGAATTCGCACTCGAACGTGGGGAAGGCATGACTGTAACACTTCCGCCGGATTATCGTCCCCGTGACGACGAGCCGTTCATGAACGAATACCAAACGGAGTATTTCCGGCAGAAACTTCTCCGCTGGCGCTATGAGCTTCTGCGTGAATCCGACGAGACCTTGCAGCATCTTCAGGAAGGTGGCCTGCAGGAACCGGATATCGCCGACCGGGCCCAGGCCGAGGCCGACCGGTCGCTGGAGCTCAGGACCCGGGACCGGGCCCGCAAGCTGATCGCGAAGATCGACGCCGCCTTGCAGCGGATCGAGGATGGCTCTTACGGCTACTGTGAGGAAACGCAGGAGCCGATCGGAATCCGGCGTCTTGAGGCCCGTCCGATCGCCACTCTGTCGATCGAGGCGCAGGAGCGGCACGAGCGCCTGGAACGGACGCATCGCGACGAATAGCCGGCAACGGCGCTGACCGGCGCCGGCGCCGAGAGCAGTGCCGTGTCCGGCGGCTGTCCGGCCCCTCAGGAGGAGGCGATGGTCCCCATCCTGTCGGCTGTCTGCTGTCCGTCCGCCCAATGCCGGAGCGCCGTCGCGACGCGACCGACAAGGCCCTCCCAGTCGCCCGGCTGGTTCTGGCGGTAAAGCCGCATCGACGGATACCACCGGCAGGCCCCCCCCCTCCCGTCCAGTTGGCCGTCCATGGCGGCCTCTCCTCCCTGCCAGCGCCAATCGGGTGCGGCATGCAGCAATGTCCAGACGGGCTGTCCCAGCGCCCCCGCCAGATGGGCGGCGGCGGTGTCGACGCTGATCAGCAGATCGAGCGTGGCGATGGCTCCGGCCAGATCGTCGAAATCGGCAATCTCCGCACCCCAGTCCTCGGTGAGCCCGATTCTGCCACCGCTGTCCGCCCCGTCCCGCTGGCATCCGATCAGGGCGATCCCGGGGATTTCGGCCAGTCGCGCCAGAGCGTCGGGCGGAATGGCCCGCAGGGGGTCACGGCCGGCGGCGTTGCCGGCCCAGACAAGCCCGACACGCCGTGTCCCATCCCTTGCCGCCCTGGCGCGCCAACGGTCGATGCGGGCGGGATCCGCCGTCAGATAGGGGCGCCGGGACATGTCACCCCGGTGGGGGGCGGCAGGCCGGGCGGGAGGATCGGAAAATCCATGATCCGCCTCATGATCCGCCCTTTGATCCTCATCGTGACCCAGAACATGGGCGAGGCTGGGAATCGGGATCTGGAGATCGAACGGGGGCAGCGGCTCTCCCCAGGGAATGACCTGGGCGACCCCCGGCATCCGCGCCAGCAGCGAGACCAGGGGCGCGCGGCATTCGACGATCACGCGCCCGCCCAGGGCCGCGGCCGCGGGCAGATAGCGGCAGAACTGGAGGGTGTCGCCAAATCCCTGCTCGGCATGGGCGAGAAGGGTCTTGCCGGCGAAGGCCGCGCCGTCCCATTTCGGCTGGGGGAAGTCCCTGGGTGGCGACAACGGCCGCCATTCCCATTCGGCAAAGCCTTCCCCGAGCTGTCCGGCGGCCAGAGCGGCATGGGCCAGATTGCAGTGATGTCCGGCATTCCAGGGCGCCAGGGCGACCGCGCGCCGATGGGCGGTCACGGCCTCTTTGTTGCGCAGCATGGACTGCAAAAAGATGCCGAGATTGTTATGCAGTTCCGCGAAGTCGGGGCAAAGCGCGATCGCCTCGCGGAACGCGCCGATGGCGAACCTTGTCCGTCCGGCCTGATGGAGCGTCATGCCGAGATGAAACCGCGCTTCGATGTCGCCCGGGTTGACCGCGATGGCGTTCAGGCAGAGGGCCGTCAGCAGGGTAAGTTGCGCCGGCCGTTCCTGCCCCGCCTGCCCAAGGGCGGCACCGAGATCCGCCAGGATTTCCGCTGACGCCGGGCTGAGGTCCGCGGCGTGGTGCAGGACGGCGATTCCCGCGACCAGGTCTCCGCGCCGCACCAGCAGCCGCCCCAGGGCCCGGGTGGCCTCGATGTGATCGGGGCATTCGGCCAGAAAACCGCGATAGAGGATTTCCGCGCCCTGAAGATCGCCGTCGCGATCGTTGACCTGCGCCTGAGCCAGGAGAAATGATCTGCTGTTCATGGTCCGATTATTGTCGATCAGGGACCGGATGTCTTCCCGGTTGATCGTTTTGGCAGGCGGCTGTCGCCGATAAGGCGCCGGCGGTGAAAACGACAATGGCGGCCCTCAAAGCGAGGTCCGCCATTGCAGTCACTGTCGTTGAAGGTCCGATGCCCCGCCGACGGGCCCCGTTTGAGAAGCCTTGCCCGCGCGGCGTCCGGAACTTACGACTGGATCAGACGCAGCAGTTCCTGCGGCAGCTGCGACGCCTGCGTCAGTGCGGCGACGGAAGCCTGGGTCTTCACGTCGGTGGCCGACAGGGTCGACTTCACCTGCGCGACGTCGGCATCCATGATCACCGAGGACGCCGCGGAGATGTTCTGGATGTTGGTCGCGATGGCCTGGCTGCTGAAGCTGAACTGCGACTCGTAGGCACCAATCTGCGCGCGATTTTTGGTAACCGTATTGATCGCGGAGCTGATGGTGTTGATGGCTTTCAGCGCGTCCGCCGCGGTGCTCACGGTGGCACCGTTAGTCGCCAGGAGGCCAGCCGCGGAAACGGTCGCCACATTGATGGTGATGAAGTTGGAGGACAGGGTGCCGACCAGGAACTTCACGTTGGACAGGAAGGAGCCCGACAGCAGGGTCTGACCGGCGTAGGTCGTGCTGCTGACGATGCTGTTGATCTCGCCTTTCAGCGCCTGATATTCCGTATTGATGTCCTGGCTGCGCTGGCTGTTGGTGACCTGACCCGACGCGGCCTGGGTTGCCAAGGCCATCATACGCTGAAGCACGTTGCTGATCTGGGCCAGTGCGCCATCGGCGGACTGAAGGATCGCCGTGCCCTGTTGGACGTTGGTCTGATCCTGCTGATAAACCGTGACGTTGGCATTGAGCTGGGTGCCGATGGCAAGACCGGCGGCGTCGTCCGACGCCTGGACGATGCGGGAGCCACTCGCCAGCTGGGACAGGAGATTAGTCTCCTTGCTGGAATTGTGGTTCAAATAGTTCAACGCAGAGTTTGCTGCGTTATTAGTGGAAATGACGGGCATGCTAATCTCCTTTTAGTGCCGAGTGGTCATCCGAGGGCGGGGCATGCCCATTCGCAAGTGGTCACTCAGCATTTTTTACGGATGTGCCCGGGAAGTCTGGCGCGGATTCTTTAAGAATTTTCTGACGCCCGAAAGAATCACCCTAAAGTTAAAAACTTAACTGACAGAAATAACGCAAAAGGTGATGGATATTACTTTTGGTTTCTTTCCATAGATCGTAATCAACTAAAAGCCCTTCGCTGCTCCGAACATGGTCCGCCCGCGAGTTTGGTTTTTTGCGCGACCAGTTCGGCTGCTGGTCGCGGACGGCGGTCGTCATGCCGATCGGATGAAGCGGAGCGCGGCCAGGCTCCCAAGGGGGGAGTGACTGTTGATCGTGAAATTCCAGGGCACCGGGGCCACATGAGACACCCGGTGCTCTGGTGGTCGTGTGACCGCGACCAGGGGTGAGGGACGCGTGAGCCCGGCGAAGGTTTTAAAAAACAAGCAGGGCGGTGGCACTGATTTAAAGCGTCACTCTTTAAAGAACGCGCAACGCATCGCACAGCAGGGTGCTACGCTGAGCAAGGTCCTGATCGATGGGGGCTGCGGCACTGTGAGACCGTTCCGTGTAACGGGCCCGGTCGATAGCGTTCCGGGTGGCGTTGAAGATCAGATCTCCGTCGAGAAGGCTGGGCTCGATCTGCGATCCTTCATTCCAGCCATTCCAGGATTGGAGAAAAACGACAGATTCATCGGGGCCAAAACGTTCCCGGGAGAACGTGATCGCATTCTCAAGAAACTGGATGAACAGTTGGGTGTTTGTCCCGATCAGATTGGTGGCGCCTCCGTCCTGATGGATCAGCCAATCGTGGTAGGCCGGAAAAACGCAGGGAAACACCTTGCCGCGATTGCCTCTGTTCATCATGCGGAGAACGACGGAGCTGCCATAGGAATAGAACCGGTCGAAAAAATCGACGGAATCCCTCAGTCCTGCCATCGCTTCCAGAAATTCGAATCCGGCAGGCTGGTTTTCTGGCGGACAGGGTTGCCAGTCGGCCGGCCCGGGATCGAGGGCGGCATCGAAACCGTTGTCCAGAAAGCGTGCGGTGCCATCTGCGCTGGTTCCAGCAAAATAGATGCCCGGCCAGCCAGCCTTTTGGGCTTCTTCCCTTAGAAGAGCCAGGGTCGCGGTCGGGGCGTGGAGCGCGTCCGGCGACGCCAGGATCACCAACCGCCGGCCCCGCAGATCTGTGGCCGGACCGGTACTCAATGCCGCGATCAGGGCGGCCGCACGGCGGGATCGATTTTCAGCAGCGGCCGGAGCCTGCCAAAACGGGTCCTGATCGTTGCGCCATCTGTAGGCAAGGGTGAAGGAGTGGTCACAGAACGGTAAAACGGGAGCGGAGCCTGTGACATAGTGGTCACCGGACCAGGAGCAGTCGATCACGAAGCCGTCGATGCCGACATAACGGGCCAACCCAACCACCCGGGCCGCGGTGTCGGCGTTCGACAGATCGTAGTAGCCAAGGGAGGTGGGCGTGTTGAGGGGGGGGTGTTGACGGCTTAACGGCCGTCCCTCGCGAAGGCCACGCCAGGGATCAGCCTCTCCCGTCAATGCCTGGAGTTCAGTTGACGTTTGGTAGCGCGAATCAAAAAAAGCCAGGACGCGGACGGCCATCGATACTCTCCTTTATGCTCTGAAACCGTAGACGGTCGAGGCCATGGCGAGAACGGCGGCGACAACCTGTTCCGCGGGGACGTAGTTGGCGCATTCCTGGCGCTTGAAGACGGGGCATTGGTGGTCCCCGTTGCAGGGATGGCAGGGCATGGCCGCGTCGAGGGAGCGGTAATGGGCGTCCCATCCGCCGCCAAAGTTCGCTGCGGTGGTTGCGCCGAAAAGGCCAATGGTCGGCCAACCGAGAACGTTGCGGACAAAATGGTGGGGGAAGGAGTCGAGGCCGACGAAAATGTGGTGGTCTTGGACTGCCTGGAGCAACAGGTCGGTCTTATCCGCGGTAACCGGGCGAGCGCCCACCGAAGCCAGGTCGCTTCGCCCGATCACGCTGATCTCCACGCCAAAAGACCTCAGGGCCTGGAAGACAATTTTTGCCTGCTTGTCGGGATAGGACTTGATCGGAACGCCGCCGTTAATATGGAACAGGACCTTGAGCGGCGCAGGCGGCTGTTGGCATATTTTCAGCGTCCGGCGCTGTTGCAAAGCCCAGGTCTGGTCGGGGGCGGTAATGGATTCTCCAAGGCTGAATCGGTCCTGATCGACCATATGGAAAGGGCCGAATCCCGAAATTCGGGAATAGCGCATGAAGGAGATAAACATATTGTCGGTCGTGGCCGGACCCAGACGCTCAAGGGCTTTGGCGAAATACTGCGGTTCCCCGATGGAGTTGTCCCGTGGCAGCCAAGGTTGATCCAGCCATTCCGGGACAAGGGTGCCGCCCGCCGCGGCAACGATGTCCTGGTAGGACGAGCAGACGATATGGCGTTGGAACAGCGGGGTGGAAACGAACCGGGATGCCACGCTGAAAAAGACGATCGATCCCGCGTGATAGGGATGGTAAACGGCGAAGGGCAGGGTGCGCCACGCGGGATTTGTCTCGACGAGATGTGTCGCGTGGGTCGCCAGAATTTTCAGGACTTTTTGTCGTTCCGTGCCCTGAAACCAGCCCGTCGAGGTGCTGACGGGGTAAGGCGCGATGGAAAGTCCCGGAAACTTGGTCTGGATGACGTCCTCTCCCAGGATGCCAGCGAGAAGGCGAGCGTCAATGTCCGCGTCGGCAGTCGACAAAACGGTCAGAAACCGGGCGAGTTCGTCGACACAGCGACGGGGCAGGACGTAACACAACGGGAAATTATCGTGGCCGGAAATCACCGCAGGTCCGGTGAGACCCGTCTTCAACCAATCGATGAGTTGGCGCGATCCAAGAGGAAGGAGAGGATTGGCGACGGCAATGAGTTGGGCGGAAGGGGCCGCCGTCGCGATCCGGCGCGCTACTTCCAACACATATCGGCCGGGCGGGCTGGTTGTGGAGTCCAGGATTTCGGTTTCCCGTAAGGCCCCCTTCGAAAAGGTGAAATCGAAAGCTTCGATCCTTTTATCGGGTCCGGACACCGCCAAGCCAGATAGCATGTGAACTCCGTCGAAAACTGGTACATCAATAGATGCTGGACAAAATGATTCCTGAAATTTGCAGGAAAATCTATTTAATATCAAGTCACGCATGCTGAGCTAATTTCACCTAATCAGATAGAACTTGGCTCAGTTTGACCTTTGCCCTGCGCACAGGCGCAAAATTTATCTGCCAGGGGGGGGCTTTCTCGTCGGGAGCCCGATTGTCGATCCCGTCTGACGCGTATGGCAATTGATTTTGCCTCCTTGCGCCATACAGGTCTCATGATGTCTGCTGGTTGTGAGATGAAGGCTGGAATAACCATTCGGAGGGGGGCGCGGTAACGGCTTGTTAACGTCGAAACCGTACACTTTCTAGCGGGAAATTCCGTCTGGAGCTGACAATGCGCGTACTGTTTAGCAATCCTCCCTGGTGGCAGGAAGTGAGGGATGTTGTGGGGGCGGACGGTCGGACCTACCCCGTGCAGATGTCAGGGGTTCGTGCGGGTTCTCGATGGCCTCATACTCGAATGAGCCCGCGCACGCCGGACAACTTCATCTTTGGGGCTTATCTGCCATATCCGTTTTTCATGGGTTATGCAGCAACCTATCTGGCTAAAATGGCTGGAGTAGATGTCACATTTCATGACAGTATTGCATTAGCAGAGTCCTATCAATCGTATTTTCGTTTTATAAAGTATGGTAATTTTGACTACATTTTTATCGAGTCAGCTACGCCGTCATGGGATCACGACGGCCGCCTAATTCGAAAAATTCATGCCTACGCTCCAAATGCCAAAATCGTTCTTACGGGTCCAATTGCGGCCAATGGGGCGAAAATTTTAGAGAACTTCCCGATCCATGCGGTTATACGGGGAGAATACGAAAAAGGATCGGTAAATGTTGTAAACGGGAAGAGCGGGCTTATTGATTTTGATTTATTGACGACAGAGGAGATGAACTTAGCGCCATTTCCGTATTTTGATGAATTACATGCACATAGATACTTTGATTCCAGCCCGCGCGGGCAAATCGCACCGCATGCCCAGGTTTGGGCCAGTCGAGGGTGTCCGTATAAATGTATTTTTTGTGTCTGGCCTGCCACTATGACCGGAAATGATCCCGACGGTGCGGGTAAACGGACAGCTCGATTCTATTCGGCCGATTATATGGAAGCTTATTTGACGGAGCTGGTAAAAAAATATAATTTTAAGTCTATTTATTTCGATGATGATACTTTTAACTTAACAGACGCCCATGTCGAGCGAATCTGCGGCGTCATGCGAAAGCTTAATCTGCCTTGGGCCGCAATGTGCCGCGCTGATACCATCAAGATGGATACTTGGCGCATCATGAAGGAATCGGGGTGTTTCGGTGTCAAGCTCGGCTTTGAAAGTGGCAATCAGGAGGTTGTCGACAAGATCGTAAACAAGCGCCTGAATATTGCGAAGGCGTCGGATGTGGTTTACGAGTTGAAAAAGCTCGGAATGACAGTCCATGGAACGTTTACGATTGGTCTTCCTGGCGAAACCGAGGAGCAAATGGAGGATACGAAGCGTCTGATTCGAACGCTTCCCTTCGACACCCATCAGCTTTCCGGATGCGCGGAAATCGAAGGAACGCCGCTCGCTAGTCTGGCCCAGCGGGGCCACTTGGATCGTTATGCCGGAGCCCGGCTTGACGCCGGCTACGTGCGCAACAGCGACGGCGCCCGCAAGATCGATGAGATTGCATCACTTCCTCAAACAGAGGCCCTCAGTTCTTCTGGCTCCCGTCTCATCTATCTGGACGCCACTTTAAGGTATCATGGCGGTCACCATGCAAACTCCTGCCGCCATATCGTCGGGGAAGCACGGCGCCGCGGTATTGCGACATTTGTTGTCGGTAGTGCCAGGATGGAGAAGGGGCTTGCCGAAGAACTGGGCGGAGAGCCTCTCTTTCGGCATGAAGCAATACATACCATCTCCGACGACCCGTTATGCGGATGGATGGAGAACTTCTTTTTCTTCAGCGACGCGATATTCCAAGATTTACAAAAATTGGGCGCGATCGGTCACAAGGACATCATTTACTGGAATTCGGCGCGGCCTGGTGAGCTGATGGCACTTATCAACTGGATGCAGAGCAAGTTTACGCCAGAGACTTGCCCACGGGTGGTCGTCGAATTTGGATATCCCCCTGGTCTTCTCCATCGCCGGACGCCTGATGGGAAGGACTGCATAGTACAGGCCCATGGGGACGCAATCCTCGGCCGATATGCCAACGATCCACAACTCTATCGTTTCGCTGCACGTCGACTGCGTCCGGAGTTCCGGCGGCATTTGATTCTGGGAACGTTCGATCCCTCGTCATCCTGGGATTATAGCCAGTTGTTGGAGCTACCTGTTGCTGCTTACCCGTTACCGCAGCCGATTGACAGACCCGTGCGCCTTCGCAGCGCGGATAAACCTGTGGTGGTTTCATTTCTGGGGCATCAGAGACCTGATAAAGGATATCATCTACTCCCGGAAATCGTTCCCCGGCTTCTGGCTAATCATCCTGGTGTCCAGATCCTCATTCATAACGGTAATGTGAATGGCTATCTCGAACAGACGGCCGAATTGATGGCGATCGGGGTCTCCAATCCGCGTTTTATTTTGAAAAATGAGATCGCTAATGGTGAGGCTTGGCAGTCTCTTCTGGATCAGTCCAGTTTGATCGTTCTTCCTTATCAGCCGGAGCGGTATGCCAACAGTTATTCTGCCATCCTTTCGGAAGCTATCTCGCAAGGGATTCCGCTTGTCGTTCCTGGTGAATCGTGTTTAGGGCGCCTTGTTCGCGAATATGGGGATTGCGGCATCTGCTTTGACGAATGGACGCCATCGGCGGTGTGTGCCGCGGTTGCTGAAGCGCTGGACGATTTCAGCAATCTTGCCCGGCGGGCGTTGGATGGCGCGAAGCTGTGGGCTGCGGAACATGGACCGCGATTTACCGTTGATGCAATCCTTGGTGATGGTAGAGCTTCGACGGAATTAGGAGGGAGGGCTGCCGAGTGAAAATCCTGGTCACCGGTGGGGCTGGGTTTGTCGGGTCATCCCTTGCATTGTTGTTTAAGCGCGATCTGCCTGATTGCGATGTCGTCGCCTTCGATAATTTGCGGCGCCGTGGATCAGAGCTGGCCTTGGTGCGGTTGCGGGATGGCGGGGTGACGTTCGTTCACGGAGACGTTCGCTCCGCAACGGACATTGAGGCGGCTGGGGCGTTTGATGTGCTGATTGAGTGCTCCGCGGAGCCGTCGGTTCAGGCGGGCTATGGGGCCAGTCCCGACTACGTCTTCCAGACCAATCTGGTGGGGCTGTACAATTGCCTTGAAGCCGCCCGGAAATATTCGTCCCGTTTGCTCTTTTTGTCCTCAAGTCGGATTTATCCAATTGCCTCCCTGAGGTCTTTGCCGTTGGTGGTGGAGAATACTCGGCTGACAGTTCCCCCGGGAGCTGAGGGACTGGGATGGTCGGGAAACGGTATTTCCACTGATTTTCCACTTACAGGGAGTCGATCGCTCTACGGCGCAACGAAACTGTGTGGGGAGCATTTAGCGCAGGAATACGCCGCACTCTATGGTTTGGGCGTGGTCGTGAACAGGTGCGGGGTGTTGGCCGGACCATGGCAGATGGGAAAAGTTGATCAAGGATTTATAGCACTTTGGTGCGCCAGGCATCTGTTCGGCGGAAATCTTTCCTATATTGGATTTGGTGGTATGGGATTTCAGGTTCGTGACGTTCTGCACGTGGATGATCTCTACCGATTACTTCGAATTCAGCTCGGATCCTTGAAATCCGGAGACTATTTTACCTTTAATGTTGGCGGCGGCGTGAAAAATGCGGTCTCCTTGGCGGAATTGACGTCCTTATGCGAAAGATGTTCGGGGGTCTCTCTTGAAATTTCTGGGCGGCCGGACACGCATGCTGCGGATATTCCATGGTACGTGACGGATAACGGTGCAGTCACGGCAGCGACGAATTGGAGGCCAGAAGTCAGTCTGTCCCAACTCCTCGACGATGTATTTTCCTGGTTATCGGAGTACCGGAAGATCCTGGAGCCGATTCTCGGACATTGATAATTGGAGTTGACGAAAACCATGTTGGAAATGGAAGCTCAGGCCGCGTATCGGATTGCCACTAAAAACAGGTGGGCCCGCTTTCCGACGATGGAAGATCCAAGATATCAGGCGATTACGACGGATAAAACAGGCTTTCTTCGGCCAATGATTGATCCGAAATTTAAGATTAAATCGGGAGATACTGTTTTTACGATTGGTTCTTGTTTCGTGCGGGAGATTGAACCTCATCTTGAGGCATTTGGTTGCCGCGTTCCTGTTCGCCAGTTTCCGGTCCCCTGGACGGAAATGCCGTTGGGGCAAGAAGGGGTTCAGATCTTTAATGAATACACAGCCGGAACGATGTGCCAGCGGATTCTCTCGGCATTTGGGAAGTTCAAATATGATCTCGATGCCGGTCTTGAAATGAGTGATGGTGCATTCCGCGATCTTTTGCTCCAGCATAACGCCACTCCTGTTGCCCTGGATCGGCTTATCGAGCGCCGGGAGCAAATTGACACGCTCTATAAAGAGATGAAAAATGCCGATGTTGTTCTCATTACATTGGGTTTAATTGAAGCATGGTACGAAGAATCAAGTGGGGTTTACCTTAACCGCACTCCAAATTTTTTTAATATAAAGAAAAATCCAAAAAAATTCTGCTTTAGAACTTTGGAATATGAAGAAAGCTTGGATTTGATGGATAAAGCAATTTCCTGTCTTGTTGAGGGTGGGGTAAAACAAATACTTTTAACTGTTTCTCCTGTGGCTCTTTTGACGTCATTTACAGATGAAGATGTTATTATGGCTAATTGCTATTCTAAATCTGTTCTGAGGTGCGTTGCCCATAGGATGAAAAATAAGTATAGTGAAGTGGACTATTTTCCAAGTTATGAATTGGCGACATCATTTGGAATGTCAGGGTATCAGCCAGATAATTTTCATGTCCATCCATTTGCCGTCGAACAAATCATGAATATGATGAAAAGTGCATATTTTCTATAAAAATGCACTATGCGTCAGGACTCGTTGTGATTCAGGAAGGGTTTTCGTTATGGCTGTTGCTATTGTCACCGGGTCGGCCGGTTTGATTGGATCGGAGACTGTTCGATTTTTTTCCGATAAGGGATTCGACGTGGTTGGCATTGACAACGACATGCGTCGCTATTTTTTTGGTGACCAGGCGAGTACGCAGCCAAACAGGGAAATCCTGCAGCGCGAGATTGGCGCATATCGACACGAAACCGTCGATATTCGTGACGCCGACGGCATCACTAAGATTTTTGCGACGTATGGTCCAGATATTGCCGTTGTTGTTCACACGGCGGCGCAGCCATCACACGACTGGGCGGCGCGGGAGCCCTTCACGGATTTCGGCGTGAACGCGCAAGGCACCTTGCATCTCCTGGAGGCGACGCGTCAATATTGCCCGGAGGCCGTGTTCCTGTTCACCAGCACGAACAAGGTTTATGGCGACGCGCCTAATCATTTGCCTCTGGTGGAGGGGCAACTCCGTTACGAGTTAGCCTCCGATCATCGATGGGCTGAGTTCGGCGTCGACGAAACCATGTCTATTGATCAATCCATGCACAGCATTTTTGGGGCTTCCAAGGTGGCGGCCGATGTAATGGTGCAGGAGTATGGTCGCTATTTTGGCATGAAGACGGCTGTATTCCGTGGTGGGTGTCTGACTGGCCCGGGACATGCCGGTGCTCCGTTGCACGGCTTTCTCGCTTATTTGGTAAAATGCGCGGTGAGCGGCGAGCCCTATACGGTTCTGGGCTATAAGGGCAAGCAAGTTCGGGACAATATCCATTCGCATGACTTGGTTTCGGCTTTTTGGGAGGTCTTTCTGGCACCGCGTAATGGCGAAGTCTATAACGCGGGTGGCGGACGTAGATCCAACTGTTCGATGCTGGAGGCGATTACCGCGCTGGAACGACTGACTGGTCGGTCGATGAACTGGCAATACAAGGCGGAAAACCGACAAGGCGACCATATCTGGTGGATCAGTGATACCCGTAAGTTGGCCGCGCATTATCCGACGTGGCGACAACGGTATGGGATCGAGCAGATCCTGGAGGAGATGGTTGAGGCCGCGCGCCGCCGTCAATTTATCTCCGCATGAGAGCGATCGGGTAAAGTTCCCAGGGGTATATTAATGTCGCCGGTAAAACGCGTCGCCTTGTTCACCATGTCGGACACAGTGATGATTAACCTTGTCCTTGGCCTTAAGCGGGCGTTCGAGGCGATGGGGATCGAGGTGGTAACCGGATTCGACTATTTGAACGGTCATCGCATGCGCATGCTGGTCGACTGGTTCAAGCCGGACTTTATTCTCGAGGTGAACAGATCTCGCAACCAGATCGTTGATTTCGATGATAAAATTCATCACATCGGGTGGCTGGAAGCGTCTTACCGGCCCAATGGTCAGCGTATCGACCAAGGTTGGGGTGGGAGCGATCTGACCTATTGCAATTTGGATCCGCTCCAGATGGGAGTGAGCCGTCAGCAGGCGCCGCGCTGGGAAATTCTCCATTTCGCCATGGATGAAAAGACCTATTTCCCGTTCGGGGCGCCCCCGGTCTGGGATGTCACGACCATCGGCTATCTCGGGCGGCCGATTCAGCCGCAGGAACTGGCTGCGGTTTTGAGCACCGGCGGGGTCAGTCTGATGTTTGGTGAAATCTGCGCGGCTCTGGCCGCCGATGGTCTTGCCGAGACCGATTTTGATTCTGACCGGTTGCAGAATTGCGTCCTCGGCCTGTTGCGAGGGAAAAAGTCGGATTATCGGCCGGACGAGGCCTATTACCAGATCCTGACGCTGCTCGACAACCGTGTCCTCAGGGCCTGTGGCAGGGCGGACAATCTGAAGCGAATTCTACGGGTGACCCGCGAGATCAAGATTTTCGGAGGTGGCGGTTGGGCCGAGGATCCCACGCTCCGGCCGTTTTATGTCGGACCCCTGTTCCGGCCCTCCGAAAAATCGGCGATCGTCAATCTGTCCCGCCTTGTTTATCACTACGGCCGGATCTCCATGCATGAACGGGTGATGGAAGCCATGTGCTGTGGCGTTCCGCCTCTCGTCAATCGCACGCCCTACGATGATCGACCTTTTGGTATCGACAGTTATTTCAACGATGGCGACCATTTCTTTTATTATGACGACGACAACATCGGCGATGTGGTCGGCCGTCTCCTGAAGGATGAGAACTTACGTCGCCGGGTTGGCGAACAGGCGCGGGCGCGGATTTTGGAAAGGCATCTGTGGCATCATCGGGCCGAACAGATTCTGGCGGATTTTCAAAGCCTGTGAGGCGGTACCGTCCCGCCCCGGCCGGAAAGAGCGATCAGTGAGAGTTTGTGGCATCTGGGGGAAGCCCTGGCTCAAGCGCCACTTCGCTCCTTCCGCCGCTATCGAAGCCATGATCGACGGCGAATGTGACGTAGTCGAATTAGGGGCATCTTAAGAACTTTCAGGTAAACCGGAAAAGGCGACGTCAAATCGAGCACGGCGGTAAGTGGAGCCCTCCATCCCGGCTAGAAATACCCAAATCGCGATGGGACGGGCCCCGTCTCCGTGGGGGGAGGAAAAGCCTTGAAGGCGGTGCTGTTGGCCGGTGGCCTGGGGACCCGGATTTCCGAAGAGACACATCTCAAGCCGAAGCCGATGATCGAGATCGGTGGCAAGCCGATCCTTTGGCACATCATGAAGTCCTATTCGGCCTATGGTGTGAATGATTTCGTGATTTGCTGCGGATACAAGGGCTATGTCATCAAGGAGTATTTCGCCAATTATTTCCTCCACATGTCGGACGTGACGTTCGACATGGAGAACAACCAAATGCGTGTTCATCGGCATTTGGCCGAACCGTGGCGTGTGACGCTGGTGGATACTGGCGAAAATACGCTCACTGGTGGCCGGTTGAAAAGGGTCTCTGACTATATCAAAGATGACGATTGCTTCTGTTTTACCTATGGGGACGGTGTTAGCGATGTCGATATTCGAGCGCTGATCGCGTTTCACCGAAAACACGGAAAATTGGCAACGGTGACCGCTGTGTGTCCGCCAGGGCGCTACGGCGCTCTGGAGCGCCAAGGTGACCAGGTGTCGGCGTTTGTGGAAAAGCCTCCGGGAGACGGCGGTTTGATCAATGGCGGGTTTTTCGTTCTGTCGCCGAAGTGTATCGATTGGATCGAGGATGACATGACGTCCTGGGAGTCGGTGCCAATGATTAACTTAGCATCGGCAGGTCAACTCATGGCGTTCGAACACGTCGGGTTCTGGCAAGCGATGGACACGTTGCGCGATAAAATGCTGCTCGAAAACCTTTGGGCATCGGGGCGCGCACCCTGGAAGATTTGGTCGTGAGCGGATCCCCCTTACCGGATCCGGCTTTTTGGCGCGGAAGGACGGTTCTGCTGACCGGGCATACCGGTTTTAAAGGTGCGTGGATGACCATCTGGCTGCATCGCATGGGTGCGCGCGTGATCGGTTTGGCGTTGCCGCCCGCCGACGGACCGACGTTGTTTGAAGATGCCGGCGTCGACCGCCTTTGCGAATCGCATTTCGTCGATATCCGCGATGCGACCGGTGTTGCTGAAATTGTTCAATCGGCCCGGCCGGATATTATTTTTCACCTTGCGGCGCAGGCTCTGGTAAGGGTCGGCTACGCCCAACCCCTTGCGACTTTCGCGGTTAATGTCCAAGGAACCGCAAATGTCCTCGATGCTCTGCGGCGGGTTCATCAGGTTCGTGCGGCTGTGATGGTGACGTCCGATAAGGTCTATCGAAATCTGGAGACGGCGTTCCCGTTCAGGGAAAGCGATCCTCTTGGAGGCTACGACCCTTACAGTGCCAGCAAGGCGGCTGCCGAGATGGTAATCGCCTGTTACCGATCGTCTTTCCTGGCGGATGCCGATATTGCTGTTGCGTCGGCCAGGGCCGGAAACGTCATTGGTGGTGGTGACTGGGCACCTGATCGCCTTATTCCCGACGCTATTCGGGCTTGGCAGGCAGGTCACACGTTGCATGTGCGGCGTCCGGACGCCATCCGTCCGTGGCAACATGTTCTTGAACCAGTGGCATCCTATTTGGTTCTTGCCGAGCGGCTATGGACCCGCGAGGTTCCCGCGGATTCGTACAATTTCGGCCCCGTTCCTCACGAAGCTGCCACCGTCCGAAGTGTCGTGGAAATGGCCCGCAGTATTCATTCGGGTGGCGTTTCCTTTGGCGACGGAACGGCTGGCCCACACGAGGCCGGATGGCTCGCGTTGGAGACGGCCAAGGCGCGGTCCCTCCTCGGGCTGGCGCCTCGATGGCCTCTTCAGGAGGCCGTTCGGAGGACCGTCGCCTGGTACGTTTCTCATCGGCATGGTAGCGGGGCAAAGTGCCTTTGTGACGCCGATATCGGATCATATGAGGCGAACGAATGAGCCGTTTTTCATTTCGGGAAACGCCATTGGATGGGCTTGTCGTCGTTTTGCCTCAAACCCTCACAGATTCGCGGGGTGGGTTAACACGGCTGTTTTGTGCCGATGAACTTTCTTCAATGGGCTGGACAAAGCCAATAGCGCAAATCAACCGGACGCGGACCGAGAAATCGGGGACGGTTCGCGGGTTTCATTTTCAGGCTCCGCCTTCCGCCGAGGCAAAACTCATTTCCTGTTTCAAAGGCGCGGTCTGGGATGTGGCCGTGGACCTTCGTGCCGACTCCCCGACATTCCTGCAGTGGCATGCCGTGGAATTGACCGAGGACAACGGCGAAATTCTCCTTGTTCCAGAGGGATTTGCGCACGGTTTCCAAACGCTGGTCGACGATTGCCGTCTTCTGTATTTTCATTCTGCCGCCTATGACGCTGCTTGCGAAAGCGGGGTGGACGTGCGGGATCCGGCGTTGCGGGTGGATTGGCCTCTGCCAATTTCAAATTTGTCCGACCGTGACGCCAATCACCCGGCTTTGACGCCCGATTTCAGAGGAATCTCTTTATGATTTGTCGTCATTGCGGTTCGAGGCTTGAACAAACGTTCCTGGATCTTGGGTTTGCCCCCCCTTCGAACAGCTATCTGTCGACTGAGGACCTGAACGCACCGGAACTGTTTTTCCCTCTGCGGCTGAAATTCTGCGAAGAATGTTGGCTTGTACAGACTGAGGATTATCCAGAGAGAGAAAGGCTGTTTTGCAAAGACTATGCCTATTTTTCGAGTACTTCAAAAGATTGGCTGGATCATGCTGCCCGGTATGTTGAACGTGTTGTCGACCAACTGAACTTAGGGGCCGGCAGTCACGTCATTGAGGTTGCGTCAAATGACGGTTATCTCCTGAAAAATTTCGTGAAAAAAGGGATTGCGTGCCTCGGGATCGAGCCGACTGAGATGACGGCCAATGCCGCTGAAGCGCAAGGCATACCGGTTATCAGAAAGTTTTTTGGAAGAGACCTTGCCGAAGAACTGGCTTCAGATGGGCTCGTTGCAGACCTCGTCATCGGCAATAACGTTTTGGCGCATGTTCCTGAAATTAATGATTTTTCCGTCGGAATTAAGAAGGTGCTTAAAAAGGGTGGAACTTTCACATTTGAATTCCCACATCTTCTTAAGCTGGTTGAAGAATGCCAATTTGATACGGTTTATCACGAACACTTTTCTTATTTGTCGCTGTTCGTGGTTGACCGCATTCTGTCGGCCACAGGTCTGAGAATCTTTGACGTTGAAATGTTGCCCACCCATGGCGGCAGCTTGCGGATATGGGGGGGGCACAGTGATGATGAGCGGCCCAACTTGCCGTCCGTGGACGCCCTGCTGGAGACGGAGCGCCATGCCGGCCTTCTGGACGGGCGCGCCTATAGTGGATTTCAGCCAAGAGTGAACCGGATCAAGGATGAGCTTGTGGCATTTTTGATAGAACAAAAGCGTGCCAGGAAAAAGGTTGCGGCTTACGGGGCTGCTGCAAAGGGAAACACTTTGCTAAATTATGCCGGAATTCGCCAAGACTTACTGCCATTTGTCTGCGATGCAGCGCCGTCCAAGCAGGGAAAATTTCTGCCTGGAAGCCATATCCCGATTTTTTCACCAGATATGCTGGTGAGTTATAATCCAGATTATCTTCTTTTGTTGCCGTGGAACCTTGAAGAAGAATTGCGCCGTGTCAATGGCCATCTTTTAGATCGCGGAACGCGAATTGTCACCGCCATTCCGTCGCTTCGAGTCGATCCGCTGTAAAGCCATGGCATCATGCTGGCACCGTTGGCCAGCATGATGTTTCCACGCGGCGCGTTTGCGCCAAACGAAAGGAACGGAGGGGTGCCGGAACATCGGCCATTGATACTCGTTACCGGGGGAACCGGCTTTGTCGGGCGTGCCGTCCTTTCCGCTCTGGCCGACGCGGGCGCTTTCGTCAGGGCCGTTGTTCGCCCTGGAGCGGAACGAAAACTCGATGGCGTGCCGGGGCTGGAACACATCGTCGAGACGGCGGATCTTTTCGCCGAGACCTCCGAATGGTGGCAGGACGTGTGCAGTGGAGTTCAGTCTGTCCTGCATGTGGCTTGGTATGCAGAACCGGGAAAGTACCTTCAGTCGCCGTTCAATGTGGATTGTCTGGAGGGAACTCTTCGGCTGGCGAAAGGGGCGGTTGCCGCAGGAGTGTCACGATTTGTCGGGATCGGCACCTGTTTTGAGTACGATCTTTCGGCAGGAGTTTTGTGCGTCGATACGCCCCTGCGCCCCGAGACTCCATATGCCGGAGCCAAAGCGGCGGCGTTTCTTGCGTTGTCGACTTATCTGCCGATGGCGGGCGTCTCTTTCGCCTGGTGTCGCCTCTTCTATCTCTTTGGAAAGGGGGAAGACCAACGACGCTTGGTTCCTTATTTGCGTTCAAGACTCTCCGCAGGAGAAAAGGTGGATTTGACGAGTGGTGACCAGATTCGAGATTACCTTGACGTTGACGACGCAGGAAAAATGATCGCTGGCATCGTCATGGGTGATCGGACCGGTGTCGTCAACATCTGTTCCGGGGTACCGGTGACAGTACGCCAACTGGCAGAATCGATCGCCGACGAGTTCCAGCGACGCGACCTTTTGTGCTTCGGCACACGTCCCGACAATCTGACAGACCCGCGCTGCGTGGTCGGTCGACCCAATCTTTAGCCATGTGTAACCACGGGCGAACACCTTAGGAGGCCAATATGAAGGCGCAAATCAAGCCACGTATCAATCTTGAGGGGCGCACGCCACTACAGGATGTGATCCCGCTGTCGACGCCATTTGTCGTGTTTGCCGACCCGGCAAGCGCCTGCAATTTTCAATGCCCTTTTTGCCCAACTGGGCATCGTTCGATGATTGACGAGACCGGGCGTTATCAGGGCGCTATGCGGTTTGAGGTCTTTCGCAAAATTATCGATGATTTGGCGGAGTTCGATCGTCCCATCAAGGTCCTCAGGATGTACAAGGACGGTGAGCCCTTTCTGAACAAACGACTAGCCGACATGATCGCCTATGCCAAAGCCAGTGGCCGTGTTGAATACATTGATACAACCACCAACGGGTCGCTTTTGACACCGGAGCGGTTAAAACCGGTGTTGGACGCCGGTCTCGACAAAATCAATATCTCCGTTGATGGCATGACGCCGGACCAGTATCGCCGGTTCACGGGGTATGATTTTGACTTTCGGGCCTTCGTGGAAACGATCAAATGGCTTTACGCCAATCGTGGTAATTGCGAGATCGTCATGAAGATCCCAGGAGAGTTGATCGAGGAGCATCAAAAGAAAGAATTTTACGAGCTCTTCGGGAATTATTGTGACCGCATCTTTATCGAGAATTTTGCCCCCTGCTGGCCGGAATTCGATGTCGAAGCACACACTGGTGTCAAGATCACCGATGGAATCTACCAACAACCCGTAACCCCAACGGACACTTGCCCGTATGTCTTCTATTCTATCTCTGTCAATGCTGACGGATTGGTCAGTTCCTGCTTCCTGGATTGGGGGCGGAAGTTGGTGGTGGGCGACGTTCGTGAGGACAGCCTGAAGGCCATTTGGAATTCGGATAAGCTGAATGCATTACGTCTTCAGCATCTGGAAGGGCGGCGGACCGAAAACCCTGTGTGCGGCAGTTGCGGCCAATTGAGTCATTGCCTGCCCGACAACATTGATGCTTACAGAGACGTTGTGTTGAAAAACGTCAGGGCCCACATCGGTGCCGTGCATGTGACACCTCCCGGTATGGACGTGCAGACCGAGCATGGGGCCGGTGGGCAATCGTGAGTACGGTTGTTCATCTGACCCCCCATCTGGGAGGGGGGGTCGGAAAGGCCGTTTCCGGGCTGATTGCGACAGCGGCGACGGGCGGGTCGCAATTTCGGCACTCCGTGATTTGTTTGGAAAAGCCGGAAAAAAGCCAGTTCGTGGAACGGTTGGACGCGGCCGGCTGCGACGTTGTCATCAAACCGGACGACAGGGATTTATTGCGTCGACTGGAAGAAGCCGACATCGTTCAGGTGGAGTTCTGGAACCATCCGACGTTGCCGGCTATTCTTTGTCGCCCGGATTTGCCTGCCATGCGGATGATCGCCTGGTGCCATGTTTCCGGGTTGCATCACCCGCGATTCCCTCCAAATTTAATAGAGGCATTCGATCAGATTGTTTTTACCTCTGCATGTTCATTCGAAGGAGCGGAGGTTCGTGCCTGGTGTGAGGCTGGTCACTCTAACAAATTGAGAGTAATTTCCAGTGGCGGCGGGGTCGAGAATCTGCCGTTGCCCTTGCCTACGGCCGGTGAGGCGACGCTTCGGGCAGGGTATCTGGGAAGCTTCAACTATTCAAAATTGCATCCGGAATTTGTTTCGTTTCTCGCTGCGGTTCCAGACCCGGAATTTTGCGTGCGTATGATCGGTGACGAGACCAATCGGAGCGACCTTGAGCGCCAATGCCGTGCTCTCGGTCGTGAGCATCTTCTCGATTTTCGCGGTTACAGATCAGATGTCGTAAGCGAGTTGGCCCAGCTTGATGTTTTGATCTATCTGTTAAATCCGACCCATTATGGCACCGCTGAGAATGCCCTGTTGGAAGCGATGGCAATGGGAGTGATTCCGGTCGTCTTAAATAACCCGGCGGAACGTTGCATCGTGGAACATCGGAAGACCGGTGTCGTCATAAAAACCCCTCACGATCTGGCGTTGTCGATTGCGTGGTTGCAGCGGAATCCTAGCGAAAGAGTCCGAATAAAGCAGTCAGCATCTACGCTTGTTCGTGAGCGCTTCTCCTTCGATCCAATGGTGAGGTGCTTTGAGGCGCTATACGCATATGTTTTGCCCGCGAGAAAGATCCGGAAGTCCTTTACACAAGTCTTCGGAGAAACATCCACGGAATGGTTTCTGTCATTTCTCCGCGATTCAAAAATTTTTTGTCAAGATGGATCGGTTTCGGCGCCAATCGATGCGGCGCAATATGGTCTTTTGGAAAAATCTAAAGGGAGCGTCAGCCATTTTTCGAGCGTTTATTCTGAGGATGCACAACTTCGACGATGGGCCATGTCATTGGAATCTCTGTTGGTGAAATGAGGTTTAGCGATGTACGAGAGTGTTTCCCGTTCGGTATCCACAAATATTTCTGACGCTATGGCCCTATTAGACACAATTATTGATGATGATATAGCTATTTCTCCCCAGAGAATTGTAGACAAACCGTTGGTCCTTTATGGGGCCGGGAATCTCGGCCGAATGGCTAAAGAATACCTCGATTTTCTTGGTATCCCTGTGGCCTTGGTGGTTGATACCAATGCACGGCGAATTGAACAGGATAGTTTTTGGTCTGAAATTCCTATGGTTGTTCCCGAAGATGCGCCGAGGAAATTCATGCAACGCGCGATGCTTGCCGTTTGCGTGGTGACGACACCCTATTCACCGTTGGTGAGGCAATTGGCTGAGCAGGGATGGCAGGACATCGTTCCTTTTTATGATGTCGCGGAGGCCTACCGGGGACGCCATCCCTTGGAAAATGGCTGGTACGTCAATGGCTTTGACGGGGGCAATCGCATGAAAATTCGGCAGATTATGAGAGGGTGGGCGGATGCGACGTCGCGCGCGCATTATCTACAATTTATCGCGTGGAGACGTTTGCGTCAGGAATGGGTTTTCGCAAACGCGCCGATAAACTGTTCGGATCGATTTTTGATTCCCGAAGTTATTTCGGCATTGCCGACAGAAATGACGTTTTTAGACGCTGGCGCGCACCATGGCGAAGTTTCACGGTCCTTGATGGAGCTTCGTCCAAGATTCCAAGAGATGCTGCTGGTGGAGCCAGATTCAGACAGTTTTCTTCGCATCAATAAGTGGTGCGGTACATTGGAGGAAACGGTTCGATCCAGAATGACAGTGCATCGTTGCGCGCTCGGCGCTGGGGCGGGGATAGAGAGATTTTGCGACGGATTTGGTTATTCAAGTAAACTGTGTCCGAGTGGCGAGGTCGATGTGTCCGTAAAGGCAGTGGACGATTTTGACTGTTCTGCAAGTTATATCAAAATGCATCTTGAGGGCGGGGAGATGCAGGCGCTACTGGGAGCAAAAAAAATGATTAATGCATGTCACCCGATTGTTGCGATGACGTCTTACCATAACGAGCTTGGAATTGTTGATCTTCCATATCATCTAATTTTTGAGACAGTATCGTGCAAAGAGACTTACAAATTCTATTTTAGATTGCATAGCTGGGGGGGGGTTGGCAGCGTCATTTATGCAGTTCCGCAGGAATTGTAATTTTTGAGATGGGAGATTAACCTTGGCACGAGTGCTTAGGAAACTACGAAATTCGGCATCGACAACTAAACATTAATCAAAATCAATAGATTATAGACTTTCTTAAAAAAGCGGACTTGTCCGGGTTGGTGGCGTGCATGGTATCGACGGACTTTGCCATTTCTTCTTGAAATGCCCCGGTGTGCGTTGAAGCTTTCAGTGATCGACCGGAAATATGAGGATAGGTGATGAGCAAGACTTCATTCGAAATTGAACGCGAAAAATCTATTATGGAAGCCGGAAAAGACAAGAAGTTAAAAGAATGTGGACTGGATTTTATTATAAAATCTGGAAAACATCGTTACGTATATAATTTTTCGTGGATGGGTAGACCATTTATTCAGCTACCGCAAGATATTGTGCAAATGCAGGAAATTATGTGGACTGTTAGGCCGGACCTTGTTATTGACGTTGGCATTGCTCATGGTGGATCGGTCATTTTTTATGCTTCCATGATGGAGATGATGGGTATTGATGGAGAGGTCCTTGGCGTAGATATTGAGATCAGGCCACACAATCGCGACGCGATTGCCACGCATCCGATGAATAAACGCATAACGATGTTAGAGGGATCTTCTGTCGATCCGGAAATAATTCGAAAAGTTCACTTTTTCGCAAAAAATCATTTGAAGATTCTCGTCTGCCTCGACTCTAATCATACGCACGACCATGTCCTCGCGGAACTTCGGGCGTTCGCCCCTCTCGTAACCAAAGGAAGTTATTGCGTTGTTTTCGATACAGGAATCGAGGATGTTCCGCCCGACTCATTTCCGGACAGGCCGTGGGGTAGGGGCAACAGCCCGAAGACTGCTGTTAATGCGTATCTGAAGACAACCGGTCGCTTTGTCGTCGATGAAATGATCGATGCGAAACTAGTCCTTTCGGCCGCTCCAGGGGGGTACCTCTTATGCGTCGAAGACTAGGGCGTAAACCCATAAAGGGGTTCCCAGCGTTTCCTTTTTATGATTCAAAGGCTTCAGTTTCTTTGGAGCCCTTGAATGACCCGTCGTCGCTACGAATTGACCGACTATGAATGGTCGATCATCCAGCCGCTGTTGCCGAACAAACCGCGCGGCGTGCCCCGTGTCGACGACCGTCGCGTCTTGAACGGGATACTGTGGCGGTTCCGGACCGGCTCGCCGTGGGCGGAAATCCCTGAGCGCTACGGGGCCCGCCGACGACCTGCTATAACCGGTTTGTCCGTTGGCGGAAAGCCGGGGTCTGGGGCCGGCTTTTGGAAGATGTTTCGAAGGCTTTCGACGGCGATATCATTATGATCGACTCGACCTGTGTCCGTGCTCACCGTAAGCGTCACCCCGTCCCCATCTTCCGTTTTCTTCGCGCGTAGACCGAGAATG
>WASQ01000027.1:8149-26095 GCA_009712185.1 Telmatospirillum sp. | reverse complement strand
CCCCCCCCCCCCCCCCCCCCCCCCCCCCCCCCCCCCCCCCCCCCCCCCCCCCCCGTCCTTATCCCCGGGGGGAGGCGACAGGCGCCTTCCCCCGGATGCGCTCCCCGCCGACTCTCATCCGGTCCGGGATCAGCCGGCGGCAAGTCCGCCCAGGCACAGATATTTGATCTCCAGATAGTCCTCGATCCCGTATTTCGACCCTTCACGTCCCAGGCCCGAGGTCTTCATGCCGCCGAACGGGGCCACCTCGGTCGACACCAGCCCCTCATTGGCTCCGACGATGCCATAGTCCAGGGCGTCGGCGACCCGCATCACACGGCCGATATCGCGGCTGTAGAAATAGGCGGCCAGACCGAAGGGGGTGTCATTGGCAAGCCTGATCGCCTCGTCCTCGTCCTTGAACCGGAACAGCGCCGCCACCGGACTGAAGGTCTCCTCATGAAAGATCCGGGCCGCGACCGGCACATCGGTCATCACCGTGGGCGCGAAGAAGTTGCCGCCCAGGGGATGGCGGCCGCCGCCGGGCAGCAGGCGCGCGCCCCGCGCCAGGGCGGCGGCCACGTGATCCTCCGCCTTGGCGACGGCGTCGTCATTGATCAAAGGGCCGATCTCGGTGCCCGGGTCAAAGCCGTCGCCCACCGTCAGTTGCGATGCGGCCCGGGCCAGCCGGCCGGCGAAGGCCTCCAGGATGCCGTCCTGCACCAGAAAGCGGTTGGCGCAGACGCAGGTCTGGCCGGCGTTGCGGAACTTGCAGGCCACCGCGCCGGCCACCGCGGCGTCCAGGGCGGCGTCATCGAACACGATGAAGGGCGCGTTGCCGCCCAGTTCCATTCCGGTCTTCTTGATGGTGGGCGCGCATTGCGCCAGCAATTTCGCGCCGACGGCCGTGCTGCCGGTGAAGGACAGCTTGCGCACATCGGGGTTGGAGGTCAGTTCCGGGCCGATCGCGTGGGAGGGGCCGGTGATCACATTGCACACCCCGGCCGGAAAACCGGCGCGTTCCGCCAGCACCGCGATAGCCAGCGCCGAGAACGGCGTCTGGCTGGCCGGCCGGACCACCCCGGCGCAACCGGCGGCCCAGCCGGCGCCGGCCTTCCGGGTGATCATGGCCGCGGGAAAGTTCCAGGGCGTGATGGCGGCGAAGACACCGACGGGCTCCTTCTGCACGATGAGCTTCCGCCCGGGCAGCGGCGCCGGAATCGTGTCGCCATAGATCCTCTTTCCCTCCTCGGCGAACCATTCCAGAAAACCGGCGGCATAGGCAATCTCCCCCCGGCTTTCGGCCAGGGGTTTGCCCTGCTCCGCGGTCATGATCCGGGCCAGATCCTCGCGGTTCTCCATCATCAGCTCGAACAGGCGCCGGAGAGTGGCGCCGCGTTGCCTGGCGGTCAGCGCCCGCCACCCGGGCAGCGCCCGTTTCGCGGCGGCGATCGCCCTGCGCGCCTCGGGCGCCCCCATCGCGGGCACCCGTCCCAGAAGATCGCCGGTCGACGGGTTGCGGACATCGATCGTCCCGCCATCCCCGCCGTCCCGGAGATCGTCGGCGCCGATCCACAGGCCGTCGATAAAAACAGCCTCGCGCAGCAACGACGGATCGCTGAGGGTGGAAAGGAAACGGTCATCGGCCATGGCGGAAGTCTCCTGATCGGATGAGAGAGTATAAAGGCGGCCTTCGGGCCTGTTACGCGAAAAAAACGCGCGACGTGACCGACCCGGGGCGATCACGCGATCGCGTCACGGTGCCCTCAGAAGATTGGGCCGGTCTCCGCGGTTTTCGAGCCGGCCTGCCAGGCCTCCCGGCGTTCCCGGACAAAGGTCATCGGGCTTTGGGATGGGCGCGCCCCGACGTCCGGCGTGGGGAACATTGCAGCCATAACGTTCGTGGGCCCGGTGTCCTTGATTTTTAAATTGTCCCCCTAGCCGTCCTCGCTATACTCGCGCCGCGACAACCTTCCGGAGGATTCTGATGGCGGAAAGCCCATTTGACGTTGCCGGCATCGGCAACGCCATCGTCGATGTGCTCGCCCAGGCCGACGATGCTGTCCTCGACAGCCTTGGCGTCGCCAAGGGCGTGATGACCCTGATCGACGCCGATCGGGCCCTGGCCCTGTATGGCGCGATGCCTCCCGGTGTTGAATGCTCGGGCGGATCGGCGGCCAACACCATCGCCGGCGTGGCCGCCCTGGGGGGCAAAGGCGCCTATATCGGCAAGGTCAGGAACGACCCGCTGGGCGAGGTCTTCCGCCGTGATCTGCATCGGCAGGGCGTGACCTTCACGACGGCGCCGTCGGAGGAGGGGGCGCCCACGGCGCGCTGTCTCGTCCTGGTGACGCCCGACGCGCAGCGGTCCATGCAGACCTATCTCGGGGCCTGCGTCTCGCTGGGGCCGGACGATATCGATCCGGCCATTGTCGAACAGGCGCGCGTCACCTATCTGGAAGGATATTTGTGGGATCCTCCGCAGGCCAAGGACGCGTTCCGCAAGGCGGCGACGATCGCGCATGGGGCGGGCCGCAAGGTCTCCCTGTCGTTGTCCGATCCCTTCTGCGTCGAGCGCCACCGGACCGAGTTTCTCAAACTGATGGCCGATCATATCGACATCGTGTTTGCCAACGAGGCCGAGATCACGGCGCTCTACCAGACCGGCTTCGACGAGGCGCTTGGCCGTCTCAAAGGCGATGTCGAGGTCGGAGTGGTCACACGGGGCGCCCGGGGGTCGGTTGTGGTGTCGGGAGAACAGACGGTCTCCCAGACCGCCGAACCGGTGGTGAAGGTGGTGGATACCACCGGTGCCGGCGATCTTTACGCCGCGGGCTTCCTCTACGGCTACACCCAGGGCCGCGATCTGGGAACGTGCGCCCGTCTGGGCGGCCTTTGCGCCGCCGAGATTATCGGGCATATCGGTGCCCGGCCGGCGGTCGATCTCGCCGGGCTGGTGGCCAACACGCTTATGCAAACGGTTTGATAAATGGAACTTCGTAATATCGCCATCATCGCTCACGTCGACCATGGCAAGACCACCCTGGTGGATGCCATGCTGCGGCAGTCCGGCACTTTCCGGGCGAACCAGCAGGTCGCCGAACGCGTGATGGACTCGAACGATCTCGAACGGGAACGCGGCATCACGATCCTTGCCAAATGCACCTCGGTGCTGTGGAAGGACACCCGCATCAATATCGTCGACACCCCCGGCCACGCCGATTTCGGCGGCGAGGTCGAGCGTATCCTGTCGATGGTCGATGGCGTCGTGGTGCTGGGCGACGCGGCCGAGGGGCCGATGCCCCAGACCAAGTTCGGCACCGGCAAGGCCCTGGCGCGGGGCTTGCGTCCCATCGTCGTCATCAACAAGGTGGACCGGGGCGACGCCCGTCCCCATCAGGTGCATGACGAGGTGTTCGATCTGTTCGCGGCGCTGGACGCCACTGACGACCAGCTCGACTTCCCGACCCTGTTCGCGGTGGGGCGCGACGGCTGGGCGGACGACAGCCTGGAGGGGCCGCGCAAGGATCTGTCGGCGCTGTTCGACCTGATCGTGCGTCATGTGCCGGCCCCCGACCATGATCTGAACGCCCCCTTCTCGATGCTGGCGACGACGCTGGAGGCCGATCCCTATCTCGGGCGCGTGCTGACCGGCCGCATCCATTCCGGTTCGGTGAAGCTGAACCAGTCGGTCAAGTCGCTGTCGCGCGACGGCACCCAGATCGAGCAGTTCCGCGTTGCCAAGATTCTGGCCTATCGCGGGATCGAGCGCACCTCGCTCGACACCGCGGAGGCCGGCGACATCGTCGCCATCTCCGGCATGACCAAGACCACGGTGGCCGACACCATCTGTGCGCTGGAGGTGACGGAGGCGATCCACGCGCAGCCGATCGATCCGCCGACCCTCGCCATGACTTTCGCCGTCAACGACAGCCCGCTGGCGGGCCAGGAGGGCGACAAGGTGACGAGCCGCGTCATCGGCGCCCGTCTGCTGCGCGAGGCCGAAAGCAATGTCGCGATCCACATCCGCGAGACGGAGAGCAAGGACGCCTTCGAGGTGGCCGGCCGCGGCGAATTGCAGTTGGGCGTTCTGATCGAAACCATGCGCCGCGAGGGGTTCGAGCTGGCGATCTCGCGCCCGCGCGTGCTGTTCAAGACCGACGAGGAGACCGGCGAGCGGCTGGAGCCGAGCGAGGAGGTCTTCATCGACGTCGACGAGGAATATTCGGGCGTCGTGGTCGAGAAGATGAGCCTGCGCAAGGCCGAGATGACCGGGATGAAGCCCTCGGGCGGCGGCAAGCTGCGCGTCACCTTCCTGGCGCCGTCGCGGGGCCTGATCGGCTACCACGGCGAGTTCCTGACCGACACGCGGGGCACCGGTCTGATGAACCGCATGTTCCACAGCTACGCCCCCTACAAGGGGCCGATCGAGGGCCGGCGCAACGGCGTGCTGATCTCGAATGGCGCGGGCGAGACGGTGGCCTACGGCCTCTGGTACCTTGAGGAGCGCGGCCCGCTGTTCCTGGGCGCCGGCGTCAAGGTCTATGAGGGCATGATCATCGGCGAGCATTCGCGGGGCAACGACCTTGAGGTCAACTGTCTCAAGGCGAAGCAGCTCACCAACATCCGCACCACCAGCAAGGACGAGGCGGTGCGTCTGACGCCGCCGCGCAAGATGAGCCTCGAACAGGCGATCGCCTATATCGAGGACGACGAGCTGGTGGAGGTGACGCCGAAGAACATCCGTCTGCGCAAGCGCCTCCTCGACGCCAACGACCGCAAGCGCGCCTATCGTCAGCGCGAGGCGTAAGCGGTGGCCGCGGAAAAGTCCCCTTGCGTCGGCCTTTGCAAGATCGACGACGCAAGCGGATACTGCCGCGGCTGCGGTCGCACCATCGCCGAGATCACGGCCTGGAAAACCGCCACCGATCCCGAAAAGGACGCCATCCTGGCCCGTCTTCCGGCCCGGATGGCGTCCTTCGGTCCCCTGGCATCCGAATAGTCCCGGCGGTCCCAGGCCAACCCTTCGCCGGGTCCGGCTGCGCCGGACCACAGGCGCGGAAGGCAGCGCCTGACGGGATCCAACCCGGGGATCAGCGGTCCCGGGCCTCGATCAGGGCCGACAGGCGGGCGATGGCGTCGCGGTCGGCGCCGGACGGCAGCGGCACCCCGGGACGGGCGGTCCAGGCCGCGACATCGTCAATCACCAGATCGGCCTCCAGATCCCTCAACAGCATGTGATAGCCTTCCGGATAGAGGGCCATGACGGCCGGCCCCGGACCGGCGGCAAGCGCCGTCATGGCGGCAAGGCTGGGGGCGGCGGGCACCACCTCGTCCTTCGCGCCATAGAGCATCAGCACCGGAACCCGGATGTGGCCGGGGGCCAGGACGGCGCGGTCCATCAGGTCGCACAGTCCGTGGATGGCATCGATCCGGGTTTCCTTGATGACCAGCGGGTCGCGGCTCAACCGCCGCAGCATTTCGATATTGTCCGAGGGATGGATGCCAAGGTTGCGGCCGGTCAGCGTCATCCAGGGCAGGGTATGGGACCCGATCCAGAGCGCCGCCTGTTGCAGAAGCGGCATGGAGGAGCGGTTCCATACCGCCGGGGCGGCCAGCACGATCCCGGCAACGGCCGGCGCGTCGGGCCGGGCCATGGTCATCATCACCACGGCGCCGCCCATGCTTTCGCCCAGCAGGAAGACCGGCTTTCCCGGATGACGGTCCCCCAGGGCCCTGACGGCGGCGATCAGATCGTCCGACAGCGTGTCGCTGCCGGCCCAGTAACCGCGATCCCCGGTTTCCCCGAAGCCGCGCTGATCATAGGCGTAAAGGGCGATGCCCGCCCCGGCGAGACGCCGGCCGGGATCGTCGAAGGCGAAGCTGTAATCGTTGAAGCCGTGCAGGGCGATGATCACCGCGCGGGGGCTGTCCTGCGGCAGCCAGGAGCGCAAGGGCAGGCGGGTTCCGTCGGGGGCGGCTCGGGCGCCGCCGCCCCCCGGGGGGGGCGCTGGGGCCGGCCCGGCGCCGATCACCGTCGGCGCGCAGCCGGACGCCAGAAACAGGCCCGTCATCAGAAAAAGGCCTCTCACCAGGGCCATCGCGGCGGTCCATCGCCTGCCCCGCCGGCGGAGGAGATCGGACTCCACCACCCCCACCGGCCTCAGTCCGCCCGGGCCGTCGGTGCGACGCCGCCCTGGCCGGTCAGGCGCAGGAAAATATCCTCGAGATCGGCTTCGGCGGTCGACAGGTCGACGATGCCGAGCCCCGCCGCCTCGACCGCCGACAGGATCGCCCCCGCCTTGACCCGGCTGGGCTTGAAACGGAAGCTGAGGCGGCGCCTGTCCTTCAGTTCGGGGGCGAACGGCGCCAGGGCTTCCGGGACCGCTGTCAGATCCCTGTCGATCACGATAGTGACCGCCTTGCTGTCGAGGCGGCCCAGCAGGGTGTGCTTATCCTCGTCGGCAACCACCCGGCCGCGGTCGATGATGGCGATGCGGTCGCACAGTTCCTCCGCCTCCTCAAGATAGTGGGTGGTCAGAAGGATGGTGGTGCCGGCCGCGTTCAGGGCCTTCACATAGGTCCAGAGCTGCTGACGGAGCTGGATGTCGACGCCGGCGGTGGGCTCGTCCAGAACCAGGACCGGCGGATTGTGGACCATCGCCTTGGCGACCAGCAGGCGCCGGCGCATGCCGCCCGACAGCGTCCGGGCATAGGCGTGCGCCTTGTCCGCCAGACCCACGGCCTCCAGGATGACGTCGGTGCGGCGTTCGGACGGGGGAACGCCATAAAGGCCGGCCTGAACTTCCAGAAGCTCCCGCGGGGTGAAGAACGGGTCCAGATTCAGTTCCTGCGGCACCACGCCGATGGCGGCGCGGGCCGCGCGTTCCTGGCCGACGGTGTCGAATCCCCAGACGCGGGCCTGGCCGGAACTTTTGACCACGAGACCCGCCAGAATGTTGATCAGCGTCGACTTTCCGGCCCCGTTCGGTCCCAGAAGGCCGAAAAAGGAGCCGCGCGGAATGGCGAGGCTGACGCTGTCCAGCGCCACCTTGGCGGGCTGGCGGCCGCGCGCGCGGTAGGTCTTGGACAGGGCCCGGGTTTCCACGGCAAAATCGGGAAGCGCGCTGGTGCGGGAGACGGCTGGGGGCATGATCTCATTGGAGAAGGGAATTGATCGCCTTGCCGCAATGGGTATCATCCGCCAAGCCGCAGGGTCAATGACCGCCGTCGTTCCAACGTTAATTCAACCATTGGTGGCGGCGCCTGAGGACGGCGGGCTCCGTTTGTCAGCAAGGGGCTTGACCCGGGCGGCGGGACGGGACATTTGGACCGTATGGGGCCGCCCAAGGCCCGCAAGAACAAGGATGGCGACATGGTCGAGGACACAGTCACGGTCGAAAGGACGACGGTCTCCTGCGAGGGCGAGGGCACCGAATCCGGCCACCCGAAGGTTTACCTGACGTTCAAGCCGGGATCGCGTGAAACCGTCTGCCCCTATTGCAGCCGCACCTTCGTGCTGGCTCCGGGGGCCGGGACGGGCCACGGTCACTGAGATGGCAGAGGCACCGCTCAGGAACCTTTTTCTCGTCGACGGGTCGGGGTTCATCTTCCGGGCGTTTCATGCCCTTCCGCCGATGACGAACCCGGCCGGCGTGCCGGTGAACGCGGTGTTCGGATTCGTCTCGATGCTGACGAAGCTGATTTCAGACGCCGAGGCCGATCATCTGGCCGTGGTGTTCGACGTCAGCCGCGTCACCTTCCGCAACGAGATTTATCCCGACTACAAGGCCAACCGTCCGCCGCCGCCGGAGGAGCTGGTGCCCCAGTTCCCGCTGATCCGCGACGCGGTGCGGGCGTTCAATGTCGCCTGTGTCGAGGTTCCGGGCTTCGAGGCCGACGATCTGATCGCCACCTATGCCCGGCTTGGCGTGGAAAAGGGCGCGACGGTCACGGTCGTTTCGTCGGACAAGGACCTTATGCAGCTTGTCCGGGACGGCGTCTCACTCTATGACCCGATGAAGAACCGCCGGATCGGCGCCGAACAGGTGTTCGAGAAATTCGCCGTGTCGCCGGACAAGGTGGTGGACGTCCAGTCCCTGGCCGGCGATCCCACCGACAATGTGCCGGGCGTTCCCGGCATCGGTGTCAAAACGGCGGCCGAGCTGATCAACGAATATGGCGACCTGGATACCCTGCTGGCGCGCGCGGGCGAAATCCGCCAGCCGAAACGGCGGGAACGGCTGCTGGCCCATGCCGACGACGCCCGTGTGTCGCGCGAACTGGTCCGTCTCAGGACCGATGTTCCGGTCGAGGTTCCGATCGCGGAGTTCGCGGTCCGGGCGCCGGAGCGCGACACCCTGCTGGCGTTCTGCGACCTGCACGGCTTCCGCAGCCTGAAGGCGCGTTTCGCGACCGGTTCCCTTCTCCCGGGCGGCGCCGGCGGCGCCCCGCCCCCGAACGGGACGTCCGCCGTCTCTTCCTCCCCATCGAGCCCGACCCCGCCTTCCCCGGGCGCCGCCCGGCCGAACGGTCCGGCCCCGGTCGTGGCGCCGGTCTCGACCGACTATGAGCTGGTAATGGACGCCGCGGTTCTGGACCGCTGGGTCGGGGAGGCCCGCCGGGCCGGTCTGGTCGCCGTCGATACCGAAACCGATTCGCTCGATCCCAGACGGGCCAATCTCGTCGGCGTGTCGCTGGCCATCACCCCCGGCCGCGCCTGCTACATTCCGGTGATCCATTCCGCCGGTCCCGCCCAGGGCCAGCTTGACCTCGGCGGGGCTCCGGACGCCGGGCCGGTGCCGCTGCCCCGCGATCTGATCGTCGAGAGGCTGCGCCCGCTGCTCGAGGACCCGGCGGTTCTCAAGGTCGGCCACAATATCAAGTTCGACATCGAGGTGCTGGCGGGGTGCGGCCTGTCCGTGGCCCCCATCGACGACACCATGCTGTTGTCCTATGTGCTGGAGAACGGCGCTCACGGCCATGGCATGGACGAACTGGCGTTGCTGCTGCTCGGACACAAGACCATCACCTATGCCGAGGTCTGCGGCACCGGTAAATCCCAGATCACCTTCGATCGCGTGCCTCTGGACAAGGCCCTGGCCTATGCGGCGGAGGACGCGGACATCACCCTGCGTCTCCATCAGGCGCTGAAACCCCGGCTGGTGCCCGAACGCCAGACCACGGTCTATGAAACGCTGGAACGCCCCCTGGTCCCCGTCCTCGCGGCGATGGAGCGTGCCGGCATCCTGGTCGACAAGGACGAACTGCAACGCATGTCCGGCGAGTTCGGACAGCGCATGGAGGAGTATGAGCGCGAGATCTGCGATCTGGCGGGGACGTCCTTCAACGTCGGCTCTCCCAAGCAGTTGGGGGAGATCCTGTTCGAGCAGCTGAAGCTGCCGGGGGGCAAGAAAAGCGCCAAGACCGGCGCCTGGGGAACCGGCGCCGAGGTGCTGGAGGATCTGGCGCCGCTGCATCCGCTGCCCGGAAAGGTGCTGGAGTGGCGTCAGCTCGCCAAACTGAAAAGCACCTACGCCGACGCCCTGGTCGACCAGATCAATCCGGCCACCGGGCGGGTGCATACCAGTTTCGCCATGGCCGTGACCAGCACGGGACGCCTGTCCTCGTCGGATCCCAACCTTCAGAACATCCCGATCCGGACGGCGGAAGGGCGGCGGATCCGTCGCGCCTTCATCGCCGCTCCGGGTTGCAAGCTGTTGTCGGCCGATTATTCGCAGATCGAACTGCGTCTGGTCGCCCATGTCGCCGGCATCCAGGGTTTGAAGGAGGCCTTCCATCAGGGGGCCGATATTCATGCCGCCACCGCCTCGCAGGTGTTCGGGGTGCCGGTCGAGGGGATGGACCCCGCCATCCGCCGGAAGGCCAAGGCGATCAACTTCGGCATCATCTACGGCATCAGCGCCTTCGGTCTGGCGCAGCAGCTCTCCATCAGCAACGGCGAGGCGAAGCAGTATATCGACGCCTATTTCGCCCGTTATCCCGAGATCCGCCGCTACATGGACGAGACGCGGAACCAGGCGAAGACGCATGGCTTCGTGATGACGCCGTTCGGCCGCAAATGCCTGGTTCCAGGGATTGCCGATCGCAATCCGGCGGTGCGCTCGTTCTCGGAACGGGCGGCGATCAACGCGCCCATCCAGGGGGGGGCTGCCGACATCATCAAACGGGCCATGGTCCGCCTGCCCGCCGCGCTGGAGACGGCCGGGCTTGGCGCCCGGATGCTGCTTCAGGTTCACGACGAACTGGTGTTCGAGGTTCCCGAAGCCGAGGTGGAGGCCACCCGGGCCGTCGTCAAGGATGTGATGGAGGGCGCCGCGCGCCTCGACGTGCCGCTGCTGGTGGAGGTCGGCGTGGCGGACAGTTGGGCCGAAGCCCACTGACGGCCGGCCCGCTTCCGGATGTCCGGTCATCCGGGTCCGGAGGCGGGGCCGCCCGGGTTCAGCGGCGTCCGCCGCCGCAGCCGTTGTTGCGCAGAATGTCCGCCGGCTCGCATCCCTCGTCGCAATAGCAGGCGAAATGCCCGTCCACCGTGCCACACAGGCCATGCCGGCAGGGAAGGCTTCCCCGCAGCATGACATCGGCGCAGGCACCGGCATCCAGCGGCTGATCGGGATCGTCATGGCAGTCGAGGGCGTGCCAGGTGACCGTGTTGGCGTCGACGGCGGCGCCCTCGGTCTGCGCGCCATGGGCCTGCCCCAGCTTGTCGAGGATCAGCCTCACCAAATGCGGAAACTGACGAATCGCTTCGTCGGGAGAAAGTGGCTTCATGTCAGGGACCATCGGTATCGGGATTCCGGACAGCGGAATCACAAGAACTTCCGTCTACTTGCAAACCAAGTACTTTTCAAGAGCGATGTTGAGGCGGGAACCGCCCCGAGGTGTCGATCGTAAAGTATCGTAAGTCGGTGCTTGGTTATCGTAAATATTGTAAAATAATATTAGTGAATCAATTAAAAATTTAATTTTTCACCGGGATCGCAGCCGCTCCCGGACCCGCCGGCCGGCGTCTTGCGGCACGGGAATCCCTTGCCGCCGTTGCTGCAGCGCACTATGGTCCGTGCCTGATCAGGAGGACAGTCCCGTGACCGAACGCCTCGTCCAACAGATGGCCTTCATCCTGGAAATTGACCGGATGAAGAGCATTCTTCGCCAAAATGTTCCTATTTCCGAGCCCCACCGTCGGGAAAACGACGCCGAGCATTCCTGGCATCTTGCCGTGATGGCCTTGCTGCTGGCCGAACATGCCGACGAACCGGTCGATGTGGCCCGGGTCGTATCGATGGTATTGATCCATGACATCGTCGAAATCGACGCGGGTGATACCTTCATCTACGACGACAAGGCCCGTGAAGACCAGGAAGAGCGGGAAAAGAAGGCCGCCGACCGATTGTTCGGGATGTTGCCGGCCGATCAGTGCGGCCACTTCCGCGCCCTGTGGGAGGAGTTCGAGGCCGGGGTGACGGCCGACGCCCGGTTCGCCCGCGCCGTCGACCGCATGCAGCCCGTGATGCTGAATGTGGCGACCAACGGCCTGCGCTGGCGGGACAACAAGGTCTCGGCCGATCAGGTCGTGGCCCGCAACAGGGTGATCGGCAAGTCCTCGAAGGTCCTGTGGGACTTTGTCAGCGGCGAAATCGCCCGCATGGTGCGCGAGGGGCACCTGCCGCAAAGCAAGACCTGACGCAAAAAGAGAAACCGCCCCGTTTGCCATTCCGCCGCTTTGCCGCCGGACTCCGTCCGGGACGCCGGAGCTACCGGATGAACGGGGAGAATTCCGCTCGGAACTGGGATGGTGTTGCCTTGTTATTCAACCTGGGATTAAATGCCCGGGGCGATTGCGCTGTCCTTCATATGCCCGTCCTGGTTGGGGGCTTGTCATGATCAATATTTCATCGGTTGCCAAGGCGTTGTTCGGCGCCTGGATACAGGCCGTTGGCTGGGGACTCGTGAGCCTGGTGGCGGGCCTGTCCGGACAAGGCGGCGGACGTCCTGGGGTCGCGATCCTGTGGCTGGCCGTCCTGGGACTGGTCACGGCGATTGCGCAACTGCGCTGGCTGTCGCGGGCCAATCTATTTCTGCTGAAGGCGCTGTCGGTGGTTGAGGCGGCGGCCCGGGGTGATCTCGACAAGCGGGTCCTGGGGATAAGGGGGCAGGGGCGGCTGGCGCGCATGCTGCACAATATCAACCGCCTGCTCGACCTGACGGAGGCCTTCACCAAAGAGGCCGACGCGGCCATGGCCTATACCGCCGAGGGGCGGTATTTCCGCCATATCGTCACCGACGGAATGACGGGCGAGTTCGCCGACCACGCCAGGGTGATCAACGCGGCACAGGCGTCGATGGAAACCAAAAGTCGCCATTTCGCGGACGAGGCCGGCAATATCGGGCGGTCCATCAAGGAGGTCAGCGCGGTGGTCGCGGCCCCCGCGACCGAGATGGAGGCGACCGCCCGGCAGATGTCGGACATTGCCACGGACACCTCCCGGCAATCGGCGACGGTGGCGCGCGCGGCGGGCGAAACCTCGGCCAAGGTCGAACAGATGGCGGCGGATATCGAAGGGGTCGCCGACGGGATCCGCCAGGTGGCCGGCCGCATCCGGGAGTCGGAAACGATCACCAGCCGCACGGCGGCGGCGGCGGCCGATACCGAACAGGCGATCCAGGCCCTGGCGACGGCGGCGGACAAGATCGGCGAGGTGATCTCGCTGATCGAGGACATCGCGAGCCAGACCAATCTTCTGGCGCTGAACGCCACCATCGAGGCGGCGCGCGCCGGCGATGCCGGCAAGGGATTCGCAGTGGTGGCGGGAGAGGTCAAAAGTCTGGCCGGCCAGACCGCCCGCGCGACCGAGGAGATCGCGGGTCAGATCGCCGGCATGCGTGACGCCACCGGCGGCGCCGTCACCGCCGTGCAGGACATCGCCCGCATGATCCGCGAGGTCCATCAGGCGTCCGAGGAGATTGCCGGGACCAGCGACCGGCAGAACAGCGCGGTCGCCGATATCAGCCGGACCATGCGCGACGTCGCCGACAGCGTCGAGGTTGTGGCCGGGACCATCGGCCGGGTGGCGGAAGTCGCCGGAACCGCGACCTCGGCCGCGGATCAGGTCCTGAGCGCCGCCGGCGATCTGGCACGGCGCACGGTCGCCATGAACGGCGATATCGACGCCTTCGTCTCGCGCGTCAGCGCGGGCGCCCGCCGTCTGTGAGACTGCCGGCCGGTTTCCCTCCGCCGCCGTCCCGCGGCATCAGGCCGGTTTCTGGGAGCGTCCGCCGGCGGGGATTTCCGGGGCGCGCAGCTCCGGATTGACCAGACTGGTGAGGATATGGTCCCGCCAGGCGCCGGCCAGGAAGAGATAGTCGCGGGCATATCCTTCGACGGTGAACCCGAGCGCCCGCAAGGTCCGGCCGCTGCGTTCGTTGACGGGAAGATAACTGGCCGCGATCCGGTGCAGCCGCAGATCCCGGAAGGCAAAGGCGATGACCGCCCCCGCCGCCTCCCGCATCAGGCCCTGCCCGACCGCCGCGCGGTCGAGGGCGTATCCCAGGAAGCAGGACTGAAGGGGGCCACGCACGATGTTGGTCAGATTGACCTCGCCGATCACCGGTCCGTCCGGCCGTTCCCGGCGGCGCACCATGAAGCAGGCCGACAGACCGCGGTCGAAGTCGTTGCGCAACTCGGCCGCGCGGCGGCGCCAGTAGTCGGCGCTGTAATAATCGGCCGGCCGTTCGGGCGACCAGGGCGCCAGATGGTCGCGGTTGGTCCGGACGAAATCCGCCATGCGCGGCGCCAGATCGGGATCGGCAAGGGTAATGCGGAGCCGTCCGGTTTCCAGGTCCGGATAACACGATGCCTTCATGATCTTCAGAAGCAGTGACCGCATGATTGTCCTGATACCGATGTTCCTCCGAAAGCCCGGGTGTCCGCAAGACACCTTGTTCCAGGGCGGCGGATCTCATTTTGATGGATGGACCGGGGACATCGCCGAAACTCATGCGGAGACATCCCTGACACCATGGGACATTGCCGGTGTGGGGCGGGCATTCCGCCTGCCTCCGACGCGCAAGCGTCGGACATGCCGGCTTTTCCGCTGTCGCCGAATGGCGGACGGGACGTCCGCCCCACTCCTTAAAATCAGGGTTTCATCCGTGTCTGATGTCGGTCAGGCGAAGGCGCGCAGGATCCGGTCCGTGGTTCCCGCCGCCCGCACTCTCTCCAGCGCCGCCTGCCAGCAGGCCGTGACCTCGTCCGGGGTCTGTCGCGCCAGACCCAGATAGATGTCGTTCGGCCGCACCACCGGTCCCGCCAGCAGCCGGGCCGGATCGAGACCGTTCAGGCGGTACTGGTAGGGGCCGACCAGCCGCGCCGCCGACCAGGCGTCGACTTTGCCCTCCTCCAGCAGCCGCGCGCAGCTTGCCGGATCATTGACCGCCTGCAGATTGGTGAATCCGGCCTTGATCAGAACGCTTTCGCCGGCGCTGCCGCGCAGAACCGCAACCGGCCAGTCGCGGGCCTCCTCCAGGCGTGCCGGGACGGGGCGTCCGCCGGCCCGGAACAGCAGGACCTCCTGATCGGCGACGATCGGTCCGATCCAGCGATAGAGCGGTTCGCGCTCGGGCGTGCGGCTCAGGGGAATGACGCCGACACCGCCGTTGGATTGCGCCATTTTCTGCGCCAGTTGCCAGGGGCGGAAGTCAACGCTGAAAGGCAGACCCAGGTCCGCCGCCAGGGATTCCAGAATCCGTACGGCGGCGCCGTCGGGGTCCTGACCGCGGGGCATGGCATAGGGCGGAATGTCGCCCGCGACGAAAACCACCTCCAGCGGATTGTCGGACCGGCGGGGGGCAACCTCGGCATCGGCCAGCATGACCTCGTCGAGAAAGGTCCGGGTGATGGACCGGAGCTGGTTGGCCTGCCCCGCCAGCCCCAGGGCGGCGTTCAGAACGTCGGCGGCCGCGCCGCCGGTTCCCTCGGCGGCGGAATGGATGCCGCTGACATTGGCGCTGACCTCGTTGGTGGCCCGGGCCACCTCCGCGACATTGCGGCCGATCTCCCGGGTGGCGCTGTTCTGTTCCTCCACCGCGGCGGCAATGCTGCCGGAAATTTCCTCGACTTCCGCCAGCACCCGGGTGATGCCCTCGATACTGTCGACGACCTTGCCGGTCTGCTGCTGCACGGCCGAGATCTGGTTGCCGATGTCGGCCGTGGCCGCCACGGTCTGCATGGCGAGAGCCTTGACCTCTCCCGCCACCACGGCGAAGCCGCGTCCCTGTTCGCCGGCGCGCGCCGCCTCGATGGCGGCATTCAGCGCCAGCAGATTGGTCTGGCTGGCGATGGCCTTGATCAGATCCACGATCGCACCGATCTTCCCGGCCGCCGCCGCCAGCTCGGCCACTTCCGCCGAGGCGTGCGCCGCGGCCTCGGCGGCGCCATGCCAGACGGTGGCGGAGCGGGCGACCTGCCGGCTGATCTCGCCGATCGAGGCGGTCAGCTCCTCGGCCGCCGAGGCCACGGTCTGGGTGTTTGCCGACGCCGTTCTGGTCAGGGTGGAGACGCGGTCGCTCTGTTCCCGGGTTTCTCCGGCGGTGGTCGTGAGGCTCGTCGCCATCGTCTTCAGGGTCATGGCGGCCCCGGCCACCGACTGAACCATTTCCAGCGCCTCGGTGTCGAACCGCGCGGCCAGGGCCGTGATGCCGGCCGCCCGTTCGCGATGACGCGCAATCTCGGTCTTGAGGGCGGCCGGATCCGCGGTCCGGGACAGGACCGGCGGTGCGATGTCGGCCGGAGATCCGGTCCCGCGTGAGGGCAGGGCGGAACCTCCGGTACGGCGCCACAGCGCCAGCGCAGTCACGACGATGCCGGCCAGCGCCGCGCCCCAGGCGGCGGCGGTGATGACGCCAAGGGCGCCCCGCGCCGCCTCCAGGGGTGGGACGGCCGCGGCCCCCGGCGCTCCGATCCGTCCCAGCGCGTCGCCGACGGATCCGGCCTCAATCCCCGCGATCAGACCGAACAGGACAAGACAGGCGCAAAGGCAGATCAGGCCGGCGGCGGGACCGGTGCGGGAACCGGCAAGGGGGGCGCGCGCGGCCGGGTCGGTCGACAAAGCGTTCATCGCGGAGGTTTCCTCTTGTTATCGGCTCCGTCATCGTTTCGGCGCCGTTCTCTGGAATTCGGTGATGGCGGAATACTCGGCCGAGAGCGCCGCCGGCAGGGCCGCGAAAATCGGCCACAGGCGGGCATAGACCGCGACCGCTCCGGCGTCGGGATGATGCCGGTGGGTGGCGCCCACCATGGCGGTCACGGCGTCGAGCGACGCGATCCGGCCCAGGCTCAACTGCCCGAGAACGGCCGCCCCCAGGCAGGAGGATTCGATGGTCTCCGGGACGACGACCTCCCGGTTGAAGATGTCGGCCATCATCTGGCGCCACAGCTCGGACCGGGCGAAGCCGCCGGTGGCCATGATCCGCCGCGTCGGGCCGATCAGGCTCTCCACCGCCGGCAGGATGCTGTAAAGATTGAAGATCACGCCTTCGAGAACGGCGCGGATCATATGTTCCCGACGGTGATGCATGGCGAGCCCGAAGAACGAGCCCCGGAGGTCGGCGTTCCACAGCGGCGCCCGTTCGCCGGCCAGATAGGGGTGGAACAGCAGCCCCTCGGCGCCCGGCGCCACCCGTTCGGCGATGCGCGTGAGAACCTCGTAGGGATCGACGCCCAGCCGGTGGGCCGTCTCGGTCTCGGAGGCGGCAAGCTGGTCGCGCACCCAGCGGAACACCACGCCGCCATTATTGACGGGGCCGCCCACCACCCAATGGCGGTCGGTCAGGGCGTAGCAGAAGGTCCGGCCTGACGGATCGGTGCGCGGGCTGGCGATCACCGTGCGCATGGCGCCCGAGGTTCCGATGGTCACCGCCACCTGGCCCGGGCCGATGGCCCCCACTCCCAGATTGGACAGCACCCCGTCATTGGCGCCGATGATGAAGGGGGTGTCGGCGGGCAGGCCGAACCGCTCCGCCGCCTCGGCCGACAATCCCATCACCGCCGTGGTGGTGGCGACCGGCGTCGGCAGACGGTCCTCGGTGATGCCGGCCGCCGCCAGGGCGCCGGCATCCCAGGTCCGGTCGGCCAGATTGAACAGCCCGGTCGCGGAGGCGATGGAATGATCCACCAGCCAGCGGCCGAACAGGCGGTAAAAGACATACTCCTTGATTCCGACGAACCGGGCGGCGCGGCTGAACAGGTCCGGATGCTCCGCCTTCAGCCACAGCAGCTTGACCAGCGGCGACATGGGATGGATCGGCGTGCCGGTCCTGAGATAGATCGCGTGTCCGTCCATGTCGGTCGACAACCGGCGCGCCCAGGCGCTGGCGCGGGTGTCCATCCAGGTGATGCTGCGGGTCAGCGGCTGGCCGTCGGCATCGACGGCGATCAGGCTGTGCATCGCCGCGCTGAAGGCGACATGCGAGATGCGTCCCTTGACGTCGGCCTTGTCGAGCGCATGGCGGACGGCGCCGAACACCGCCTCCAGGATCGTCTCGGGATCCTGCTCGCCGGCTCCGGGAACGGGGGTGAAAAGAGGGTATTCGATGGCGTGCTGGGCGACGACCCGGCCCTCCTCGGTGAACAGGACGGCTTTGGTGCTGGTCGTGCCGATATCGACACCCATCATGAACGTGCTCATCAGGACCTCTTGGCGGAGCGGGATGTCGCGGCCCGGCGTCGCTCGCCGGTCCCCGTCCGATGGCGGGGAACGCCGCCGCGTCCATCCCGGGACTTGGCGAAACATGCCATTGTCCTCATTGAACCGTCTCCGCGCCAGGGGCAAGAGCGGGGGCGACCGGACGGGCGTCCGATTGTCCCGGGGCAAGAGGGACCGTCCGGGGCCCGCCCGTTTCCGCGCGGGCCCCGGACGGTGACTCGTGCCCCGGGACAATCGGACGCCC
>WASQ01000027.1:4091-8139 GCA_009712185.1 Telmatospirillum sp. | reverse complement strand
CCCCCCCCCCCCCCCCCCCCCCCCCGCCCCCCGGGGGCCGCCATCCCGGCGCCCGTCCGCTCCGGCGGTCGGACGGGCGGGGACGGCGGCGGGCCGGATCAGTCGTGCTCGAAGCCGTAGACTTCGGGCAGCAGGAACTTCGCCGCCAGGAAGCCGATCAGCGGGAAGATCGCCACGAACAGGGTCGCCCCCGCCTGGCCGATCGCCGTGAACAGGCTGGGGAACAGGAAGATGGCGAGGAAGGACGGCAGCTTCACGAACATGTAGGCGAAGCCGCTGGCCGTACCGCGATATTCCGGCCGGGCCACCACGGTCGGGATCGTCATGCAGTTGGACGCGTCCCAGTAATGGCCCCACAGCATGGTGGCGCAGATGAAGGGCAGGATGCCGGGGTGGTTGGTGTAGATGGCGGCGGCGGCCACCAGCAGGGACACCAGAACGATGCCGAAGCCCCACATGCTGATGCCCCGGTGTCCGATCTTCGGCGTGATCATCGGCCCCACCAGTCCGGAGATGGCCGCGATGGTGAACAGGCCCATGGTCACCAGATCGGTGCCGAGGATCGAGCTGACGCCCAGCGAGACGAACAGCACCGGCATGTAGAAGGCGAAGGTCGAGAATTCGCTGCCCTGGCAGAAGCAGGCGATATAGCCGTAAAGGGTCGCCCGCCAGCGGATCGGATCCCGTCGCAGGTCCGACAGGAACGCGGTCACCCGGGGCTTCTCGACGGTGATGTCGTGATCGGGCAGCATGTCCAGCGGATCGTTGTACATCTGCATCGTGACCTGTTTGGCCTCGATGAAGCGGCCGTGGCGCACCAGCCACACGGCGGTCTCTGGCAGATCGTGGCGCATGAACAGGATGACGGCCGCGGGGAGGGCGCCGAGCGCCAGGGTGATACGCCAGATCAGCTCGGAATTCATGTTCGAGACGATGAAAATGGCGATGACCGCCAGGGTCAGCACCTCTCCCACCGCGAACATGAACTGCCAGCGGTTGCCCATGACCTCACGCTGGCCCTTGGGCATGGATTCCATGATGTAGGTGTAGCTGTTGGAGATGTCGCTGCCGAGCGGAATGCCCAGGATGAAACGCACCACGACCAGGCAGGCGACGTTGGGGACGATGCCCTGCAACAGGGCGAAGAAAATGAACATATACATGGTGGCCAGGAACATGACCCGCCGTCCGATCTTGTCGGACAGCCAGCCGCCGATCATGGCTCCGACCAGCGCACCGCCTTGCGTGCCGGCCGCGGCCAGTCCCAGCAACAGCGGGTCCGGGCTGAATTGCTGTTTCACGAACACCAGGACGAAGGCGATGGAATAAAGGTCCCATGCCTCCACCAGGATGGAGGACATCATCAGCCAGCCGACGCGATTGCCCTTGGGACTGTATTTTCCGACAAGATAGCGGGTAGCCGCGTCCATTATCGCCTGCGGCGATTTTTCGATAGACATGAATTTTCTCCCAGTTGTTTTGTTTCCCGGCGCCGTAGAGAAAGAGGCGCCGGGAGAAGTTTTATTTTTATTTTTGTGTTCTGTTTTTATTGTTGATTTTTATTTCTTGCTTCCGGCCGGCCAGGGCAGGACCGCCCGGCGATTGACGGGGGCCGGAACCACGCCTTTTTCGGCGTTGGTGACGTCATCAAGCCAGCTACAGGCCGCGACCTGGCTCTTGCGGGCTTCCATGCGGGCCAGCCGTTCCCGGACCAGGGTTTCGCGCTCCGCCGCCGGGGCACCGGCCGCCGGCCGCATCTCTCCTTTCAGGAAGGCGTCCATGTCGAGCAGGTCGATCCGCCGTCCCGACAGGCGGGCCCACAGAAGATCACCGTTGGCGAGCGCGCCGATGCCGCCGCCCTCATAGGCCTCCGGCGTGACATGGCCGACGCAGGCACCCTTGGTGACGCCCGAATAGCGGCCGTCGGTCATCAGGATCGATGTCCGTTCCAGGATGCCCTGGTGGCGCAGATAGGCGCTGGGGGCGAACATCTCCGGCATGCCGAAGGCCTTGGGGCCCTGGCCGGCGATCACGAAGGCGAAGGCGATGGTGCCCTTGACCACCATCTGCTCCATGCTGTCGCCCTCGTCGCCGCCGTTGACCGCCCGCAGGCGCGCCAACAGGGCGGGCGGCAGATCGAGACTGTCGCACAGCGTCTTCACCAGCGTGGTGGACTGCAATTCATGATTGCAGAGGGTTTCGTTCTCGTAGTAGCGCACGATGAACACCCGGCCGTCGAACCGTTCGAACTGCTCGGTGGCCATGCCGGCAACCTTGAGGGTGCAGGATGAAAAGAAATTGCCGCGAAGGATATCGGTTCCCGAAATATCCCGGATCGGGGTGGTGCGGATGACCGACTTTTCCGGGGCCAGGGCGGGGGAAACCGCCGGGCCCATGCCGGCGATGCGCGCCCCCCAGCTTTTGCCGGCGACGGTCGGCGCATCCAGATCCATCGGCACGCCGAGATCGGCCAGGACCTTATAGAGGCTTTCCATGCCGCGATGCAGGCCGGCCTTGGCCTGTTGCGCCAGCACATAGGTGTCGCGCCCCTCGGTCAGGCTGTGGGCGAAGATGTCCGGCACCGGATGGGAATCGCGCACGCGCTCATAATCGAACAGAGACACGTCGAAACCGGCGTGGCGCATGACGCAGGGCATGTGCAGCATCAGGTTCGACGAACTGCCGGTGGCGTTATGGATGCGGATCGCATTGGCGTAGTTGGCGGCCAGGATCTCGCAGACGGCGAACTCCGGCTTGTTGATCATCCGGAACAGACTGTCGACATTGCGGGAGACGATGGCCGTCTCGGGCTCATCGAGCAACAGTTCCGCCTCGGGCGGCACGAAGCCCAGGGCGGACACCAGGGTGCGCGACGAATTGCCGGTGCCGTTGAAGGCGCAGATCCCGCCCTTGTCGGCGCAGGGCGCGGCGGCCAGTTCGTTCAGGATCGCGTCCGCCTCGGCCCGGGTCACGATCTTGTGATCGACCGCGCGGTTCAACTGGCCCAGGAAAGCCTCGTCGGACGAGCATTGCAGGATATAGTGGCTGTTTTCCTCGATATCGTCGGAAAGCTGCGGGTCGCCGATCTCCCGCGCCTTGTCCTGGATGGCCCGCAGCTTGGCGCGGGTGCCCGCCGGGATGGTGCCGCCCTTGAGGACGTGCGAGGGAACGAACACCGCCCAGACCGGCGCGGTTCCGCGGGCCGGGTCCCGCCGGGCCCGGTCGGCGGCGGCGAGGCCCGACAGAATTCCGGTCGGGGTCTTGTCGCAGCCCGCCAGGACATAGGCCGCGTGATAGCTGTGGCCCTCGAAATTGATATTGACCGCCATCGCGGAATGATTGCGCGACGCCAGGGAATAGCTTTGCCCGATGTTGCTCTGCGCGGTGCCGTCGCAGATCACCGGGATGCCGAAGGTGAAGGGAACGCCGCCATTCTGCCAGATCCGGGCCGCCGCGCGCAGGGTGTGCTCGTAGTCGTAAAGATGCGCCGGATGGTCGGGCGATCCCTGAATCACACAGATCCGGGGGCGGTTGGCGGCCAGACGGGCGACGACCGCCGGCTGCGAATAGTCGCCGAGGCCGGCGTATCCGGGCTCGTCCTTCAGAAAGGCGTCGGCGCGCTTCAGCAGCGCCTGGACGGTGATCGGTTCGTTGGCGAGGCCCTGGATGCAGGACCGGTAGGGGGTGTAGCGCTCCGCGACGAACAGGTCGGAGAACTCTGGGTTGATAGCGGGGGCGGCAGGAGTCGACATGTTTCCATCCCGTGTTTCTGTGATCCATCCGGACCGGATGAGGGTGTCCGGCCCGGCTTCGTGGCGTTCAGCCGGTCACCGGCGTGAACCTTAAAGGTTGGTCCCCGACCCCCCGCCCGAAAGAGCGGAGACAGACTGTCGAGGGGGGCAATCAATCCGGGCGATCGTGCACCACCAGTCCGGACTGCACGGTGGGGACGGTCTCCAGCGAGATTCCAAGATCCTGTGCGGTCCTTTGCAGGACCTTGAGGGGGGGCGCGGGGGCGGGCGCCGGGGGCGGGGGCCGGGGTTTGGGG
>WASQ01000027.1:0-4081 GCA_009712185.1 Telmatospirillum sp. | reverse complement strand
GGCGGGGGCCCCCCCCCCCGGGTCCTGGCGCCGGATATGGGTCAGAAGATCGCCATGGTTGTTGAGGCTTTCGCGCAGTTCGTCGGCCTCGGCATTGGACTGGTGGATGACCAGCCGGATCGCCGGTTCGATGATCGGCGTCATCTGCGTCCAGATCAGATTGCCGGTGGCGCGGTAGATCGCCTGGTGGAAGGCGAGGTCATAGCGGTCGAAGGGCGTGAAGGTATCCATGGGATCACGCCGGTCGAAGGCGTGCAGCGACATGCCGGCGAAGGCGTCCTCCATCGCCTGGATGTCGCGTCCCCGCGCCTCGCGCGCGGCGATCATGGCGATGACGGGTTCGTTGCTGAGACGGAACGAGAAAATGTCTCTCAGAAACGGCGGCCGGGGCGGGGCGAAGGCGGAAATCCAGCGGCTGAGGATCGGGCTGAGGAAAGACCAGTCGGAATGGGGACGGACATAGGTGCCATGGCCCGACACCCGGGTGATCATGCCGACCGATTCCAGCATTTTCATGCTGGTGCGCAGGGTCGCGCGCGAGACCTCGAACGTTTTGACGAGGTCCGTTTCCCTGGGCAGCAGACTCTCTTCCGGAAAGGTTCCGGAAATGATGTCGCGCGCCAGCGCGTCAGCGACTTTGCTGCCGAGATCGGCGGGGGATGAGGACGTTTCACAAGCCGGCACGTTATGGCTCCTTACTTGTCATGCAACATACCATATGTCTGACATACAAAAAAGAGAGTCTGACATGACTCTCGTCGAGAGGCCTTGGTGATGGGAGAAAACCGGTCGTGACGCAAGAGCCCGTCATCGTCACCAGGGCGAAGACCCGACCGCGCGCCGATTGTTCCGGTCAAAGGATGACGGGGCCTGTGGTCCGACGGGGCCTGTGGTCTGACGGGGCCTGTGGTCCGGCGAAGCCGACGGTCAGCAGTTCCGCCGCTGTCGCGTCGGGATCCGGCAGGGACGCCGGAGACACCGGGGAATTTCTTTCGCGCGCTCTCCCCGCCCGTCCTTCGGCGAAGCCGAAGGATCAGCCGAAGCTGGTGGCGCCGTCCTCGGCGGACAGGGCATGGGCGCGGAACAGGCCGAACAGGCCCCGTCCCAACCCCCGGTCCAGTCCGTCGTCCGACGTCGGCGCCGTAATCGGTTCGGCGGCGCGGGCCTGCCAGGCGGCGTCCTCCACCAGGGCGCCGACCTGTCCCCGTTCGGCGTCGATCCGGATCATGTCGCCGTCCCGGACCCGGAGCAGGGGACCGCCGGCGGCGGCCTCGGGCGACAGATGGATGACCATCGGGACCTTGCCCGACGCGCCGGACATCCGTCCGTCGGTGATCAGGGCAACCTTGAAACCCTGGTCCTGAAGCGCGCCCAGGATCGGGGTCAGGGCGTGCAGTTCCGGCATGCCATTGGCGCGCGGTCCCTGGAAACGCACGCAGGCCACGAAATCCCGTTGCAGCGCCCCGGCGCGATGGGCGGCGACAAAGGCCTCCTGGCTGTCGAACACCAGGGCCGGGGCCTCGATGATCCGATGTTCCGGCCGCACGGCGGAGATCTTCATGACTCCCCGTCCCAGATTGCCGCCGAGCAGGCGCAATCCGCCCTCCGGATCGAACGGATCGGCGAGCGTGCGCAGGACCCCGGGGTCGCGGCTTTCCGACGGAGCGGCCCGCCACGCCAGCCGGCCGTCATCTTCCATTGCCGGCTCGATTCGCCGGCCGGACAGCGGGCCGGTCACGGTGACGGCGTCGCCGTCCAGCAGGCCGGCATCCAGAAGCGCGCCGGTCAGCAGGCCGATGCCGCCCGCGGCGTGGAACTGGTTGATATCGGCCGGCCCGTTCGGATAGATGCGGGCCAGCAGCGGAGTGGCCCGTGAAACCTCGTCGAAATCGTCCCAGGTGATGCGGATGCCGGCGGCGGCGGCGATCGCCACCAGATGGATCGTGTGATTGGTTGATCCGCCGGTCGCCATCAGCGCCACCATGGCGTTGACGATCGCGCGTTCGTCCACGACGTCCGAGATCGGCGTATAGGCGGGGCCCCGGGCGGCGATCTCCAGCGCGCGCAGGGCCGCCTGCCGGGTCAGGGCGTCGCGCAGGGGTGTGCCCGGCGGCACGAAGGCGGCGCCCGGCAGATGCAGTCCCATGACCTCCATCAGCAACTGGTTGGAGTTGGCTGTACCGAAGAAGGTGCAGGTGCCGGGGCTGTGATAGGAGTCCGTCTCGCAGCGCAACAGCGCCTCGCGGCCGACCTGTCCGGTGGCGTAAAGCTGGCGGATCCGAGATTTTTCGGGATTGGGCAGACCGCTGCCCATCGGCCCGGCCGGCACGAAAATGACCGGCAGATGTCCGAACTGCAACGCGCCGATCAGAAGACCGGGCACGATCTTGTCGCAGATGCCCAGCATCAGAGCCGCGTCGAAGGTATTGTGCGACAGGGCGACGGCGGTTCCCATGGCGATGACATCGCGTGAGAACAGCGACAATTCCATTCCGGGCTGGCCCTGCGTGATGCCGTCGCACATGGCCGGCACGCCGCCCGCGACCTGGGCCACGCCGCCGGCGGCGCGGATGGTCCCGCGGATCAGGTCGGGGTAGCCGGCATAGGGCTGATGGGCCGACAGCATGTCGTTGTAGGCGGTGACGATGCCGACGCGCGGGGCCGTTCCGGCCGTGGCCAGATGCTTTTCCCCCGGCGGCAGGGCCGCCACCGCATGGGCGACATTGGCGCAGGACAGGGCGGCGTTGGCGGGGAAGGCGCGCGCCACCGCCGCCGTCCGCCGCAGATAGCCGGCGCGGCTTTGGCCGCTGCGGTCGCGAATTCGATCGGTGATCCGGGCAATGCGGGGATCGACGGACATGGGGCACCTCACCGGAAATGTCGGGTTTGGAGTATTTCTCCAAGCTATCATTGTCGAAGTTGATCGACAAGGTCCCAACATGCGCTGAATTTATGGAAATTTTGTGACGTCAAGGGGAGCCGTGTGGCATGGGGCCGATGGAGAAATTCATCTCTTGAGTGTGTTGATTTTCTCCATGCTCGACCTTTGGCCCGGATCGTGGCACGGATCATTCCTTGCAGGGAGGGTGAGGGATGCTGTCGCGCATCGAACATTTGCGGCCGACGCTGCGCCGGTCGGAACAACGGCTGGCGGATTTCGTGATGGACCGGCCGGCGGAGACCATCACGCTGTCGATGACCGACATGGCCGGCCGGGCGGGAGTCAGTCAGGCGACCATCGCACGGTTCTGCCAGGCGCTCGGCTGTACCGGATTTCGGGAATTCAAGATCAAGCTGGCGCAAACCATCGGCGCCGGCGCCTCCTTCGCCCATCAGGACGTGGCGGAGGACGAGGCCCCGGCCGGCATCATCGGGAAGGTGTTCGACCGGGCGCTGGGAACCCTGATGGCGGTGCGCAACAGCCTGTCGCCGACGGCGGTCGAAACGGCGGTGTCGCTGCTGGCCGAGGCGCGACGGATCGAATTCTACGGTTCCGGAAACTCCGGTATCGTCGCGGCCGACTTGCAACACAAGTTTTTCCGGCTGGGGCTGGCGACGGTCGCCTACAACGACCCCCATGTCTACAATATGTCGGCGCTGACGCTGGGCCCGGCCGATGTGGTCGTTGCCATTTCCAACTCCGGACGGACCCACGACCTTCTGGAGGCGGCGCGCAACGCGCTCGCGGTGGGCGCCCGGGTGGTCGCTCTCACCCATTCCAACTCGCCGCTCGCGAAGACCGCGACGGTCGCGCTGCTGGCCGATGTGGCCGAGAACAGCGACCTCTACACGCCCATGACCTCGCGCCTGACACATCTCACGATCGGGGATGTTCTGGCGGTGGGTGTCGCCCTGCGGCGGGGGCCCGCCGTCACACCGGTGCTGACCCGGTCAAAGTCCGCCGTGCTGACCCGCCGGCGCTGACGCCCCGGACGTCCGCCGCACCGACCGGGGCCAGTGCTGCAAATGATGGTCCGCCATGCGTCGAGCCAACGGAGGGTCGCCCCCTATCTGCTGAAATGACAGGGGGCGCCGGAAGCCCCGTCACCCCCCGCGCACGGTGGACAAAAACCGTCCGACC
>WASQ01000016.1:13716-26116 GCA_009712185.1 Telmatospirillum sp. | reverse complement strand
CGGCCCCCCGTCTGATGACCACCACCTGTTCGGACCGCGCGGTGTCGAGGAGGCCGCCCGCCACGGCAATCGCCTGCAACGGATCCATCGGTCCTTTGAGGGAGATCGCGCCGGGAAGTTTGACTTCACCCGTCACATAGACGACCTGGCTGTAGCGGCGGATGCTGACAGACGACTGGGCGGCGGCCACGACCCGGCGATCCGACAGGGCCTTGTTGATACCGGCCTCCGCCTCCGGAACGGTTCTGCCGGCGACCTGAACGGTGCCGACCACCGGCATGGTGAAGCGGCCATCGGGACCGACAGGGCCGTCATAATTGAGCTCGGGATTGTAGGGCAGCACAACGGCCAGCTCGTCTCCGGGGCCGATCCGGTATTCCGGGACCTGATCGCCAACCGCCACGAAACGCCCGGATTGAAGGGCGGCCTGCAGCGCCGACGTCTCGACCGACGAGGTGCAGCCCGCCAGACAGATCGCCATCGTCAGAAAAATAACCCGGCCCAACGCGCCCATTCCAACATCCGGCATTTTGTGGTGGCCCCAAGACTTGGGACTGTACCCGTGTCCGGTGAAGGCGTACAGCGGAAAAGGAATCATGAAGCTGGCGGAAATTATGGTCTCGCCAAAATTGCAGTGATGACGATCACACATTGCACCTGTGGCCGTCTTCGGTCATTCTTGGGCACTGCCTTCTTTGGGGGAGAACGGCGATTTTGCCAGGGTCCGTTATCTCATTTTTCCGCGGTTCGTCTTCGATTCCGGCCGGTGTCCATGCCGTTCCGATGAGTATGGGCGCCTGATCCATGTCGATTTTTCCGAACGGCGCCCCGCGGCGCAGGGATGTCTCGGCATCGCCGCAGGTTTCCACCCGGGATCTTTTTAATACTATTTTCTATTATAGATGGACGGTTGCGGCGATCATCCTCGTCTTCACTGTTCTTGGGACGGTGATCGCCATCATCATTCCGCCCACCTATCGGGCCGAAGCGCGGCTGCTCACGCTGTATGCTGGTTATTATGATATGCAGCTCGACCGGTCGGGGTCGCGGGCGGCGCCTTCTTTCGATCCGACCCAGGTGGTCAATGTCGAGGCGCAGATTCTCGCCAGTCCCGAGCTGCACCGGACGATTGTGCAGGGGGACCTGGGGAGCGGAACCGATCCCGCGGACCTGGACGCCGGTCTGCAGCGCTTCGAAAACCGGTTTCGCATCGAGAAAATCGATGCGGCCAATGTGATCGAACTCAGTTACGTCGATTCGGATCCCCAGCATGCCGCTCATATTCTGGACGATCTGATCGCGCAATATTTCCGGCAGCGGGCCGGGGTGTTCACGCAGGGGCGGGTGGCCTTCCTGACGGGGCAGCGCGACAAGGTCCGCGCCCAACTGGACAAGGCCAATGCCGAACTGATCGCCTTCCAGCGCGCCCATGACGTCGTCAATATCGATGAACAGATCACCGGCGCGGTGGCGCTGCACAATCTGCTGGTGCAGCGCAAGCTTGAGAACGACAGCGCCTATGCCCAGGACAAGGGAACGCTCGACGTCCTGGTCAAGGAGGCGCTGAAGATTCCCGCCAGGATCCAGTTGTTCGAGGACAATACCGAAGCGGCGCACGCGCTGGACACCATGCAGATCTCCCTTTTGCAGCTTCAGGCCCGGCGCGCCGATCTTGCCGCGCGCTATATGGGGGAATCGCCCTTCGTCCAGCAGATGGATCAGCAGATCGAGGACGTCAAAGCCTCGATCGCGAAGCAGACGCCCAATCTGGTCAGCGCCGTGCGGACCGGTCACAATACCTATTATGATACGGTGCAGGATCGCATCGCGCGGATCGGCTCCGACGTGGCCGGCGAAGTGGCCAAGGGACAAACGCTGGACGGCCAGATCGTGGAATCGAACGATCGGATCCAGACTCTGATCGCGGTGGCGAACCAGCTTCACCGGATGGAGATCGACCGGGATCTTCTGGTGGACAGCTTCAAGACGTTTTCCCGTCAGGTCGAGCAGGCGCGGATCGAGCAAAATCAGGTCGATACCTCCAGCAGCACCAACGTCCGGATCATCCAGGCGCCCTTTCCGCCGACAAGGCGCAGCAATCCGCCGCTGTTGTTCATCGCCGCCAGTTTTGTGGCCGGCATCCTGGTGTCGGGTCTGTCGGTTCTGGTCCTGTCCAGCGTGCGCGAAACGTTCCTCAGCCCGGAACAGATCGAGCGCGCGCTCGATCTTCCGGTGCTGAGCGCGCCGATGAGCCGCAGCGAGGCGCCGGTCCTGGTTCAGCGCCTGAGGGCGCGGCTGCTTGATCCGGTAGCCAGGGCGATGTCGCGCGGCGGGCAGGCCCGGCCATCGCCGGGGGGCGGCCCGCGCAGTCAGCGGGCGGGGGCCGAGTTCGGGCGGATGATCTCGGCCATCGACAATGGGGCGGAAGGCCCCTGCCGGATCGTCATGCCGCTGGCGTTCCGTGATGACGATGGCGTCGATGCCGTCATGATCGGCCTGATCGAAGGGCTGACCCGACGGGCGCTGCAACCGGTTCTGGTGCTGGATCTGACGACGGACCCAGGGCTTTGGGGCGTGCCGATGCCCGATGGCACGCTGACATGGCCCGGTGACGGTCGCGCCGCTCCGCCGGCCGCGGTCAATCCGGAAACCGAGGCGGCGGCGGGTGCGTGGTTCACGTTCCACGGGGTCGATCGCCAGCCGATCGTCATCGGCCGCATGCGGCCCGATGCCGTTCTTCCGGTTGGCGGCGCCTCCGCCGCGATGCTGGCCGGCCTGCGGCAGTCGCATGACTATATCGTGCTGCGAGTCCCCCCGGCCAGCCGGTCCTTCCTGGGGATCGAGGCCTCGATGTGGGCCGATGTCACGCTTCTGGCCGTCAAGGCGGAGGGGACGCGCAAGCCGGTCGCCCTGACCCTGAAAGGGCAGGTCCTCGACGCCGGCGGCCGGATCGTCGGTGTCGCCATGACCAACCGCCACAGCTACATTCCGTCGCTGGTGTACCGATTCTTGTGAGGGGGGCGCCATCGCCCCCACCGTCTTTCCGATTGCCAGGTCCGATAGGTCATGACCAAGATCAGCGCCATTCTTCCGGTAAAGACCCGTGGGCGGCACTATGCCGACAACATCGCGCGCTGCGATATCCTGTTTTCGTCGCTGCGACGATTCACCAGTCCCGACACCTTCGACAAGATCCTGATCGTCGTTCCCCATGACGAGTTCGAGGATGCGAAGCGCTATGCCAGGGCCTGGTCGGATTTCCCGGTGGAGGTGATCGACGAAAGCGTCCATATGACGGCGTTCGGCGATTTCAATCAGCGCCATCAGATCCGTCCCTGGCATCGTCAGCAGATCATCAAGCTCTATACCCCGGCCCTGATCGATACCGAATTTTTCATGATTTTCGATCCGGATGTCTTCGCCATCCATCCCTTCGGCAGTGACGACCTGATCGTCGACGGACGGGCGCTGACCTATTGCCAGCCGCGCATGCGCGAGCCCCATCTGTGGCGGCCCTCGGCCGGGCTTCTGCATCAGGATCCGCATCTTGACCGCGACGGGATCTGGTGGACGCCCGCCATTTTGTCCTCGACGCTGTGCCGCGCCCTGCATCGGCGCCTGGAGGAGCTTTACGGCGATAGCTGGATGCGCGTGCTGCTGGCCAACTACATGATCGATTGGACGGAATACACGCTCTATTGGCTGAACGCCGAAAGAGAGGGGTTGCTGGACCGATACCATGTTCCTCCCGCGCCCGGACAACGCAGCCTTCACGCCCCGGACAGCGTCTGGTATGCGGGCCGCGACGGGCGAAATCTCGACGACTGGCCGGCCGGCGATTATCTCGCCGAGGGGGGGGACGGGCTGTTCGCCGTGGTGCAGAGCAACACCTTCATCGCCCCCGACCGGGTGGTCCGCAAGCTGGAGCCGTTCTTCCCCATCACCCTGCAGCCCTATGACCGCCATGAAAGCCTCGCGGTCCGCGGGGCGGAGCTGTATTCCGCCGTCGCCCGCCGGGGAATCCGCCTTTTGCGGCGGTTGCGGGGACAGGCGTGACCCGATTTTCCGCCGGACTCGTCGCCTGTCTTGCGCTGCTGCCCGGACTGTGTCTGGCGCAGGGCGCGATCACCCAGCCGCGCATGATGATTTACGCGGGGCCCCTGTACCGCGAATTTCTGGGTTGCCTGACCTGCGACCAGTATGAGGTTTCATCGGTCTGGAACGGCCAGTCTCCGTTCGGCTGGGATAACGGCTATGCCGACAACAGCCATTTCGCCACCTATCGCGCCCCGCACGGGCGCTATTCGGCCTGCGATCCCTTCGCGCCGGAGCCGCCGATCCTTGTGGACGTCGCCGGCCACGGATATGGACGGCTCAATATTTCGAAAGTCAGGCCCGACAGCGTCTGCGGGACCCATGGCATGCCGGAGATCTGCCGGACGCTGACGGCGATGTGTCAGCGATACGGTGCCCCATGAGCGGCCGCGAAACCCCCCGGATTTTCGGATTTGAGGTCAGTCCGCTGACGGCGCAGGCGGTCGCCTCCCTTGTCGCGACCACGCCGCGCGGGGCCGGGCAGGGGGTGGGGCTGGTGGTCACGCCCAACATCCAACATGTCGCCCTGCTGGGTCGCGATCCGGCCTTCCGGGCGGCCTATGACGCGGCGGCGATCGTGACCTGTGACGGATTTCCCGTTCACTACTATGCGAAATGGCGCGGCTGTCCGTCGCCCGGGCGGGTGACCGGATGCGACATCGCCGCCGGACTGATGGCGGAGGCCGGCCGGTTGGAGGGGGCGCGCCTGTTCTTCGTCCTGGACCAGGAGGCGTCGGTGACGGCGCTTCGCCAATGGGCCGCCAGGACGGGACTCGACGGGCGGGTTGCGACGGCCATTCCTCCCTTCGGTTTCGAACGGGACCCGGCGCTCTGCCGGGCTCTGGCGGATGCGATCCGCGACCATGGCACGACCATCCTCGTCATGGGGGTCGGTGCGCCGAAGAGCGAGGTCTTCGTCCATGGTTATCGCGACAGCCTGCCCGATTGCTGGGCGCTTTGCGTCGGGCAGGCGGTCCGGATGTATCTGGGATTGACGCCGCACCCGCCGGGGATGGTGAAGGCGCTCAATCTGGAATGGCTGTGGCGGATCGTGCTGGAGCCCAAACGGATGCTGGCCCGCTATGTGACCTCGGTGGGCGGATTCCTTTTGGCGGTGATCCGCGATCTGACACACTGAGTTCTGTCCCCGGTGGCCCGCGCCCGGCGCACGGTCCCGGGCGCAAGATGTCGCGGGACTGAGGTTTTGACTGGCTGGCGCCCAGACAAGCCGTTTCCAAGCTTTGGCGCGGCTCTCCAAAGCGGCCACTCAAGAGCAGCCCGGTTGTCTTTTCGATCGAGATCAGCTCACAATGCGAAACGGATTGACGATTCGCAGCCTCTCGCCGAACTCCATACCGTGCTGCATATCCTCCGACCATAACGTATCGCAACCGGCTTGAAGGGCCGAGGCAACGATCATCGCGTCGTAGGTGGAGAGATCGTAGCGTTCGGTGAGCGCAAGCCCGATCTCGTGGGTCTCGACGGTAATCGGTTGGACGGTCAGCAAGGAGCGCAGCACAGACAGAAAGCTGCGTGTATCCGGCCACGCCATCCGCATCTTGCGGCGCGCGACATTGGTCAGCTCGTTCAGAACCTGCACGCTGATCACGCCGCCATTGCCGATGATCTCTTCCGCGCGATCCGCCTTCGCGGAGTCACCGGACGCGATATAGACGAGGACATTGGTGTCGAAGAAGCTACCGGGCATTTGCCTCGTCTCGGTCAAACTTGAAATCGACCGGCAGACGACCACGGAAAGCGCGAAGCCGTTTCAGCAACTCCTCGCGGCCCGGCTTGCGCGCAACGCCGAGATTCCGTGCGTCGGCGACATGGATTTCGATCTCGTCGCCTTCTTTAAGTTCGAGGGCCTCAACCACGGCGGCGGGGAGGCGAACTGCGAGGCTGTTGCCCCATTTGGATATCCGCATGTCACCCTCCATCCTGCGGATATACTTCCATAAAAACGTATATCATGTGAGAACTCAGATCAAGGGCAGTGCAGCGCCCGTTCAGGACAATGAAGGGCGTCTCCCGCAATCCCGTAAGCTGCCGTTGTTCAGCCGTCAGTTACGGTTGGTCCGCATCTCGGTCATCATTGTCCAGGATCTTTACCACATAGTCAGGTGAACGCGTTTCATAGGCGAATTCCTCGTCGCTCCAGTCCCCCTCACCGTAGTCGTTTTTGTCACAGAAGTGGAAGGCCATGCTGGAACGAGATCACCACGTGCGGTCCGATGAAAGGGGAGATTGATAGGTAGAAAGCCGAACGAACAGGTCTTCTTCCTATTTGCGCTTGATGAAGGTCAAGCTACTGGCTCCTTCGATAAACCACGGTCGGATACCGAAAGTGGTGAACTGCTGGTCGATGATGTGGCATTAAGTTGTTCGATTATATTTTGTTCTTTCAGAATTTTTACCAACTCAGACGATGATTCGCATTCTGGGTGTTTAATAAATTTTGCGTCTTGATGAAGCTCTTTATCGCTTGGACCTCCAAATACGTCTGTAAATGCCCTCATCGTCATCATCTGTTTATAAAATGGATTTCTGTCAAGCAATAGAGTTGTTCTTGAATATATTTGTATATTACATTTTTGAATCTCATTCCGTCTTAATATAAAGTAGTATGCTCCGTTTTCTTCTATCATTGGACTAACTGAGCGAACAACAGTTCTGACCTTGTAGGTGTCATCAAGACCCGTGCCGACTATACTGGTCCCATCAATTGACTGCGTAAACTCCCACACACCTACGTTTATTTTATTATTATTAAAATATTCATAGTGCCACACTCCGTCAATATAGGTGTGCCCCCAGTAAATCTTTTGTACAAATTTACATTTGTTGATAAATAAATATATTACATTTATTGATACCCCGTAAGAAACTCCTGCAAATATAATTACTATTGCTTGATGTAGATAAAAATTTATAGATCCAATATCTAGTTTTTGTAAGAAAATACTCCAGGCTATCACGCAGATCAATACTATCTTTGATACAGTCTGTCTTTTTCCATATGACCTATCATCCATGATCTATGCTCCATAGGTTTTTATTTTGTTTTTCTTTCCCTGAAGGAAAATTCTCTCGCCTCCTGGCTGAGGGTAAATATACCTCTCTTGCAGTTCAACCTTAAGAAGAAATGCCGATTTTTGTTCATTTGAACCTTAGCGGGCGAGGGGGACAGCAGCCGGATTTATGGCAGCGTTTGCTTATCCGTTCCTCGACTGGAACCCGCCCTTCCGTTCACGGCCCCTTCCGCTCGTTCCGCAGAGTGCCCCTCCCGGCCGCCAAAAGCAGTAAATTGGTGGCTTGAATTCTACCGTCCACCGTAGTCGGCGGTACAAACCTTGCTAGGTGCGCCCTGAATTTTTGCTACCCGCCAAGCGGTGGCAGGGCCCTCAACCTGCGACAAAACTAATCGACCACGACTCTATCGGTGCTGTGGGATGTCTGTGGTGCGGCATCATCATCCTATAGCGGTTGTCGGGCGACATGACAAATTGCCCCCCTGACGACACGAAAACTGACCCCTCCGGAAGGAGGAGCTGATGGACGAGCCCCCCAGGAACGTGGCGAAGCGCCCCACATCGCGGATGTAATCGCGGCGGGTGTTTTGCAAAATCGGCGCATGTTCATGTCTTCGATCATGCGCTGAGGCAATGGGCTGATCGGGGTGGATGGAACGGATGTGGTCATCGGACGGCTCCTCTTGGCTGATGGAAGGGGCCATCGTTGAGAGAGTCGTCCGCCCCTGTTCAATCCACGTGCATCATCCGAAGTGACGCACTGTCCTCACCGCATACTCCGATCCCGCGCAGCGGGTTCGTTCAACGGTCCATCGCGGTCGTATGGCCTGAAAGAATAGACACGCCCCAATCGTCAAAATCGCTGAGACGCGGTCCTGGAGCGCAATGCCGTCAACCGGCGTCACCTCTCTATTGTTTTGTGTTTCTCGCCGGGCACGCGCCTTCCTCGCGCTTGGCCGGGGCGGGGCATCACTGGCCGGGGGAGTGTCATGCGTCGGAGTGGACGCACGGCGCTTTATCACTCCGGATCGATCGGCGGCGGCTGATCCGTTTGCCCCAGTTGCGCCTTCGACGCCATGCGCCGCAGCGAGGTCTCAAGCCGCTCTGTCGCTTTTTGCATCTCGTCCAGGAATTCCCTCACCAGGGCGATATGCGTGTGGGCGGCCGCCCGCGCGGCGTCGGGCGAACCCGCCATGATCGCCTCGTAAATCGCGCGGTGCTGCTGGCCGTTCAGTTGGTGATAGCCCGTCCTGGGATGCAGCCGGCTGCGATTGTGGATCACGTCGTTCCGGAGAAGAGCCGACATGCCGCGCACGACATGCAGGATCGTCATATTGTGGCAGGCTTCGTAGATCGCCAGATGAAAATCGGCGTCGGCCTGGGCCTCGGCCCCGGCATCCGCCTCCTCATGCAATTGCATCAGACGTTCGAAACAGCGGGTGATGTTCTCCCGGTCGACACTGGTGGCGCGCAGGGCGGCGTAATAGGTGGCCTCCCGTTCGATGATCAGGCGGAATTCCAGATAGTCGTCGAACCGTTCGGGATGTCCCTCATACATCGTGGCAAGGGAGGTCGGGGCATTGTCCGCCATGGGATCGGCAACGTGCAGCCCGTCCCGCTGGACCTGCAGCAATCCCTCCTGGTCGAGCTTGGTCAGCGCCGCCCGGATGGTCGGGCGCGAGGTGTCGAACCGTTCGGCAAGTTCCCGTTCGGAGGGAAGACGGGTTCCCGGCGGAAGCGCACCCTCATAAATCAGGTCGCGGATCTGATCCGCGATGGCATCGGAAAGACGGGGAGGGCGAACTGCCTGGAAAACCATGACCTCGACTCAAATCGTGACAAGAACTGCCGCAGCATAACATTGTCACCATGACGTCACAATGGACGTCCCGATTGGCCATGGACAGTTTTGACGGTAGACTATTTTATCCAAGGTCAGCCCCGTTCACATTGTCCGGCGGCGGAGTCCGGGCGTGGTCCGGACCCGGCGGCTGTCGGGGACGGGGTTGGGCCGGGGGGAGCCTTGCGCGCCCCGATCAGAGGGGAGGGCAAGGCTCCTGAACCAGCCCCTTGCCAGCGGACGTCCGGAGGTCCCGAGGCAAAGACTTTCGATTCACGAGAGAAATTTTTTTGTCACTGGCAATTTTAATGGTAAAAAGAGTTGCCCAGTGATCGGCGAGTGGCCTGTTTTGGGGAACACCGCTTTCCGGCCGGGTCTGACAACAAGCTCCTTTCGCGGGGTGCGGGGCGGCGTGCCGGCAGGCTCTGCGTCCACCGCCCGCGGGAAAAGGGGCGCAGGGCCGTCCCGGATCGCCGGGAGGGCGAACAGGGAGCATCGTCACCATGTCCTCCAGTCTTCGAGTCCTGCCATCGCCATCGGCCGATGTCTATGTGGGGTTGGGTCAAGCGCTGAAAAATGTGATTCCGCCGGAACGGCTGATCACCGACCCGCTCCGTCTTCTGGCCTATGGTACCGACGCCAGCCTCTATCGCCTCGTACCCAAGATCGTCGTCAAGGCCGAGACCGAGGACGAGGTCCGTCAGGTCCTGGCCTGCTGCCGTCAGTATCATGCCCCGATCACCTTCCGCGCCGCCGGAACAAGCCTGTCCGGGCAGGCGATCACCGATTCCGTGCTGTTGATCCTGGGAGACAGTTGGACCGGTATCAAGATCGAGAATAACGGCCAGATCATCCGGTTGCAGCCAGGCGTGATCGGCGCGCATGCGAACCGCCGGCTGGTTCCCTATTCCCGCAAGATCGGTCCCGATCCGGCGTCGATCGACGCGGCCAAGATCGGCGGCATTGCCGCCAACAATGCCAGCGGCATGTGCTGCGGCACGCATGAGAACAGCTATCAGACGGTGCAGTCGATGCGCATCGTCCTGGCCGACGGCACCCTTCTCGATACCGGCGACACATCCAGCCGCCAAGCGTTCCAGCGCAGCCACGCCTCTTTGCTGGGCCGTATCGACGAACTGGCGAAGACCCTGAAGGCCAACGGCCCCCTGGCCGAGAAGGTGCGGCAGAAATACCGGATCAAGAACACGACGGGCTACAGCCTGAATGCCCTGGTGGACTTTGAGGATCCCATCGACATCCTGCAGCACCTTCTGATCGGCTCGGAAGGAACGCTGGCCTTCATTTCCGAGATCGCCTACCGCACCGTGGCCGATATGCCCAAGAAGGCCAGCGCGCTGGTGGTGTTCCCCGATATCGGCGACGCCTGTCGCGTTGTGCCGGCGCTGAAGAAGACGCCGGTCGCCGCCGTCGAGCTGCTGGACTGGCCGGCGATGCGCGCGGTCGAGGACAAGCCCGGCATGCCGAAGAGCATTATCGGCACCCCCGAAGGCGCCGCCGCCCTGCTGATCGAGACACGGGCCGCCGACGAGGCGACGCTGCAATCCAATATGGCGGCCATCCTGGCGGTTCTTGAGGGCGAAAAAACATTGTCGCCGCCGGTCTTCTCGACCGACCCCAAGGAGACAGCGATCTACTGGAACGTCCGCAAGGGCGTCTTCCCGGCCGTCGCCGCCCAGCGCCCGCCGGGCAGCACCGTGATCATCGAGGACGTGGCGTTCAAGATCGAGGATCTGGCCCCGGGCGTGCTCGACCTCCAGGACCTGTTCGCCAGGCACGGTTATGTCGGTTGCTGCATCTACGGCCATGCGCTTGACGGCAACATGCATTTCGTCATCTACCACGACTTCTCCGTTCCGAGCGAACTGGAGCGCTACCGCAAATTCATCGAGGCGGTCTGCGACATGGTGGTGCGCAAGTACGACGGTTCCCTGAAGGCGGAACATGGCACCGGCCGCAACATGGCTCCGTTCGTGGAGATGGAATGGGGCGAGGCGGCCTATCAGCTCATGGTCGAGATCAAGAGCCTGTTCGACCCCGAGAATCTGCTCAATCCCGGCGTGGTGCTGAACGACGATCCGTCGATCTTCGTCAAGAATCTGAAGCCGATGCCGACGACCAGTCCGCTGATCGACGCCTGTATGGAGTGCGGTTTCTGCGAGCCGCAATGCCCGTCCAACGGCTTCACCCTGACACCCCGGCAGCGCATCGCCGGCTGGCGCGAGGTGAACCGTCTGGCCCGAATCGGCGCCGATCCCGCCTTGCAGGCCGATATGCGCAAGCGCTACGCCTATGACGGGACCCGGACCTGCGCGGCCTGCGGCCTGTGTTCGACCGTCTGTCCGATGGGGATCAACACCGGCAAGATGATCAAGTCGCTCCGGACCGAGGACTGGAGCCCCAAGGGCAAGGCCGTCGGAAGCTGGACCGCCCGCAACTACGGGTCCATGCTGGCCTTGTCCGGTCCGGGCCTGGCCGCGGTCGGCATCGCCCGCGGGCTGGTCGGCGACAAGGGCTTCGACAAGGTGGCCGGCGCGGCGCGCAAGGCCTCCGGCGGACGGATCCCCAAGGTCACGCACAATGTCCCCACCCGTGTGTCGTTCAAGCCGAAGAATTCGACGATAACCGGGAAGAAGGTCGTTTATCTGCCCAGTTGCGCGACCCGTTCAATGGGACCGGGCGCAAACGACCCGGTGCGTGAGTCGGTGCCGGAAGTGTTCCAGAGGCTGATGGAGAAGGCCGGTTTCCAGGTGGTCTACCCGGACAATCTGGGGGGGCTTTGCTGCGGCCAGCCCTGGGATACGCAGGGGTTGAAGGATATCGCCGACAGCAAGGCGGCGGAGATGGAAGCCGCCCTGTTCGCCGCCAGTCAGGGGGGCAAGCTGCCGATCATCTCGGATACCAGCACCTGCAGCTACCGCATGAAGGACTATATGGCAGGGCGGCTTGAGCTTCGCGATATCATCGAGTTCGTTCATGACGAACTGCTTCCCAAGCTCAAGATCGTGCGCAAGCAGGGCACCGTGATGCTGCATCTGAACTGCGGCGCCAAGAAGATGGGTCTTGAAGCGAAACTGGTCGCGATCGCCAAGGCCTGCGCCGACAAGGTGATTCAGCCGGAGGCGATGACCTGCTGCGGTTTCGCCGGCATGTGGGGCTTCACAACGCCTGAACTGAACGAGCATGCCACCCGGCATCTCGCCCGTCAGGTTCCACACGACTGCCACGATGGATACTCAACCAATCGCACCTGCGAAATCGGCCTCGCCGATCAGGCGGGTGTTCCTTACCGGTCGATCATCCATCTGGTGGCGAAGGCGACGGGTCTGTCCTGAGGACGTGATGTGATCTGAACGGGGGTGGCGGCTGGAGACAGCCCCCGCTTCCGGGCGCCGGCGGGGGTGGGGGGGGGGGG
>WASQ01000016.1:0-13706 GCA_009712185.1 Telmatospirillum sp. | reverse complement strand
GGGCCCCGCCCCCCCCCCCCCTCTTCCGGGAGACGGCGGAGTTGGGGGGATGCTGAAGAGCGACACCGCCGTCTCCCCCGGATTCATGTCAACGCGCCACCCATCGGCCTGTCGCGAAATAATCGCTTCATGGACGCTTGGTCGCAGCCGTCGCGCCACGGCGCGGCCCGGTGGAGCCGTTTGGGGCCCCATCCGCGAAGAATGTCATCCTCAATGGCTGGACTGAACATCGCGCGGGACCGGTTCGATGATCGTCAGGGGCGGGATGCGGCGGAAAGCTATGCCCCGATCATATAAAACCTGAAGTTGTTTCTTCTCTCGCCCGAAGTGCCACGTTATTCTTGCCGTCAATCGGGGCGAACGACAGCCGTCCGTTGCGGTGGGAGGTGGATTTGCCGGTCGACGAGCAGGAGAGGTCCGGCGTTCAGGACGACGGCGGGATAGAGGGCGGCGGGATAGAGGGGGGCGCGCCGGCAACGTGTTCAGCCGGCGGGACGCCCAAATCCGTTGTGCGGGTCATCGACACCGATGGCGCATTGACGGGGCTCGACGTCGCCGATTTCCAGTTCGGTGGCCGCAGTTCACCGCTCGCTCTTGCCTTCGTCTCCCCTTATCTCGAATTCAAGACCGTGGTGGAGACCCTGAAACGGCTGGCCGGGGAAACACCGGTCGTGGCGGTGTCGACGGCGGGAGAGCTTTGTTCTTCCGGCGCGTCACAACCGCTTTATAAACCGACAGGAGACCGCTGGCTCTCGGTGGTCGTGCAGATTTTCTCTCCGGACCTCCTGGCGGCGGCGACGATCCATGCGGTGCCGCTTCATAACGGGGATCTGCGCCGGACCGCTCCCACGCTGTCCCATGAGGAACGCGTCGGTCGCATCGCCGATGCGCTTGCCACGGTCACACCCGGCTTCAGGCTCGACGCCCGCACCACGCTTGCGTTGACTTTTATCGACGGGTTGTCCGCCTGCGAAAACCACCTGATGGAGGCCGTCTACAGAAGCAGGCGGTTCCCTTGCCTCTTCGTTGGCGGATCCGCCGGCGGCAGGCCGGATTTCCTTAACACCTATCTTTTCGACAGCGGCCGGGTTTTGCAGGACCACGCTGTTCTTATCTTTGTCAAACTTGCGCCGGGGCGGCGATTCGGGGTCCTCAAAAGCCAGAATTTCCGCAAAACCGGAACGTCGTATGTGATCGTCGATGCCGATCCGGACCGGCGGACGGTCTCCACGGTGCTGGATCCGGAAACCGGCGCGGTGATTCCCTTCATCGATGCCCTCACGCAGGGTCTCGGGGTTCCCCGGGATGCGGTCATGGAACGGTTGGCCGGATACTCGTTCGGTATCGATCTCGACGACGAACTGTTCGTGCGGTCGGTGGCGTCGATCGACCGGACGTCCGGCGACGTCACCTTTTTCTGCGACGTGAGCCCGGGCGACGAGCTCCATCTGGTGGAGGCCACCGACTTCGCGGAGCAGACCCGCCTCGATATCTCTTCCTTTCTTGATGGAAAGCCGCCCGCACTCGCCGCGGTGTTGAATGACTGTATCCTGCGGAGATTGAACAATGCGGGCGCCCTGGATCAACTGACCGGCGTCTGGCAGATCCCGACCGCCGGTTTTTCGACGTTTGGCGAACTGCTGGGGATCAGCATCAATCAAACGCTGACGGCCATCGTTTTTTTTGACGATTCAGAGGGTACTTTCTCTGACGAATTTATCGATAATTTTCCAGTTCATTACGCATCATTTTGTAATTATTTTACACGCCGGCAGATCAATCGCATCAATATCCTGAACCGCCTCCGATCTGAGATGACGCGGCGTCTGGCGGCCCATTTCGGCGTCGGCGGCTCGTTGGCGCGCGGCATCGAAGGCATGATGACGCAAAATGCTGATATCCGGGCAACAATAGAGTGCATTCGTGCCACTATCGAAGGCGAATTGGCGACTGAGGAAAGGGCTCAGAAAGCCGAGCGTCTGCTGGCCGATGCCATCGAGGCAATGACCGAACGTTTTGCGCTCTATGATAAAGACGATCGGTTATTGATGTACAACAGCCGATACCGGGAAATACTACCGGGACAGAATAAAATAGTGGCGGTCGGCCGGACGTTTGCGGAAATGGCTCGGGATATGGCCCGGGCTGGTCTTTATGATTACGGCGGGGTGGATCCGGATGTCTTTCTCGCCAATCGGATTGCCGAACATCGTCGTGCCGATGGAACCGGTTTTCTCCACAAACTGGCCGACGGCCGCTGGACCGTTGCCAAGGAATATCGGACCCGCGACGGTGGCATCGTCGCGACCCACGCCGATGTCACGGAGCTGAAGCGGCGGGAAGAGGAAATCGAGGCGCTGAAGCAGCGCTATAAAAGGATTCTGGACTCCGCCGGGGATGGCATTATTGGCATCGACACGGCGGAAACGGTGACATTCGCCAACCATGCCGCGTGCCGCATGCTTGGTGTTACCTCCGATATGCTCCTTGGTGTGAATTATCGTCAGGTTCTCAAAGGGCTCGACGGTGATGGCCGTCTTCCCGGAGACCCTTTGGATGGCGACCCCGGGGAAACGCGGGAAGCCGCGTTCCTGCGTTCGGACGGCATGCCCTTCATTGCCGAATATGTCCTGGCTCCGATCAATAAAAACGACAGCTTCGACGGCGCCGTCCTTGTTTTTCGCGATATATCGTTGCGCAAGCAATATGAGAACAGTCTGGCGGATCAACAGCGGGAGCTTGAGCGTCAGGTGTCCGAACGGACGCGCAGCCTATCCGACGAGATGGAAAAGCGGGCTCGAATCGATCGTGCCCTGCGGGAGAGCCAGGCCCGTCTTCTGGCAATCACCGCCAGCCTTTTCGAAGGCGTCCTGCTGATCGAGTCGAATGGCATCATTGTGTTCGCCAATAAATCGGCCTATCGCTGGCTCGAAACCGATGCGCTTGTGGAGCGTGAACTGGACGACGTTCTGCGCCTGCAACTGGACACCAGAAGCGTCCCGTTCTGCGACAGTCCGTTCCGCGACGTCATCGACAATGGGCGTACGATCATCGATGAGGACGCCCTGTTCGTCACCGAATCCGGCCGACGGGTCTCCGTGGCTTACGCGGTCTCGCCCCTTGAGCAGGGCGACCGGCGGTCGATCGCCGTTCTATCCTTCCGCAGCATCGATGCTTTGAAAGAAGCCCAGCGGGAAGCGTTCCAGGCGTCGAGACTAGCCAGCGTCGGGCAGTTGGCCGCCGGTATCGCCCATGAGATCAATACGCCGATCCAATATGTGGGCGACAATCTGCAATTTGCGCGCAGTTCCCTCAATCAACTGGCCCAGACCATCGTCAGCTTGAAAACGCTGTTGGCCGATACCCATCGCGCAAACGACGCGGACGAGCTTCTGGGGGACGGGGAGATGCCTTTTCTGTTGGCGGAATTGCCCCAGTCGATCTCGGATTCGCTTGAGGGAATCGACCGGGTTTCCCAGATCGTGCGGTCGATGAAGGAGTTCTCACATCCAGGGACGACCAGCAAGATTGCCGCCGATATCAATCATGCGATTGAGAACACGATCACCGTCTCCCGGAACGAATGGAAGCTGGTGGCGGTTGTCGAGACAGATCTTGCCCCGGATCTGCCCACGGTCACCTGTTTCCAGTCCGACATCAATCAGGTGTTGCTCAATCTTATCGTCAACGCCGCCCATGCCATTGGATCGGCGAAACCGGCAGAGCGGGGAACGATCCGCATTTCGACACGTTTGGCCGGCGACAGTGTGGAGATCCGCGTGGCCGACAACGGCCCCGGCGTTCCGGAGGCGATCCGGGAGCACATCTTCGATCCGTTCTTCACAACCAAGGAGGTGGGGAAGGGGACGGGCCAGGGATTGGCGATCTGCCGCAACATCATCGTCAATAAGCATGGCGGGAAGATCTTTCTGGACGAAACCGTGCCTGCGGGTGCCACTTTTGTCGTCAGCCTGCCGGTCGAGCCCGACGTCTGATGCCGGCGTGAGAACGTTCCGGTCAGCACGGATGGGCGTCAGATCGCGCGACCGGCGGCCGACGGTGCCAATGGAAGGTCGGGAGCCAACTGGCAGCAGTCACGGCCGGCCCGTTTGGCGGCAAGCAGCGCCTCGTCGGCGCGGGTGATGGTATCCGAGAACGTTTCGCCGGGCTGATAGGTGGCGATACCGATGCTGACGGTCACGCTGATTCTGGGTAATCCGTCCGGGGCGCGCAGGTTTCGGATCGACAGCCCGATCCTCTCCAGGACCGAAAGGGCGTCCGGGCTGGGCGTCTGCGGCAGCAGAATGACGAATTCCTCGCCTCCCCAGCGTCCGCACAGGTCATATTCGCGCAGACCGGCCTGCATGGCCTTTGCGACCTCGACCAGAACCCGGTCTCCCGCATCGTGGCCGTAGACATCGTTGACCTGCTTGAAATGGTCGACGTCCAGCATGGCGAGACTGTAGCGATGCCCCTGCCGTTCGGCCCGCTGCGTTTCCGCCTTCAGGCGTTCCACCAGCATCCGGCGGTTGGCAAGTCCGGTCAGGTGGTCGTGGGTCGAGGCCTCTCTCAAGGCGACATTGAGATCGCGCATCATATCCTGGTAGCGGTCGGAAATGCGTGCCGCCCGTTCCAGTTTTCGCAGTTGCCGGTTGTATCGGTCCTCCAGCGAGGACTTCTGATCGAGCGCCATCCGCTGGAAGCCGTCGGAAATATGCGTCAGCCGCTCCAGACGGTCGAGTTGCGTCCGGCTTTGTTCCCACAATTGAGACAAGGCGCTTCGCAACGGATGCCCCGCATATTGCGGATCCCGCAGAAGATCTTCGATAAGGTCGTCGAGATGTCGCCGCTCGCGAATCATGATACCCAAGATCTTATACCTTGTTTGCGTTGCCAGGGACACGGGAGGTGACGGTCCCCGGCATATTTTTGGTTGTATCTATTTGAGGTTGATTTTTGTCAGTCTTTTTGAGGCAAAATGGAGAAGGGGAAGGTGCAGTCCTCCTTGAATTCCTCGGCCAGCTCGGCAACCCGCTCATTGCGACTGTCGTAGTACCAGTTCACGGCCACGTTTCGTCCCCGACCATGGGCGGCCTCCAGAATATCGAAGATATCCATGACCGCCTTGATGCTGCTGGTGTTGAGATAGATCAGGCTGAGATCGAGCGTCAGCGGCGCCTCTCCCTTTTCCAGATAGGTTTCGACCCAGGCTATGACCGGCCCGAACAGTTCGAAGGTGTTCTCCGGATAGGAATCCCCCTGCATGAGAAGAGTGCCCGCCCGCCAGTCGGTGAGGATGCGGGGGGTGGACTGGCTGCCGGGAATGTTCAGATCTTCGGTCGTCATTGTCATTACTTCGCTCAGATGGTCGCATGCAGGCTGAAGAAAGCGCGTTCGTCGGCAAGCCTGGTCAGGCGTGCCACCAGCGGGGCGCTCGATCGGCGGGAGATGTCGAGTAGTCCCAGACCGGCGCCGCCGCCGGTGCCCGGTTCGCGGGGTTTGCGGAGCTGCTCTTTGTAGGCGGCCTTGAGCTGGGCCTTGTCGAGAAGCGCCAGGGCGTCGATTCGCCCGATCAAAGCCTCTCCATCGGCGGTCTCGACGACATTGCCGGCCGAGACGGTGTAATGCTCGCTTTCGTCGCGCCCGATCACCACGGTGGCCTGCCCCTCAAGATCGCCGTACCCATGGCTCGTCGAATAATGCCGGATGTTCTGGCTCATCTCGATGTAGGTGGCGAAAACGTCCGTTGCCGCCGACGGCTTGGCCTGTTCCGCATGCAGGTAGTTCTTGAGGGCAATGCCGATCTCCTCGATCAGGCTGCGCGAAATCGGTCCGTTGAAACAGAGCAGGATCCGCTGACTGGTAAAATGTTCGCGTAAGGAATAGAGGTCCGAAGCTTCCATTATGCCCTCTTGACGATGAACTTTAATCGAAGCGGAACGACAAAACGGTGATGTCGTCGCGCTGGGGCCGCGTGCCCTGGTAATCGGCAAGCGTTTTCGCGATAGCCTTTCCCTGCTCGGTCAGCGGAAGGTGGGCATTATCGCGCAGCATCTCGGCGAACCGGCTTCGCCCGAACCCGTAGCCATGATCGCCGCCCGCCTGATCGAGAAAACCATCTGTCGTCAGGCAGTAGGTGCGATCCGGATGCAGGTCCAGATCATGATCCTCATAATCGCCGACTTTGCGGTCGCCGATGGCCCGGCGCGATCCCTTGATCTCCTGCACCTCGACCCCGTCGCTCCAGTAGAGCGATATCCGGGCTCCGGCAAACAGGATCCGGTGCCGCGCCCTGTCGATTGAGACAAGACCGACATCCATGTTGGTTGCGATCACATGGGCCATCTGGCTGTCTTCGATCATGGCGCGCATCGCGCGGTCGGTCCGGGCCAGAACCGCGGCGGGAGAATCGTGTCCGACCTCGCGCAACGCGTGATCGATGGCAGCACGCGCCAGCATGGTCATCAGTGCGCCCGGAACACCATGTCCGGCGCAGTCGACGATGCCCAGCAGGCAGTGGTCGCCCTCCTCGTGGAACACGTAGAAATCGCCGCCGACCACGTCCCTTGGCAGCCAGAATACGAAATGGTGGGGGCCGAGCGACTGTAACATCTGGCGGTCGGGCAGGATCGCCCGCTGGATCAGACTGGCATAATCGATTGAATCACCCAGTTTCTTGTGGGCTTCCGCCATCTGCCGATGCGTCGTCTCCAACGCCTGCGTCCTCTCCCTCACTTTCTGTTCAAGATCCGCGGTATGCTGGCGGATCTGGTCGGCCATGACGCCGAAACTCCGGGTCAGGGCGCCGATTTCATCCCGGCGTGGCGTCGGCAGGGCGACGTCGTAATTGCCTTCCGCCATGGCCTGCGCCGAATGCTGAAGGCGGCGCAGCGGAGCCAGAACCAGGGTTTCGACCGCGGACCCGAATCCCAGAAGAAGCAGGAACAGCAGCAGGCCGACCGCGACGATGGCCGGGACGATCCATCCTGTGTCGATGAACCTCGCGGCGTTGAGATCGACGATTGTCAGCACATACCACCGCAGCTCCGGAATATAGCTCACGGCCGCCAGCTGGCGTTTGCCGTCCATGTCGACCCAGGCGGTTTCGCTGTGTCCGGTGTCGGTTCCGTCGCTTCTGACATCCTCTCCGGCGGTTTGCATCGCCCTCGCCAGGCTCTGCCGGCTTTCGGGGGTGTCGAGAAGGTCGAATGCCGTCCTTTGGGACTCCGATCCACCACTGGCCGAATTGAGCGCGATCAGCGATTTGTCGCGATGTGCCTGGATCGCACCATTGCCGTCGATGATCATCGGTGTCACGCCGGCGGCATTGCTGACCACGAAGGTCTCGAGAAAACGGGACAGATCGAGGCCGGTGCCGGCCAGGCCGATCTTGCGGTCCCCATCGCGGACGACGACGTTGAACCAGACCTTGGTCTGGTTCAATGGCACATTGATGTCGACATTGATATTGTAACCGTTGGTATTGCGCATGGTTGCGAAATACCAGGAATCCTTTTTCTGGTCCGGACTCAGGGTCTCGATCGGCCGGTCGGCGGTTGTCCGGTCGTCACGGAAATAGTGGTTGCGGCTGGACTCAACGACCAGAAACCAGGAATGTTCCCGGAATGACCGCCGATATCCCTCGGCCTCGGCCAGGAACAGGGAGCGTTTGGCCGGGTCGGCCTCATCCTGGATCCAGCGCCGGGTCACTTCGGAATCGGCCAGGCGAAGCGACAATGCCAATTCCCGGCTGACCGGCGCCAGAATTGTCTGGCGGCTGAGATCATTCAGGTTTCTGGCATAGGCCAGACCGAAGTCGTCACGGATGCCTTTCAGCGCCTCCCAGCCCATGAACGTCGCCGGCAGCAGGGCGATCAGGCAGGACACCAGCAGGGCGAGCAGGGATTTTCCGCGGAGGCCGAGGCGCCAGGAGTCGAGTCCGGCGTGTTCACGGCCATTTTGTGCAACCACAGTAGCCAACAGGAACCCCAGTTTCGATAGTCAGAGTTTCGACGATCGGGCGGAAGGAATGCCGGCCGACAATAGCCCACCGGGCGGCTCCGTCAAAGAGGTCCCGCACGTCCGGTGAAGGATTATTTTATGAAATCGGAAGTTGCAACTATTCGGGGAAATTAATGAGACAAAATAGAAAAATAACGAATATTCCTTCGCCTTCCGGGTCGTTTTGAGACTGGAAACCGGATCCCATTGCCCGCATCATGATTGCAAAGGGAAAAACCAACTTTGGGAATCAGTCATGAGCGAGAGCGCACCCCTTGTCTACTCCGATGCCAAACTGCGGGGCATTTTGTCTTCCGTCAAAACGATCGCCCTGGTCGGGGCCTCCGCGAACGAGACGCGTCCCAGCCACAAGGTCATGACCTATCTTCAAGGGAAGGGGTACCGGGTGATCCCGGTCAACCCGGGTCTGGCGGGGCAGACATTGCTGGGCGAGACGGTCGCGGGATCCCTGGCAGAGATCGGACTTCCGGTTGATATGGTGGACATCTTCCGCGCATCCGACGCGGTGCCCGGGATCGTCGATGAGGCGATCGCGATCAAGGCCCGGGTGGTGTGGATGCAACTTGACGTGCGTCATGACGAGGCCGCCCGGAGGGCCGGGGCCGCCGGCATAGAGGTGATCATGGACCGCTGTCCGAAGATCGAGCTTGAGCGTCTGTCGGCCGCCGGGGCCTGATTCGCAAGCAAAAAAATGCCCCCGGTTCGCCATCGTTGATGGTCGACCGGGGGCCAGGCGGGGGACAAGTCAGGTGCTGTGCCGGATGCTGGCGATGAATTCCTCGACCCGCTGGCGCAGCATTTCGGCCCGTTTCGCCATATGACCGGCGGCGGCGGTGATTTCGCGCGCCTCGGCATCGGTGTTGTTCGCCGTCTCCTTCACGCGCCCCACCATGTCGGAGACGGTGGACGTTCCGGCTGCGGCTTCCGCGACATTGCGCGAAATTTCGGCGGTGACGGCATGCTGCTCCTCGACAGCGCCGGCGACGGCGGTGGAGGTCTCGCGGATCCGCCCGACGGTCTGCGCGATGGTCCGGACCGCGCTGGCGGCGTCCTGCGAGGCGGTCCGGATCTGCGCGACCTGTCGCGCGATCTCGTCGGTCGCACGGGCGGTCTGGTTGGCGAGGGTCTTGACCTCGCCCGCGACCACGGCGAACCCCTTTCCGGCCTCGCCCGCGCGGGCGGCTTCGATGGTCGCATTCAGGGCCAGCAGATTGGTCTTGCCGGCAATGTCCTGGATCAGGTCGAGAACCTGACCGATTTGATTGGCGGCCGTGTCCAGTTCACCCACCGTGCGGTCCGTGTCCTCCGCCAGACCGACGGCTTCGGTGGAGATGTCGGTGGCGATGGCTGTCTGACGGTTGATTTCCCCGAAAGAGGCGGTCAATTCCTCGGCCGCGCTGGCAACCGTCTGGACATTGACGGAGGCCTCTTCGGAGGCCGCCGCCGAGGTGACGACCTGCTGCAGCGTGTCCTGCGCGGTCCCGGCAAGCCGGTCCGAGCTGGCCTGAAGGTGGCGGGTGGTGGCGATGACCTCCGTCACCATCTCGCGGACATTTTTTTCGGCGAAGGCGAGGGCGTCGGCGTCCCGCTGGCTCATCAGGTCGAGCGAGTGGTTGATGGTGTCCGCATAGCGGGCGAAATCTCCGCGCAGGCCGGTCGTCATGATCTTGCGGTAATATTGCCGATGGTTGGCCGTCTCGGTGGCGGCCTGGGCCTCGCGGCAGAAGGCCTCCGTCAGGTCGAGCAGGCGGTTGATATTCTTCTGCATGCGCCCGACATTGCCATGGCCCCGGATGCCCAGGATGCGCACGCCGAGTTTCCCCCGGGCGGCCGCATCGCAGACCGCGACGACCTTCTCGACGCTCTGGTTGGCGCGGGTCGCGGCGGGAAGCGCCACCAGTGACGGAACCAGAAGAGTGACGGCAACGGCCAGCCCGGCCCACTGTCCCGTCAGGGCCGACACCAGGCCGAGGACGAGTGTCAGGCCGACAAGAGTCCTGACGCAGAGGAGGACCTTAGAGACCGAGGACAAATTCGGCATAGCTCTTTCCCTCCCCATTCAGGATGTCCAGGAAAAGCCGGAAGGAGGCTTCAAGGCCGTCCTTGGGATCGGCGTGGCTGTGTTCGATCGCGCGAAGGCGCTGATAAAGTGGATTGATCTTCTCCACCGCGTCCCGTCTCGGCGTCCGCCGGTTCGAATGGAATCCCGAGATCTGGCCGTTGTCGTCGCGATCGGCAGTGACATGCGCCAGAACCCAGTAATGGTCGCCGTTCTTGGCGCGATTATTGAGATAGGCGAAGATTTCCTCTCCCCGGCCGATGGTGTCCCACATCAGTTTGAAGAGGCAGCGGGGCGTATCGGGGTGGCGGACGAGATTGTGAGCCTTGCCCAGGGCCTCAGCCTCGCTATAGCCGGAAACCTCGCAGAAGATATCGTTGACATAGGTCAGCCGGCTGCTTCGATCGGTCTTGCTGACGATGATCTCGGTCTCGGGAAAGGTTCGCTCCCGGCCAGTTAATGTACGGTTGATCGATGACATTCGCGCCCCCGCGTCCATTTTTCAGACGAAGACCTGGAAATCTCGGCAAGTAACCGATCGTCCGATCTCCGACTCTGTGTGTCCTGGGCAAAATTAGGGCGTAAAGCCACAACCGGCAGTCCCTGTATGAGGACGGCGGGCTATTTATTTTTCCATCGATAAATTATGCGGCGGACGAAGACCGTATTCGCTCGCGGGACCGGTGGGCAGTCAAGCGGCGATGAGACATCCTCATCGCCGCTTGCTCTCAGTCCGCAATCTCATTGCCGCCTGGTCGGATCCTTACCCCGGGATCAGGGACGGACCCCGCTGGCGGCGTTGAAGTCGCCGATCATCCGGTCCCACGCCGGAACCAGATCCATCAAACGGTCCCAGAATGCCGGATCAAGCCGTGCGGCAAAATCCTCCAGGGCGACGCCCTGCTGTTCCACCCAGGTGAAGTATCCCAGGTTGAAGATCCTCTGGCGATCGGCGTGGGTCAGGTCCAGCAGATTGTCGGTGGCGACACCGGACAGCGACCGGCCCCAGACCTCGCCGGCCGTCACGGTATCGAAACGGCCGCTGAAATATTTCGTCTTGGCCTTGCCGATCTCGCTGCCATACATCGCTCCGCCATCGGTGGCGACGGACAGGATCACGTCATCGGCGCCGAGCCCGAGATATTTCGCGGTCTTGATCGCCGCCAGCATGTTGCACAGTCCGGACAATCCCAGATTGCCGAGCCGGGCCACCAGGGCCGGGTCAAGTCCCTTGCGATCCGTCAGATAGGCGCGCCCCTCGGGGGTGTTGAACAGGACGAACAGGGTGTCGGTGTCATGATCGCTGACCGCCGCCACCAGATCGGTGTTCATCACATTGTGGATGTAAGGAACATGCTTGTCGCCGATCCCCTGGATGTTGTGTTCGCCAAAGCCGTTGGCGAGAAGTGTCGGGCATTCGGCGGCCTCGACGGCGACGATCCGGGCGCCCAGCGCTTTCTTGAGATGATCGCCGGCGGCAAGCGTGCCCCCGGACCCGGACGCGGACACATAAGCGGCGAGCCGGCTGGCCGGCCGATCCTTCGACAGGGAGCGGAACAGGGTCTCCAGAGCGGCCCCGGTGCAGGTCCGGTGGATCACGTAATTTCCGAACTCGCAGAACTGGTTGAAAATAATGTTGGCGGGATCGCGGTCCAGTTCGGCGCAGGTGTCGTAGATTTCCTTGACATTGCTTTCCGATCCCGGCGTGCGGACGATGTCCGACGGTTCGGCCACCCAGCGGTCCAGCCAGTCAAACCGCTCCTGGCTCATGTTTTCCGGCAGCACGGCGACGCCACGGCACCCCAGGATGCGCGAAATGGCGACGCCTCCGCGGCAGTAGTTTCCGGTCGACGGCCAGACGGCACGGTGGCGGGTCGGGTCGAACTGGCCTGTGACGACCCGGGGAACCAGACAGCCGTAAGCGGCCAGGACCTTGTGGGCATGGATCATCGGAAAGCGGTTGCCAAGCGCCAGGACGATCCGCGCCGGGACGCCCGTCAGGGCCGGCGGCAGTTCGATATGGCCGGGAATGTCGGCAACCCCCGTGCGGGACTCGTCATTGAACCAGTGTACCCGGAACAGGTTCAGCGGATGCGGACTGTCGGGGTCCACGCCCTTCAGTCTGGCCCGGATATCGGCCGGCATCGTGGCCGGCGATTTCAACTGGCCGATCGTCGGCAAAAGCACTCCGGCGTCGCGGAAGCGTGCGACGGTACGACCATAAACCTCGGCGTCGACCACCGCCCGTTCGAGCCCTAGACGTGCCATAATCAGATCCCTTCCCTTTAGATTTCGCGGTTATTCATAAAGCAGCCATGCGCAGCCAGAGTCGGTTCGCCTCCCGGCGCGCGTTCGTTTCGATCTCCGCCCGGGAGGCCACCGTCAAAGTGGCGTCGATCACCAGAGGGCGGCCGCCGACGACGACATGCCGGACCTCGCCGTCGCGGCAGACGATCAGATCGCCCAGCGCCCCCGGCGCCAGCGGATCCGGCGGGGTGCCGAACCGGTCGGCCACAAGGCGCGCGCCGGCGGCCAGGCGGCCTTCGATCCCCGTATCGCCGTGGAGGCGCCCCAGACGTCGCAGCGCCGCCTCCTCCTGCGTCATATCGGGGTCCCATCCATCGGTCCCCAGCGCCACGCGCGTTCCCTCCGACAGGGCGGCCGCATATCCCACCTTGTTTCCCTCGTTGGATCGCGGATTGTGAACCAGCCAGCACCCCGCGGCGCCGGCCCTGCGGACCTGATCGGCGTCAAGATGGACGCCATGGGCGAGGACCGATCCCGGAACCAGTGCGCCAAGGTCGGCCAGACGCTCGATCGGTCCTCCATATCCGCGCCGGCGGGCGTCGGCGACGTCGCATTCGTCCTCCGCCACATGGATATGCAGGGGCATTCCTGTGCCGCGGGCCATGTCTCCGGCCGCGATCACGGTGGCGTCGGACACCGTGAAACCGGCGTGCAATCCGATCAGGGGCCGGACCAGATCCGTCGCGGGGACCGAGGCGCATTCCGCCAGTCCGCGCTCGGCCTCCCGGCGTCCGCCGTTGCGTTCGGTGGCGCCATAGCACAGCAGGGCGCGGATCCCCAGGCGGTGGCAGGCCGCCGACAGGATGGACAGGGATCCTTCGATGAGAGCCGGAGATTCGTGATGGTCGACGATCGCGGTGGTGCCCGCCATCAGCGCGCGGGCAATGTAGTCATCGGCGGCCGCGGTCAGAATGTCGGCGTCGATTGCCCGGTCCAGGCGCCACCAGACGCGGTCCAGGATCTCGGGAAAACGGGTCGGGGCCGGGACGGCCGGCGGCATTCCGTAAGGGACGAGACCACTGTAAAGATGCGTGTGGGCGCAGACCCGGCCGGGCGCGATCTCACCGTCGGGGCAGGCAAGGCGATCCGCGTCCTCCGGACAGACGGTGGCGACCCGCCCGTCCACGATCCGGACCACGCGTCCGTTGCGGTCGGGACCAACGACCAGGGAACCGGTCAGTGCCACGAGTCCCGCTCCGTCTCGGGGAGGCTCCCGACATTGATGGCGCGGGCCGCCGGGCTGTCTTTCATGGGCAGGCGCGTCCGGCGGACGCCGTCGAACGCCTCCCGCGCCGCCGCGGTGGCGCCGGGCGGGGGG
>WASQ01000113.1 GCA_009712185.1 Telmatospirillum sp. | reverse complement strand
CTCCCGCTCGCGGGCGAGGGAAAAATGTCCGGAGGCTTACCCGGACAGGGCTCCTACCGCAGCATCCCCTTCACGACATCCTTGATCCGCGCCTTGACGCGCCCGACCAGCCACTGCTGGATCTCGTTGACGTCGAGGATCCGGCGCGGCCGGTCGATCGGGCCCGAGATCCGCATGACCAGCGGCGGCGCGGAAGGCGCGCCGGCCAATCGCAGATCGATGCGGCCGTCCATCACATAGGCCGGCAGATTGACCGCCGCCGAGGCATGGGCCCGCCCGCCATCGGCGACCATCTCCAGATCGTCGGTGGAGATCATCCCGTTCTGAATGTGGAAACTGCCGCTGAGATGGTCGAACCGCGTCTTGCCGCCATTGAGGCCGGCCTGGATCAGGGCCAGCAGGCCGGTCGGTCCGTCGATGGTCCGCAGGCGGTCGTCCACCGCTTTCAGGTCGAAGCCTCTCACCACGCCATTGCCCACCGAAAGCCGGCCGGTTCCTCCCAGACGCCCGATCCATTCGGCGACCGACTGCCCGCTGGTGGACAGCGACAGCTCCGCCGCCATTCCACCTTCGGCGAGGTCAAGATCGGCGACACCGGGAAGCGCCTCCGCCACCTGCCCGTCGGTCAGGGCCAGATGCAGGGCGGCGGCGCCGTCGGCCCCCAGCCGCCCGTCCGCCTTCAGGGCCCCGCCATAGAGACCGGCGGACAGATCGCTGAGCGCCAGGGCGCCTGCCTGAACCGAGAGGCCGGCGTGAACCCCCGAAAGCCGGGTATGGCGATAGCTGATCGATCGGGCCGAGACCGTAAGGGTGCCGTCCCAGCCGTTAAGGACACCAAGATCCAGGGGATCGCGCGACCAGCGGTCCGGAATGGCGCCGGTCGCCACGGCGGTCCGCGGCGCCGCCGACACCTTGTCCGTCGCATAGACCGGCAGCCCTTGATGCGGGGTCTCGGTCCGCGAGGGCACCACCAGTCCGTCCCCCTTGGCGCCGGCAGACGACGGCAGAAAGGGATCGATCGCGACATCGCCGCCGGTCAGCGTCGCCTCGAAATGCGGCCGACCGTCACTCTGGGATATTCTGGCCCGCCCCTCGATGACCGTCGGCCCGGCCTTGATGTCGGCGTCATCGATCCTCCAGTCGCCCGACCCGCCGGACAGTTGCGCCGTCGCCTGGAATGCCCCGATGGCGCCGGCCGGCCGGTAGTCGGGGGCCAACAGGCGCAAAAGCTGCGATGTCGAGGGATGGCGCAGCCCGATATGCAGATCAAGCGCCGGTGCTGCGGGAATGCCGGCGATCCGCCCCGCGACGGTGGCGGTGGCGCCGCCCCCGGTCAGGGTGCCGTCGATGGCAAGCGCGTCCGCAGGCCCCGTCAATGTCGCATCGATCGCCACCGGTCCCAGACGGTCCGCCGCAGCACGGTCCGCCACCGGACGATCCAGGTCGAACGCCGGAGCGATCCCCGCCTGCCGGAGCAGACGCCCGGCCTGACGGGTTCCCAGATGGAACCGGATCCCCCGGGCGGCAGGGATATCGGTTGCAAGACCGTCGACGGTCCCTTCGACCGAAAGACTGGCCCCGGCAAGATCGGCGACCGACGCCTCGCGGAGCGTCAGCGCCCCATCCTGCCAGGATCCGTCCAGGACCACGGTCTGGGCGGTGAGGCCATGAACGGACAGTTGCGCCAGCCGGCCCTTGATATTGGCGTCGATGCCGGCCAGCAGACCCGGCAACCACGGCCCCACGGAGGGCGCGCCGCCTCCGGATCCTGCGGGCTCAGGTGCTGCCCCGGCACTCTTCGAGGCGGGGACGGACCCGGGATCCGACGCCGCCGACGGCGTCGGTGCGGCCGCCGGCCAGTAGGCGTCGAGATTGAGCGTATCGACCGCAACGTTGATCCCGATGGCCGGACGGGGCCCCGGACGCACGGTCACCGCGGCATCGATCCGGGTCCCGTCGAGACGCAACTGGGCACCGTCGAGGGAAATCTCCTCCGGACGAATTGTGATCTTGCCGGCCAGCCGGGCGGCATGCAGCCGGTCGGCCGGAACGGAGGCGGTGGGGACTTTCAGCCAGTCGAGCAGGCCCCGGGGATTGTCGCTGGCGGCCTCGAAGGAGCCTTCGAAAACCAGGCCGTCCGCGCCGCCGGCCAGGACGCCGAACAGATTGATGTCGGTGTCGCCGGGCAGCGACACGCTGACCTGATTCACCGTCGCCTCGCCATTGGCCAGGATCGCATTGAGGTGGGCGCCGCGCACGAGCCCGCCCCGGAACACCGCCACTTCGGCACCGATGTCGAGCGCAAGCGACAGGTCGGCCGGCAGGGAGAGGGACGTTGCCGCGGCGGATGCCGTGGGAGAGGGAGAGGGAGAGGGAGAGGGGGAAGGAGAGGGGG
>WASQ01000114.1 GCA_009712185.1 Telmatospirillum sp. | reverse complement strand
GCGCTGATCGGAACCGATCAGCGCGGGCGACCATAAATGTCCGGTCGGTATTGTTCCATCAAGGTGTCCGGACGGGCGGGTGGCGCGAATCCGAAGCGGGCATAGAGGCCGTGGGCGTCGCTGGTCGCCAGGGTGAACCGGCGAAGGCCCTGGAGGTCCGGATGTGACAGGACGGCCTGGATGAGGCGTTTTCCGTACCCCTGGCCCCGGTAGGGCGGCAGCACGAAAACATCGACCAGGTTGGCGAAGGTTGTCCGATCCGTGATCACGCGCGCGAAGGCGATCTGGCGGTTGCCCAGCAGGCCGGTGAAACACAGGGAATGGTCAATGGACCGCTTGACCGTGGCAAAGGAAATACCCTTTGCCCAGCCCGATTGCTCGGAAAGAAAGCGATGGACCAGGGCAAGATTGATCTTGTCCTTTTCGGTTGTGATAAAAAAATCGTCCATGAAATCCGCCGAAAGAAAATTCCTGGTGATGGTAATCAGGAGAATTTGTTGCCGTCAATCGGCATGCAAACAAGACATCCTGATGAAATTTGTGGATTTCTTTTGTGATGATCTGTTTTTGTCCGACGAACAACGTCGGCGGAATCCAGGGGCTTCGTCATCTGACGACGGTCATGCGCCGATCACCGCTTTCAATGCGCGGATTCTTTTGAAAGCGGCCTTTAACCGCCGCTGCCCCGCCCGGGGCAAGGCCCTGGGTTCGATCCTGGCGGATGGGGGCAATCCGGCGGCAAGATCCGCCAGTTGTTGCTCCAGCATCGCGCGGAGCAGAGTCTCGTGGCAGTCCAGCAGGCTGGCGAGATCGTCCCTGTGCAGCAGCCCGGCCTCCTGCAGAGCGCTGTAGCGCCCGGCGGTCGAGGGGGTCCGGATCCCCGCCTTGACGGCGCGGGCCCTGGCTGCCGACACCAATGGCAGGAGTCCGTATTTTTTGGCGTTGAGGCGTCCATGGGTGGTGATGAATTCACCGAAAATGCCAAGCGGGATCTCCATCTGGGCCACGTTCAAGGCCAGGAACTGGACAAAAAAGGCCGATGTCGACGCCGTTCCGATGGCATAGTCCTTGAGCCGGCCGGCCATCGCGGTGTCGCCAAGAACCGGCACAAAATCAAAAAAAATGTCGACATTCATAACGGTCTGCATCCTGGGCTCGAAAACCCAATGGCGGATTTCCTCCTCCCAGCCGCCCATTGTCCGGCGCCAGAAGGGATTGCGGACCATCACGTCGCCCTCGCAGAGCGGGATGCCGGCTTCGGCCAGGGTCATGTTCAGGCGTCGGCCGAATTCCGCAAACCAGACGTCGTCCGTGGCCGTTCCTTCATGCACCAGCGCGTTGTCCTGATCGAACGCCAGAAGGCTTTCCCCCCGTCCGCCCGATCCCAGGACGAGCAAGGCGAAGCGCGCCGGCGCCGTGCCCCAGCCGTCGGCCGCCATGGTCTGCTGGGCGATCTCGGCGGCGCGGGCGGTCATGTCCCTGAGGACCGAACTGATCACGGAGGCGACGTCTCTTCCCGCGACGCCGTCGGCGAGCAAGGCCCCGGCCAGGGCTGGAAGGGCGGCTCTCGACCGCGCCAGGTCGCCGGCGCTCTGGGCGTGCGAAACATCGTCGCCGATCATCAGAGCTTCGCCGGAACGCAACTTCAGCAGGGAGCGCGCCGACACGATCCCGGCCGGCCTGCCATCCTCATCGACCACCACCAGATGGCGTTTCCCCGACCGTGTCATCCGGGCGATCGCCAATGACAGATAGCCTGTCGCCGGGACGCATTCGACGGGTCCGGACATCAGTTCCGAAAGGGGGATGTCGAGGACACCGGCGCGAACGCGGGACAGTGCCCGTAAGATATCGCGTTCCGTGACAATTCCGACCGCGCTTCCCGCGGAATCGACGATGACGACCGATCCGACGCCGGTGCCTGCCATCAGGTCGCACGCTGCTGCCGCGGTCATCTCCTCCGTGCCCGTGACCAGCGGGCGGGCCATGACCTCTCCCAGCCGGTGACGGTAGGGAAAACTGTCGAGGCGCGCGAAAGAGGCGATGTCTTCCGTCATGATTCCGCCACCATAACCCGAGCGCCGAAGTGAGGAAAGAGGGGCGCTTCCCAAGCGTGATTATGACCAAGAGTTGTAAAACAGCAAAACTTCTTGCGGATAGATGGCTGGATCTCAATATAAGTTGCATCAATCCAGGGTTGATAATTGCGGTAATGTTTCCGGCGAAAATCCCTAAAACATTTATGCCTGTAGTGATATCCATAACTTTTGGGAGTGTAATGCAATAATAACTGTGAAAATGGCGGATTTTTGCGAGTTTTAACCCCTGACAGTGCCACGGGTAGAATGGATTAGTACTGTTGACGGAAGGAATATGACAGACTATCCTTAATCAAAACAATAATCTTTCCGCATTGAGCGAATCGACGAAGATTTGCCGGTCGTGGGAGGAAAAGGGTGCTCTCTTGGTGGTGAAGTAACTGGCTTGGTTTTTACAAGGCGAGGCGCCCCAAAAACAACGAGGGACAGCCGTCATGGCTATCCTCCCCAAGAACCAGGAAGACGTTGAAGAAGGAGCGGTCCATGTCCAATCAACTGCTGTCTGAGAAAATAAAAAGTAATCCGAAATACGCCGAACTGGTCAGTAAACGTTCCGGCCTGGCTTGGTCCTTGTCGGCACTGATCCTGGTTATTTATTACGGTTTCATTCTTCTCATCGCCTTTGATCCCCAGTTCCTGGCCACACCCCTTTCGGCCGGTACGGTGACAACGATCGGATTGCCGATCGGTGTCGGCGTCATCCTGAGCGCCATCGTCCTGACCGGAATTTACGTTTACCGCGCGAACGGCGAGTTCGATGAGCTTACCCGGGATCTGATCGAGGGAACCAAATGAACGACCACCGGAACGCATTGATCGCAGCGGTCGGGGGAGCCGTCCTCACGCTTCTCCCGACAATGGCCATGGCCGCCGGAGATATGGGCCAGACGCAACAACAGGCGACGAATTGGCATGCCATCGTCATGTTCGTCCTGTTCGTCGGGCTGACGCTGGCTATCACCTACTGGGCCGCCAAACATACCCGCTCGGCATCGGATTTTTATGCCGCCGGCGGGGGAATCACCGGTTTCCAGAACGGTCTGGCGATCGCCGGGGATTACATGTCGGCGGCGTCGTTCCTCGGGATTTCAGCCCTGGTCTACGGATCCGGATTTGATGGCCTGATCTATTCGGTGGGCTGGCTGGTCGGCTGGCCGATCATTCTGTTTCTGGTCGCCGAAAGACTGCGCAATCTTGGGAAATACACCTTTGCCGACGTCGCGTCCTATCGCCTTCAGCAGACCCCCGTCCGCAGTTTCGCCGCGACCGGGGCCCTGGTGGTCGTCGTCTTTTATCTGATCGGCCAGATGGTCGGCGCCGGACAGCTCATCAAGCTGTTGTTCGGTCTCGATTACCTTTACGCCGTGATCATCGTCGGCGTTCTGATGATCATCTATGTCACCTTCGGCGGTATGAAAGCCACCACCTGGGTGCAGATCATCAAGGCCTGCCTGCTGCTGTCCGGGGCGACCTTCATCGCGCTCGCGGTGCTGTTCAAATTCGGGTTCAGTTTTGAAGCCCTCTTTGCCAAGGCCGTCGAAGTGCATCCCAAGCATCAGGCGATCATGAGCCCCGGCACGCTGGTCACGAACCCGGTCGAGGCCATTTCGCTCGCCATGGCCCTGATGTTCGGGACCGCCGGGCTGCCTCATATCCTGATGCGCTTCTTTACCGTCCCCGATGCCCGGGCGGCCCGGAAGTCGGTGTTTTACGCCACCAGTTTCATCGGCTACTTCTACATTCTGACGTTCATCATCGGCTTCGGTGCCATCGTTCTGGTCGGCGGGCATGCCGAATATCTGGATGCGACCGGGAAAGCCCTGAGAGGCGGGGCCAATATGGCGGCGGTCCATCTGGCCCATGCCGTGGGCGGGGACCTGTTCCTGGGATTCATCTCGGCCGTGGCCTTCGCGACCATTCTGGCCGTGGTGTCCGGGTTGACGCTGGCCGGCGCGTCCGCCATCTCGCACGATCTTTATGCGAATGTCTTCTTCCGCGGGCGGACCAACGAGCAGCATGAGGTCGTGGTGTCGAAGGTGGCCAGCCTGGGGCTCGGCGTGGTCGCCGTGATCCTGGGGATCATCTTCGAAAAGCAGAATGTCGCCTACATGGTCGGTCTCACGTTCGCCATCGCCGCCAGCACGAATTTTCCGGTGCTGATCATGTCGATGTTCTGGAAGGGGCTGACGACCCGGGGGGCGGTGACAGGCGGCTTCATCGGACTGGCTGCGGCGGTGATCATGACCGTGCTCGGGCCGACCGTGTGGGTGGATGTCTTCCACTATCCGACCGCCATTTTCCCGCTCAAATATCCGGCGATCTTTTCGATGCCGCTGGCATTCGCCGCGACCTGGCTGTTCTCCGTCCTGGACCGCAGCGAATCCGCCCGTGTTGAGCGTGAGGCCTTCGAGGCGCAGCAACTGCGATCGGAAACCGGTTTGGGGGCGGAAGGGGCGGCGGTCCATTGACGAACGCCCCTTGACCGCGACTTGGCCGCCGGGCGCTATGCCCGGCGGTTTTTTCGTGGTGCGCCAGGCATGGCGCTGATCTTGGAGGTGCAAGTCCTCTGCGGGCCGATTGGCCGGAACCGCGAGCCAAAGGCAACTCGCGTCGCCGTGAGGCGGGGTGGGAAGGAGGCCGGCGGCCAAACTCGGAGCCGACGAACGGAAACCGGATATAAGGCCGGTGCGGTGGGGTAACCCGGCTATGGACGGGGACGCCCGATAGCCAAACTGACACGCGCACAAGTAAATCCGGCGGCGCCCGAGGGTCGGCGAACCTGAACCAAGCCTACAAACGGGTGAAGGCGAACGGCGGCGCGCCGGGGGTAGACGGGATGACCGTCGCCGACCTGCGGCCGTGGGTCGCCGACAACCGTGAAAGGCTGATTGTCTCGCTGCTCGACGGCAGCTATCGACCGCAGTCCGTGCGCGGGGTGGAAATCCCCAAGCCGGGAGGCAAAGGGGTGCGGCAATTGGGCATCCCCACGGTCGTCGACCGCCCCGTCCAGCAAGCGATCTTGCAAATCCTGGAGCCGCTGCTGCGCATCATCCGACGCTTCCTGCAAGCCGGCATGATGAGCCATGGCGTTTGTATCGAACGACACGAAGGCACCCCACAGGGCGGCCCACTGTCGCCGATTCTCGCCAATCTTCTGCTCGATGACTTCGACAAGGAACTGGAGAAGCGGGGCCACCACTTCTGCCGCTATGCCGACGACGGCAATATCTATGTGCGGTCCCGGAAGGCGGGAGAACGGGTAATGGCCTCGGTGACGGCCTTCCTGGAAGGCAAGCTCCAACTCAAAGTTAACCGACAGAAAAGCGCCGCCGCCTATGTCGAGGAACGTCAGTTCCTCGGTCATCGCCTGCTGGCGGGCGGCAAACTCGGTCTCGCACCGAAGAGCCTCACCCGCGCGAAGGATCGCATCCGCGATATCAACCGGCGCCGACCAGTTCCGATCGGCGCCGGTCAGTATCAGTCGTGGACGGTGTGGTATTTTCCGTCTTTCCACACATAGAAAACATAACCGGGGGCCGTGATGTCGCCCTTGGCGTCGAATCCGATCTTGCCCAGAACCGTGTCGAACTTTTCTGACTTCAGAGCGGCGGACACCTTGGTTCCATCCACCGAGCCGGCCTTCTGGGCGGCCTGTGCCCAGGCCTGGATCGCGGCGTAGGTGTAGAGGGTATAGGCTTCCGGTTCATAATTCTGATCGCGGAAGAATTTGACGAGCCCGGCGTTGGCGGGATCGAGGCGGGCGTCGGGACCGAATGTCATCAGAGTTCCTTCGCCGGCATTGCCGGTGATCGCCCAGAATTCCTCAGTGACCAGCGAATCACCCCCGACAAGAAGTGTCTTCAGCCCCTGGTCGCGGAGCTGCCGTACGATCAGGCCTGCCTCAGTCTTGTATCCACCGAAATAAAGGATGTCGGCCTTGGCCTCTTTCAACTTGGAGACCAGGGGACTGTAGTCCTTTTCGCCCGCGGTAACGGCCTCGTAGAGGACCTCCTTTCCGCCAAGGCCGTGAAACGCCGTCTGGAACTGATCCGCAAGGCCCTTGCCGTAGGTCGATTTGTCGTGCGCGATGGCGATGTTCCGACCCTTGAAATGCTCCGTCAGATATTTCGCGGCAGTCGGACCCTGCGCATCGTCTCGGCCGCAGACCCGGAAAATATTCGTGAGATTGCGTTCGGTCAGAACCGGGTTGGTTGAACCGGGCGAAATCTGCACGACGTTGGCTTCGGCATAGACTTCGGAGGCGGGGATCGAGGAGCTGGAGCAAAAATGTCCCGCAACGAAGACAGCCTTTTTCGAGACGAAGTCGTTGGCGACGCTGACGGCCTGTTTGGGATCGCATGCGTCGTCGCCGACGATCAGCGACAGCTTCTGGCCGAGGACGCCGCCTTTGGCGTTGATATCCTCGACCGCCTTGCCGGCTCCGTGGCGGAATTGTTCGCCGAACTGGGCCTCGGAGCCGGTCATCGGGCCGGCAACGCCGATCACGATGTCTGCTTTCGCAGCCACCGGGGCGAAGGGCATTGCAAGAACGCCGAGCAGAATGAAAAGATTCCCTCTCATCAACGGATCTCCCTCAAAAAATGACCGCACAGCTTGAAAAAAAGAAATGAACGATCTGCCCCCTTCTGCGGTGTCGCGCCGACATGGGTCAGGGTTCTTCCCCTTCGATGCGGGGTGCCCAGGTCAGCCAGCCTGTGCGTTTGCACAGCCAGGGATATTGGGTCTCCATCTGGCGCGCCCGGGTCGCTTTGAAAGCCAAGAGGGCGATTCCCATCAGCAGCAGGGTATCGATGCCGTATCCCGACCACAGCAGCAGCCGTCCCTGAAACAGGGCATAAGTCAGGAAACGGTCGGCACATCCCAGAAGCAGGCAATAGAGAGGTATCTGCCCCGCGGGTCGCCATGTCCTGGCCAGGGCCTGACCGGTCATGGCCGCGCATCCCCCCATAAAAACCAGCGTAATGCCGATGAAGACCGCCGGCGAGGTGCCGAACAATGACTGAAATCCACCCATTCCCCCCTCGTCCTTTCACCTCTGATGCCGGACCGCGCTGATGATCGAAACCGATCGGCGCAACGGTCTCATGTGGCCGTCAGAAGGGGCCTCCGAAACCGCCGGGTCTTGACCCTTGCGGCTCCTGGCGGCCCCAGTCCGGGAGCCAGGCGCCGATGAGTCATCCTCATTGCCGCCTGGTCCTATCCCCTGTCCCGCTGCGAGAATCCGGTTGCCGACGCCCTGGCGGCGACCGACGGGCCGACCCCTGTCGGATGCCGGCTCCGATCGCCGGTCACATTGTCCTGTTCCGCCCCCGTGGCCGCCGCGTCCCCGGTCGGCGTGCAACCTTCCAGATAGGCTGCACGAACGGCAGGGTCGGCCAGAAGGGCCTCGCCGGTGCCGCTCAGCGTGATGCAGCCGTTCACCATGACATAGCCGCGGTGTGCCAGTTTCAGCGCGTGGTAGGCATTCTGTTCCACCAGAAAGACGGTCACGCCCTGTTCCCGATTGATCTCGCGGATGATTTGAAAAATCTGGCGGACCACCAGCGGCGCCAGACCGAGGGACGGTTCGTCCAGCATCAAAAGGCGCGGACGGCTCATCAGGGCGCGGCCGATGGCAAGCATCTGCTGCTCGCCGCCCGACAGGGTGCCGCCCCGCTGGTCCAGTCGTTCATGCAGACGCGGGAACAGCGTCAGGACCCTTTCAAGATCCCCGGCAAAGTAACGCGGCGGCGTCGTCACCGCGCCCATCTGCAAGTTTTCGAACACCGTCATGCGCGCGAAGATGTGCCGGCCCTCCGGCGCGTGGGCCAAACCCAGGCGGACGATTTCATGGGTCGGCATCCGTGTGATGTCGCGGTCGTTCAGAACGATCCGGCCTGTCCGCGCTCGGGGGCTGCCGCAAATCGTCATGAGCAGCGTGGTCTTGCCGGCGCCATTGGCTCCGATCAGCGTCACGATCTGGCCCTCGGACACCTCCATATCGATGCCGTGCAGCGCTTCGATATGGCCATATCCCGATCGAAGGTCGCGGATTGTCAGCATCAGGACCTCCCTCCGGCGGCGGTCCGGTTCAGGTCCGCCGCGACCTCGGTCGGCAGATCCTCGTCCTCCGCCGTGCCGAGATAGGCCCGGATGACCGCCGGATCGCAGCGGACGCCAGCGGGATCGTCGTCGGCGATCAATGAGCCATGATCAAGAACGATGACATGATCGGAAATGGTCATCACGACGCTCATGTCATGTTCGATCAGCAGAATGCCGATTCCCTGCTCCTGCCGGATGTCGAGAATGAGCTGGTTGAGATCGAGGGATTCCCGCGGATTGAGGCCGGCGGCCGGTTCGTCCAGACAGAGCAGCGCCGGCTCGGTACACATCGCCCGGGCGATTTCCAGCCGTCGCTGCGATCCGTAGGGAAGACTCCCCGCCGGCTGATCCGCCTGGGCGGTCAGGCCCGTCCGGTCGAGCCAGTAGCGGGCCGTGTCAAGGCTTCGGCGTTCCTGGAGGCGGTATCCCCTGAGGCCGAGCAGTCCGGCGAGAGAGTAGCGCGACGCCCGCATCAGCGGCGTGTGTTGGCCGACCAGAAGGTTTTCGAGAACACTCATTCCGGGAAACAGGCGGATGTTCTGGAACGTCCGGGCGACACGAGCATCCCTGGCGATTCTGTATCCGTCCATGCGTTCCAGAAGAAAACGCGGGGCTCCCGGCGCGGTCAGGGCGATTCGGCCGACGCTGGGTTTGTAGAATCCGGTCAGACAGTTGAAAAGGGTGGTCTTGCCGGCGCCGTTCGGGCCAATGATGGCCGTGATCTCGGATCCATAGGCGGTGAACCCCAGATCGTTGACCGCGAACAGGCCTCCGAACCGCATGCTGAGGTGGTCGACAGTCAGAAGGGCCGGGCGGGAGGAACAGTACATGGCATCAGCCTCCCGTTCCCGGTGAGGTGGGGACGGCGGCCAGCCGGACCGTGGGATCCCGGCTGGCCATCAGCCCCCGCGGGCGCCACAGCATGATCAGCACCATCGCTCCGCCGAAGGCAAGCATCCGGTACTGTTGAAGGTCACGGAACCATTCGGGAAGGCCGACCAGCAGGATCGCCGACAGAACGATGCCGATCTGGCTGCCGAGGCCGCCCAGGACGACAATGGCAAGGATGATCGCCGATTCCAGGAAGGAGAAGCTTTCCGGACTGATGAATCCCTGGCGGGTGGCGAAGAAGGAGCCGGCAAACCCGGCGAACATGGCACCGGTGGCGAAAGCCGACAGTTTGGTCCGGGTCGGGTCGATTCCCAGGCTTCGACAGGCGATCTCGTCCTCGCGTAAGGCTTCCCAGGCCCGCCCGATCGGAAGCCGGCGGATCCTGAGAGTGACGAGGTTGGTCGCCAGCGCCAGGGTCAGACTCAGGTAATAGAGGAAGATGATGCGGTGGTCCGGGGAAAAGGGCAGGCCGAACAGGTCGTGGAATGTCGTTCCGGTCGGTGTTGTCGCGGTGAAGGGGTGGCCGAAAAAGGACGGCCGCTGGATGCCGGACACCCCGTTGGGGCCGCCGGTGACATCCTGCCAGTTCAGAAGGATGACGCGCACGATTTCGCCAAATCCCAGCGTGACGATGGCGAGGTAGTCGCCGCGCAGCCGCAGGACCGGGAACCCCAGCAACATGCCGAAGACGGCCGCCAGGAGACCCGCCAGCGGCAGGCAGACCCAGAAGGACAGTCCGAAGTTCTGCGACAACAGGGCATAGGAATAAGCGCCGACCGCGTAGAAGGCGACATAGCCGAGATCAAGCAGGCCGGCGAGGCCGACCACGACATTCAATCCCCATCCCAGCATCACATAGATCAGCAACAGCGTCGCCTTGTCGATCAGATTGCGGTCGGCGAAGGGCAGCCAGGGCAGAATCAGCGCCAGCAGGGCCAATATCCAGCCAAAGCTCTGGCGCGAGGCGTAAGCACCGAGGAACGTTCGCCGCGTCTCCGGACGGGCGGCGGCGGGCCGCCATGCCGCAAGAGCCAGGCGTGCCTCAAGGACCAGGATACGCCCAGCGAACACACCCAGAGCGGCGAGGCCGACCAGACGGAAACGGTAGTCGAGGGCGAGCCCCCCCGTCACTTCGATAAGACGGAAGCCGAGAATGGGCAGGGCGAGAAGCGCGGCCAGCACACCGGCCGCCAGGGCATCGAGAAGAATGCGCCCATGCGGGGCCTGTCGAACGGTCTCCAGGGCAGATCCGGGCGGCGTGGGCGACGAGGTGGAGGAGGAGGGGGAGCGGGAGGGAGCTGCCATCGCGTCACACCTTCTCGACTTCCGGCCGGCCGAGAAGGCCGGTAGGACGGAAAATCAGGACGAGGACGAGAATGGAAAAAGTCGCCACGTCTTTGTACCCGATGGGGAAATAGCCGGACCAGAAGGCCTCGATAAGGCCGATCAGCAGCCCCCCCAGCATGGCTCCGGGAAGGGATCCGATCCCCCCCAGCACCGCCGCGGTAAACGCTTTGATGCCTGCAATGAAGCCGATGTAGAAATCGATCACACCGTAATAGAGCGTGACCATCAATCCCGCGACGGCCGCAAGCGCCGCCCCCATTACAAATGTCAAAGAGATGATGCGATCAACATTGACCCCCGACAGCCGGGCCATGGTCATGTCCTGCTCGGTGGCCCGCTGTGCGCGGCCCAGGGGAGTGCGGGCGATGACATAGGTGAAGGCGGCCATCAGGGTGATCGTGACGACCACGATCAGAATTTGCAGGTAACTGAGGCGGACGGGATAGCCCCCGTTATCCGAAAACAGGGTGAGCCCGCCCTGGATGAGAGGAGGCAGGGGCTTGACGCGCGCGCCCTGGGAAATCTGAACATAGTTTTGAAGAACGATCGACATCCCGATCGCAGAGATCAGCGGAGCCAGCTTGACCGATCCGCGAAGAGGCCGATAAGCGACCCGCTCGATTGCCCAGCCATAGATCGACGTGAACAGCATGGCCAGGACGAGGACGATGATCAGGGCCAGCGGAATATAGGTAATTCCAAATGTTCCCAATAAAAGAAAACCGATTAGAGAAATAAAGGCTCCTATCATGTAAATTTCGCCATGGGCGAAATTTATCATTCCGATAATTCCGTAAACCATGGTGTATCCGATGGCGATCAGCGCGTAAATGGCGCCGAGGCTGATGCCGTTAATGAGCTGTTGCGTGAAATATTCCATGCGGTCCTGCGGCCTTTATTATTGGAGAGTGGTGCTCGGTGGTGTTGTGATCATTCCATATCACCAGGGAAGGTTCCAATTGCCGATAAATTAATCATATCAGAAAAATGCCGAAAAAATAACCGTACCCGAAGCGGCGGCTCTGTCAAGATGCAGCTAACCGTAATGAAGTTTGGCGAAGGATCAACCACACATTGTTTCTGTGCTTCCCGTGGCGCGGAACCGCTCTCTTTTCTGCGGGATATTGCCGTCTGGCGCGCATTTCCCATATCACCGGAATGCACAGCATTCTTTCCATTCTGCTGGGATTGGCCCTGCTTGCCGTTGTCGGAGTTCTGATCACCGGCGTGGTGATCTTTGCCCGTGGCGGGGAGGCTGACCGCCGCTGGTCAAACCGCTTGATGAATCTCCGCGTCGCAACGCAGTTTTTGGCTGTGCTGCTGCTTTTGATTCTGATGCTAGCCCACAGATTTTAAGTGGGTTTGATCAACGCCCCAATGGCATTCAGGATATCTTTTGATGTATAAGCTCTGCGTCGCCGGAAAGGCATCGCCGTCCATTCGATAGGAGTACCAAATGGCTTATAAGATTGTTGCCTCGCAGTGCACCGGTTGTGGCGCTTGCGAATTCGAATGCCCGAACAAGGCGATTTCGGAGAAGGGCGGGGTGTTCGCGATCGACCCCGTCAAATGCACCGAGTGTGAGGGACACTTCGATTCTCCGCAGTGCGCGTCGGTCTGTCCGGTCGACGACACCTGCGTGCCGGCCTGACTGGGCTTGGGGCCCGGGCATCGCGCCTTTCGGGCCCCATTCCCCGCAAAGCGGGGCGCGAATCGGATCCCGATGAGGGCGACCTCGTCGGGATTTTATTTATCGGCTATCCAGACCCGGGCCAGCTTGGGCCGCTTCCGGGCAGGGCGGTTGCGATCAGTGCTGGTCGGTCTTAAGGCGAATCCGGACGACGCCCTTCACGTCATCCGGCGCGACCGGTTTTCCCTTGCGTAGAAATTCAAGATCGCCCGACCGTGCCAGCGACATGGCCTGCTGGCGCATGGCTGTCAGATATCGTCGCCAGGCGTCGGGCGGGTCTCCGGCCTTCGCCCGCTGGGCGTAGAAGGCGCGGGCCAGTTCCTGGGGGGCTTTGGAGGTTCCGTCGGCCAGCGCGGTCAACAGGAACAGGCGAATGGGATCTTCAGTGTCTGTCATAATCGTTCCTCTGTAGCACGGTCCCGGAAGCTTGTCGTTACCGGGAGGGGGCTGACCTGTTTTTTTTCCTGCCAGCAGGGGATAAAAAACAATTCTTGTTCGACAATCGGCAATGACGCAAGAATTAACCTTCACAAATTATGGGTTAACTTGACGAAATATAGGAACATCTCGTAATCTTGTCTATTACGGGACATCCCTTCTGTTGGGTTGGATCAATGCTCCGCTCTGTTGCGATCGCTGCAATATGTTTGGCGGAAATTTTCATCTCCAGTGCGTGTCATGCTACCGATCTGAAAGAAGTTCTGATCGGTTTGCGTGTTGTCGATTTCCTGGCCGCGCCCCTGCCGGCTCAAAGCCGGTTGGCAATTCTTTACGATTCCCATAGTAAAACCTCTGAAGACGATTCGAATGCAATTCTGGGTTGGATAACGTCTTCCGATGCTATCACCAAAACGTCCATGGTTCCTTTTCTTCTCGATGTTCATAATCTCGTTGGGGCGCCCGCGTTCCAGGTGGGCTTCCTTGCGGCGGGACTCCAGTCCAGCTATGGGCCGATCGGCGAGTTTGCAAGGAAACGGGGTGTGGTGACAATTTCTGCTGATCTTTCCTGCGTCCGTATCGGGGGGTGCGTGGTCGGGGTGTCATCGATACCCCGCGTTGAGGTCTGGCTCAACCGGCGGCTCTCAGAGGATGCGCATATCGGTTTCAGCGAGGCCTTCCGGATGATGGTGACGGAGTATTAGATGAAACCATGCTGGTTCCATCTCCTCTGTGCCGGATGCCTGATGGCCGGAGCGGCGCCTGTGTCCGCGCAGCAGCTCGACTACGGTCGCTATGAGTCGCTGTTCGGAGAACCGGTGACGGTCAGCGGTACCGGAAAGCCCGAACGATTGTCCGATACCCCGGTTGTGATGGAGGTCATCACCGCCGAGGACATCCATCATTCCGGCGCACGCGATCTGCCCACCCTGCTCAGCCGCCTGGCCGGCATCGATCTCGGCCATTCCTCGCCCGGCACGACCGAGGTCGCGGTACGCGGTTACCGACAGCCGCTTGGCAGCCGCGTCATGGTGCTTTTGAACGGGCGCCAGGTCTATCTCGACGGTTTCGGAGAGGATTTCTGGTCCACCCTGCCGGTCGAATTATCAGAGATCCGTCAGGTCGAGATCATCAAGGGGCCGCAAAGCGCCCTCTACGGCTTCAATGCAGTCAGCGGTGTGATCAATATCGTCACCTTCGATCCCCTCGATGATCCCGTCAATGTGGTCGAAACCCGGATCGGCAATCATGCGAGACGCGACGCCAACGCCAGCCTGACGGCGAAGCTGGGCGACATGGCGGGTGTGCGGATGACGGTTGCCGCCGACCATGTCCACGATTACGGGATTCTCGACAAGTCCGGGGACAATCCTGATTACGCGAAAGACCCGTCACGGCGATCCTTCTCGCTGAATGGATCCCTGGTGCTGGACGACGGCAGCCGGTTCGACACGGAACTCTCCCACACGGATGTCAGCATGCGCTGGATCGCGCTCTATCCGTTTTTTGATACACGGATCAAAACGGATGCGGTCAAGCTGGGAATGACCTCGGATACCATGGTCGGGCGTGTCAATGCGACCGGCTACTACACGTCCATCGCAATGCCCTGGGTGCAATCCCAGGCCTTCGGTCCTTTTTCCATGAATGACCGGATCGCGGTCGTGCAGTTGTCGGATCTGTTCAAGATCGGCGCCACCGACAGCTTCCGGGTCGGGACCGAAGTGCGTCATGCGGAAATGGGCGCGGGGCCGATCTCGGGTGGTGGCGTGTTGAAAGGAGACCTTGGCGCCGTCAGCCTGATGTGGGAACACGATTTTTCCCCATCGGTGTCCATGGTGAATGCCGTTCGCTATGACCATGTCCTGATCGACCGCAGCGGTCCGGTGACGGACGCGGACCCCTTCGACAACAGCGATTACGACCGGTCGATCGGGGGTTTAAGTGTCAATTCCGCCCTGATCGCCCGCATCACCGACATCGATCGGCTGCGGTTCAGTTTCGCGAAGGGCGTGAGTCTGCCTTCGCTCGACAACTTCGGGCAGGTCGAACAGTTCGTTCCGGCCTATGGCGGGTTTGCCTACTACGGCAATCCGGATCTCACCTCGACATCGATCTATGATTATCAGTTGGGCTGGGAACGAAGCTTGCTGTCCCTGGGCGCGACCCTGTCGGTCAATCTGTTTCACCAGCAGACCATGAAACACATCACCAATCCTTACGCTTACATCAGCGGCGATTTTTATTCCCAGGCGGACATGGGAGCGGGATCGGTGAGCAATGGTCTTGAGCTGTCGATTTCCAGACGATTCCGTGACGGATGGAGTTGGAGCGCCAACTACACCCTGGACCGTCTGCACGAACATTTTGACCTGGGTTACCGGAACGCGCAGCCGACCCACAAGGTCAATCTGGGCCTGGGTCATTCCTTCGGCGACTGGGAGGCCGACCTTTACGCCCGTTATGTTTCGGGAACGAAGGGGCTTTATGTCAAACCGGGCGGTCCGGACGACGGCCCGGCTGCCGGGATTGGGAAAATCGGACCCTATGCCATCCTGTCGCCCCGTCTCGCCTGGAAAGCCCGGGAGGATCTTCTGATCGAGGCCGTGGCGGAGAATATGTGGCCCTATCGCGACAGCTCTCCGCAACGGATGGACAGCAGCTATTATCTGTCCGTGAAATTCACCTACTGACGGCCGCGGGCGTGAGGAGGACTGATACCAGCCTGTGCGGATCGGAACCGATCGATACAGCCCTCAGTCGGCCCTGAGCCAGGTTTCTCCGAACCCCCTGCGTCCCCGCTCGCATCAGCCCGCGCCGATGGGGCCGACTCCGCAGCTTGGCACCACCGTGCCGCCCGGTATGGCGGCTTTGTCAGCGAACCGGGAGGTTTTGCGGACCCTGGCGCGATGAACGGCTTTCGATGATCTGCCAGACCACCAGGGCCGGGATGCCGAGCAGGATCGCCCGCCCGCGTTTCAGCAAAGACACGGCGAGCGCCACTTCGGGCGGAAGGCCCAGGATTCCAGCCAGAAGGACATAGCCGCCCTCCTGGACGCCAAGGGCGGCCGGAATGAAGAAGGCCGCGCTGCGGATCGCAAAAATGATGCATTCCATGGCGATGACGTCGGCAAGCGCCAGGGGGTGTCCCAGCAGCCACAAGGCCAGCCAGGCTTCGCCGGCGCTGACCGTCCAGGCGGCGAGATGAAGGGCGACCGCCCGCATCACTCGGCGATGATCGGCCCACAATGCCGTGATGCGGGCATGGATCCCGGTTTCGGCATCCGGCACGGGCCAGACCTTCGGCATCAGGCGGGACGGCAGCGTCTCCAGGAATCGCATCACCGACGACCGCTGAATCGCCACGAAGGCGAAAAGCACGGGAACTGCAAGGCCGACACCGATCATCGCCCATTGCACGACCTCGCCGGTCGGATGGCGGATCAGCCACAGCGAAAGGCCCGCCAGGCTGAAAAGAAACTGGGCGATCACCTCGGCGGTGACGTCGACGACCGTCAGGGCGCCGGCAGAGGAGGCGCGGATGTCGCGGCATGACAACATGCGTGCCCCGGCCATTTCACCAGCCAGCGGCAGGAAGCTTGCGAGTTCTGAAACGCCGTCGCGGACCCAGCGGGCGAGAATGAAGGTTGGCGCCTCCGCCTCGCTGCTCAGGGCTCCCCAGGCCAGACCACAAAGGCAGATTGCAATTGGATGGTAGGCCGCCATGGCAAGGATGCCCTGCCATCCGGCGCTTGCCAGGGCCGTCCGGATATCGCCCAGATGATCGCGGAACGCCCAGGCGGTCGCCAGGATGACCGCGATCAGGAGTAATCGGACCAGCGCTCCCATCAGACCGCTCGCCCTTCCATCCGGGCCGCGGCCGCAAAAGTGGTCAGCGTCGTGCCGGAACGCTTGATGGCGGCAATCACCTCCGGGTCGATCAGTGCCCGGTATTCATCGACCGTCCGGTAGCTGGGGGGCATCGGCCTGTCGGTCCAGGGGCCGGTCGCCGGATGTCCGTAGAGTTCGCTCAATCCGTCCGGCAGACGGGCCAGGATGCCGAGAACCCGGTCGCGATCCATGCTGCCGCTGCCTTCGATCCCGAACACCCGGTCGTTGGCGATCAATCCGGCCGCCGCGATCTTACGGCGCATGCGGCGGACCCGCCGCCGATGGAACAGGGATTGCAGGACGCCGAAGGCCGAAGCCGGCGGCTCCCAGGGGACGCGAATGGCGGGAGCGCCGTAGTCCCGGGCCAGGGAGAGCACGATGTCGAATACCGTAGGATGCAGATGATAGTGATGATGCGCATCAATGTGGCCCAGAGGCAAGCCGGTCTTGCGATAAAGCTCGAACTGGGCGCGCAATTCCTCACGAACCTGCCGGCGGGCGGACGGATCGAAGAAAATGCGAACGCCGAGGCTCACCAGACGGTCGGTGAACCGGCCGTCGGGGCCGACCAGGGCAGGGATCCGTTCGGGCGGCAGGGCGGGTTTGCCATCGACCAGCGTGATATGAAGGCCCACTCCCAGGCCCGGCAGGCGCCGGGCCCGGTCCACCGCGTCGGCCGCGGCGTCCCCCGTCACCATCAGGCTGGCGGCCGTCAGGATGCCATTGCGATGGGCGTCCTCGACGGCCTCGTTGACCGGAAGCGCACGGCCGAAATCGTCCGCCGTGACGATCAGTTTGCGGGTCATGGCCGTTTCCAGCGATTGAGAAGGGTGAACAGGGACGGCATGACAACGACGGTCGTCAGGACCGAAAGTGCCAGCGACATGAACAAGAGGAGTCCCATGCTGGCCGTTCCCAGATGCGGCGACGCTGCGAGGCTGCCAAATGCGGATCCGGTGGTCAGGGCCGAGAACAGAACCGCCCGGGTGGTCGGCGATTGCAGGTGATCCGTGACCCCATGCCGCCAGTTGACCACATAATAGATGTTGAAGGCGACGCCGATGCCAAGCAGCAGGGGAAGTGCGATGATATTGGCGAAATTGATCGGAATGTTGAACAGCTTCAGGCCGATTGCGGTGTAAAGCGCGCCCATCACCAGGGGGAGAACCACCAGGACGGCGTCGAGGCCGCGTCGCAGCATCACTCCCAGGAGAAGGGCGATGGCCAGCAGCGCGGAGATACCGGCCTGCCCGAAGGCGTGGATCACCACGGTTCCGGATTGTTCGACGGCGATCGCGGTTCCGACTGCGTTGGGGGCGATGGCGCGAACGGTCTTCACGAAATGGATCATCCTGGCGCGGTCGTCCATATTGTCTTTCGGAGCGACCTGGACGCGGGCGCGCCCATCTGGCGTCATCCATTCGCGCAGCACGTCGGCCGGCAGATCCGCGAAGACAACCGGCGTGACGGTCAACATACGCCGCAGCGTCGCCAACTGGTCGACAAGTCCTCCGGTCAGCGCCTTCTGCAAGGACGCGACGGACGCCGGGCCGGCCTTCGCGACGGCGCGCAGATGGGCGGCCAGTCCAGTGGCGCGCGGATCCGTCGCGGCAACGGATTCGAGCTTTTCGGCGCAGGCCGTCAAAGCGTCGGCGAGATCCGGCGGGGACGGTGCCGGCAAGGGCGCGGAGGGCGACAGGGTGGGGCCGAGAAGCGAGGCCAGATCGGCCAGGATCGCGATTTTGTCGTCCTGATGGTCGGGCAGGAAGCTGTCGACCGTCATCACGCGGGCGACCTCGGGCAGTGCGTCGAACCGTCTGGCGAGGGCCTGGGCGTCCTCCCGGGACGGAGTGAGAATGTCCACCGCGTAGGAGGCGTTGTCGGGATCCTGCGTCAGATCGAGGAAGGTCGCGACCGCCTCGTCCTTCGGATCCTGCAAATGCAACGGATTGAAGTCCAGCGGCAGGAATGGAAGGGACAGCAGTCCGGCGACAGCCAGGGCGCCGGCGGCCCCCACCACCATGCCGGCATGGCGCGCGAGCCAACGGTCGGCCGGCCCCAGCGGCAGCCCCACGGAGTCCTTTTCCGCCGGCGTCCGGAAGAGGCCGAGCAGAGCCGGCAGCAAGGTGAAATCGACGATGAGGGCGATGATCATGCCGCCGCCGGCGATCAGGCCCAACTGGGAGACACCGGTATAAGCGGTCGGCAGGAAGGACAGGAAGCCGATGGCGGTGGCGAGCGCGGCCAATGACAGGGGGCCGGCCATTCCGTGGGCGGTGGCGACCATCGACCGTCCTTCGTCGCCCAGGCGGTGATGCTCATCCCGGTAACGGACGACGAACTGGATGGCAAAGTCGACCGCGATTCCCACGAACATCACGGCGAAGGCCACGGAGATCGGATTCAAGGTGCCGACGGTGGCGGCCGCAAAGGCGCCGGTGGCCACCAGACCGACCAGCAGGCTGACCAGGATCGCCCCGACAACGCGTAACGACCGGACCGCGAAGAACAGCAGCATCGTGACTGCGAGGAAGGACAGGGGGGCCGAAATCTCGACCCCCGCGGCCACCGTCGCAAAGTTGGCGTCGGCCAGCGCAACCTGGCCGGTCAGGCGGATCTGATATCCGTTCTGCGGGGTTATCCCAAGGTCTCGGGCGGCATCGCGGATCGCGGCGGAAGCAGGGCCGCCAGCCTCGAGATCGCCATAGCTGAGGCGTGGCTGGGTGATCAGAAAACGCCGGGGGCGGTCATGGGCCGCCGCGTCGCCCATCAGCGACTGCCAGGACAACGCAGCCGGGTCTCTGCCTTGGGCGGCCTCGGCCGCGGGGCCGTCCATCTGTGACAGCATGGGGGCGAGATCATTGATCGTCGCCTGGCCATGGGCGACCCCCTCCAGCGCCATGGAGATCGCCGCCAGCATGCCCCGCAGGGACGGATCGCGGGCCAGACTGCCCAACATCGGTTGAGCCTGGATCAGACGGTCCGACAGCTCCGTCAGTTCGTCGCTCGACAGATAGAGGAGGCCATGGCTGCGGAAAAAGACATCCTCCGGCGGGCGGCGCACGCTGTGAAACAGGTCGTCGCGTCCGGCCAGCCGGTCTCGCAGCCGGTTGACGGCATTTTCGGCCTCGGCGGACGTCGGGCCGTCGATCACCGCCACCAGAAGATCCGCGTTCTGCGGAAAGGCCTTGTCATAAGTCCGTTCCGCCTGACGGAAGGGCAGGTTCGGCGACAGCATTTTCGACTCGTCTGTGTCGAGTGCGAGATGCGTGCCGGCATAGGCGCCGAGGCCTGCCGTGATCAGCAGTGACAAGGCGACGACAAGGCGGCTGTGGCGCCAGCACCAGTCGACGGTCGCGGACAGAATCCGGCTCAGCATGATCGATGTCCGTCAGGCCAGCCACAGAGAGAGGAAGGATCCGCCGCCCGCCAGCCAGCAATAGATCGCAAAGGGGGTCAGGGCTTCGAATTCGTGTTTGCGGAAATAGTGCATCAGAAAGGCGATGCTGGCGAAGGCGGTGACACCGGCCGCGACCCCGCCGATCAGCGACAGCGACGCCATGCCGGGCGCCGCCGCGTGATGCAGCAGTTTCGGCACTTCCAGGATCGCGGCGCCCAGAATGACCGGGGTCGCGATCAGGAAGGAAAAATGGGCGGAGGCGCGGTGCGACAGACCGGACAGCAGGCCACCGACCATCGTGGCGCCGGATCGCGAAATACCGGGGAAAAAGGCGGTGCATTGCCAGAGCCCGATCGCCAGGGCGCCTTTCCAGTCGAGGTCCGCAAGGTTCTTCTGGCCGTTCAGGCTATCGCGCGAACGACGCAGACGCTCGCCGAAAAACAGGACGAAGCCGTTCACGAACAGGAAGCCGGCCGCGATCATCGGGACGCCGAAGAGGTGCTTCAGCTTGTGCTCGAACAAAAAGCCCAGGATCGCTGCGGGAAGAGTAGCGATAATCATCAGCAGCAAAATATGACGGCTTTCGTCCCGGGCCTGGCCTGGGCGGCCGACAATGCCGACGAGGATATCGAGCCAGTCACGCCAGAAATAGGTGAGAAGCGCGGCCGCCGTTCCCAGGTGGAGGACGACCAGGAAGGGAAGAAATTCCGGTGCCTGCTGATCGATGCCCCACCCAAGAAGCCCCGGCAGAATGACGGCATGGCCCAGGCTGCTGACCGGAAACAGTTCGGTCACGCCCTGCAGGACGGCGATGAAAATGGCAAGAGCGACGGACATTGAAAAACAGCTCCTCGAAGCGGCGGGATTTTGTGCTCAATCAGGTCGAGAGCAAGGGAGATCGGGCGAACCTAGCCGAATTGCGTCCGGGAGAGAAGACCTGGATATGGACACCGGCGGCCGGAGCTCCCGTCGGGGAGCCGTTTTTTCCCTTACGGGTGCCGTTCCTCAAGCGCCGCCTGACGGCCGAAAGACAGGCCCCGGCAGGTCACATTGTGTTTGCCGGTGCTGCGGTCGACGTCGGGCCGCCCGGCGATGACCGACGGGGTGCGGGCGTAAAGGCGGTAAACGATCTGCGGCAACCAGCATCGGGCCGTGGGCTCGCTTTCGCCGATGGTGCGATATTGCCCGGGATTCGAAAAAAAACGCGCCTCTCCCCCATGGGCATCGGCATCGACCACCACGGCGAGGGGAAAACCCGGATGGGTCAGGAACTCGGCACCGGGACGGATCTTCAGATGGCCGTCGCGGCGCTCCACCACGACCACGCGGGGCATGCCATGCTGGAATGTAGTACGCACGCCGGCGGCGACCGCGCGCGACACCCCCTCCGGTCCGACCTCCGCCGGAATGGCATGGTCGAACGCCTGGCCGATGAAGGTGGCGATGGCGATCTTTAGATGTTCGATGGGGTCGGGCTGGCCGGGAATCGGTTCGCCCTGGAAGCTTTTCAGGATGGGTCTGGCGAAACTGTCGGCAGCGTACCGAAAGTCCTCGTCGCCATGAAAAAAGAAGCCGTAACCGGTATCGTCCGGCCGCCGAAGGAAGACGGCTTCTGGAAAAGTCGCTGTCGACGCCGGCATGGGAACCTCTTTGACGCAGAAAGAAAATGGGCCGGCCGCCCTGGAGCGGCCGGCCCGTCACAGGTTACTCCGCTGCGACGTCTCCCGCCATCCTCTTCAGGATGTGGAAGCGACGACGGACTTCCTCATTGGCCGCGTCGACCATCTGCTTGTAATGGTCGGGGTTCAGCCGTTCGGTAATCCGGAAGCGGGTTTCCGACGCCATATAGTCGCTGACCTGAAGGTTCGGGTCGGCGGCATCCAGCGTCAGCGGGCTTTCGCCGGTGCCCAGCTTGCGCGGGTCGTACCGGTAGAGCGGCCAGTAGCCGGTCTGGACGGCCAGCTTCTGCTGGTCGAGACCGTGCGACAGATCGTTACCGTGCGCGATGCAATGGGCATAAGCGATGATCAGGGAGACGCCGTCAAAGGACGCCGCCTCCTGCATTGCCATGACCGTCTGGGCATCCTTGGCGCCGAACGCCACCGAGGCGACGTAGACATTGCCATAGGCCATGGCGATCAGGCCCATGTCCTTCTTCGGACGGGTCTTGCCGGTGGCGGCGAACTTCGCCGTGGCACCCAGCGGGGTCGACTTCGAGGCCTGGCCGCCGGTGTTCGAATAGGCTTCGGTGTCCATGACCAGGATGTTGACATTGCGTCCGGACGCCAGGACATGATCCAGGCCGCCGTAACCGATGTCATAGGCCCATCCGTCGCCACCGACAATCCAGACGACCTTGTCGACCAGATAGTCGGCGATCAGCAGAAGGCGGGCAGACTCGGCGTCGGACCGTCCGGCCAGCAGCCGGCGCAGTTCGGCGATACGGGCACGCTGTGCCTTGATGCCGGCATCGGTGTTCTGCGGCGCATAGAGCAGTTCGTTGACAAGCTGCTCAGGCAGATCCGCTGCCAGCTTCTTCACCAGTTCCTGGGCATGCCGCTTATGGTGATCGACCGCCAGGCGATAGCCCAGACCGAACTCGGCATTGTCCTCGAACAGGGAGTTTGCCCAAGCCGGGCCCCGGCCGTCCCGGTCGGTGGTGTAAGGCGTGGTGGGCAGGTTGCCGCCGTAAATCGACGAGCATCCGGTCGCATTGGCGATCAGGGCGCGATCGCCGAAGAGCTGCGACATGGTTTTCACATAGGGCGTCTCACCGCAGGCGAGGCAGGCGCCCGAGAACTCGAACAGCGGTGTGATCAACTGCGAGGTCTTCATATTCATCCGGACCGCGGCGCGATCGAGATCGGGCAGCGACAGGAAGTATTGGAAGTTCTCGCGTTCTGCCTCGATCACCGCTTCCTTCTGGGTCATCGCCAGGGCAAAGCGGTTCGGATCGGCCTTGTCCTTGCCGGGGCAGACATGAACACAGAGCGTGCAACCCGTGCAGTCCTCAGGCGCGACCTGGAGAATGTAGGTTCCGCCCTTCACCTCGGGGCCCTTGTAGGGCATGGTCTTGAGCGTCGCGGGCGCGCCGGCGACGGCGTCGGGCTGAACGGCCTTGGCGCGGATGGCGGCGTGCGGGCAGATCATGACGCACTTGTTGCACTGGATGCAAAGCGAGCTTTCCCATGCCGGGATCTCGCCCGCGATGTTGCGCTTCTCATACTTCGCCGTTCCGGTCGGCCAGGTGCCGTCCACCGGGAAGGCGCTCACGGGCAGCAGATCGCCCTTGTCGGCCAGCATCAGGGCCGTGACGCGCTTGACGAAGTCAGGGGCGTCGTCGGGAACGATCGGCGGCAGGTCAAAGTCCGACGTCGCCTGGGCCGGGATCTTGATTTCCTTCAGATGGGCCAGGGCATGGTCCACGGCCGCGAAGTTCTTCTCCACGACGGCCTGGCTCTTGCGTCCGTAGGTCTTCTGAATGGCCTTCTTGATGTAACCGATCGCCTCGTCCTTGGGCAGGGTGTTCGACAGGGCGAAATGGCAGACCTGCATGATGGTGTTGATGCGGTTGCCCATGCCCGCCTCATGCGCCACCGTGCGGGCGTCGATCACATAGACCTTGAGGCCCTTCTCGATGATCTCCTCCTGCACGGACCGGGGCAGCTTGTCCCAGACTTCGGCGGCGGGGTAGGGGGCATTGATCAGGAAGGTCGCGCCCTGAGAGGCATACTGGAGGACGTGGTACTTCTCCAGGTAAACGAAGTTATGGCAGGCGACGAAATCCGCCTCCTGGACCAGATAGGGCGCCTTGATCGGGTTCGGGCTGAACCGCAGATGCGACACCGTCAGGCCGTTCGACTTTTTCGAATCGTAGACGAAGTAGCCCTGGGCATAGAGGTCGGTATGGTCGGCGACGATCTTGATCGAGTTCTTGTTGGCGCCGACGGTGCCGTCCGCACCCAGGCCATAGAACACCGCGCACCGTTCGCCGGGGATCTCGATCCGGAACTTCGGATCGTAGGCGAGCGACAGGCCGGTGACGTCGTCATTGATGCCGACGGTGAAATGCTGCTTCGGAGTGTTGCTCTTCAGTTCGTCGAAGATCGCCTTGACCATCGCCGGAGTGAATTCCTTCGACGACAGACCGAAGCGGCCGCCGATGACGCGCGGCTCGACCGTGCTGACCCGCTGGCCCTGGGCGCGGGCTTCCGCCAGACCGGCGACGACATCGAGATAGAGCGGTTCGCCCAGAGCGCCCGGTTCCTTGGTGCGGTCCAGGACGGCGATGGAACGAACGGACGGCGGCAGTGCGGAAACAAGGGCGTCAATAGAGAAGGGACGATAGAGACGAACCTTCAGACAGCCGACCTTGGCACCGGCCTTGTTCAGGTGGAGCGCCGTGGTCTCGACGGTCTCGGCGCCGGAGCCCATGACAATCACGACCTCGGTCGCTTCCGGATGACCGACATAGTCGAACAGCTTGTACTGACGGCCGGTGATCCGGGCGAAGCGGTCCATTTCCTCCTGCACGATGCCGGGCACGGCGTCGTAGTAGGGGTTGCGGGCCTCCTGAGCCTGGAAGAAGGTGTCCGGGTTCTGCGCGGTACCGCGCACCACCGGATGATCCGGGGTCAGGGCACGCTCGCGATATTCGGCGACCAGCTTCTCGTCGATCATCTGACGCAGCTGATCATCGTTCAGCAGCTCGAATTTCGCGACCTCGTGGGAGGTGCGGAAGCCGTCAAAGAAATGCAGGAAGGGCACGCGGGACCGGAGCGTCGCCGCGTGGGCGATGGCGGCCATGTCCTGGGCCTCCTGCACGGAGGCGCCGGCCAGCATCGCGAAACCGGTCTGGCGGCAGGACATCACGTCCGAGTGATCGCCGAAGATCGACAGGGCGTGCGTCGCAAGCGTGCGCGCCGAGACATGCATGACGAAGGGCGTCAGCTCACCGGCGATCTTGTACATGTTCGGGATCATGAGCAGCAGGCCCTGGGACGCGGTGAACGTCGTCCCCAGGGCGCCGGCCTGGATCGCGCCATGCACGGCGCCAGCGGCTCCTCCCTCGGATTGCATCTCGGTCACTTCGGGGACGCCTCCCCAAAGGTTCTTTTTCCCTTCCGCGGCCCACTGCTCGGCCAGCTCGGCCATCGTGGACGACGGCGTAATCGGATAGATCGCGGCAATTTCGCTTGCGCGGAAGGCTACCCACGCGCAGGCCTCATTGCCGTCGACCGTGATCATTTGTTTTTTCGACATGGAACTTTGATCCCTATTCCATTGGAACGCCCCGCACGGACGATAATCGCCGGGCGTTCCTAAATCAGTACAAAAGTACCGATTCCCCAGGGGTAGCGGAGAAAAGTCCTGGTATTTCTGGGGGGAAGGGGTTGGAACCGTTACCCTTTTTTACAACCCGATCAAAGGGCATACCTGCCATGCGGTTATCGCATACAACCTGGTTAATGGTCGTGCGTTAATTAAATTTTACAGAATTTACAAGGCGTTATTCGTTTGTTGCGAAATTTTCTGTGGTTTCGTTCCGCTCAAATATGGACGCTGTCGGAGGCTTCTTTAAGGATTTCCGCGCTGCGTTGCAGCAATACTTTCTCGTCCGGGTCGAGGACGGGTATCAGCGGGGCACCGGCGCCGGCGGCGCCGACAAGGCGCGGCACCGACAGGGGCACGGCGGGAATTCCTTCGCAGGCAGCAGGCAGGGCGGAGATGGACAGCAGGGCGTTTTCATCGGACAGGATGGCCTGAACGATCCGGGTGAGACCACTGCCGATCCCGAACCAGGTCGCACCCTTGCCATCGATGATCCGGTAGGCGGCTTTCCGAACCGCCTCATCGATGCGCCCGCGCGCTGCGGCGTCGATCGGGCGGCCAAGCTGTTCGGCCATTGCCTGGACACCGACATTCCCGACATTGGCGCCGGACCACCAGAGGACTTCGGAATCGCCATGTTCACCCAGGACATAGGCGTGCACCGACTTGGGCGAGACCCCCACATGTTCGCCGAGAAGTGAGCGGAAACGGGCGGTGTCGAGAACGGTGCCGGACCCGATGACCCGCTCTGCCGGCAGGCCGGAGATCCGACGGGCGATGTCCGTCATCACGTCGACCGGGTTGGAGGTGACGAGCAGGATTGCGTCGGGCGCGTGCGCCAGAACCGATGGGATGATGGCACCGAAAACCTTGGCGTTCCGTTCCAGCAGATGCAGCCGCGATTCCCCCGGTTCCTGGCTGACCCCGGCGGACAGAATGACCACCCGCGCGCCGGACAGATCGGCATAGCTGCCCGCCCAGATCCGGGTCGGGGCCGCGAAGGGGGTGCCATGCAGAATGTCCTGGGCCTGGGCGTGAGCCAGTTTTTCGTTGCGGTCGATCAGGACGATTTCGCTCGCCACGCCCCGCATGACCATCGCAAAAGCCGCGCAACTGCCGACCAACCCCGCACCGACGATACCGATCTTCATGGACGCCTCCCGGGACTGGTTTCCCGAACGAATGGAAAGATGGGCAAAGTGTAACCGGCGTTGCCGGAGCGGGCCACTGGGGAATTATCCTCTGAGGACTTTGCCACAGGGAAGGAGCCATGGGGAAAAAGCCATCGCGAGAAAGCCACCGTGAGAAAGCCCCTGGGAAAGAGCCGGCCGGCAATCGCTCCCACGGGAAAACCGCCCGCGTGGCCCATGCGCAACGGCGCCGCAGGGCACTCTGAGGGGGCCAAGTTCTGATCTGATGGCGGGACTTGAGGAGAAAAGTGGAACTGGCGGGAGTGACGGGGCTCGAACCCGCGACCTTCGGCGTGACAGGCCGACGC
>WASQ01000003.1 GCA_009712185.1 Telmatospirillum sp. | reverse complement strand
TACGGCGGGAAAGTCCGCTGCCAGCTTCAGCTCTTCCTGCTCCATTTCGATACTCATTTCAGTAAGGGGCTTCGAGACACCACGCCGATGATCTTCGTCGTCCGGAGCGTAAGTCCGTCCGGCTTTAGGACCCGCGACCGCCTTCGGCGTTCGCAAGGCGTTTCCAGGGTCACGACCGTCCGGCCCCCCTCCCGCCCCCGAAGGGCATGCGGTCCGGGCATCCGCCAAAGGCGCCGGGCCGGAAGGAAGGGCGTGCCCGCAAGGGCCGCCGGTCGGCAAAAAAACGGGTGAAAATCGCGGGTTTGGACGGACTCCAGGGGATCACCGCCGTGGCCCGTCCAGGGGCCGCTCCGGCGGGGCTCAATCCACTTACCACTGGGCAGGGAAGGACAACCATTCCAGATCCCCAAGCGAATAAAACCCTGGCGTTAGTCAGATCATACAGGACCATCCTGTCCACGCGAGGGCACCCGTTGGAGCAACAATAACCACATTTTTTTTAAGGTGACAACCGGCAACCGTCCCATTCCCCCAGATTCTCAACGCATCCGCTGAACGTCCGCCGTCCCGCCGGCTTGACGGCCCGGGGGAGCCGGGCGCACTGTCGCCGTCATGATTCTTCTCGACCATGTGAAACGCTGCAACGCGTTCAATCCCGCCGATTACCGCCCCTTCGAGGCCGCCGGCCGGCGGATCGGCTCCATCCGTCACGATCTCGCGGAACGGCTGGCCGCCTTTCCCGACGTCTTCCTGGTCCATCCCGACCGGGTGGATCTTGCCCGGTCTCTCGGCGATCCGGCCGCCAGAACCGCCGCCGTGGACGCTGTCGCCCGGCGATTGGCGGAGTCCGGCCATTGTCCGCCCCCGCTGGGAGAGGCCTACCGGGTGGGCGGCCGCTGGGGGGAGGACCCCTTGTTCCTGATCGACCGCGCCTTTGTACCGGCCTTCGGGATCACGGCCTTTGGCGTCCATCTCAACGGCTATGTCCGGGAGGGCGGCCGGTTCAGACTCTGGATCGCGGAACGGTCGGCCGCCCGCCGGGTCGCACCGAACAAACTGGACAATATGGTGGCGGGAGGCCAGCCCGCCGGCCTCGGGCGGATGGACAACCTGATCAAGGAATCGCACGAGGAAGCCGGACTTCCGGCCGACGTGGCCCGGCAGGCGGTTCCCGCCGGCGCCGTCGGCTATTGCATGGCGTCCGAGTGGGGACTGAAGCCGGACTGGATGTTTGTCTACGATCTTGCCATGCCCGCCGGCGTGGTGCCCGTCAACAGGGATGGGGAGGTCAGCCGCTTCACGCTGATGGAACCGGCGGACATCCTGGCGCTGCTCCGCGACGGATGGCATTTCAAGTTCAATGTGCCGCTGGTCCTGATCGATTTTCTCATCCGCCACGGCTTTCTGTCACCGGACAGCGAGCCCGATTACCTGGATCTGGTTCAGGGCCTGCGCCGACACCCTTGAAGAGCCCCCTCCTCTGTTGCCAGGGAACCCGTCCCGGGCGATCCCGGCAACCCCGGGCACAACGGTTGATTGACTTTCCTTTCGCAGTGCGGCAGACACAATCTTTCGCATAATGATTCCAGTCCGCATCAATATGACAGTGCGGATCGGACAGAGGGAGATCAGCCGTGAGTCAGAAGCCGCCCAGGAAGTTTTTCGAGCCCCTCGCCATCGGCGCCCCCGCCCCCTGGCGCGAAACGCCGGTCGCGCTAGAGCGGATGATCCATTTTTTCCCGCCGCACAACCAGAAGCTCGCCAGCCGGATTCCCGAAATGATCGGCACGGTCGACGTCCTGCTTGGCAATCTCGAGGACGCGATCCCGTCGGACGCCAAGGTCGCCGCCCGCGAAGGGTTCATCGCGGTCGCCCGCGCCAATGACTTCGGACGCACGGGCCTCTGGACCCGCGTCAACTGTCTGAATTCCCCCTGGTTCCTGGATGACGTGATGGAAATCGTGGGCGCGGTCGGCAACCGGCTTGACGTGATCATGCTTCCGAAGGTGGAAGGGCCCTGGGACATCCATTATCTGGATCAGCTTCTGGCGCAACTGGAGGCCCGTCACGCGGTCACCCGGCCGATCATGATTCACGCCATCCTGGAGACCGCCCTCGGCGTCGCCAATGTCGAGGAGATCGCGGCGGCCAGCCCGCGCATGCATGGCATCAGCCTGGGGCCGGCCGACCTGGCGGCGTCGCGGGGCATGAAGACCACCCGTGTCGGGGGCGGCCACCCCTTCTACGGTGTTCTGGAGGACGGGCGCGCCGACGCAGGCCCCAGGCTTCTGTTCCAGCAGGACCTGTGGCACTACACCGTCGCCAAGATGGTGGACGCCTGCCGCGCCCAGGGCATCAAGGCCTTCTACGGCCCCTTCGGCGACTTCTCCGACGACGATGCCTGCGAGGCGCAATTCCGCAACGCCTTCCTGCTGGGGTGCGTCGGCGCATGGTCGCTGCATCCCAAACAGATCGAAATCGCCAAGCGGGTTTTCAGCCCCGATGTCGAGGAGGTGCTGTTCGCCCGGCGGATCCTGGAGGCCATGCCCGACGGATCCGGCGCCGTGATGATCGACGGCAAGATGCAGGACGACGCCACCTGGAAACAGGCCAAGGTGATGGTCGATCTGGCGAAACTGGTTGCCGGACGCGATCCCGACATGGCCGCCCGTTACGGACTTTAAGCGGAAAGCGACGGGCATCCCGGCCCGCCATCCGGCGGTGGCGGGCCGGAGGCGCGTCAGAAAATATCCGTCGCACTTGTCCTTGCGCCGGTGTCCGGGCACCGACGGACTTTAGCGATTCCGCCGATTTCGCCGCGGAGTCCGGCTGGGACGCCGACCCACTGAGGATTTTTTCGCGCTCCCGGAGCGCCCGCCCCGCGGGCAGGACGACACCCCCCTTTCCCAAGTCCGGGCCCGCCATCTTATCCCGGTGCCGAACGGTTGCGCTTGTCCACATACCAGAGTAGTCTGCGGGGTTAAGGTCCCGCGCCTTGTGCCCAGGAACCGGTCCGGCGATGCGGCCGCTCTTAAGGGGGAGCCCGGACGCACCGCCCTCCGGACGGGTGTTCGGACGACGGGCCACAATGGGAGACGGCGGGTTCATAATGTTATTGCGATTCCGGGACCCTCTCCCGGATGACCGGTGCGCTCGGGGCGCATCGGGACGACCGGAGAGGAACGGCCGGTGGTGCCGGCCGGCGATGTTGTTTCTTGTCCTGACGCTGGCGGCTTGCGCGCCGCCCCCGCCCCCATCTGCGACCATGCCGACCGCCCCTGAACTGCTGGGCGAGTTCCGGGACGAGATGGCGACCGATGCCCGGAAGGCGGGCGACTACCTCCGGGAGACGCGCCAGGGCGTCAATCTCTCCGAGATGACTCTGGGTTGGTTCGTCTACGACATCCTCAGCGAGCTGTCATCCCAGGATGACGCTCTTTATCACCGCTTCTACAGGGATGGCCGGGATCTGCAGAATTACTTGCGCACGACCTTCCGGGACCATCACGACGAGGAGGTGGAGGCCATTGCCGATATGGCCCGGGCCGGCCGGGAAACCCCCAGGATGGCCGCCCGCAGCGCCCTCGAGGTGCTGTGCCACATTCCCGATCCCGATGAGCCGAAGGAGGTTCAGACCAACGACCGGGCCGAACTGGCCGGAGCACTGGCTACCCTTCAGACGTTTCTGCAAAGAACTGCCGCCGAGATCCCGGCGCCGGAGGATTGAAATGTCGAAGCCCGATCGAGCAGTTGGTCACAATTTTCGAAAAAATTGTTCAATTTATACGCCTGTTCATCTGAGTCTTTTCATTCGACCGGACGCACGATAATAATTACCGGAAGACAGACCGATCGACGCGCAAGCGACAGCGAGGCAGCAATCGTCATGGTTAAGAACAGGCTCACCCGTCTCGACGTTGAGAAACTGCTCGCGGAGCCATCGATCGACGTTCGCGTCGATACCGCCGAGAAACTCGCGTCGGAATTCGACAGCGGCCAGTTGTCGCCCACCGAGCGCCGGCTGGCGGCCGATATTCTGCGCCTGATGGTCAAGGACGCCGAGGTCAGGGTCCGCGAGGCCTTAGCCATCCACCTGAAGGAAAGCGAGGCGCTGCCCCATGACATCGCCATCAACCTCGCCCAGGACGTCGATACCGTCGCCCTGCCCATCCTTCAGTTCTCGAAGGTTCTGACCGACAACGATCTGGTCCAGATCGTCCGCAGCCAGAGCATCGTGAAGCAGCTTGCCATCACCCGGCGCCAGACCCTGTCGTCCGAGGTCTCCGACGCGCTGGTGGAGACCGGGAATTCCGAGGTCGTCGTCAATCTTGTCTCCAATCAGGGGGCGGACATCTCGGAGCGATCGCTTCAGGCGATCATCGATTCTTTCGGCGCCGAGGGGGCGGTCCAGGATTCGCTGGTCCGGCGCGCCAATCTGCCGGTGACGGTCGCCGAACGGCTGGTGACGATGGTCTCCGATCAATGGCGGGAACATCTGATCCGCCACCATCAACTGGCCGGGCCGCTGGCCGCCAACATCACCCGCCAGAGCCGCGAACGCGCCACCATCACCCTGTCCGCCGGCGCCGATCGCGAGGATGTCGAGGGACTGGTGCGGCATCTGCGGGCTCATCATCGGCTGACCCCGTCGATCATGCTGCGCGCCGTCTGTATGGGCGACATGACTTTTTTCGAGGCGGGCATGGCCGAGCTGGCCGGCATCCCGATGATGAACGCGTCCATCCTCATTCACGATTCAGGGGAACTCGGCCTTCAGGCTCTTTATGAAAAGACGGCCCTGCCGATCACCCTGTACCCTGCATTCCGCTGTGCCATCGACGTGGCCGCGGAAAATGCCTTCGATGGTGGGGAGCAGGACCGCGAGCGCTATTGCCGCCGCATGATCGAACGCATCCTGACGCAATATGAGATGCTGGGGATCGCCTTCCATTCGAAGGATCTTGAGTATCTGCTGGCGAAACTCGACGAGCTGCCGGCCTCGCCGAAGCCCTGAGACCCCGCCCCATGCCCGGGGACAGCAGACAAAAGGTGCACAGGGCCTGTGTCCCTGACCCATTAAGCCCCCAAGGCATTGCCAGGGGCTCCGGCGTCCCGGGGACTCCGGCGTCCCTGACGGAATTCCCAACCCCATAACCGGTCACGGCTGGCGTTCCGGAAAGCATCGGACGGCTTTATACCAACCGGCGCTGAGGATTGCTCATCGCCGGTTGGCAGGCCCACCCCGGGCCCGCGAGCGGATAGCGAGCGAAGCCAAAGGTTTCGGAGAAACTTGGCTCAAGGCCGCCTGAGGCCGGCGCTGCTCGGTTCCGATCAGCGCAGGCTGGTATTAGTCGGGATTCCCGGACCGCCATCCGCATCCCGGCAAGGTCAATCCCAACCCCATCCGTTTGGCCAGGATTTTTTTTATTTTAAACGTATAACTTTTACTTTTAACTTCAGCCATATCTAATGATAATACCACCTCAGATACGGTCGATAGATCATTTTTATGCCATTTTTATGCACATGCTCACGAAAATATTAATTTGTTTGTAAATTTATTACTGTTTTTAAAAATCAGAGAGATCATTTCCTTCGCGTTTCCGTTTGCAATTTCCCCGGTCGACCTTCTGTCTTCCGAGATCTGGTGTTCCTCATGTTTCAATCGCCGTTTGCCACAGGGGCAGACAGGGATCGCTTTTTCAATTTGAGAACGCACCTTCAGTGTGCGGTTTCCGTCATGGCTCTGTTTTCCGCACCGGACGCCTGGAGCCAGGAACTGGACTACGGCAAATACGAATCCCTGTTCGGCGAACCGGTCACCATCAGCGCCACGGGAAAGCCGGAACGGTTGTCCGACAGCCCGATCCTGATGGATCTGATCACCGCCGACGACATCAAACGGTCCGGCGCGCGCGACATCCCGACGCTGGTCCGCCGGCTGGCGGGCGTCGATCTGACCCACACCTCCACTGCGTCGCCGCAGATCGGACTGGGCGCCTATCCCCAGACCATCGGCAGCCAGGTGATGGTTCTGGTCAACGGACGACAGATCTATTTCGATGGCTTCGGCGACCTGTTCTGGTCGGCGATCCCCGTGGAATTGCCGGAAATCCGCCAGATCGAGGTCATTCGCGGTCCGGAAAGCGCGCTTTACGGGTTCAATGCCGTCGATGGGGTGATCAACATCGTCACCTTCGATCCGGTTGATGACGCCGTCAATTCCGCGACCGCCAGAGTGGGCAATCACCGGCGGCGCGACCTGTCCACGACGACAACCTTCCCGATCGGCAGCGGCGCCGGGGTGCGCCTGACCGCCGCCTACGACCACGCCCATGATTATGGAATGACCAACGGGATCGCGGGACGGCAACCGGTTTCGAGAAATCCGGATCGCCGGATGGCCTCCCTCAATGGCGGCCTGACCCTGGACGACGGAGCCCGGGTCAGCCTGGAAGCGTCCCATGTCGACATTTCCGAACGGGAAGCCGCATACGCCATGTCCTATGACGTCCGCGTCGTCACGGATTCGGTAAAACTCGGCTACACCAATGACAGCCCCATCGGCAGGCTGACCGGATCGGCAAGCTACAGTCAGATGAACGCCCCCTGGCTCCGGACCCAGTTCTTCGGCCCGTCCGGCCTGTCCGACCGGTCCACTGTTCTTCAGTTGAGCGACCTGTTGAAGGTGGACGCCGACGACAGCCTCCGGTTCGGGATCGAAGGGCGCCATGACACCTTTTCGGCCGGCGCGATGATTCCGGGGACAACCAGTAACACGCTGGGCAGCGGCTCCATGATGTGGGAACACACCTTCTCGCCCGGATTTTCGCTGGTCAATGCGGCGCGCTACGATTATTCCCGGCTGGGACATTCCGGAACCATGGTCACGACCGGGGTGTCGGCAATTCCGGATTTCGATCGCAGCATTGAGGGCTTCAGCACCAATTCCGCCCTGCTGCGGCGGATCACCGACGACGACACCCTGCGGCTGTCCTTCGCGCGCGGCCTCCAGCTTCCCTCCATCGCCAACTACAGCCCGACCGGAACGGTGCTCCGCCGCGGCCAGAATGGATACGAAGGAGATAATGACGGACCGGCGACATTCTTTCCCCAGCCTGCCGTCATTTACGACTACCAGGCGGGCTGGGACCACCAGATCCGGGATTGGGATGCGATGGGGCGCGTCACCTATTTCCATCAGATGACCATGCGTCATCTGGGATCGCCCTTTGCGATCCTGAATGGCGCGATCGTCGACCGGCGGCGATCGCCCGCCGGAATCGTCGCCAATGGCGTCACCCTCAGCCTGCGGCGCCAATCCGTCTCCGGCTGGACCTGGGGCGCCAACTACACCTACACCGACTCCAACCCCCACGACCATTCGTCCCGGACCGAGCAATCGCCGGCCCACAAGGTCAATGCGTCCGTCGGCTATGGCTGGGATCGCTGGGACGCCGATCTGTTCCTGCAATATGCCTCGCACGCCCGCGACACCGTCATCGTCATCCCCCGCCGGCGGTTGCGCATGGTTACGGCAACGGTCGGCGACACCCTGACCCTGTCGCCCCGTGTCGGATGGCATGCCAATGACTGGCTGACGATCGAGGCGTCCGCCGACAATCTCTGGCCCTACCGGGACACCCTGACCCAGCGGCAGGAAGCGACCTATCTTCTTTCGGTCAAGATCACCTACTGACCGGCCTTGAGACCTCCCGGGAAACAATGGTAGGGTTTGTCCCCCGTTCCGGGACAGGGAAGTCCGGCCGATCCGGCGCTGCCCCCGCAACTGTGAAGGGAGAGATCGCGATAGACGCCACTGCCCGGCTTCCCCGGGCGGGAAGGCATCCCGGTCGACGACCCCGAAGCCAGGAGACCTCCCCGGTAACGGCACCAGGACCCATCCTCGGAGGGAGGATCGCCTTTTGTCTCGCGTTACCGCTGCCGATCCGGCGGCCCCCTGTTCCAGCCTGCCTCCACTGACCCTTGTCCTTGGCGGCACCCGCTCCGGCAAAAGCGCCTATGCCGAGGGCCTTCTGACCGGTCATGACGGGCGGATCTATATTGCCACGGGTCAGGCCGGCGACACCGAAATGACCGAACGCATCCGCAAGCATCGCGACAGGCGCGGCGACGCCTGGACCACGGTCGAGGAACCGCTCGATCTCGCCGGCGCGTTGCGGAGGACGGATGGACGGCCGGTCCTGGTCGACTGTCTGACGCTGTGGCTGACCAATCTCCTGTTTTCGGATGCCGATATCGACGACGCCATCCGCCGTCTGACCGACACCCTGCCCGCCCTCGCCGGACCGGTGGTCTTCGTCTCCAACGAAATCGGTCTTGGCGTCGTGCCCGACAACGCCCTGTCCCGCCGGTTCCGCGACGATGCCGGCCGCCTCAATCAGGCGGTCGCGGCCTGCTGCCAGAGGGTCGTCTTCGTCGCCGCCGGCCTGCCCCTCCCGCTCAAGGATTGCCGATGACCCGGTTTGCCAAGATCCCCGCCACGGTCGTCACCGGCTTCCTGGGTGCCGGCAAAACCACCCTGATCCGTCACCTGCTGGCCCATGCCGGAGGGCGGCGGATCGCGCTGGTGATCAATGAATTCGGCGATGTCGGGGTCGACGGCGGATTGCTGGCCGGCTGCGGCGATGCCGCCTGCGGCGAGGACGACATCATCGAACTGGCCAACGGCTGTCTCTGCTGCACCGTCGCCGACGAATTCATTCCCGCCATGGAACGGCTGCTCGACCGCGAGTCGCCGCCGGATCATATCGTCATCGAGACGTCGGGTCTGGCGCTGCCCAAACCGCTGGTCAAAGCGTTCGACTGGCCGGATATCCGGGCAAGGGTCACGGTCGACGGCGTGATCGCGGTGGTTGATGGACCGTCCTTCGCCACCGGACGCTTCACCTCCACCGAGGAGCAGCGCCGGCGGCCCGATCATGACAATCCGCTGGAGGAGGTTTTCGTCGACCAGCTCGCATCCGCCGACTTGGTGCTGCTCAACAAGGCGGACCTTCTGTCACCGGCCGAGATCGACCAGCTCAGCCGCCGGCTCGAGGACCAGTTGCGCCCCGGCGTCAAGCTGGTGCCGACCCGTCTGGGCGAGATCGCGCCCGGGGTCCTTCTGGGCCTGGGCGCCGCGGCCGAGGACGATCTGGCGGCCCGCCCGTCCCTGCACGACACCCTGGGCGCGCACGATCATGACGACTTCGAGAGCTTCGCCGTTCCGATGCCGGACATCGCCGATCCCCAGGCTTTCACCCGGACCATCGGCGAGGTGATCGCCCGTCACGATATCCTGCGCCTGAAAGGCTTCCTGTCCGTGACCGGCAAGGACATGCGCCATGTCATCCAGGCCGTCGGCGCCCGTGTCGCGGGCTATTACGACCGCCCCTGGCGGACCGGGGAGGACCGGCAGGGGGAACTGGTGGTCATCGGCTGCAAGGGCCTCGACCGGACGGCCATCGCCGACGCGCTGAGTGGCGGATCGTCCGCCGCCGCCGGCTGACGTCCGGGCGTCCATGCATCTTCTGGCCGCCACCCCCGGAACCGTTTCCGACGGATCCCAGGCCGTCGATCTGGGACAGACACCGGGCGATATCGTCATCCTGTCGGCCGCCGATACCGAACTGGCGCTTCTGGCCGACGCGCAAAGGGCGGTCGGCGGGCCCTCCCTCCGGCTGGCCAATCTGCTGCGCCTCACTCATCCGCTGTCGGTCGATCTCTATGTCGACGGGGTGCTCCGCCATGCCCGTCTCGTCCTGGTCCGCCTTCTGGGGGGACGGGGATACTGGCCTTATGGCGTCGAACAGATCGCCGCGGCGACGCGGGACGCGGGCATCCCTTGCGCATTCCTGCCGGGCGACGACCAGCCCGACGCCGACCTCGCGACCTGGAGCAGCCTTCCAGAACAGGCCCGTCATCGTCTGTGGCAGTATCTGGTCCATGGCGGACCGGCCAACGCGTGCAACGCTCTTCGTTTCGCCGCCAGCCTGATTGGCGCCGACGCCGGCGACTGGCTGGAGCCCGCTCCCCTTCCGCCCGCGGGGCTCTATCCCGCCGGCGCCACGCTGGACTCGATCCGGTCGTCCTGGCGGCCGGATCGGGCGACGGCGGCGGTCGTCGTCTATCGCGCGCAGGTCCAGGCCGGCCATACCGCCGCCCTGGACGCCCTGATCGCCGCCCTGGAGGAGCGGGGCCTGAACGTGCTGCCCCTGTTCGTCTCCAGCCTGAAGGAAGCGGTCAGCGCCGCCACGCTGGCCGCCGTCCTGGCGGAGGCGCCGCCCGACGTCATCCTCAACGCCACCGCCTTCTCGGTGGCGGCGCCCGGCAGACCGGCGGCCGGCCCCTTCGCGGAGGCCGACTGTCCGGTGCTGCAAGTGATTTTCGCCGGAACCACCGAGGCCGACTGGCGCGACGGCGCCGCCGGACTGTCGGCCCGCGATATCGCCATGAATGTCGCCCTTCCCGAAATCGACGGGCGTCTGATCACGCGCGCGGTTTCTTTCAAGGCCGCGACCCGCCGGGATGAGGCGACCCAGTGCGACATCGTCGGGGCCGCGCCGGTCCCCGACCGGATCGCCTTCGTTGCCGGCCTGGCCGCCCGGTGGGTCTGTCTCCGGCGCACGGCGGCCGCGGATCGGAGGGTGGCGCTGGTCCTCGCCAATTATCCGAACCGCGACGGGCGGATCGGCAATGGCGTCGGCCTCGACACCCCGGCCGCCACCGCCGGGGTCCTGGCCGCCCTTGCAGATGCAGGATATCGGGTCGAGGCGGCGCCCGCCGACGGGGCCGCGCTGATGCGCCTGTTGCTGGCCGGCGCCACCAACGACCTTGAGGGCCGGCGAAGCCGCATCCGGCGCGAGACCCTGGCGCTGCCGGACTATCTCGATTTCCTCGCCACCCTGCCGACCGGGATCCGTCGCGCGATCGACGACCGCTGGGGCCCGCCCGAGCGCGACCCCCATTTCGAGCCGGGAGAGCTGACCTGCGGACATTTCGTCCTGTCGGTGCTGCGGTTCGGCCATGTCGCGGTGGCAATCCAGCCGGCACGCGGCTACAACATCGATCCGGCGTCCAGCTACCATGACCCCGCGCTGGTTCCGCCGCACGGCTATCTGGCCTTCTATGCCTGGATCCGCCACGATTTCGGCGCCCACGCCATCGTCCATATGGGCAAGCATGGCAATCTGGAATGGCTGCCGGGAAAATCCCTCGCCCTGTCGGAGGACTGCTTTCCCGACGCCGCCCTGGGACCGATGCCCCATCTTTACCCCTTCATCGTCAACGATCCCGGCGAGGGTACCCAGGCCAAACGCCGGACCCAGGCGGTGATCGTCGATCATCTGACGCCGCCGCTGACGCGCGCCGAGAGCTATGGCCCGCTCCGCCGGCTGGAGCAGCTTGTGGACGAGTATTACGAGGCGGCGGCGGTCGATCCCCGGCGGCTCCGGGTTCTGAAGGACGAGATCCTGGCGATGACCCGCGTCACCGGACTGGACGCCGACTGCGGCATGGCGCCCGGGGAAAGCGACGACGAGGCCTTGCGCAAACTGGACAACCATCTCTGCGAACTGAAGGAACTTCAGATCAGGGACGGCCTGCATATTTTCGGGCAGTCGCCCCGGGGAGATCAGATGACCGACCTGCTGGTGGCGCTGGCCCGCGTTCCACGGGGATCCGCCCCGGCCGACGCCTCGCTGCTGCGGGCGCTGTCGCGGGATCTGGGGCTTTCCTTCGATCCGCTGGAGGCCGTGTTCGCCGACCCCTGGACCGGCCCGCGTCCGGCGGACCTCACCCGCCAGAGCCGGGATCCCTGGCGCACCACGGGCGACACGGTGGAGCGGCTGGAACGGCTGGCCCGCGAGTTGGTGGGGGCGGGGGTGGGGATGGGGGCACCGGGACCGGAAAGCCGGGCGGTGATGGACGGCATCGCCACCACCCTGCGCCCGGCGGTGGAGGCCTGTGGCGCGGCCGAGATGGCCGGGCTTCTGAAGGGGCTCGCCGGCCGCTTCGTCGCGCCCGGCCCCTCGGGCGCGCCGCCCCGCGGGCGGCCCGATGTGCTGCCCACCGGACGCAACTTCTTTTCCGTCGACTGCCGGGCCGTGCCGACCCCGGCGGCCTGGACGCTGGGCTGGAAGTCGGCCGGCCTGCTGATCCGGCGTCATCTCCAGGACCACGGCGCATGGCCCCGCTCCATCGCGATCAGTGCCTGGGGCACCAGCAATATGCGGACCGGCGGCGACGACATCGCCCAGGCCCTGGCCCTGATCGGCGTCCGCCCGACCTGGGACGCCGCCTCGCACCGCGTCACCGGGTTCGAGATCCTGCCGCTGTCGGTTCTGGACCGGCCCCGGGTGGATGTCACCCTGCGGGTATCAGGGTTCTTCCGCGACGCGTTTCCCGGCCTGCTGGACCTTTTCGATTCGGCCGCGCGCGCCGTCGCCGGTCTTGACGAGGACGGGCGGGACAACCCGCTGGCCGCCCATGTCCGGGACGAGACCGGGCGGCTGGCAGCCGCCGGCCTGCCGGTGGACGAGGCCCGCCGACGCGCCGGATTCAGGGTGTTCGGATCGAAGCCCGGAGCCTATGGCGCCGGATTGCAGGCCCTGATCGACGAACGCGGCTGGGACAGCGACGCCGATCTGGCGAGGGCCTATGTCGCCTGGGGCGGTTACGCCTATGGCGGCGGAGCCGCCGGCGCCGCCCAGCATGGGGCGTTCGAACGACGTCTGATGGCGGCCGAGGTGGTGGTCCAGAACCAGGACAACCGGGAACATGATCTTCTCGATTCCGACGACTATTACCAGTTCGAAGGGGGCATGGCCGCCGCGGTGCGCAGCCTGTCGGGACAGACCCCGGCGATCTACCATCCCGATCATTCGCGCCCCCAGTCGCCGAAAATCCGCACCCTGGACGAGGAGATCGCCCGCGTGGTGCGCGCCCGCGCCGCCAATCCGAAATGGATCGCCGGTGTCATGCGCCATGGCTACAAGGGCGCGTTCGAGATGGCCGCGACCGTCGATTATCTGTTCGCCTTCGCCGCCACCACCCCTTGCGTGCGGGACCATCATTTCGACGCATTGTTCGACGCTTATATCGGCGACGGGGTGGTCCGGGATTTCCTGAAGGACACCAACCCCGCCGCGCTGGCCGAAATGGAGGCCCGGTTCCGGGAAGCCATCGACCGCGGGCTGTGGCATCCCCGGCGCAACGCCACCCACGACCTTTTGAAAGGCGCCCCATGAACAGCGATCACGACGAGACCGGCCCGGAGCAGGATCCCGATGCCCGCCACCATGACAAGATGGCGAAGAAAAAGGCCGCGCGGGACCGTCTGATGGCGAAAAAAACCGATCAGCGCCCACTGCTGATCGTCCATACCGGCGCCGGCAAGGGCAAATCCTCGGCCGCGTTCGGCATGGCCCTGCGCTGTATCGGCCATGGCATGCCGGTCGGCATCATCCAGTTCATCAAGGGGGCCTGGGATACTGCGGAGCGCCGCGTTCTCAGCTCTTTCGACGATCTGGTGACGTTCCGCGCCATGGGCGAGGGCTTCACCTGGGAGACCCAGGACCGGGCGCGCGACATCGCCTCGGCGGCCGCGGCCTGGGAGGCGGCCCGGATGTTGCTCGCCGACCCCAAATACGCCATGGTCATTCTGGACGAGTTGAACGTCGTGCTCCGTTATGGCTATCTGCCGCTTGAGCCGGTGCTGGAGAGCATCAGAACCCGCGCGCCGGGCCAGCATGTGGTGGTCACCGGCCGCAATGCCCCCGACGCCCTTCTCGCCGAAGCCGATCTGGTGACGGAAATGACCCTGGTGAAACATCCCTTCCGCGATGGCGTGAAGGCCCAGCCGGGAGTGGAGTACTAGACATGAGTCTCATACGCGGCCTCGCCGTCCTGCTGCTGTCCCTGTTCGCCCTGTCCGCCACCCCCGCGATGGCGCAGGTCGACCAGCAGAAAACCGTGAACAATGCGGCCTCCACCGTGGAGAGGATGAAGACCGACAGCAATTTCCAGAAGACCTTTCTCGACGATCTGCGCAAAAGCCGCGCGGTCCTGGTGATCCCCGACCTCTACAAGGGGGGCTTCATCGTCGGCGGCCAGTATGGCAACGGCGTTCTGCTGGTCCATCAGCAGGATGGAAGCTGGAGCCCGCCGGCCTTCTACACCATGCAGGGAGGCAGTCTCGGCCTTCAGATCGGGCTGGAAAGCAGTTCGATCATGTTCATCATCAACACCGACAAGGCCTTGCAGGCCGTCCTGTCGAACCAGTTCCGCTTCGGTGCCGACGCCGGCATCACGGTGCTGGTGGTCGGGGCCGGCATGGGGGCGTCGACGACCAGCAATCTGGGCGCCGACATCACCGCCATCGCCCTGTCCGGCGTCGGACTCTATGGCGGCCTGTCGCTGGAGGGAACCGTGATCTCGTCGCGGGAATCCTGGAACGCCTCCTATTACGGGCAGAATGTCTCCTCGCGGGCGGTGGTGCTGGACAACGCCGTTTCCAATCCGCAATCCGACCGGCTGAGGGATATCCTTGCCCGCTGACCGCGCCCGCCGCCGGCCGGCGGCGATCATGCTGCAGGGGACGGGCTCCGACGTCGGCAAGTCCCTGGTGGTGGCCGGACTGTGCCGGCTGGCGCGCCGACGGGGCCTGTCGGTCGCGCCCTTCAAGCCGCAGAACATGTCGAACAATGCCGCCGTCACGCCCGACGGCGGCGAGATCGGCCGCGCCCAGGCGCTTCAGGCCCGCGCCGCCGGGCTGGCTCCCAACCGTCATATGAACCCGGTGCTGCTGAAGCCGCAAAGCGAGACCGGCGCCCAGGTGGTGGTGCAGGGCCGCGTCGAGGGAGTGGCGCGCGCCGGGGATTACCAGGCGCTGAAGCCCGCCCTGCTGCCCCGGGTGCTGGACAGTTTCCGCATCCTGGGGGAGGGCCGCGATCTTCTGGTGGTCGAAGGCGCCGGAAGCGTCGCCGAGGTCAATCTGCGGTCCCGCGACATCGCCAATATGGGCTTTGCCGAGGCGGCCGACGTTCCTGTGATCCTGGTGGGCGACATCGATCGCGGCGGCGTGATCGCCGCGCTGGTGGGCAGCCATGCGCTGCTGCCGGAAGCCGAGCGCCGGCGCATCAGGGGCTGGATCATCAACAAGTTCCGGGGCGACGTCGCCCTGTTCGACCCCGCGGTGCAGACGATCCGCGACCGCACGGGATGGCCTTCGCTCGGCATCCTGCCCTGGTTCGTCGAAGCGGCGCTGCTCCCGGCCGAGGACGCGGCCTCCCTCGGCCCCGGCAGCGGGACGGCGGGGAAAGGCGACCGGCCGATCCGGGTCGCGGTGCCCTGCCTGTCGCGGATCGCCAATTTCGACGACCTGGATCCCCTGTCGGCGGAACCCGACGTCGAGGTGACGTTCATCGCCCCGGGCCGGCCGCTGCCCCGCGACGCCGACCTGATCCTGTTGCCGGGATCGAAGGCGACCATCGCCGATCTCACTTTTCTGCGCCAGCAGGGATGGGACATCGATCTTGCCGCCCATGTCCGCCAGGGCGGCCATGTCCTCGGCCTGTGCGCCGGATATCAGATGCTGGGGACCCGGGTGGCCGACCCCGACGGGATCGAGGGGCCGCCCGGCGCCGTCGCGGGTCTCGGGCTGCTGGATATCGCCACCGTGATGGCGGGCGAAAAAACGCTGCGCCAGACGACGGGAAAAGCGCTTTGCGCGAACGGCGGGGGCGAGACCGTGCGGGGCTATGAAATGCATATGGGCGTGACCGACGGCCCCGACCGGTCGCGCCCGGTCCTCGAGATCGACGGGCGGCCGGACGGCGCGATTTCGGCCGACGGCCGGGTGATGGGATGTTATCTGCACGGCCTGTTCGCCGAGGACGGGTTCCGCCGCGCCTTCCTGGCCGGTCTCCGGCCCGGCCGGACCGGCACGCTCGCCTACGAGGCCACGGTGGACCGTGTTCTCGACCGGCTGGCCGACCATCTGGAACACCACCTCGACGTCGACGCCATCCTCCGGATCGCCGGCCTCGGCTGAACGGCGCTCGCCATCTTCCCGCGCCTCCAGCAGGCTCCGGGCGGGATCAGGATCTGACGGATGAAACCGGCTGCCGGTGGGTCCGGCGTCTTTGCCGGACTCCGCCGCGACAGCGGCGGAATGTCTGATCTCCGGCCTCGCCGGACGGACCACCGGCCGGAGCCCCGGTATCCCTCAAAAATGTCCGTCGGATACGGGGATCACAGCTCCGCCACCAGACGGCGGACATGGGCGCGCGTGGCCGCGTCGGCGGCACCGGCATCGCCCGCAGCGATGGCGCGGGCGATGGCGCGATGGTCGGCCAGATAGTCCTCCTGGAAGCCCGACATCACCACGCGGGCGTGACACATCGCGCGGATCTGCGACAGGATCCGTGTCAGGGTGTCGGCCAGCGCCGCATTGCCGGCCAGCCCCACCAGGATTCCGTGGAAGGCCGACCCTTCGCGGGCATAGCTTTCGCGGTCGCCGGCGGCCACGGCGCGCGCCTGACGCTCAAGCGACGCCTCCAGATCATCGATGGCGCATCCGGCGGCGGCCAGACGGGAGGCGGCCAGACGGGCGGCCATCGCCTCCAGCTCCTCGCGCACCGCGAACAGATCCTTCAGATGACGGGCATCGAATCCGATGAAGAAAACGCCGTCGCGCGGGCGCACTTCCACGATCCCCTCGGCGGACAGGCGGTTGATCGCCGCCCAGACCGGCGACCGGCTGACCCCGAGTTCCCGGGTCATCCGCTCGACGCTGATCTTCTCGCCGGGGCGATAGCGCCCGCCTTCCAGCATCTGGCCCCGGATGACCTCGTAACACTGCTCCGACAGATTGGTTTTCCGAATGGCGATGGTGTTCATCCTGTCTCCTTCTCCGATTCCAGTATGCCCCATCTTGCCTTCTGTCCGGAAGCACTCCATTATGTAACATGAAACACGTAACATGAAATAAGCGAGAGCCCTGTCATGATTCATCTTTCCCCCGCCGTCGCCACTGTCTTGCGAGAGCTGGAGTCCTTCGGCGCCGCCAATGACGCGGCGGAAAGCCATCGCGAACGGAAGATGCTGAATCTGGACTGGCCGGCGGCCGAGGTCCTGCATCTGGCGGTCCGCCAGTCGCGGCGCCGCCGGATCCTTGAAATCGGCACATCGAACGGCTTTTCCGCCATCTGGCTGGCGGCGGCATTGCCGGCCGACGGAACGGGATCGCTGATTTCCATCGACCGCGACCCCGATAAACTGGCCGCCGCCGCCCGCAACCTGGACCGCGCCGGTCTGCGCAGCCGGGTCACGTTGATGGAGGGCGACGCCTCCCGGGTGGTGGCGGGGCTGGATGGTCCCTTCGACTGCGTCTTCTTCGATGCCGCCCGGGTCAGCGCGCCCGACCAGTTGGCGCGGCTGCTGCCGAAGCTTTCGCCCGACGCCAGCCTGTTCGCCGACAATGTCCTGTCGCATCCCGGCGAAATCGAAGGCTATCTGGCGGCGGTGGAGGGAAGCGGGCTGTTCGACAGCGTCGTGCTGCCGGTCGGCAAGGGACTCGCCATCGCGGTGCGGCGATGACGGTCCTGGTCGGGGACGCCGCGGCCGGGACATCCGCCTGGATCACCCTGGCCCTGGTGCTGGGGCTGGTGGCGTTGCGGCTGGCCGCCGTTCTGGCGGTTCCGACGGATCCCGGGGCACCGGCGGCCGGCAGCACTCTCGGGGATTGACGGTCTCTCCCGGTGATCCCCCCGGATCACCGCCGACCCCGGGCAACGGGCAACGGGCAACGGGCAACGGGTCAGAACTGCGCCAGCACCAGCAGGATGACAAGGCCGCCGTCCAGCAGACAGGCCACCGCCATCACCATCAGGGCGCGACGGATATCGGCCACCGTGGCCCGCGCCCGGCCGTCGCCGATCCACCGTTCCTGCGCCACATAGCCCGGATAACGGCGCGGCCCCGCCAGCGACAGATCCAGCCCGCCGGCCATCGCCGATTCGGGCCAGCCCGAATTGGGCGAACGGTGATGTCCATGATCCCGCCACATCACGCGAAGCGCCGCCAGGGGGCGCCCCTTCGGCACGAACAGCGCGGCGAGGGACAGCAGGATGCCCGACAGGCGGGCCGGAATCAGGTTCATGCCGTCATCCAGACGGGCGGCGGCCATGCCGAATTCCAGATAGCGTTCGGACCGGTGGCCGATCATGCTGTCCATGGTATTGACCGTCTTATAGGCCAGCAATCCGGGAAAGCCGAACAGCACATACCAGACCACCGGCGCAACCACCGCGTCGGAGTAGTTCTCCGCGCAGCTTTCGATGGCGGCACGGGCCACGCCATGCTCGTCCAGCGTCTCCGGATCGCGGCCAACGATCATGCTGACGGCCCGCCGCCCCCCGGCAAGACCGTCCTTTTCGAGGGCACGCGCCACCGCCGAAACATGGGAAAACAGACTGCGCTGGGCAATCAGCGTCCAGATCAGCACGACCTCGATGGTCCAACCCCAGTCCCAGCGCCGGCGAAGTTCCGTGACGCAAAGGCCAAGGCCGATCGCCGCCAGGGTCATGCCCGACGCCACCACAACGCCCCGCAGGCGGCGATCCAGAGGAGTCCGGCTGTCACGGTTGAGACGATGGTCGAAGAAGGTGATGACCCGCCCGATCAGCGCCACCGGATGCGGAACGGCCCGCCACAACCAGGGCGGATCGCCCAGGACGGCGTCAATGATCAGCGCGGCCAGCAGAACCATCAGCGGGTCGGCGGGGCCGCCGGTGGCGAACAGCGGAAACATTCCGGCAGGATGACGCCGGGCGGGGTCAGCGTCAATCGGGACCGCGGAACGCCGACCGAAAACCGTGGCGCCGGAGGGGAGAGCGGGACAACGGTGGTCGGCACGACGGAATTCATGCCGCGGAAACAGCGGCTCCAACGGGACTGGCGTCCCCGCCGTCCCCGATGGACCGATTGGCGGCGACCGGAGAGAGAGACCAAGGCCTTGCCGACTGCCCGGCCAAAGACATTGTTACAAGCCACCCGGGATATGCTGAACGGGGTCAACATCACCGACCGCCCGTTGGTCACGGTGACGGAGCCTTGGCATGGAGGTTGGAGTCCCCCCGGGCCTGACAAACGCCGTTCTGATAAGGCCCGAATTGAGAGCGGACTGCTCCAAAGCAAAACAACGCCGGATCGGCTGCGGAGATCCTGGTGGTCAAAGCCCAACAGATGGGTCCCCGAATCAGGAGTGGGGCCAAGCGTCCCGCCTGCCGTTCAGCGAAAGCCGAAAAGCCCGCATTCCGGCCGCTTTCGCGTCGGAGGCGGGCAGGATGCTTGGCCCTACTCGCAAGGGATTCGAAGTTAGATTCCGACCACTAGAAGTCATGCGCCACCATGGCGGCCGTGTTCACGCCGACCAGGGTCGCCACGGGCACCAGCTCATTGGCATCGACAATGCCATTGTGATTGAGGTCGGGATTTCCATACCCGGCAGGCGACAACTTGTTCACTAAGTCGTAGATGACAGTATTGCCAGACGTCGTTTGGCCGACAACTGTCAGATGTTCGCCGCTATAAGGACTGTTCGGGGAACGGTCAATCTCTCCCAAGGTATAGACTTTATTCATGGCGGCGGCCACTTCCGCAGCGGTGCCCGTTCCGACGCCACCCAGTTTCAGAACATAGCCCGGCGGAGGCGAAATCGTCGGAATGGGGTCCCCAGGCTTATAGGATGGCACGGTATAATCGAAGGTCAGCGACGCCCCGTTGAACGTCTGACCGTTGCTCGCGTCCAGAATCGTCGGCGTCGCGACGCCATATTGATTATGTTGCACCATGGCTGCATAGGCCAACAACGGGCTTTCGACGGTGTCGCGGCCGGATACAAAATGATAAATGGTATTGCTGGGCAGCGTGGAATTTGCTGCATGTTTATCAGTAACAGCAAATTGAACGATTGTCGCACCACCGCCACTTAAATTAATAACATTGCTGTTCGACAATTCCATAAAGCCCGAGGCAGAGCCACTATAAATATTATTTCCTGAACTATAGACAAAAGCGTTCGGAACTTCCGAGCTCAATTGAATTGTCGTGTTCGAATCTGCAACGTAAACTGCCGTGATTCCAGCCAACGGATTTACACCAAACTGATTTGAATTCGCAATCATATTTCCGGATATCTGGATAATTGTTCCTCCTATCAGGGTCGTCGCATAGTTAGACGATGTGAATGTTTGCCCCGGCGACACCGGGGCTATGGTGGCCGTGTTCAGGTAGTGGGTGCTGATCGCTTGCTCTATCGCGGTTTGCGCGGGAATCTGGACGGATGAATCGGCATAGCCGCCCTTCGTTGGATCCACCAGCCAGTTTAAAGAATGATGAATTTCTTCCTGGCTTTCCGAAAAAGCGACCAGCAGGGAAGCGCGCGCCGCCGTCACGCCCATCGTCGGTACAATCGATCCCAGATAGGCGGTATACCCGGCCTCCCCCGCCTTGTCGGCGGCCCGCCCAAGGACGTTGGTGTAAAGGGCGTCGACGAACTGCTGATCGTTGCTGTTCGCGCCGAACAGGCTCTGGAACTCCGACGACTGCACGAAAGACTGCCCGATCTTCTGGAGCGACATCTGTCCGGAATCGAGTTGCGCCTTCCAGCTTTCATACCCGGTCGGGTCCGGCATGCGACCGAAGGAGGACTCATACATTCGCGCCAGAGTGGCGTCGTCGCCCTTCTGGATCATCATGATCTGGCTGTAGACGCCCGGCGAAGCCGTGGCCCCGCCATTGAAGATCGCATAGCTGGCGCCCGTCACGGTGATGCTCTGACCGTTGTTGGCATCGCCCACACCAACGTCCTTGATCATCATCTGGCCAGTGCCGTCGATCTGCACGCCATAGTTGGCGCGCGTGCCATCCAGCAGCACGACATTGTTCCCGCCCCCCCAGGGTGTGTGGGAGGTCGGCACCGCCGCCGACTGCCAGCCGATCACGCTGTTCACGGTGGCAGAAGTCTGCACGCCCTCGGCATAAAGGTTGGAAGACCAGCCCTGCGCCTGTCGGACGCTGTTTTGATCGGCTACGAATTGAGAGATCGTTGTCATGATGATTGTTTGGACACCGTTCCATAGGCTGCTGTCGGCCTTGAATTAACCGGCCTTCGGCCCAATCGATGTGATCGCTACAGGCCACTGCCAAAACTGGTGTGAGTCAGGTTTGCGGTGGCGACACCAACAAGATTGGCCTCCAGACTCAAATCCGATCCGATGACATGCCCTGTACGGGACATCTCGGCGTTTTGATATTGGCCGCCCGGCCCAATGTTTCCGTAAGCATAAACGACCGTATCGCCAGCCGAAGCGAACGCCGAAGTGGTCGTCACCTGCCCAATAACCAACATATGTTCGGAAGCCGAATTGGCCAGCGTATAGGCCCTGTTCATCGCCGATGCGACTTCGGCTGCCGTGCCAGTCCCTACAGCACCAAGCTTCAGCACGTAGATGTCCGAGGTACCCGTTACTGAATTATTGAACACATAGGAGGACCCAGAAAAATGCGCTCCACTCGTTGCGTCTAATACTACAGTATTATCGATCAGGCGATGTCCGGAAGATATGGCTGAATCGGTCATAAAATCCTGAAATACATCTATTCCAGCCTTAAAATTCTGCACAATCAAAGCATGAGTTGATCCTATTTGCGGATTCACAGCAACGTCTATGACAGTTTTTCCACTTGATAAAACAATCTTGTTTTGCGTTGCAGTTGTAACAAATTGCCCTGGTGCCGAAGACATAAAAATTGTATTATTTATTCCCCCATAAATATATACATCATGGATACTTTTACTTACAATAACGCTCAAATTATTGTCAGCAGTATTAAAACTTGCGGGAACAACGCCCATATCAGCTTGTATCTGAGATCCAGATGTGACATTTCCCCAAGAATCCGTTACCGCGCCTGACGAGTTGATTGTTGTCGTCGGAGCCATCGTGAGCGTTAGGTTAATGGTGCCGTTGGCGCGCCCCTGATCGAGAAGCGTTTGTGCCTGTATTGGGAGGATTGCGTCAGCAAACCCGCCTTTCGTCGGGTCTACCAGCCAGTTTGAAGAATGGTGGATTTCTTCCTGGCTTTCCGAAAAAGCGACCAGCAGGGAAGCGCGCGCCGCCGTCACGCCCATGGTCGGCTCAATCGATCCCAGATAGGCGGTATACCCGGCCTCCCCCGCCTTGTCGGCGGTTCGGCCAAGGACGTTGGTGTAAAGGGCATCGACAAACTGCTGATCGTTGCTGTTCGCGCCAAACAGGCTCTGGAACTCCGACGACTGCACGAAGGACTGTCCGATCTTCTGAAGCGACATCTGTCCGGAATCGAGCTGCGCCTTCCAGCTTTCATATCCGGTCGGGTCCGGCATGCGACCGAAGGAGGACTCATACATTCGCGCCAGAGTGGCGTCGTCGCCCTTCTGGATCATCATGATCTGGCTGTAGACACCCGGCGAAGCCGTGGCCCCGCCATTGAAGATCGCATAGCTGGCGCCGGTCACGGTGATGCTCTGGCCATTATTGACGTCGCCTGGACCAACGTCCTTGATCATCATCTGGCCGGCCCCGTCGATTTGGACGCCATAGTTGGTGCGCGTGCCATCCAGCAGCACGACATTGTTGCCCCCCATCCAAGGCGTATTGGATGTCGGCAGCGCAGCCGACTGCCAGCCGATCACGCTGTTTACCGTGGCAGACGTCTGCGGCCCCTCGGCATAGAGGTTGGAGGACCAGCCCTGCGCCTGACGTACACCGTTTTGGTAGGCTACGAATTGAGAGATATTTGACATAGTCGCTCCGTTAAATTTTGACGATTCATTCGCCGAATGATAAATAGTTATAAAAATAGTCGTCAAAATAATACAAACAATTATTAATTTATCTTTCATTTTTACCTACAATAAAACTCGTTTAGTGTTGCATAACAGAATGTATTTCCACCTTCATTTTTGGGTGGTCGACAGATTTCGTTCGTATGGAAGTCATTTCCAGAAACCGAACGCACAAAGCTACAATTTGATGGAAAAGATTTCGGTACCCAGGGCGCTGAATTACCGCCAGGAAAAGGTATTTTAGAATCGGCATATGTCGGACAATCACAAACATATCCGGGATATCCGTTACATCCACTCACGGTTTTACAACTTTGATATGCATAATACCCGCAGGATGAATAGTTGACACAGCCGTTTCCACAGTTATCGACACCACGGCCACCACCACATTTCCCTGAACAGGATCCATTTGACTGGCAGGGTGGTGGCGTGTAGCAGGATTGATTGGCGGTCGATTGAACCTGACCACAGGAGTTATAGATCGTGACGGTTCGCGTCCCCCAGCCACCGGCGCCCTCGCTGGAGCATCGTCCATAACGGGCCTGCGCGTTGGGGGTACAGGTGTCGGCGACGCCGCCCGCCTGCCAGGACGCCTGACCGTCCGGGCCATTGTCACCGGCGCAGGACACCGACACGGTCTCGACATAAGGACCATAGGGACCGGCGCAGGTGGCCGACAGGGTGTCGGTTTCACCCAGCCGGCCATATTGGCGGGAGACCGGCAACGGGGTCGCGGTTCCGGCGCAGAGGGTCGCGATATCGGCCTGCGGCCGGCAACAGGTGGTGGAGACGACCTGTCCGCCATAGTTTCTCGGCGCCTGGGCCCGCCAGTTCCGCCATTCGTCGGGAGAGCCGGGAATGAAGACGGGAACGCCCCGGGCCGGCGGCGGCAGCGCCCCGACGGACACCACCTTGCAAAACCCGCCGACATCGAACCAGGATTCGCTGTTGGCCCCGACCATCGGGAAAGACTGCTGCGGCGCAATGACCTGCGTCATGACGGTCGACGCCGCCCGGTCAGCCAAAGCCGGCGATACCGTCACGCAGAGGAACACGATCACTGCCGCAACCGTAATAACCGGGATCCACCAGCTCTGGGCCGTGATTTGGAACAAGCTCATTCCCGTGCTTTTTTTCTTGATATTTATTTTTTCACCGCTCCGGTGACCGCAATTGATGTTTAAACTATTTCCATTCGTCTTTCGCATACCGATCAATTTACCACTATCAATGCGACCGCGCGAAAGATCGCAATCGTAAAAGTTGAAGTGAAAGTTTTAAATATACATATGTTGTTAACAATGTTTCATTACTGTCGCGCGAAAGAAAGGCCTTGGCAATCATCATTGTTCTAATGATTGCCCCGATATGTTTTCGATTTTATTTTGTTTTGAACAATTGCGCTGGACAGCCCCTTCCTCCAACGGCCGGGTCAAGACCGGCGATGACGAAGGGAGGCACGGAAGTGGAACAACCCCGCGATCCGCGCCGGAGGGCAACGTGTCCGGATCCGAAGCGGTATCATCGCGCCGGGGTTCGGGGAGTTTCAGGCCCCGGCGGGGGGATGGGGACGCCGCCCGGGTGGGAGGGGCTTCACGAGAAAGCCCCTCCCCTGGGTGATTACTTGATTCCCAGACGGTCGAACAGGAAGGCCATGCTGTCGGCCGACTGCTCGATGGCGACCGACACGGCGGTTCCCATGCCGTGGCCGGACTTGGTGCTGGTCAGCAGCAGCACCGGCTGGTCGGAGGAGGTTGCGGCCTGAAGGCGGGCCGCCATCTTCTTCGACTGCACCGGGTTGACGCGGCCGTCATGTTCGCCCGCCATCAGCAGCACCGCCGGATAGGCCGTCCCGTCGGTCACGCGATGATAGGGTGAATAGGCGTAGAGCGCCGCGAACTGCGCCGGATCCTTGATGGTGCCGAACTCCGTGATGTTGAACAGACCGTTGGGGTCCAGTTCCACGCGGATCATGTCATAGATGCCGACATGACTGACCACGGCCCGGAACAGGTCCGGATGCTGTGTCAGGGCGGCCCCCATCAGCAGGCCGCCGTTGCTGCCCCCCTCGATCGCGAGGCGGGCCGGCGCGGTGTATTTCTGCTCGATCAGATACTGGGCGGAAGCGATGAAATCGTCGAACACGGTCTGCTTTTTCGTCAGATTGCCGGCCAGATGCCAGGCATCGCCATATTCGCCGCCACCGCGGATGTTGGCGACGACCCAGATGCCGCCATGATCGAGCCAGACCCGGCCGCGACCCGACAGGAAGCGCGGACCGTTGACGATGCCATAGCCGCCGTAGGCGGTGAGCAGGGTGGGAGCGGTGCCGTCAAGCGGCGTTCCCTTGGCCCGGATGATCGACAGCGGAATCCGCGTCCCATCCTTCGAGGTCGCTAAGACCCGCGTCACCTCGGCATCCGCGAACCTGGCCGGGCTCGACATCGCGATGCCGGTCTCTTTGAGCTGCTTGCCCTTCGGAAAATAGTGCGCGGTGTAGAGCGGACGGGTGTAGGTGCCGACACTGAGCAACAGGCCGCCGTCGGGAAGCGCCACCATGCCATGGGCGGCCGCCACCTCGGGCAGCGGAATCTGGCCTTCGGCCCGGCCGTTGGCGTCGAACACCTCGACATCGGAGGGGCCGCCGACAACGTAATGGACATAAACATGGCCACGGGCGACCGCGAGCGAATCCTCGCCCGGGATGATCGCCTTCCCGCCGGCCGGGATGATCTCCTTTGCGTCGGCCAGCGAGTAATGGCCCGGCGCCAGCATCAGAACGCGGCCGTTGGGCGCGTCCTTGCGCGACACCATATAAAGTGTCCCGTCGGGAGACAGCGAGGCCGCGGTGACCGCATCCTCGAACTTCGTGATCTGGTGGGTGGTGCCGTCGGGCGAGATGAGGATATGCATGGCCTCGCCGCCGTCGCCGTTCTTCACCTCGGCCAGGACCAGCGTGCTGCCGGCCGGGCTTTCAAGCCGGGTTTCCGCGATTTTCGGGAAATCGTCGCCCAGAATCTTCGGGTCCCTGGCGGGATCGGTCCCGATCTTGTGATAGAAGACCTGCTGATAGAAGCGACGGTCGTCCTCCGGGCGTTCCTCGCCCGGAAAGCGGGTGTAATAGAAACCGGTTCCATCGGCCTTCCAGGCGACGCTGCCGCCGCCGGTCGGGAACTGCACCCGGGTGATCTGCTCGCCGGTCTCCTTGCCGGTCTTCACGTCGAACAGGAAGAGGGTGCCCTCCTCGCTGCCCTTCTTCGAGAGGGAGACGGCGATCTTCTTGCCGTCCGGCGAGGGAACATACCAGTCGATCGCCGTTTCACCCGTGGGATCAAGACGGTTCGGATCCAGGGCGATGCGCGCCTTTTTCGGGTCCGCGTCCAGTCCCATCACCTTGATCTGCGGCTGCTGCACCTTGGGATCCGCGTGGATCGCGAACAGCATGCCGGGCCGGGCCTCCAGCGCCACCCAGGCGCCGGAGGCGCCGGTGGTGAGTTCCGTCAGACGGTCGCGAAGCTGGTCACGCACCGGGATCGCGTCCAGAACCGCGCGCGTCCGCTGGTTCTGAGCCTCGGTCCATTCCTTGACGCGCTGGCTTTCGTTGTCTTCAAGCCAGCGATAAGGATCGTTGACCGTGGTGCCATGATAGACGTCGGCCACCGGCTCGACGGCGGTGGGCGGCGCGCCGGAGTCGGCGGCGAACGCCGGACCGGTCGCGACCGCCACCATCGCGGCGGCGCAGGCGAGTGATTTCAAGGTCATTCGAGATTTCCACTGAAAATGATCACGAATATCGTGATCAAATTCTATAACAGAGCGCGGGCCGGGGGGCCAGCGCCACGGGATCGGATAACGTGTCAGGCCATCGAAGGCTGGTCCGGATGGAGGAAAATCCTTTACAATGGAACAAACCGTGACCGATCCTATCAGCCTCTCCGCCCCCCTCCTGTTTCGAAGGAAAGTCGTCATGTGGTCCGCCGGGCAAGATCCTTCGCCAGCCGTCCGGCGGTTCATCCGTTAAACCACCATGACCCGTCGCGAGACCAGGACAGAGGGAGGGAAAAGGGATACCGGCCGGACGGGATCGGCGCGATCCCGGACCAGGGGACCGGGGAACCGGAAACCGGCGGACGCGTCCGGACAACCCGACCTGTTCGGGGACCGGGGCGGCGATCCGGAGAAGAAAATCCGGGTGCGCAGCCCGCGGGCGCCCCGAAAACGCAAGGATCCGCCGGGGCAGGCGGATCAGATGGACGCCACGCCGCCCGCCCCTGCTCCCGCTCCCGCTCCCGCTCCCGCAGGCAGCGTCCCGTCGCGGCCCTCCCCCCGCAAAAG
>WASQ01000074.1 GCA_009712185.1 Telmatospirillum sp. | reverse complement strand
CCCCCCCCCCCCCCCCCCCCCCCCCCCCCCCCCCCCCCCCCCCCCCCCCCCCGGACGGTCCGCGACGGTCGTGGCGACGGATGCCGTCTCGACGGGCGGTGGCGAGGCCGGTTCCAGGGCGCGGCTAGCGGCGGCGGGTTTCCCGTTGGAGGCTTTTGGACGAGGCGGGGGGGAGGTCTCTGGACGAGGCGGCAAGGACGGTCTGTGATGTCCGTCTTCGGTAATCGGCGCGGGCGCGTCGGATGGTCGGGCGGCCGGTGGCGGCGTCGGCGGGTCCGAAGGTTCAAGGGCGTTTCCGGCGTTTCCCGGTGCGATCTCCAGTTCAACCGGAATGATATCCGGAAGGTCCGGATCGCGCGGCCACCCTCCCAGCGTGGCCGCGGCGACCGCGGCGGTGGCGATGCCATGCAGCACGGTCGAGAGGATCACGCCCCCCCAATGCGCCCGGTCGGTGCTCCGGCTCAGCGGTGTTGCGTCGTCAACCATTCCCGGCTGGCCTCCAGAACGGCCTGATAGACGGTTTCCCCAAGAAGCCGGCCGGCCGTGGTATGGAGGCCGCAGTGTCGGGCGGCGTCCGCTTCCTCGGGGCTGGCAACGACGATACAGTCGGTTCCCGTCCCCGTGACGGGCCGGCCGTCGCCCGGCATGATGAGGCCGAGCGCCAGAACCGCGGCGGTCCTGGCTTCCGCCGCGACACTGAGAGCCTCCAGCATTGCCGCGGTGGACAAGGGTTGGGAGAGCGCCGCGACGACGTTGATCGTGCCGACCGGGTGCGGAGGGATCGATCGCCCGGCCATCCCGGGGCGCCTCGCGACAACGCTCTCCCCATTGCCAAGACCGGATGTCGCGACGCTGTCGACCGCGACCCCGTTCTCCTCCCGACGGACGTGGCGGTATCGGGTCACATCCGCCGCCGTCATCAGTCCGACGTCGGCATTGATGCCATCGGTGCCGGCGCGTCGGCCGAACAGCCCGGCCGGGTCCATACCGGGAGGCAGGTCGGCGTTGACGACCTGAAGCCAGGTGATGTGCCGCGCCAGACCCAGTGACGGACCGACCACCGGCCAACCGGCAATCCGGCAGGAGATTCCGAGATCCAGCAGAAGCCAGGGCGCCGCCAATGTCAGGCGGGGAGCGGGGCGGGGTGTCGGGGTGGGGGGGCCGGTCATCGCTCCGACACCGCCCAGGGCAGAAGGAAGTCCTGTCCGTCCTGCCGGCCGCGCAGCGCCCTTACGCCGTAGGTCCTTTCCAGAAGGCTGTCGTCCAGGACAGAGGCGGGCGATCCGTCGGCGATCACCCGGCCCTGCTCCAGGACGCAGACCCGGTGGCAATAACGGGCGGCCAGCGTCAGGTCGTGCAGAACCACCACGACGGCGTCGCCCTTTGCGGCCTGACGGACCATGAGGTCAAGAACGGCGAGCTGATGGCCGGGATCGAGATGTGTCACGGGTTCGTCGGCCAGAAGCACCGGCGCTTCGACCGCGAGCGCGCGCGCCAGGAACACGCGCGCCAGTTCACCCCCGGACAATGAATTCAGAGGGCGGTCGGCGATTCCCGTGACGTCGGCCTCGGCCATGGCGCGATCGACGGCGGCGCGGTCGGCCGGGGTTGGCGGGTGGAAACGGCGCTGGTGGGGAAGGCGGCCCAGGGCGACGACGGCGCGGACCGGCATCGGCCAGTGCGCGTCGGCCGTCTGGGGCAGGTAGGCCAGACGTCGCGCGCGGTCCTCCGGAGCCAGCGACAGAATCTCACGCCCGTCGACGACCGTCCGGCCGGTAAAGGGCAGAAGCCCGGTGAGGGCTTTCAGGAGCGTGGTTTTGCCGGCGCCGTTCGGTCCCAGCAATCCGACCAGTTCGCCCCGTTCGACCGCGAGATCGACGTCGGCCAGGACAAGGCGGTTCTTGCGCCGGACACTGACCTTTTCTGCCGCCAGGATCGTCATCGTTCCGCCCATTGCAGTTTCAGGATCATCCCCAGGAAAAAGGGAATGCCGACCAGCGATGTGAGAACGCCCAGCATCAACTCGCTGGACGACGGAATCAGCCGGACTGCGATGTCGGCCAGCGTCACCAGAATGGCGCCGCCCAAAGCACACGGCAAAAGCAGGTGCGATGGCTGGTGGCGAACCAGGGGACGCAGAAGATGGGGCACGACCAGTCCCACGAAGCCCACCGAACCGGCGACGGCCACCGATGCCCCCACGGTAAGAGCCGTTCCCACAACCGCGGTGATCCGGAGCCGTTCGACGCGGATCCCGAGACTGGCGGCCGCCTCCTCGCCGAGGCTGAGGGCATCGAGGCCGCGCCCCGTTGTCAGAAGGATCACCCAGCCGGCCGCGGCGAAGGGAAGCGCCAGGGTGACGTCGCCGAAACTGCGATCATGCAGCGATCCCAGCAGCCACATCACGATTTCGCTCAGGGCATAAGGATTGGGCGACAGATTCATGGCGAGCGAAGTCAGTGCGACGGCAAGGCTCGACAGCGCCACCCCGGTCAGGATCAGGGTCAGCGTTCCCGCATGACGGCCGGAAATGAGCAGCAGCATCAGCGTACCGATGGCCGCGGCCGTCATGGCCGACAGGGGCAGAGCCAGCGGAAAGACGGTCGACCAGCCGAAGTAGAGCGCGATAACCGCCCCCAGTCCGGCGAAGGACGATGTTCCTGTCAGCCCGGGCTCTGCCAGAGGATTGCGCAGGAGGCCCTGGAGGACGGCGCCACTCAGTCCCAGCGATGCGCCGACCAGGGCTCCCAGCAGGGCGCGTGGCAGGCGGATCTCGCCGATGATCAGGATAAGGCGCGGATCGTCGCCGGCATGGACAAGCGCGCGTGCCACCTGAAGGGGGGACAGGGGGGCCGTGCCGAACAGCAGAGACAGGAAAACGCAAAGACAAAGCAGAAACAGCAGCCCCAGGGTCAGGCGAAGTCTGCTCATGGCCCGGCACTCCTTGCCGCGGCGAGGGTTTCCGCGGCACTGATCAGCGGCCATCCCCCGCAGGACCAGAAGCGGGCGGGAACCTTGACGATGGGGATGTCCCTGAATGCCTTGCGGAACACCGGATGGGCGGAGAAGCGGTCGGAGAGGGTCCCCGGATTGCCTTCGAAAAAGCTTGCGACGATGACCTCCGGGGGGTGAAGCACGAGGGTCTCCAGATCGAATTTGCCCCAGCCCCGCGTTCCCAGTTCGGCCGCCAGATTGCGATAGCCGGCGGCGTGGAAGGCCGCGTCCACGGCGGTGCCGCTTCCCGCGGTGCCCCCGTCCGGACGGTAATAGGCGGCGAGCGGACGATGGGCGGGCGGCGAGGCGGCGAGGCGGTCCAGGCGGGATCGCAAAGACGAGACAAGGCCGCTGGCGCGGTCGGCTTCGTGCAATTCGTCGCCAATCGTCGTCAGCGACCGGAGAACATCGGGAAAGGTGTCGGCCGCGGGCATCCGGTAGACCGTGACACCGAGGCGCTGCAACAGTCCGATCGTTTTGATGTCGCCATAGCTGTCGGCCACTACCGTGCCGGCACCGCTCATCAGGACCGATTCGGCCGACATGGCAAGCGTCGGTACGGTTCCTGCCTCCTCGGTCATGACCGAAAGGCGCGGGTCGGACGCCCAGCGCGACAGTCCGGCGATCCGGTCCCGGTCAATCAGCGCGACCACCGCCTGATCGGCACACAGATCGATGGAGGCAATCCTCTCCCCATCCGCGGGCCGCGCGCTGTCCTCCCAGGCCCCCGCGACCGGCGCCGGGGAGACCGCAAACAGTGCCGCGACCAGGATCGCCAGGATCGCCGGGCGGGTTTCCAAGACCTTGCTCTGACGGCGGCGGGCGCTCATCCCGCCGGCCTGCACCTTCCGAACCATTCGACGCCCTTCCATGTCCGGACGGTGCCTCGCGGCACGTCCGGGCGGGCCGGACCGGGACTTGCGGTCTGGCTCCGGGTTGTCAACGTCACCACGCACGGAAGAACTTCCTGACCGCCGGGGCACCCCGCCCGGACGGATGGGCGACGATGTGAGGCAGGTTTCCTGGCTTGCGGGTCGTCGCATCTGTCCGGCCTTCCCGGGGCTATCCCAGTGGCTTTCGTCGGACGACACTCACCGCTCACAGTTGCGGGGGCAGCCGCGGAGTCGACGCCATGTGGAGCGTCCCGACCGCGTTCCCTTTTTCATCCCGCGGCGTGGTTTCGCCTGCGGGAGCCTTCACGACTCCAGGGATATGACGCAGGCATGTCACCGTCAAGCGGCGTTTTGGCTTTGTGCGGACACCGGGACTTATGGTGCAGTGCGGGGGCCAAAGGGACGGCGGCGGCGATGAGCCGCCGCGTCGGTGCCTGTCCGTGTTCCTCCTGGTATGGCCCCGGGTCATCTGCGCTTTGCGTCTTGACGGGAGAGGGCGGGGCTCTTTAGGGTTGCCCCGATGGTTCCCGTTGGGGATTAAAAGGGAACGCAGTGGGGTGAGGACGCCGGACCTTCCGGAGGATGCCCGCCCAAGCTGCGGCTGCCCCCGCAACTGTGAGCGGCGAGCCTCTGCGCCAGGAATGCCACTGGGAAACCGGGAAGGCGGCGCGGGGGCGACGACCCGCAAGCCAGGAAACCTTGCCATCAACCGTGGTCACGCACGGGCGCGTCGGACGGGGTGTGCCGACGGAGACCGGGGCCTTCCGGTTGGCGGAAGGTGCGGCGCTTTGCCTCGTGGTGACGGTGGTGCCACGAGGGGTTTGTTTTTATGTCTTTTTCACTCAATCAGAGGGCGGGCCGTCCGGCCGTCGCCTCGATTTCCCTGATCGCGCTGTCGGTTTTCAGTTTCGGGGCGTCCGCGGATGACACGGTCCGGCAGAGGTCGCCGATCGTCGTCAGTGCGACCCGCGTTGCCACCCCGGTCGAGGATGTTGCGAGCAGCGTCACGGTCATTACGGACGAGGACATCGCCGCCAGGCAGCAGCGCACGCTGGCTGATGTCCTGCGCGAGGTGCCCGGTCTCAATCTGGTTCAGACCGGCGGGCCTGGGGGCACGGCGTTCTTGTTCATGCGCGGGACGAATGCCAATCACACCAAGGTTCTGATCGACGGGATCGACGTCAGCGATCCCAGCACAACGACCGGGGCATTCGACTTTTCCCAGGTGCTGACCGGCGATATCGAGCGGGTCGAGGTTCTGCGCGGGCCGCAAAGCGGCCTTTATGGGTCCGATGCCATCGGCGGCGTCATCAATATCGTCACCCGCAAGGGGGAGGGGCCGCTTAAGCTGGCTGCCAGCCTTGAGGGCGGCTCTTACGGAACTTTCAATCAGTCGCTGGGCGCCAGTGGATCAGCCGGACGGTTCAACTACGCGTTCGACGTCCTTCACAACCGGACCGAGGCGCAACCGGTCACTCCGCTGGGACTGATCCCTCCGGGAGAGCGCCGGGTCGACGACCTTTCCGACAACCGGACCCTGTCGACCCGTCTTGGCGTGGATATCACGCCCACGCTGGACGTCGCCGTGGTGACGCGCGTCGTCCAATCGGATCTTCTGAATACCGGCGATCATTACGACATGGCGAGCTATGCCATGGAGCCGGACGGATCGCACAGCTTCAACAACAACCGTTCGCTGTTCACCCGGGGCACGATTCACCAGTCGCTGTTTAATGGCGCCTTCGATCATACCGCCGGATTTGCCTATTCCGACTATCGCCGCCGTTACGCCGGAACGGACGGCGTGCCCAATCTCTATCGCGGCGACCGCCTGAAGGCCGACTGGCAGGGCAACATCCGGGTGATGGAGGGCGAGATCGTCACGCTGGGCGCCGAAAGCCAGCGCGACAACATCGACGACGCACAGGTCGTCTATGGCATGCCGAGCAAAGCCACGGGTCATGTCACCAACAATGCCGGCTTCCTGCAATTGCAGTCGGACTGGCATAAGCGGGTGGAGAACGCGCTCAGCGTCCGCTACGACGACAACAGCCGCGCCGGATCGAAGGCCACCTGGCGCATCGCGCCCGCCGTCCTGGTGCCGGAGACCGGCAGCAAGCTGAAATTCAGCGCCGGTTCGGGATTCAAGGCGCCAAGTCTCGATCAGCTTTACGACAATTATCCCGCCTATGGATTTTACGCCAACCCCAATCTGAAGCCGGAGAAAAGCCTGGGATTCGATGCCGGAATCGAACAGAAGCTGGGGATCGCCACCTTCGGGTCGACGTATTTCTATAACTCCATCGACGATCTGATCAGTTCGACGCCGCGGACATATATCAATATCGCCAAGGCGAAAACGCAGGGCTTCGAGAATTTCATCTCGGTGTCACCGGTCAAGGCGTTGACGCTGCGGGCGGACTATACCTACACGCTGGCGGAAGACGAGACGCGCAATCTGGAATTGCTACGCCGACCAAAGCATAAGGCGACGCTGACATCGACCTGGCAGGCGACGGACAAACTCTCCCTGGCCGGCAGTCTGATCTACACCGGGGCCTGGATGGATACCGACCGCGACGGATCGATCCCGCGCCTTCGCGCCGGGGGATACACGACGGTCAATCTATCGGGGAATTACGCTTTGACCGATCATCTGTCGGTCTTCGGCCGTGTCACCAACCTGTTCGACCGCACCGTCGAAAATCCGACCGGATTCCAGCAGCCGGGGGTTGGTGCCTTCGGCGGCGTCAAGGCCACGTTCTGATCCTGTTTGAACAGAGCCCGCGGCGGCATCCCGGTCGCGGGGACGGGGTGTGGAAAAAAAAGGGGCGAGGCCTTGCCGAACAAAGGGCCTCGCCCAGGTCAGGGGTAATGGACCAGGATCGCAGCAACCGGTCCGTCATCGCGGTCCGGGACACCAGGCTCCCTGGAAGGAGAGGCGGAGCCGGTGTCCCGCCCTGTCGCACCGCGAATCAGTGGCTTTTCGCGGTTCTCATGGCGAGGTGCATCTCGTCGGCCACCTGATCGGCGATCGGGCCGATCACCACCTGGACCACGCCGGCAGAGAGCCGGATGACACCCATCGCGCCCAGTTTTTTGAGGGCCGCGTCATCCACGCGGCTGTTGTCGGCGAGACGCAACCGCAGGCGGGTGGCGCAGGCCTCGACATCCTGAACGTTGGTAACGCCGCCGATCGCCGACAGATAGGCTTCGCCGCGGCTGCTGACGGCGGCCGGACGGGGCTGCTCATTGACCGGAGCGGTTTCCACCACGGTGGGCGTGTCCTCGCGGCCCATGGTTTTCAGGTGGAATTTGGCGATGAAGAAGCGGAACAGGCCGTAATAGACCGCGGCATAGGCCAACCCCACGGGGATCAGCAGCAACGGATGGGTCGCCTTGTTGAAGTTGATCACATAGTCGAACAGTCCCGCGGAGAAGCCGAAGCCCAGCTTCACATTCAGCATGTCCATGATGACAAGGGACAGGCCGGTCAGCACCGCGTGCACGGCATAGAGCGCCGGCGCCAGGAACATGAAGGAGAATTCCACCGGCTCCGTCACGCCGGTCAGGAAGGCGGTCAGCGCCATGGACATCAGGATGCCGCCGACCTTGGCCCGGCTTTCGCTGGGGGCGGCGTGATACATGGCCAGGCAGGCCGCGGGCAGGCCGAACATCATGATCGGGAAGAATCCGGCCATGAAGGCGCCGGCCGTGGGATCGCCCGCGAAGAATCGCTTCAGGTCTCCGGTGACGCCGTTGAAGTCGCCCAGGATGAACCAGGCGATGCTGTTGATGATGTGGTGCAGGCCGGTGATGATCAGCAGCCGGTTCAGCACGCCATAGAGGAACAGGCCGGCCTCGCCCAGCGAAAAGACGGTGCGGGCCAGGCCGTCCAGGCCCTGCTCGATGAGCGGAAAGCCGCGCCCGAACAGGACCGCCATGAACAGGCAGGCAAATCCGGTGATGATCGGGACGAACCGGCGTCCGCCGAAGAACGCCAGGTAATCCGGAAGCTTGATGTCCTTGTAGCGGTTATAGAGCGAGCCGGCGATCAGCCCCGACAGGATGCCGACCGGAATGCCGATCTTGCTGGCCATCTTGGCCTTGAAGGCGGCCGCCTTGACGGCATCGGCCAGGATGTCCGGCGGCAGGGTCAGGATCGACTGGGCGCCGACGACGGTGACGAAATAGCCGATGGCGCCCGCCAGTCCCGCCGCTCCGTGATTTTCCCGGGCGAAACCGACGGCAACGCCGATGGCAAACAGGAGTCCCAGGTTCGAGAAGATCGCGTCGCCGCTCGCCGCGATAAAGGGAATGCCGAGAACGTCGTCCTGTCCCAGACGCAACAGCAAGCCGGCAATGGGAAGGACGGCGATGGGGAGCATCAATGCCCGTCCCAACTGTTGAAGTCCCGCGAATCTGTTTTCTATCATTGTCCTTGCCTCCCGATTGTTTATTGCCCGGGCCGGCGATGGGAGGCCGGCGCGGGGGGATCGGCGCCCCCGCCGCCCCGGAAGGCGGATGAGGACGCCAAAGGGTGGATTGCTCAGGTTTTTTGATGGGCTTTGGCCGCCTCCAGCGCCCTGCGGAGGTTGCCGCCGCTGGCGGCCAGCAGGGAGGGGATGTCGGCCCGGGCGACCCCGGCCAGGTCCAGGATCGCGCGTTTGACGTCGCCCTGGCGTTCCAGCGCTTTCGCCGCCCGCGTCTCATCGACGCGGGCGATGTCGGTGACGATGGCTAACGCGCGGCGTCGCAGCTTGGCGTTGTCGGGGCGGAGATTGACCATCAGATTGTCGTAAACGCAGCCAAGTCCGGTCATCAGCGCGGTGGAGAACAGGTTCAACATGACCTTCTGGGCGGTTCCGGCGCCAAGACGGGTCGATCCGGCCAGGACCTCCGCCCCGGTGGCGACCGCCAGGACATGGTCGGCGGCGTTCGCCAGCGGGGACCCCGGCACGGAGGTCAGGGCGATGGAGAGGGCGCCGCGCTGGCGCGCCTCGTCGACGATCGCCGTCGTGAAAGGGCTGTTGCCGCTGGCCGAAACGCCGACGACGACGTCGCTCGACCGGATGGCGTGGTCCCCGGCAAGCCGGCGGCCCAGCTCGTCCGAATCCTCAGCCTCGGGCGCCAGTCCCGCCGCGAGATCGAGCCCGCCCGCCAGAAGGATCAGCACACGGTCGTCGGGCCAGTCGAAGGTGCTGCCGAGGTCGACACCATCCAGCGCGGCGATGACACCCGAGGAGCCGGCGCCGGAATACACGATCCGGCCGGTCCCGCCGGCCAGTCTTTCCGTCGCCCGCGTCACGGCCTCCGCCAGCGCGGGAAGCGCCGGGTAGCAGGCGGCCACCGCCTGAATCTGGCCGTTCCACAGCGCGTTCAGGATGTCGGGGACAGGCCATCCGTCCATGCCCCGGTAGCGGCGCGCTGCATCCTCGGTCGACTGCGTCATGGTTCTCCCCGTACAAGTGGCATTATATTGGACTGATCAGAGGATACCAAAGCGCATCCGGAACGCAACGGCAATGTAAACCATTTTAAGCCACTTGACTTTGGATATATCCGGGATGATTCGTAATTCATTGGCTTATATAGAATTAGCGCGCGGGTGCAAGGGAAGACCAGTGGTCATTCCGGTCTTGCATTCTGGTTCTATAATGGTATGGTCGAAAGGTCCTCAAGACCAACAAACCGGGAACGCAAATGTCCTCTCAGGCGAATGCCATCTTCGATAAGGACGCCCTGTCCTCCGATCTGCCGATGCCTCTCTATCTCCAACTCGCGCGGCATTTGCGCCGGCTGGTGGCGGATGGGCGTCTGGGTGACCAGGACGCCTTGCCGAGTGAGCGGGAACTGGCCGGTTTTTTTCGCATTTCGCGTGTCACGGTCCGAAAGGCGATCCACGAACTGATCGGCGAGGGATTGCTTCAGCAGCGCCAGGGGGCGGGAACCTTTGTCAGCGACAGCCCTCATGTCGAACAGCGGCTGTCGACGCTGACAAGCTTTTCCGAGGACATGGCCTCGCGCGGGCTGGTTGCCGGATCGCGCTGGCTGGGGAGAACCATCGCGGTCGCGACGCCGGAGGAGTCGTTGTCGCTGGCCCTGACGCCGGGGTCCCGTGTCTGCCGGCTGCATCGCCAGAGGCTGGCCGACGGCGTGCCGATGGCAACCGAGCTCGCGGTGGTGCCGACCCGGTTCCTGGCGGACCCGGACGGAATCCGCGAATCACTCTATGACACCCTTCGCGCGGCGGGATATCCGCCGTTCCGGGCGCTGCAACGGCTGCGCGCGGTGCGGTTATCTCCCGAACAGGCGCGTCAACTCGAAATTCCCGAGGGGTCGGCCGGCCTTTATATCGAACGCCGGACCCTGCTCGAAGACGGCACGCCCGTCGAGTTCGTCCGTTCCTACTATCGCGGGGACGCTTACGACTTCGTGGTCGAACTCAGCCTGGCCGGCTGGGCGCGCCGTAAGACCGAGGGAGAGCCATGACAGTACAACCCGATTTCACGACCGCCCTTGCCCGTGAAGCCTATGAGGCGCCGTCAGCCGCGGAGCGGCAGATCAACCGGCACCGCCGCGCTTTCTCGGATCTGGGGCGGCGACTGCGCGCCCAGCCGCCGCGGTTCGTCGTCACCTGCGCGCGCGGCAGTTCCGACCACGCCGCCAGTTACGGAAAATATCTGATCGAGGCCTTCCTGGGAAAGGCCGTCGCCTCGGTCGGCCCCAGCGTTGCCTCGCTTTACGACACCTGTCTCGATCTTCGCGACGCCCTGTTCATCGTGGTGTCCCAGTCGGGGCGGAGCCCGGATCTGTTGCGCGCGGTCGAGCGCGCCCGTGAGGGCGGGGCGCTGGTGGTCGGCTTCGTCAATGACGAGACCTCGCCACTGCCGGCGCTGTGCGATGTCTGCCTGCCCTTAAGCGCCGGGCCGGAGGTCAGCGTCGCGGCAACCAAGTCCTACATTCTGTCCGGGCTCGCTTTCCTCAGTCTGGTGGCGCACTGGTCCCAGTCGGAAGACCTTCTGGACGCGGTGGAGGCCTTGCCGACAGCCCTGGAGGCCGCCCGTGATCTCGACTGGCGGCCAGTCTTCGACAGTCTGGTTCTGGCCCGCAGCCTGTTCGTCATCGGTCGCGGCTATGGGCTGGGGGCGGCCCAGGAAATGGCGCTGAAATTCAAGGAGACCTGCCGCATCCATGGCGAGGCCTTCAGCGCCGCGGAGGTGTTCCACGGACCGCTGGCCCTTGTCGGGCCTGAGTTGCCGGTGCTGGCCCTGGGGCAGGGGGATCCGTCGGCGGCGACCACCCGTCAGGCCGTAGCCAGGATCGTCGGGCTGGGCGGTATCGTCTGGTCGGTGCTCGATGTCGAGGGCGCGGGACGGCTTCCCGGCGTTCCAGATGTTCCGGCGGTGCTGGCTCCACTCTGTGAATTGCAGAGTTTCTACATGTCTCTGCCGCATCTGATCGCCGCACGCGGGTTGCCGGTCGACGCTCCGGCCCATCTCAATAAAGTGACGGAGACGCTATGACCCCGCGTCTGCTGTCGGGCGCCCGCCTGTTCACCGGCGAAAGGATGCTCGACGATCATACCTTGGTAATCGAGGCGGGCGAGATCGTCGATCTCGTTCCCGCCGGAGGCGCCCTGCCGGCGGGAACGCATGAGCCGCTGCCCACCGGATCGTTGCTGGTGCCCGGTTTTATCGATGTTCAGGTCAATGGCGCCGGCGGATATCTGTTCAATGCCGATCCGACGGTCGATGCCGTCACCGCGATCGCCCGCGCCTTGCGGCCTTTCGGGACCACGGGCGTCCTGCCGACCTTCATCACCGACGATTCCGGCCGGATGCGAACTGCCGCGGAGGCGGCGCTGGCCGCCGCGGACGACCCCGCGACCGGAGTGCTGGGCGTTCATCTCGAGGGGCCCTTCATCAGTAAGGAGCGCAAAGGCTGCCACGATCCCCGGTTCATCCGCGTGCCGGGCGAGGACGACCTCCGTCTGATCGAGGATCTGACCGCGCGCTTCGCAAGCCGGGAGGGGCGTGTCCTTCTGACGTTGGCGCCGGAATGCGTCGAGGATGCCGCCATCGCGCGGCTGGCGGCCTCCGGCGTGGTGGTGGCCGCAGGGCATACCGCCGCCAGCTTCGAGCGGATCCGGGCGGCGGTTCCCCACGGAATCCGGGGATTCACGCATCTGTCGAACGGAATGCCGCCGATCGATAACCGTGCCCCCGGTCCGGTGATCGCCGCGCTGGACAGCCACGATGCCTGGTGCGGTGTCATTGCCGACGGTGTCCATGTGCATCCGGGCCTGCTCCGCGTCATGATCGCGGCAAAGGCGCCGGGGAAGGTTTTCCTGGTCACGGATGCCATGCCCCCGGTGGGTACCGATGCGACCGAATTCGAGCTTCTGGGACAGACCATCCTCCGTCGGAACGGCCGGCTGGTGACCAAAACCGGGGTCCTGGCCGGAGCCGATATCGACATGGCGGCCTCGATCCGCAATTGCGTCCATCTCCTGGGATTGCCGGTCGAGGAGGCGTTGCGGATGGCGTCGCTGTATCCCGCCTGCTTCCTGCGACTCGATCACCGGCTGGGACGTCTGGCCCCCGGTTATCGCGCCGATCTCACGCTTCTCGATGGCGGATTGCAGGTCAGGGGGTGCTGGGTTGCCGGACAAAGGGCCTGATGCCCGGGACAGTTCTTTTACGCCCGATGGGGAAAAGCCGTGATAAGCTGCGGATCCCGGCCCGGTTTCCCCTGGGCCTTGGCATCCCTTCCCAGCTTTCAGGTTTAGTGTTTTCATGACTCTGCGCGCTCTGCTGTTTGATCTCGACGGGACCCTCGTCGATAGCGATCCCCGGCACATCGAAGCCTTTCAACGCATCTCGGAACGTCACGGCGTCCGGTTCGATACGGATTTTTTTGTCCGGGAAATGTCCGGACACAGCAATCCAGAGATCTGTGCCAAGCTTTTTCCGACCCTGTCGCCGGAGGAACATCGGCGGATCGCCGAGGAAAAAGAGGACCTGTTCCGCAGCCTGATCCGGGGGGGTGTTCCGGCGATTCCCGGTGTTGTCGATCTCATCGCGCGCGCCGGCAGGGACGGTCTGGCGCTGGGGGTGGTTTCCAACGCCCCGGCCGCCAATGTCGCCGCCTCGCTTGCGGCACTCGGCCTGGAGGGGCGGTTTTCGGTCGAAATCAGCGGCGGCATGGTGGCGCGGGGCAAGCCTGATCCCATGCCTTACCGCGAGGCGCTGGTTCGTCTTGGCATTCCGGCCGGCGACGCCGTGGCCTTCGAGGATACGCCTCTTGGCATCCGTGCCGCCGTCGGCGCCGGACTTCCGACGGTAGGCATCGGAACGACGCAGCCGCCGGAACGGCTGGCCGCCGCCGGTGCCAGCCTTGTCGTCCGCGACTTCGAGGACCCGGCCCTGGCTCCGTTCCTGGCGATGCGGGCCTGAGTGATGGAGGGCCTGAGTGATGGTGGGCCTGATGGCAAGGGTGCGTCACGGCATAGCCGGTCGACGTCCTTGAGCTCATGGAACGCTTCGGCTTCGCGGAAGCCGGGTTCAAACGCCGCCCGGGCCCATAGAGACCCGCGCTGACCGGCGGCGATCCCGGCAGGTCGCTATCAAGAGAAATGGGCGAAGAGACGGAGGGGGCGGGGCGGCCAGGGGAAAACCGCCTCCATCCCCCTCCCTTGGCGCCTGGACGCCGTCAGGCCGTCAGACCCATGGCGCAGGCGCCGGCAACCTTGCCGACCATGATATGGTAGCGTCCGCCTCCCAGATTGACGATGCCCTGGGTGCCGGCTCCGCGCAGCGCGGCCAGATCCATTCGGGACGGATCGCCGATTTCGACTTCGATGCGGGTGCCTGCGACCGCGCCGGCCCTGCGGATGTTTCCCGTTCCGCCAAGGGCCCTGCGCAGATCCTCGATCATCTTCGCGACATCCGGGGATGAGGGCAGAGGCGTGGCGGCCTGGTTGGCGGCGGCGGTGCCGATGGGCGTGACCGGTTCACCGTCGTCCTCCGCGAAGTCTCCGGGAACGGTTTTCAGGAATTCGTCCATGTCGGTCTTGAGATTTTCGGAGATCGTGCCGAAAACCACCTGAATGCCATTGCCGACCACCATGACGCCGGCCGCGCCCATCGATTTGAAGCGGTCCTGACGGACCTTGGCGATGTCATGGACGCCGACGCGCAGCCGTGTGATGCAGGCGTCGAGGCTGGCGATATTGGCACGTCCGCCAAAGGCGGTGACCAGCTTTCGCGCGGTGGCGAAACGATCCCCGCTGCGGTCGATCGTCCGGGCCGCGACGGCTTCCTCCTCGCGCCCGGGCGTCCTGAGGCCGAACCGGACAATCGAAAACCGGAACACGCCATAATAGATCGCCGCATAGATCGGCCCGAGAACCAGGGTCATCCACCAGTTGTGCGCGGTCGGCCCGAACACGTTGAACAGAAGAAAGTCGATGCCGCCCTGCGAAAAGGTGAAGCCCATGTGAATATCGAGCGTATTGGCGACGAATTGTGTCGTCGCCGCGAGAACCGCATGGAACAGATAGAGGATGGGGGCGACGAACAGGAAGGAGAACTCGATCGGTTCGGTGATGCCGGTCAGGAAAGACGTCAGGGCCGCCGAGACCATGAGGCCGCCGACCTTGACCCTGTTTTCGGGGCGGGCGGTATGCCAGATGGCGATGGCGGCCGCAGGCAGACCCCACATCTTGAACAGGAAGGCGCCGGACAGAATGCCCGCCGTATGGTCGCCGGCAAAGAAGCGGTTGATATCGCCATGGACCACCGCTCCGGCCGCGTCGGTGTAGGAACCGATCTGGAAGAAGAAGGGGACGTTCCAGATGTGATGCAGGCCGAACGGGATCAACAGACGTTCGACGAAGCCGTAAACGGTTGCCGCCATGCGCGGGTCATTGTCCGCCGCCCAGTGGGAGAAGACGTTGATGCCGTTCTGGACCGGCGGCCAGATCAGAGACAGGACGATGCCGACAGCGATGGCGGCGATGCCCGTGACGATCGGGACGAACCGTTTGCCAGCGAAGAACCCCAGATAGGGCGGCAGTTCGATCCGGTAATAGCGCTTGAACAGGACCGCTGAGACCGCGCCGATGATGATGCCACCGAAAACGCCGGTCTCCATGGACTTCATGCCCATGACCAGAACCGGCTCGATTCCGAGCGCGGTCGCCATGACCCCCATGGTTGCGACCATGACCACGAATCCCACCGTGGCCGCGACCGCCGCCACGCCGTCGTTTTCCGTGAGGCCGAGTGCGACGCCGACGGCGAAGATCAGGGCAAGGTTCCCGAAGATCGCACCGCCGCCCTGGGCCATGACATTGGAGACGACGAGAGGGATAAAGGAAAAATGTGAACTTCCGATGCCAAGCAGAAGCCCGGCGACGGGAAGGACGGCAACAGGCAGCATCAAAGACTTGCCGATTTGCTGCAACCACAGAAACGCGGTTCTGAACACGATCATTCGTTTCCTCCGTGTTCCGGTATCGACTTTATTCTTGTCCGGCAGATGCCCGGGACAACGATGTCCCCGGCGGTTTTATTTCCTTGTCGGCATTACGCATCCGGCCATTGGGACGACAGCATGGCCCGGACCTCGGCGGCCGAACTTAAGGCCAGGGCGTCGCGGGCGACCGCCTGGCACCGTTCCAGGGTTAAGGTGCGGACCATGGCCTTGACTTCGGGCACGGCCGAGGCGGTGGCCGACATTTCGGTGACGCCCAGTCCGATCAGGACCGGGGCCGCCAGCGGGATCGAGGCCAGGCCGCCGCAGACCGAGACCCACCGGTCCTCTTTGGCCGCGCCGGCCGTGGCCTGCGCGATCAGACGGAGAACCGCGGGGTCGAAGGCGTCGACCGCGGGGGCGAGGCGGGGATTGAGACGATCCATCGCCAGCGTGTATTGGGTGAGATCGTTGGTCCCGATCGAGAAGAAGTCGCTTTCCTTCGCGAACAGATCGGCCATCACCGCGGCGGCGGGAACCTCCACCATGATCCCGAGCGGCACGGCGCAGGGGGCCGCGAGGGCCCGGCTCTCCTCGTCGAGGATCGCCCGGACGGCGCGAAGCTCCGCCAGGGACGCGACCATCGGGACCATGATACGAACCTGTCCCAGCGGCCGGATCCGGAGGATGGCCCGGATCTGGGTCCTGAGCGTCGCCGGCTGCCAGAGGCTGGCCCGCACCCCCCTCAGTCCCAGCGCCGGGTTTTCCTCCGAGGGCAGGCCGAGATAGGGCAGGACCTTGTCGGCACCGGCATCCAGTGTCCGGATGATGAGGGGGCGGCCTTCCAGGGAGTCGGCGACAGCCTGATACTGGGCGAGTTGTTCCTCCTCCGACGGGGCGGTGTCGCGGTCCAGGAACAGGAATTCGCTGCGCAGCAGTCCGCATCCCTCGGCGCCGTTGGCAACGGCGGTCAGGGCGTCGGAGGGGGAGGCGAGATTGGCCACCACCTCGATCCGCCGGCCGTCCGCCATATGGCAATCCTCGCCGGCCTGGGCCCGTGTGGCCGCGGCGCGATCGCGGCGGCGCTGGATCCGGGTTTCGGTCGCGGCCAGGATGTCGGCGGGCGGATTGACCTTCAAGGTCATATGGTCGGCGTCCAGGATCAGCGGGGTTCCGTCCGGCACGCGGAGGACATCGGGTCCGGCGGCCACCACGGTCGGGATGCCGAGCGTGGCCGCGAGAATGGCCACATGCGAGGTCGGTCCGCCTTCGGCCAGGCAAAGACCGGCGATGCGGCTGGCGTCAAGCGCCGTCAGTTGCGAGGGCAGAAGATCCGCGGCAAGGATGATCGATCCTTCGGCCAGCGCGGGGCCGGCGTCGTCCTGCCGCCCGGCCAGGATCAGCAGGATCCGCCGTTCGACATCCTCCAGATCGGTGGCGCGTTCGGCCAGTCTGGCATTCTCAAGGCGTCTCAGGGCGGCGATCTGCTCGCTGGCGGCGGCGCGCCATGCGAATCCGGCGCTTTTGCCGTCGGCGATCAGGCCGCGCGTCGCGCCGATCAGGTCGGGATCGTCAAGGAAAGCGAGATGGGCACCCAGGATTTCGGCCTGGTTGCGATTGTGCGACCGCGCCGTTGCGATGGCATCGGTCAGGTCCCGGCGCGCCTGCTGGAGGGCACTCTCGAAGCGTCCGGCCTCAAGAGCGGCGCCGGCGCCTGTCTCGGCGATGTCGATCGTTTCCAGGATCAGCCGGCGCGCCCGTCCCGCAGCCAGTCCGGATACCGCCTGGACACCCTTGATTTCGGCGCTTTCTCCGGCGCTGAAAAAAGGACGATGGGGGGAGGGGGCGGCCGTGACCGGCCGAGGCGCGGTCTCAGTCGCGGGTGCCGTTCCTCTGGCGGTCCCGATGAAACCGCCGATCAGGGTCTCGAGGGCGTTGAGCGCGGGGCCGGCATCGGGGCCCGCGGCCTCCAGTTCGACGGTATCGCCGCCGGCCAGCCCCAGAAGCATCAGCTTGACGGGACTGCGGGCGTCGGCCGCGCGGCCGTTGGCGCGCAGCAGGATCCGGGCATCGAATCCCTTGGCGCAATCGGCGATCAGTCCGGCCGGCCGCGCGTGCAGGCCGTCGGGATCCCGGATGATCAGTGTTTTCGATGTGCCGGCCACGGCGGCAGAGGGGGCGGTCACGACCGCCGCGGCGCCGCCCGGGGCCGCCGGGATCACGGTGAACAGGTCGTCCCCGGCGGCGATCTGGCGGTCGGTCCGGACCGGGGTCAAGGCGTAGCCCTCGCCCAGAATGACGACCGGGATCATCAGGCTTTTGGCCCGATGCGCCACAAGGTCCATGTCAAAGGTGATGAGGGGGGCGCCCGCCGCCACGGTCTGGCCTTCGGCGACATGCAGGGTGAAGCCCTCGCCGCCCAGGGCCACCGTCTCCAGTCCGACATGCAGCAGGACCTCGGCGCCGTTCGCGAGGCGGAGCGTCACGGCATGCCGGGCGCGGTGGGCGGACAGGACAACACCGTCCGCCGGCGCGCTGACGACGCAGTCGAACGGATCGATGGCAATGCCTTTGCCCAGAATGCCTTCGCTGAACACCGGATCGGGAACGTCGGACAGGGACGTCAGCCAGCCGGTCAGTGGCGATTTCAACCCGACCGCGAAATTTTTCTCTTCCGGTTGGGTGTTCGAAGGAGCCGCTCCGTCGGACTGTTCGTTGTGTGTCATCTGAACAACCTGTCTCATCGGTTTCACTCGGTCTGGGTTGCCCATCGGCTTCATCCAGGGGGCGGAAGCCGCAAGGGTGGGTCTGACTTAAAGCCTGGCGGGGCGAAAGCGAAGAGGGGAAAGTGGCGCGGGGGGCTTTTTTTCTCCGGATTCCGGAGACTGCTGCGCCTGCCCTGTCCGTCCTCCCAGTCGACCGTTTTTAATATGGTTCTTATGGGCCACATTTGGCGGGGACCATTAATAACTCATTTCACTTTATTAAACAATCGGGAAGTGCGATCCTCCAGCCCGGTCCCACAACCGACAGGCAGGAAACATGTCCAAAATTCACAGGCTGGGTGTTCTCACCAGCGGCGGCGATTGCGCCGGCCTTAATGCCGCGATCCGCGCGGTGGTGCATCGGGCCATCTACACCTACGGCTGGACCGTTTATGGCATCCGCGAGGCCAATATGGGCCTTATGTCGCGCCCCCTTGACTATCAGGAACTGACGCTGGATCTGTTCCAGGGCAATCTGTTGCGCATGGGCGGAACCATTCTCGGTACCACCAACAAGGGCGATCCTTTCGCCTTCCCGATGCCCGATGGCACCGTCAAGGACCGGTCGGACGAGTTCATCGAGGGCTTCCATATGCTGGGCCTCGATGCGCTGGTGGTGATCGGCGGCGACGGATCGCTGATGATCCTCGACAAGCTGTGCCGCCAGGGCGGCGTGCCGATGGTCGGTATTCCGAAGACGATCGATAATGACGTGCGCCAGACCGAATTCGCCATCGGCTTTTCGACGGCCATCGACGTCGTTGTCGAAGCGCTGGACCGGCTTCAGCCGACGGCATCGAGCCATCACCGCGTGATGGTGCTGGAGGTGATGGGACGTGACGCCGGTCATATCGCCCTGTCCGGCGGCATCGCCGGAGGCGCCGACGTCATTCTGATTCCTGAGATACCCTACAGCCTCGACGGAATCGTCGCCAAAATCGCCGAAGTGCGGCGCGAAGGGCGTCGCCACGCCCTTGTGGTGGTTGCCGAAGGCTGCAAGACGGAGGAGGGCGTGCCGCTGACGGTGACCTGGTCCGGCAAGCAGGCGCGCTATGGCGGCATCGGCTACTATCTGTCGGAGAAGCTTGCCGAACGGATCGATACCGAGATCCGGGTCACCGCCCTGGGCCATGTCCAGCGCGGCGGCCAGCCTTCGGTCCAGGACCGTCTGCTGGCGTCGGCGTTCGGCGTCCATGCGGTGGATCTGATCGCCTCGGGCCGCTACGGGCGCATGGTGGCCTGGAAGGATCGGGGCGTCGTCGATGTGCCGATCGCCAATGTCGTTGGCGCCCCACGGCCGGTCGATGTGAATGACGCGGTCCTGCACACCGCGCGCGGTCTTGGCATCTATGTCGGCGAAAGCGTCCCGGTGGCGGCCCAAGAGGCGGAGTGACCGCTCCCGCGCCGCGTTCTGTCTTATAATAACCTGCGCTGATCGGTTCCGATCAGCGCAGGTCCCATGCGGCGCTCCGTCAGGTCTCTCCGAACCCCGTGGGCTGTCGTTCGCTGTCCGGTCCGGGCTCAGGGTTCCGGCAGATTGCGCAGAATGTTGTCGTTGGGGACGAAGTTCGTGTAGATGGGCAGGATCGCACTGCCCAGCGACACGGCCTCGGCGCCGATCGCGCCGCCCCGGACCCAGGGGCGGACGATACCGTCGAGGCGCATGGCGGCAAGCTGGTCGCCGATCTGGCTGACGAAGCTTTCCAGCGCGGCGCGGGGCATTTCGCCGTCGATCACCACGCCATCGAAATCGACCACCGCGCAGGCCGACGCTATGGCATGGGCGATGGAGCGCGATGCGCGGAAACTCCAGTCCGCGACGATGGCGTCGACCTCGGAGTCGCCACCCGCGAACGCCTGATCCAGGGGAATGCCCGACGGCTTCAACGCGTCCTCCAGCCGGACCAGGGAGGCGCAGTCGGCAAGCTGGCGAAAGCCCGTCATCTGTCCCGTGCTGTCGATGTCGGGAACCAGGATCGAACCGATGGCGCCGGCATTTCCAAACATCCCGGGAAACAGCGAGCCGTTGAGGACGATGCCTCCCCCGATGAAGGATCCCATGAAAATATAGAGATAATTGGGAAATTCGATCCCCGATCCGAACATCAGTTCCGCCAGGCAGGCCGCCGTGGTGTCCTTGGCGATGAAAACCGGCGGGCCGGAGGGCTTCGAGACCTGCGCACGGATGTCGATGGTCTTCCACTGCGCCATGACGCCGGGCGGGGCGTTCAACTCCTCTTCCCATTTGCCGACGATGAAGGAGGGGGCGGTGACACCGATGCCGGCGAGACGCCGGCGGCGGTCCTGCGGGATGGACCGGGTGATGAACTCGATCGAATGCTGGATCAGCGGAAAGATGAACTGGGGATCCGGATAAGGGTAGGTCTGCGATGTCCGGCTCAGAATCTCGCCGGTGAAACCGACCATAATGGTCTCCACCTGATGGCGGTCGATACTGATGCCGATCGAGTAGGCGCCTTCCGGATTGAGGGCGATCGGAACCGACGGCTGTCCGATCTTGCCTTTGACCTTTTCCTGTTTGACCAGAAGGCCGTCATCGATCAACTGATTGATGATGATGGAAACGGTTTGCGCGCTGAGATTGGAAACACGCGCGATTTCGGCTTTGGGCAGGCTTCCGGCCCGACGGATGATCTGCAGGACCACCCGTTCGTTGAACTGTCGCATTCCGCTTTGATTGGCCCCGAAATCCCGCGATTCCTCGAATGGAGCATTGGACCAATCCGTGGCTGTCAACTCTCGTGCCATGACCTTTTCCGATCGCACCTCTCTGGCTCCACCTTCCGGCCGCGTGTCAGGAGGGCGGGGAATGGCAGTGGATCGGACGGTACGATCTGACGCCCTGGGTGACAAGCGCAAACTCCGCCCCAGCCCTGGTGTTCCGGGTCCTGGAACCGGCGGCCGCGACAGGCCGGCGATGCCGCCGGTGACCGGAACAGTGACGGAAATATCTCTCCGCAGGCCCTTCCAATGCTCCGGTCACGACGTTTTTCCCCGGAAAAGGTGAAAACGGCCAGACGACGGGCCGCATTTATGCGATCCCGTGTTGTCCGTCCGGCGATGTCGAGTGCCGCAACCTTAATGAATTTGCGGATCCAGAGCTCCCGATTTGTAGCGCTTCGCCATCTCGGCCAGCGGCGCCACCTTGATCTTCGAGGCCTGTCCGGCGGCGCCGAACTGTTCGTAACGGCTTTCGCAGAGCGTCTGCATCGCGGCCATGGCGGGCTTCAGATAGCTGCGCGGATCGAACTCCGACTTCTTTTCGGCAAAGACCTTGCGGATCTGGCCGGTGATCGCCATGCGGCAATCGGTATCGATGTTGATCTTGCGCACTCCATGCTTGATCCCCTGCTGGATCTCCTCGACAGGCACGCCGAAGGTCTGGGGAATCTCGCCGCCATACTGGTTGATGATGTCCTGCAGCTCCTGCGGAACCGAGGACGAGCCATGCATCACCAGATGCAGGTTGGGCATGCGCCGGTTGATTTCCTTGACCACATGCATCGCCAGGATGTCGCCCGTCGGCTTGCGGCTGAACTTATAGGCGCCATGCGACGTGCCCATGGCGATGGCCAGCGCGTCCACCCGGGTCTTGCGGACGAAGTCCACCGCCTGATCGGGGTCGGTCAGAAGCTGGCTGTGGTCCAGCTTGCCCTCGAAACCGTGACCGTCCTCCTTGTCACCCATGCCGGTCTCCAGAGATCCCAGGACGCCCAGCTCGCCTTCCACCGAGACGCCGACCATATGGGCCATCTCCACGACCTTCGAGGTCACTCCGACATTGTAGTCCCAGTCGCCGGGGGTCTTGCCGTCGTCCTTGAGCGAGCCGTCCATCATCACGGAGCTGAAATTGTTGGCGATGGCGGACAGGCAGGTTTCCGGGCTGTTGCCGTGATCCTGGTGCATGCAGACGGGGATATCGGGATAAAGCTCGACCGCCGCCAGGATCAGATGCTTCAGCACCAGATCGTTGGCATAGGCGCGGGCACCGCGGCTGGCCTGGAGGATGACGGGGCTGTCGGTCTTTTTCGCGGCGGCCATCACCGCCAGCATCTGCTCCATGTTGTTGATGTTGAACGCCGGAAGTCCATAGCCATGCTCGGCCGCATGGTCGAGCAACTGACGGAGCGAAATCAAAGCCATCGGAAAGGTTCCTTGCCGTTGAGCGGTTGGGGAATGGCCGGGGACGGGAGGCGGCGGAGCGCCATCCCGGAAGACCCGCGGCCGGGTGAAACAACGGACAGACGGGGCATTATCGTTCGGACCCGGAGACGACATCCATCCAGACGGCCAGGATCAGAATCGCGCCCTTCACAATCATCTGCCAGAAGGTGTCGATGCCCATCATCGACATGCCGTTGTCGAGGCTCGCCATGGTGAGTGCGCCGATCAGGGCACCCTGGACGGTGCCGATGCCGCCCCTCATCGACGTGCCGCCGATGAAGCAGGAGGCGATGGCATCCAGTTCCGCGCCGGTTCCCGCCGAAGGCGAGCCGGCGGCCAGACGGCCGGTGGTGGTCAGGCCGGCGAAGGCGCACATCAGGCCCATCAGCCCGAAGACCAGCAGTTTCACCAGCGCGACATTGACGCCGGACAGCCGCGTGGCTTCCAGGTTGGAGCCGACCGCATAGATCCGTCGCCCGAACACGGTCTTGTGCGACATGACGGAGAACACCCCCAGGATCACCATCATCACCAGCACCGGCAGCGGGATTCCCTGATAAGAATCAAGCGCATAGACAAGGCCGGCGATGATCGCCGCGTAAAGGCCGAGCTTGGCGACTTCCTGCCAGAGCGGGGGGACCGCAAGGCGATGGCGGATCCGGTTGGCGCGCGTGCGCATGGCGACGACCGCCAGCAGCAGGAACAGGCCAACCGCCAGAATGTCTCCCGGAAGTTGGGGGAGATAGGCCTGCCCGATGGCGACCATGGAGGGGGAGACCGGGGCGATGGTGGCACCTCCGGTCAGCCCGATCAGGGCGCCGCGGAACACCAGCATCAGGCCCAGGGTGCAGATGAAGGAGGGAATCCGGCGATAGGCCGACAGATAACCGCTGATCAGCCCGAAAAGGATGCCCAGTCCGATCACGATGGCAACGACGACCGCCAGCGGCAGTCTGTAGCGGACGTCGAGAATGGCCGCGATTCCGCCCAGCAGTCCCAGCATCGACCCGACCGACAGATCGATCTCGGTCGCCACAATGACGAAGACCATGGCGGAGGCCAGCATGCCGGTGATTGCCATCTGTCTTAAAAGATTGGAGAAGTTTCTCGCTGTCAGGAAGTCTCCATCAGTCTCGAATGTGAAAAATGCCCATATAATCGCGATAGCAAATAACAATGCTACGATCTTGTATCGCGAAAAGAGTTGTCTTATGTCTTTCTTGTTCACGTTCAGGCTCCGCTTCCGTCTTTATTTTTGGTGTTTTTTATGCGTCACCACTCAAGGCGTCCTGTTTTCCCAATGCCGCGGCCAGGATCTTCTCCTGGGACAGCGCCTGGTTCGGGAAATTCCCGCGCAGCAGACCTTCCCCGATCACCAGAACCCTGTCGCTGATCCCCAGAACCTCGGGGAGTTCGGAAGAAATCATCAGGATTGCGATGCCCTGGCGGGCGAGTTCGAACATCAGCTTGTAGATCTCGTATTTCGCGCCGACATCCACGCCGCGTGTCGGTTCGTCCAGGATCAGAACTTTGGGCGACGGCAACAGCATCTTGGAAACCACGGCCTTCTGCTGATTGCCGCCCGACAGATTGGCGATCGGCAGGAGGGGGCTGGCGGTCTTGATCCGCATGCGGTCGATCTGGGCCGCGATCTCGACCATTTCAGCCGAGGAATCGATGAAGCCGTAGCGGCTTTCCTGTCCCAGAACAGACATGGTGATGTTATGGCCGACCCCCAACAGGGGGACGATGCCGTGGCGCTTGCGGTCCTCGGGCACCATGCAGATCCCCAGCTTGACCGCGGTCCGGGGCGACGTGATCCTGACGGGGCGTCCGTCGAGGCGGATTTCGCCCTCGCTGGGACCTTTGAAGCAGCCGAACAGCTTTGACGCCAGTTCCGTGCGCCCCGCGCCGACCAGCCCGGCCACGCCCAGGATTTCGCCGCGGCGAAGCTCGAAGGAGACGTCGTCGACCAGCTTGCGGCGGGGGTTGTCGGGATCCCAGCAACTGATGTTGCGGGCCTCGAACACCACATCGCCGATGGGGTGGGGTTCGCGCGGGAACAGGGTCGAGATCTCGCGACCGACCATCATGGTGATGATCTTGCGGGTGTCGAGTTCAGCCATCGGGCGGGTCGCCACATGGGTGCCGTCCCGGATGACGGTGACGGTGTCGGCGATCTCGGCGACCTCGTCCAGTTTGTGCGAGATATAGACCGAGGCCACGCCCTTGCGCTTCAAATCCAAGATGAGATCGAGCAACGTCCTGGTTTCCGTCGCCGTGAGCGCGGAGGAGGGCTCGTCCAGGATCAGCAGGCGGGCGTTTTTATTGAGCGCCTTGGCGATTTCGAACAATTGCTGATGACCGCCGCCGTAAGTCATGACGGGCAGCGCGACATTGACGTCGGGCATCTTCAGTTCGGCCAGGAGCGCCTCGGCGCGGGCATGCATGGCGGGATAGTCCATCAAGCCGCCCGGACGGGTGATTTCCCGTCCCAGGAAGATGTTTTCCGCGACCGACAGATGGGGCACCATCATCAATTCCTGATGGATGATGACAATTCCCGCGTCTTCGGTATCGCGGATGGTGCGCGCCTTCAGCTCCTGGCCGTCCCACAGGATCGTGCCGCTCCAGGTGCCATAGGGATAGACGGCCGACAGCACCTTCATCAGGGTTGACTTGCCGGCGCCGTTCTCGCCGCAAAGACCCACGCATTCGCCGGGACGCACCGACAGACTGATGTTGTCGATCGCCTTGACGCCGGAGAAATCCTTGCTGATGCCTCTCATCTCCAGGAGAAAATCGGACATGTTCCTCTCCGGATGGGGACGATGGGCACCCCTCGGGCAACGCCGGTGCGGGGGCAACCCGGCGGCGGATGCCGGCCGGGACAACCTCCGCCAGGGCGGGACCATCCATAACGTTGTCGGCTCTGCCATTTCGAGAAAAAGAGTCTGCTCTTTTCCCGCAAAAGTGCAAAGACCAGACGGCTCATTGCGTCTCGCGGCGCCGGACTGCCGGACGCCGCGAGACCGGAAAGGGTCTTACTGTTTGCCGAAGACCTGTTCCTTGGTGAAGAAGCCGTCCTCAACCACCAGATTGACATTGTCCTTGGTGATATTGGTTGGAGTCAGAAGGACGGTGTCGACCTCCTTCAGGTCGTTGTTGAGCTTGGTGTTGAACGCCGGCTTCTCGCCCTTGACGAGCTCCACGGCCAGTTTGGCGGCCTCTGAGGCGATCAGTTTCAGGGGCTTGTAGACGGTGACGGTCTGCGTCCCGTCGACCACGCGCTTCACCGCCGCCAGTTCGCAGTCCTGGCCGGAAACCGCGCCCTTGCCGGCCAGATGCTGGGCCGCCAGCGCCGGGATGGCGCCGCCGGCGGTGCCGTCATTGGACGCGATCACCGCATCGATCTTGTTCTGATTGGCGGTCAGGGCGTTTTCAATGATCGACATCGCGTTGGTCGGGCTCCATTCCGGGACCCATTGTTCGCCGACGATCTTGATATCGCCCTTGTCCACCAGCGGCTGGATGACCTTCAACTGGCCGGCCCGCAGCAGCTTGGCGTTATTGTCCGTGGGAGCCCCGCCCAGCAGGAAGTAATTGCCTTTCGGAACGGTCTTGACCACGGCCTCGGCCTGCATCTGGCCCACGCGTACATTGTCGAACGAAATATAGGCGTCGATATCGGCATTGAGGATCAGACGGTCATAGGAAATGACCTTGATACCCGACTTCTTCGCCTCCGCCACGGTGGTCGTCAGAACCTTCGAATTAAAAGGAACGATGACGATGGCATCGACCTTTTTGGCGATGAGATTTTCGATCTGCCGTACCTGCTTTTCCTCATTGGCGTCGGCAGATTGAACATTGACGGTCGCGCCCATCTTTTCGGCTGCCGCCACGAAATAGTCGCGATCGCGGGTCCAGCGTTCGACCCGGAGGTCGTCGATGGAAAATCCGATGACCGGCGCGGTGGAACTCGCTTGGGCCGGAAGGGCAGTCGCCGAGGTCAGGGCTGCGATGGCGCCTGCCATGAGGATCGTCAGTCTCATTTATTTAATTCCTCCCAGAAGACGGGCGGACAATCCACACGTCTTTGGCGAGGAGCGTAACGCAAGCGATCTGGCCAGAAAAGATAATAACGCAAAGTGACTTATAAAATGACGCAGTGAATGGAGGATGGGCGTCAGGGGTGCGGTCCGGGGTGTGGAGATGGGGCGGTGGTCATGCGGCGCCAGTGGCAATGTCGGTGGTGACATCAGAAAAATGTTATTTTTCTGATGTTTATAATAGAGACAACGATACCGCTGTCCGCCCGGCGACAGAGCGCCGGTGGAGTGTGCCACCTCAAAATCGGACATCCGCTCCTCCCGCGGGGGATCGATTCTCAGATCAGTTTTGACCTGGATTCGATCGTTTTGCCCAGAATGCCGCCTTGGCGTGTGACATCTGTGACTGTCCGTTTAATTGAATTTGTATAACTATTTGAACAATTGCGCAAGAACTGTTCCATCAAGGCGTGAGATGGTCAATTTATGGGAATTATGAAGGCGATTTAGACGAAAGATGTATGACGAATGCGTTGAAATCCCCATCATTTTGTCCCGTACAGATTGCTGTTGTTAAATAACTCAAATTGCGTTAATCATGTTTTTGGGCCATTGAGAACCGAAAACGGTCGGGCCGGGGAGGAAGAAACAAGATGCGTACATCATCGTTTGATGATGGCTGTCCCTGGCGGCTATCCAGATGCCGCCTGGACATCCGGAGATTGCATCGGTCTGGTTCCGGCAAATGCCACCGGAGCCGGGATGTGTTTCGTCACTTCTCCGTTTCCATTGTTTTCAAGGGGGGGCGAATGGGCCCGACGTTGCCGGCCTGCCGGCATCGACGGGTTGGGACTCCCTTTCTCGATATCTCGTCTGATCGGTTCCGGCGGCGCCGCTTCGCCGTCGCGGGGGGGCCGCAAGCCGTCGTGTCCCGCCAAAGGATCCTGGAGACGTCGCCGGTCGTGGCGACCGGATGCCGGGGGCCGCATCAGGCTCGTTTGAGAACGACGCGTCCTGTCGGGCGCGCTGCTGAATCCCAATAAGAACTGGAGGAGTGAGATGGCTAAAGTTGGTTTCAACGCGAAGGGACTCGGATGGGCGGGCCTTCTTGGGGTGGCCGCCGTATCCGCGGCCGTTGCGGTTCCGCAGGCTGCCAAAGCGGATGTCACCCTGTTCGAGGGCAAGGACAAGGTCCCGAGCGTGATCGCCTATCTGC
>WASQ01000134.1 GCA_009712185.1 Telmatospirillum sp. | reverse complement strand
AGCGGCGGAATTGCTGAACTCCGGCTCCGCCGGAACACAGGCGCGGAGGCCTGTGTTCCTGATTCTTTCACACGCCCTCCCGCCCGCCGTTCGGCGAAAGCCGAAAAGCCGGCATTTCCGCCGCTTTCGCGTCGGAGGCGGGCAGGATGCCTGGCACCACTCGCAAGGGATCCAAATGTTAGATTCCGACCACTAGGCTCCGGCAGGCCGGCTCACCGACACGCGCCCGACCGGCTTCGTGTGATGGTTTGCCCGTGTTGCCCGCTATGACCGCTCCTGCCGTTCTCTCAGGGCTCGGAATCCAGGTTAACAAATGGTTAATCCCAAGATGGAGGCGAGATACCGGACATCCCACCCAGCGGCCTTGCGCCTGAGTTTGAGTGATTTTTTGTCTGTAAGGGCACGAACAAGGTTGATGGCGAAGTGTCTGACGACGGCCATGTTTTTGGCGCCGTGCCCGGTTCGCAGGCGAGACTGATCGTCGCCGAAGACGACGTCGAGGACCCAGTGCAGGCGATTTTCGATGCCCCAGTGGCCGCGGACGGCCTCGGCGGCGGCTTGCGCGGTGAGGTTGGCCGAGGAGATGTAGTAGCGGATATCGGTGCGACAGCGATCCTTGAGTTCGGTTCGGGATCTGACCTTGATAATGGTTGTCACGTCCGGAAGCCGGAGTTCGCCGGGGAAGCGGCGGTCCCCACCAAGCCAATCCGCCTCGCGGCTGATGGTCACGGTCCGTTCCTCGATGCGACCGTGGCCCTTGTCCCAATCGGTGACCGTCTCCAGGACCTCAGGCGGTGCGGAGGTGAAATAGTTCTCGATCTCGGCGCGGAGGGTCGGTTGATTGGATTTCACGGCTAACAGGTAGTGAGCCCCGGCCTCTCTGATGGTTGTCGCGATGGCTGAGTTGCAGGCGATGGCGTCGATTGAGACGGTGGCTCCCTTCAGACCCCCATCGGCGGCCAGGCGCTCGACCAGGATCGGGATGGCGGTGGTTTCGTTGGATTTGTCGGAAACCGCTTCCTGCCCCAGCACCAGACGGGCGGTGGTCGCGAAGGCCGAAACCAGATGAAGAGGCGGCGTCCCGTTGCGGCGATCCTGGCTGCGGCGGGACGTCTTGCCGTCGATCGCGACGAAATCCGGCCGGTCGGGCCACATGTCCCGGACCCAGGCGGTGAAACAGGCCGAGAACAGGCGCGGATCAATCCGGTTCATCAGCAGGGTGAGCCACCGGCCGCCGGGAACGCCATGATGGTAGGGCAACAACTCCCGCAAGAACGGCAAATGGGCTTCGCCCCAGGCCGCGATGTGATCGTAGTCGTCGCAATCGGCGATCGTCCCACACACCACCAGCAGCAACACTTCCGGCAACGGATGCGCCACTTTCCACGGTTCGCGGGGGTCGTCTATCACCGAAAAATGCTCAAGCAGCGCACCTAAGCGCGATTTCTCTCCAAGGCCCAAAACTGTCTGCGGCATGGCGCACCTCCGAAAAGGAGGGATTCAGACATTCAACACCAATGCAAGCCTTAAACCGCGTTAACCTGAGTTCGGAACCCTGCGGGGTCCACCGGTCCGCTTGATCCTCCTGCTGTGCGGCGTGATAGTGTCCGCCCGCCGGGAGCCTGTCGCGACTGAATCGCTCCGGACCCTTGAGTTTCATAGGCCGCCCGCGCTTTGGCGGGCTCACACGCCAGCAGGGGTTCAAGGGCCTGTTGATCAGGTCCTTGATCCAACAGGCCCTTAAGGAAACGCGCGCATGATCATCTCGGCCAGCTACCGGACCGATATTCCGGCGTTTTACGGTCCCTGGTTCCTGAACCGCTTCCGGGCGGGATCCTGCCGGGTGGCCAGTCCCTATGGCGGCCCGCCCCTGACCGTGCCGCTGCGCGACGGGGTCGACGGCTATGTCTTCTGGACCCGCAACGCGCGGCCGTTCCTGCCGGCGCTGGAGGTGGTGCGGGAGGCGGGCCTGCCCTTCATGCTGTCCTACACGGTGACGGGCTATCCGCGGGCATTGGAAGCCGGGGTCGCCGATACCGGGCAGGCGGCGGCCACCATCCGCGCGCTTGCCGGCCGCTTCGGTCCGCGTGCCGTCGTCTGGCGCTACGACCCCATCCTGGTCACCGACCTGACCCCTCCGGACTGGCACCGCCGCAATTTCGCCGCCCTGGCCGCCAGTCTGGAGGGGGCGGTGGACACGGTGGTGGTCAGTTTCGCCCAGATCTATCGCAAAACCCTCCGCAATCTGTCCGCCGCCGCCCGCGCCGGCGGTTTCGGCTGGCGCGACCCCGGGGACGGGGAAAAGCGCCAGGCGCTGGCCGCTCTCGCCGCCATCGCGGCGGACCACGGCATCACCCTCAGCGTCTGCTCGCAGCCCGCTCTGACCGGCGGGGCTTGCGGGGCGGCCCGCTGCATCGACCTGATCCGCCTTTCCGACATCGCCGGACGGCCGGTGCCGGGCCGGACGAAGGGCAACCGCGAGGGTTGCCTGTGCGGCGAAAGCCGTGACATCGGCGCCTATGACAGTTGTCCGCAGGGCTGCGCCTACTGTTATGCGGTCACCGGACGTGCCCGTGCCCGCATGCGGCTTGGCCGCCATGATCCGCAAGGGGAGTTTCTGATGCCTCCCGACTGACCGCCACGGCGCCGATGCCGCCTTTTTCCGCCGCCCGTTCCCCCTTGCCCCCCTCCCGAAGCAGAAAATCGGGGATCCGGGGTCCTAAGGCTTCCCACCCGCCGGAGCGTTCTCTAAACTCTGGCGCATCCGTCACAAGCGATTGCGAACCCTGACCGTGCCCAGTTTTCCCCGTCTTTCCGTCGTCGTGCCCTTTTATAACGAGTCGCTCAATGTGGAGCGCTTCTTCGACCGGCTGGTCCCGGTCCTGGAAGGCACCGGCCTGACCTGGGAGGTGGTCTGCGTCAACGACGGCAGCCGCGACGACACGCTGGACCGCCTGGTTGCGGCGCACGGCCGCGAACCGCGCATCAAGGTCGTCGATCTGTCGCGCAATTTCGGCAAGGAGCCCGCGCTGTCGGCAGGCCTGACCCATGCGCGGGGCGATGCGGTGGTGCCGATGGACGCAGATTTGCAGCATCCGCCGGAACTGATCCCCGCGCTGATCGAAAAATGGCAGGCGGGGTTCGACGTGGTTTACGCGGTTCGCAAGCACCGCACCGGGCAGCGCTTCACCGAACGGCTGCGGGCCCGCGCGTTCTACTGGGTATTCGACCGCCTGTCCGAGGTTCCGCTGCCGCGCGAGGTCGGTGATTTCCGCCTGATGGACCGCAAGGTCGTCGATGTGATCAACGCCATGCCCGAACGCACGCGCTTCATGAAGGGCATCTTCGCCTGGGTCGGCTTCCGCCAGACCGGCGTCCCCTATGAACAGGAGGAACGCCATTACGGCGAAAGCAAATGGGGCGCGATGAAGCTCCTCTCCTTCGCCTTTGACGGACTGGTGGCCTTTTCCGATTATCCCTTGCGGATCTGGGCCGTGGTCGGCTCGGTGATCTCCGGCTTCGCCTTCCTTTATATCGTGGTGCGCCTGATCAAAACCCTGGTCTTCGGCATCGACGTCCCGGGTTACGAATCGACCCTGGTCACGGTGCTGTTCCTGGGCGGCGTGCAACTGATCACGCTCGGCATCATCGGTCACTATCTGGGCCGCGTCTTCAACGAGGTGAAGGGCCGTCCGCTGTTCATCGTGCGCGAACGGGTCGGTCTCGACGACCGCCGCACCGGCGCGCGCGACCGCCGCGCGCCGTCTCCCGTCACCGGCTGGACGGGCGAGGAGCGCGGTTCGCCCGGACGTCCGGCCCCGGACGATGACCGCCCCACCGGCGGGGCGGACCGCGCATGACCGGCGACGGCGTCAGAAATCGACGCAGCGCCCGCCCTTTTCCCAGTCGTTGTAGCGTGTCGGCTCCGGCCCTTTCGGACCGCCATACTCGGCTGGCAACGGGCGGCTCCCGGCCGGCCGCGACTGCGGTTCCGGATCGCTTTCCGAAGCGGTCCCGGCGCCACTCCCACCCTTGTTTTCCGTCTTTTCCGTGCAGATCATGATCACCCTTTCGCTGACATCCGCCCCGGCGGCTTTTCCGCCCTCTCCGGCGGGCTTCCCACGATGCCCGGCGGCCCTGCCCCTATGAACGCCTCCCGCACACGGGCCTTCCAGGCGCTGGAGGCCATCCTGCGCCACCGCCGCGGGCTGGAGGACGCGCTGGCCCAGCCCTCCCGCGACATCGATCCCGGAGCCGCGGCGGCGCCGGACCTCGATGAGCGCGACCGCGCCTTCGTCCGTCTTCTGGTGGCGACGACCCTGCGCCGCCTGGGCCAGATCGACGACGTTCTGACAGCCTTCCTGGCCACCCCGCTGCCACCCCGCGCGCACAGGGCACAAGATGTGTTGCGCCTGGGCGCCGCGCAACTCCTGTTCCTGGACACGCCGGCGCACGCCGCCGTCGACACCGCCGTGGAACTGGCGCGCGAGCTTGGCCTGGCCGCCCATCTGAAGCTGGTGAACGCGCTGTTGCGCCGCGTCTCGCGCGAAGGCCGCGACCGCGTCGCCGGCCAGGACGCGGAACGGCTCAACACGCCGGACTGGCTGTGGGAGTCCTGGTCCACCGCCTATGGCGAGGCCATTTGCCGGCAGATCGCCACCGCCCATCTGGCCGAGGCGCCACTCGACATCAGCGTCAAGGGCGACCCGGCCGCCTGGGCCGGACCGCTGGCCGCCGACCTCCTGCCGACCGGCACTCTCCGGCGCCGCCCGGGTGGCTCGGTCGAGCGGCTTCCCGGGTTCGAGGAGGGCGCGTGGTGGGTCCAGGATGCCGCCGCGGCCCTTCCGGCGCGTCTGTTCGGGCCGCTGGCCGGACGCAGGATCGCCGATCTCTGCGCCGCACCCGGAGGCAAGACCGCGCAACTGGCCGCCGCCGGAGCGGAGGTGACCGCGCTCGACCGGTCGGCCGCCCGGCTGGACCGCCTGAAACGCAATCTGTCCCGCCTTGGCCTTGAGGCCCGGGTGGAGACCGCCGATGCCGCCGTCTGGCGTCCCGAACGACCGTTCGACGGCATTTTGCTGGACGCCCCCTGCTCCGCCACCGGAACCCTGCGACGCCATCCGGATGCCGCCAGCCTGAAGCGGCCGGACGATGTCGGCCGCCTTGTCGCCGCGCAGTCGCGGTTGCTGGCCGCCGCCATCGACATGACGGCGCCGGGCGGTCTGGTGATCTATTGCACCTGTTCGCTGCAACCGGAAGAGGGGGCGGCCGCCATCGACGCCGCGATCCGCTCCGGCGCCCCGGTCCGCCGGGTTCCCATCACCCCGTCCGAGGTCGCCGGGCTGGCCGAACTGGTGACGCCGGACGGAGATCTTCGCTGCCTGCCCTGCCATCTTGCGGAAAAAGGTGGTATGGACGGCTTTTTCGCCGCGCGCCTGGAAAGACAATGACGCCCTCCACCGCCCCGACCCGCCGTTTCGTCCTTCTGGACCGCGACGGCACCTTGAATGTCGAACGCGACTATCTGTCCGATCCGGCGCAGCTCGAACTGATCGCCGGCGTCGGCCCCGCCCTCAAGCGGCTGCGCGCCCTGGGCTTCGGACTGGTGGTGCTGACCAACCAGTCCGGTGTCGCCCGGGGTTATTTCGATCTCGATACGGTTGCGCGGGTCCACGAAAGGCTGGTCGCGATGCTGGGGGCGGAGGGCGTCGCGCTTGACGGTCTCTATTTCTGCCCCCATGGGCCTGGGGACGGTTGCGCCTGCCGCAAACCCCGGCCCGGCATGGTGGAGCGGGCCGCCGCCGACCTGGGATTCGATCCGCGCCAGTCCTTCATGATCGGCGACAGCCCGGTCGACATCGCGCTCGGCCGGGCCGTGGGCGCGATCCCGCTGCTGGTGCGCACCGGCTGGGGACGGCGCACCGAATCCGAGGGGACATGCGACCCCGCCGCCATCCTCGACGACCTGCCGGCGGCGGTCGACTGGATCGAACGATCGGTCGGGACCGGCATCGCGCAGACGGGAGAACCGGCATGAGGCTGTCCGCCCTGGTGGTGGTCCATAACGAGGAGGAGCGTCTGGCCGCCTGCCTCGACAAACTGTCCTTCGCCGACGAGATCGTGGTCGTGCTCGACAAATGCACCGACGGCAGCAAGGCGATCGCCAGCCGCTTCACCGACCGGCTGGTGGAGGGATCGTGGGATCTGGAAGGGCCCCGGCGCAACACCGGCATCGACGCCTGTTCCGGCGACTGGATCCTGGAGGTCGACGCCGACGAGCATGCGCCGGCCGATCTCGGCCGCGAAATCCGGGCGCTGATCGACACCACCCCGCACGGCTACCACATCCTGACGGTCGACAACTGGGTTGGCGAGCGTCTGGTCCGCTATGGCTGGGGCGCGTCCTTCGGCAAGGCCGCCTATCCCGGCCTGTTCCGCAAGGGCGCGAAACGCTGGGGCAATGAGCGGGTGCATCCGAAGCTGACCCTGACGGGCAGCAAGGGGCCGGCGCTCACCCACCATATCCAGCATTACGTCGACCGGAACATCTCCGATATGATCCGCCGGTTCGACGCCTACACCACGGCGCGCGCCCGCGATTTGCGCGATTCCGGGAACCCCGGATCGGCGGTCAACAATGTCCGGCGGATCTTCTCGCGCTTCTGGCGCTGCTTCGTCCGCGCCAAAGGGTACAGGGAAGGCGGCTATGGCTTCCTGATTGCCATCCTGGCGGCGCTTTACCCTTATGTGTCTTATTTGAAAGCGAAGCACGAACGCGAATGACTGACAGTCCGGACTCCCCCGGGGCCGACCTTTCCGGTCCCGCCGCCGCGCCGGGCCTCCGGCATGCGCCGGCCCATGTGGTGATGAGCGACGACGGCATCACTTTCGACGGCCGCGTCAAGGACCAGCGCCCGCTGGGCGGCGCCGAGAGCGCCTTCGCCGAACTGGCGGAAGCGCTCTCGGCGCGCGGCCACCGGGTCGAGGTGCATTGCCGCTGCGACGGACCGCTGGAATGGAAAGGGGTGCGCTGGACACCGCTGGACGACAGTCCGTCCCAGGGCATTCCCGACAGCGCCGACCTTTATATCGCCAACCGGTCGAACCATCTGATCGGCCGCTGCCCAGGGGCGCGGGCGCGGGTGTTCTGGATCCACAATCCGGCCGGCTATCTGCTGAAAGCCCGCTATCAGTGGCCGTTGCTGCGTCATCGCCCGGCCATCGTGTTTTCGGGCGCCAGCCATCTGTCGACCTATCCCGGCTGGGCGTTCGGCGGACGCCGGGTCATCATTCCCTATGGCATCACGCCGCTGTTCCTGGGCGCCGCCCCGCGCGCGACGGTGCCACCGCCCCGGGCGATCTTCCTGTCCAACCCCTTGCGCTCGCTCGACTGGCTGCTGGATGTCTGGAGCGCGCGCATCCAACCGGCCGTTCCCGGCGCCGAGCTGCATATTTTCGCGGGCAGCAGCATCTATGGCGCCGCCGGCGCCGCCAAGGCCGACCGGATGGCGCCGATCCTGGAGCGGGCGGCGGGACTCTCAGACAAGGGCGTTATCCTGCGCGGGCCGGTGGCGAAACGCCAGCTGGTCGAGGAAATCGCCGCGGCACGCGTGTTCCTTTACCGTGGCGACATCGGCGAGACCTTCTGCAACGCCGCCGCCGAACCGCAGGCCATGGGCCTGCCCGGAGTGGTGGAGGACATCGCCTGCATGCGTGAACGCGTGGTGGACGGCGAAACCGGCTTCGTGGTCATGGGGGAAGCCGCCTTCGCGGAGGCCGCCCGGCGCCTGCTGACCGACGACGGCCTCTGGCTCAACCAGCATCGCGAGGCTCTGGACCGCCAGGGCCGCTGGACCTGGAGCCACGCGGCCGCCGGATTCGAGACCCTGATGGCCTGATCGCGATCGGCGCCCAGGGACCTGTTGAGTGGCCTGTCGGGTCACATGACCCTCACCGGACCCTGAGCGGTCCCGGTCAGTGCCAGTGCCCCTCGACGAAGAACCAGCCATTGGCATGCGCCTCCCAGTGGGGGGCGACCCATTCCGCGACACGGGGCGGGCGTTCGACCCAATGGCCGGGATGCCAGAGATATTCCCGACCGTCCCAGCGCCAATGCCCCTTCTGCCAGACCCAGATCGGGCGCGGGTCCGGCGGCGCCGGCATCACTTCGACGACCTCGGCCGGCGGCGGCTTCGGCACATAGATGACCTGGGCCGGTGGCGGCGGTGGCGGCGCCGGGCGCCGTTCGACACATCCGGCCAGCATCAGGACCGATACGGCCGCAACAATCAGAACACGGTTACGCAAAGTCGGTGTATCCCCTGTATCGTGGTTCCTATCCGTCCACCGGCGCCAGCGCCGGTTCCGGAAGACAATCAGGCCCGGACGATCCCCAGCGGCGCCCCGGCGGGCAAACCCGGAAAAATCCGGGGAAGTGCGGCGCCAGCACCATAACGCACATTAAGAACCTCGGCCAGCACCCTACGGTAGTCCGTGGTCACCGCCAGATCGACGCCGTTGTCGAGCTGCGCGCTGGAAAGGCCGGGCCAGCGGCCGTAGATCTCCCCGCCGTTGACGCGTCCGCCCAGGACCATCATCACGCCGCCATGGCCATGGTCGGCGCCGTTGCTTTTGTTGGTCCGCAGCCTTCGACCGAACTCGCTCATCACCACCAGGGTGACGCGGTCGTGATAGCGCTCGATATCGTTCCAGAAGGCCGCCAGGGAACGGCCGAACTGCCCACCCACGCTGGCGAAGCGGCCGGCCAGCGCGTCATGATGGTCCCACCCGCCGATATCGATGGCGGCCACCGTGAGGCCGATCTCCATTTTCAGAAGCCGCGCCACCGTCCGGAAAGCCCGCCCGGACTCGGTCTCCTCGTAGGCCGCGCCATGATCGGGCTGGTAATAATCGATCACCTTGCCGTCCGGACCGCGCGGCAGCCGCTGATCGACCAGGTCCATCTCCCGCAGCGTCTCCGACGCCGCCCGTGCGAAGGGGTCGCCGGAACCGGCATACAGCGCCGCCAGGGCCGGCCCGACGCGCGGGCCGCCGGGCAGCGACAGACCACCCCGGAGATCGGGAATGGCGAGGCTGGCCGCGTGAAAGCCGAGCGACGCCGGTAGCGCCGGGGTGGTGGCGATCGCCGGTGCCCCGGAGGGGCGTTCCACCAGGAGGCGGGTCAGCCAGCCTTGCGGCGTTCGTTGCAACTGGGTGCCGTCCGACAACCCGCGATCCATCAGATCCTGGGCGACGAAATGGCTGCGGGTGCCATTTTCGAGCCCGGCGGCATGCAGGAACGCCAGATGCCGCTGATCGTAGAGTTCGCCCAGCATCGCCATTTCAGGATGCAGACGGAAGTCCACCTCCGGCGCCACCGTCTGGCGCAGGGGGCGTCCCGGCCGGGGGCCGTCGGCGCGGACGCGCAACTCCGGCGCGCGGTCCGCGACATAGTCCGGATCGTTGGCCGGCGCCAGCAGCGACAGGCCATCGCAACCGCCGCGCAGGAACACCACGATCAGGGCCTGATCGGCGCCACCATCGGCGGCCAGCGCCATCGACCGCAGTCCGGGCCAGGGGGCCAGAAGGGCCGCGCCCGTCTGCAACAGTGTCCGCCGCGATAAGGACAGGGTCATGACCGGCCTCCGTTAACGCAGGTTGAAGGCGGGCGTCATGGCGGCCAGGGCCATCATGCGCCGGTGAAGCGGATCGGCCGCGGGACCGGCCGGCAGCGGGGCGCCGTCGGCAAGCTGAACACCCGACAGGATGGCGGCCACGGCGGCGGCGTCGGCCGGAACGCCGGTCACATCCTCATGCCACAGGCGCGCCGCCTGCCCGGCGTCAAGGCCGGATCCCAACCGCCGGGTCGGAACCAGGGCTCCGGTTCCCCACCAGTTTTCGGAAAGGCCCAGAACCAGGGTCCAGCGCTTGCGCAGCACATGGGAACTGAGCCAGTAATCCATGGTATCGGGATGACCGGTCGGCGGCCCCCAGCCGAACAGGCGCTGGCCGCTGCCGTCCAGCTCGTTCAGCAAGCCCTCGGTCACGGTGACGTCGGCGCCGGAGACCCGCGCATAGGACGCCGCCAGCTCCAGCGGCCGTTTGACCTTCGCCCCGGCCCCCTGGCGCATCTCCGGCGAGCGGGCAATGGCCTCGACCACCTGCCGGATCTGGTCCGGCCGGCGCTGGTGCGCGGTCCACACCGCGACCGCCCCCTTCACCAGGGAGTCGGAGGGCGTGTCGGCAACCAGCCGGCGACACAGCTTCGTACAGATGAAACGCGCGGTGGCGGGATGAAAGGCGACCAGATCCAGCACCTTGCGGCCATCGGCCAAAGGCGGCTGGAAGGGATCGAAATCGGTGGCGAGAACCCGTTTCTGGTAGTTGTCGTGCCAGCCCTCGACATAGGTGAATCGCCCGGTCGCCGGCAGCGACTGGCCGCCGCCGAGGCCGGCGCCATCCTCGATAGTCCAGCCGGTGAAGGCGCGCGCCGCCTCATAGACGTCCTGGTCGATATAGCCGGCCGGATGGCCCTTGGCCGCGCCGGGCACGTCGCGCCAGCGGTTGTAAAGATCGTTGAGATAGGCGTCCCGACCCAGACTGTGCAGTTCGAACAGCTCACGGCCGTAATTCTCATTGGCGTTTCCGGCGCGCGAGCTTCGGTTGTTGAGATAGATCAGCATGGCCGGACTGGTGGCGACCGCCTCCAGGAATTCCCGGAAATTACCGAGAGCATGGGTCCGGATCACCCGGTCATAGGCCGGCAGGGCGGCAGCGACGGCATGGTCGCCGGCGGCATTGACGTTGAAGTGGTTGTGCCAGAAATCGACCAGCACCTCGCGCAACTGCCAGCGCGCATGGATCGCCCGCAACAGGGTGGCGGCGGCCACCTCCTGACGCGGCCGCATGCGTTCCTGCCCGGCCATCGGATGCTTGCCGTCCGTCAGCGGCCACAGATCGGCGACGTCACTGCCCAGGCAGACCAGCGGACGCTGCTCCTCCAGGGCGGCGTAACCGTCGCCGGCCGGATATTTGATATGCAGCCGAAAAGCGGCCAATCGCTCCGCCATCGCCGCGTCATCGCCCTCGTCGGGGGAAAGCTGCGCCTCGATCCAGCCATCGGGTCCCAGGCGCGCCATTTCGCCAAGGTCGTCCGGACTGGCACCGAACGCCAGCCGGTTCAGAAGAAGACGTTCAAGGGGAAGGTTCATCGCCCGGTACCTCGTCTAGACCGGATGGGATTGGATCATGACCCTGTGGCGGGAAAAAGGCGGGCCCAACCATAACGATCGTCTCCGACAGGGACGCCGGAGCTACTCAGATTTTCGCGCTGACAGAGAAGGGCAGAACCGGCTTGCCCGTCATAGCAGGACGCCCGGCCACTGCGCATGGGGGAGGCGGGATGCCAGGTCGAACAGCGACGGTTGCGGATCCTCCGGCGCCGGGGTACAACAAAGTCCGGTCGGCAGTTCACCCAGGCGTCACCGTCCCCGCGAGGGGAAGCTAAACCTGCCTTTTGACCATTCCGGCGACACCTTGTCCTTTGTGCCGCGTTGGAAGACGGTGACCACCAACTTTCCCGAACGGGTCGGCACGCCTTTTTTTGAGGATGAGCGATGTCGAGAACAGCCTTGCCGTTTCGAACCGGGGATATTTCCGCCTTTGCCCGCGCGCTTGCCGGCCAGATGGCCGGTCTGGACCGGCGCCCGGGCCATGTCGAACTGCTGAACATGCTGGCGCGCGCCGCCGGTTACCGGAATTTCCAGCATTTCCGGGCCGGCGCGCGGCCGGCGCCGATGGAGGGGAACGGGGATCTCGCGGAGCTGGCGGATCTGGCGGTGGTGGAGCCTCCGCCAAGGCGGCCCGATCCCATCGATGCGGCGAAGGTCCGGCAGGTGCGCCGCCTGTTCGATGACGCCGGGCGCCTGACCCTCTGGCCGTCGAAACAAAGCCACCAGATCCTCTGCCTGTGGGCCCTGTGGTCGATGGTGCCGCCCCGTCGTCCCCTGACGGAACGGGAAATCAGCCGGTTTCTGGACAGCCGCCATCTGTTTGGCGACAGCGCCCTGCTGCGCCGGTCGCTTTGCGGCTTTGGCATGATGACCCGGACGCCGGACGGTCGCGAATACCGGCGGCTGGAACAACGGCCGCCGGCCGAGGCCCTGGCGCTGATCCAAAGTCTTGGCCGGCCGTCCTGAAACGGGCGCTCCCGGGGCGCAAGCCCCGGGAACCGGACCGGTCAGGCGGGAATCCGCTGGATCAGGGCGTGCCGCTTGCGCCCGGCCGACAGACGGATCAGCCCGTCGGCGTCGGTATCGCCATCGCCCAGCAGACGGGCCTCATCCGGTTCGGCGGTGCCGTTGACCCGGGCCCCGCCCCCCTTGATCAGGCGGCGTGCCTCTCCCTTGGACGCCGCCAGCCCGGTCGATACCAGCAGGTCAACCAGGGGGAGCCCGCGGCCGAGATCGGCGGCCGTCACCGTCACGCCCGGCAGGCCCTCGGCGGAGGCTCCCTCCTCGAAAAGCTGGCGGGCCATGCGGGCAGCGTCGGCCGCCGCCCCGGCGCCATGGATCAGCGTCGTGACCGCGCCGGCCAGGATCTTTTTGGCCTCGTTGATCTCAGCGCCGCCCAGGGCCTCCAGCCGGGCGATCTCCTCCAGCGGCAAGTCGGTGAACAGCCTCAGGAAGCGGCCGACGTCGGCGTCCTCGGTATTGCGCCAGAACTGCCAGAAATCGAAGGGACGGAGCCTCTCGGCGTTCAGCCACACCGCCCCGGCCGCCGTCTTGCCCATCTTGGTTCCCGACGCGGTGGTCAGAAGCGGCACCGTCAGGCCGAACAGATCGGTGCCGTCGACGCGACGCGCCACCTCGACGCCGTTGATGATATTGCCCCACTGGTCCGACCCGCCCATCTGCAACCGGCAGCCGGTGCGCCTGGACAGTTCGACGAAGTCATAGGCCTGGAGAAGCATGTAGTTGAATTCCAGGAAGGTGAGCGGCTGTTCGCGATCAAGGCGCGTCTTCACGGAATCGAAGGTCAGCATGCGGTTGACCGAGAAATGCCGCCCGAAGTCCCGGAGAAACGGGATATAGCCGAGCCCGTCCAGCCAGTCCGCGTTATCGGCCATCAGGGCGTCGCCGGGACCGTCGCCGAAGCGCAGGATGCGCCCGAACACCTGACTCAGGCCTTTGATATTGGCGGCGATCTGCGCGTCGTCGAGGAACGGCCGGGAACTGTCGCGAAAGCTGGGATCGCCGATGCGCGTCGTGCCGCCGCCCAGCAGCACCACCGGCCGATGCCCGGTCTTCTGAAGCCAGCGCAGCGCCAGGATGGTCAGCAGATGGCCGACATGAAGGCTGTCGGCGGTGGCGTCATAGCCGGTGTAGGCCGTCACCGGGCCGGCCAGGAAGGCCTCGTCCAGGGACTGCCAGTGGGTGCATTGGTGCAAAAAGCCGCGTTCGGCCAGGACGTGAAGCGCGTCCGAGCGCAAGCCGGGGGGAATCTCGCTGTTCTGAACAGTCATCGTCAGGTCTCCGTTGAGGCCGGAAGCCGGAGACCGTTCACCAGGACACATGCCGCCGACCCGCGGCAGTGATGTGTCAGCCCATGACCATCCGCGCCGCCCTATGAGGACAGCGGGTAGTAACGACAGGATGGGAGGGCCAGTCTGATCATGGCGCCACCTTAGCCGTCACCGGCCCCCGATGCAACCCGCACGGCGATCGCTTGACCGCGCTCGCCGTGCTTTTTATAGCTCCCTCAAGCGCCGGGCGGCGGACATCCGTCCGCCTTGGCTTCCTCCGCTATCGCTCCGGCGGGCTCAATGCCCGAACGCGGAAACACTCCCGCCGGCTCCACCATCCCGGCGCGCGGGAGGGGGTTTGTCTTTGTCCCTCAAGCGCCGGGCGGCGGACATCCGTCCGCCTTGGCTTCCTCCGCTATCGCTCCGGCGGGCTCAATGCCCGAACGCGGAAACGCTCCCGCCGGCTCCACCATCCCGGCGCGCGGGAGGGGGGGTTGTCTTTTCCCCTCAGGCGCCGGGCTTTCCTCCGCTCAGAGCAGCTCTCCCGACAGGGTGTCCGCCCAATGCCGGGCCCGCGCCTTCAGAAGAAGGTCGCGCAGCCGGCCCGGCTCCTCGTCGGGGAAGGACTCCAGGATCTCGAAGGAAAAGGCGTCGGCACCATGGGCCGTCCAGGCGGCCTGGAGGCTCGGATGCGGATCGGCCCCGGTGGTCAGGCTGAACCACAGCCGGCGCCGGACGCTGTCCAGCGTCGGGGTCCGGCCGATCCAGGGACCGGCGCCGGCCACTGCGCACCGGATCGCAAAGATCCCCGCCGTTTCCTTTCTTTTCCGGTAAGCGTCGATCGCCGCCTTGCGATCCGTGGTCATGATCCGGTCTCCTGTCTGCCGCGGCCCCCGATCGCCGGTCTATTACGCGGGACAATCGGATGAACGCGCGACGGTTGATATGTTTGCCTGAGCTGTTCCCGCGATGGCGCGTTCTGCGCCCCGCAGCGAAGCGGAGGAAAGCCAAGCGGGGCGGAGACCCGCGCCCGGCGTTTGAGGGAAATACATAAAACGCGCGACGGTTGATATGTTTGCCTGAGCTGTTCCCGCGATGGCGCGTTCTGCGCCCCGCAGCGAAGCGGAGGAAAGAAGCGGAGGAATGCCGGGCGGGGCGGAGACCCGCGCCCGGCGTTTGAGGGAAATGCATATAATGATCCGCCAATCGGGTTCATCCGATTGGCCTGGTTTATTACCCGGATAATATTGACGGGGCAAGAAAAATCCGGGTAAAAATAGCGCACCCCTTTTTTCACCAGGATCCGACCGCCATGACCGACCGCCCCACACCCCTCTGCACCGCCTTCGCCGGACACCGGATTCTCTGCTCCGGACCCAGGGAAACGGTGGCGCTCGCGGTCCGCGCCCATCTCGATCGGGGTGGAGACGGGCCGGTCCAGGTTTTCGAGGACGCCACCGGACGGATCATCGATTTTGATCTCCGGGGTGGTCCCGCCGAGATCGTGGCCCGGCTGGCGGAGCCGTCTCCGGCCTTTACCGCGCCGCCCGCGGAAGGGACCCCGCGGGGCCGGGGACGGCCCCGCCTGGGGGTCGTGGCGCGCGAAGTGACGCTGCTGCCCCGGCATTGGGACTGGCTGGCGGCGCAACCGGGCGGCGCCTCGGTCGCGCTGCGCCGGCTGGTGGAGGCCGCCCGCAAAGAGGACGGGCCGGGCCAGACCTTGCGCGCGGCGCGCGACGCCTGCTATCGCGTCATGTCGGCGGTGGGGGGGGACCTGCCGGGATTCGAGGAGGCGGCACGCGCCCTGTTCGCCGGCGACAGGGCGCGGTTCGATCTTTCCACGGCGGCATGGCCCCCGGATCTCCGGGATCATGCCGCGCGTCTGGGGTTCCCCGCCGGGGACTGACCGCTCCCGGCGGGCAGAGGTGCCCCCCTTACTCCTTCGTCAGCTCGACCCTCCAGTCGAGGCCTGATCCGATCTTGTGGGCGTCGGCGTAGCTGCCGAGGTTGAGCGCCAGTGCCACATTCAGCAGGCTGTTGACATAGACCAGCGGCTGGCCCTCCGGCACGTCGCCGAAGGTGTGGCGATAGGGGGCCACGACCTCGTCGACCTGTTGCTCGCCATGGAAAATGCGGACCCGCACCTTGTCACCGATGGCGATTCCCAGGCCCTCGAACAGGTCCTTCGGGACATTGGTCCAGACATTGCCGAATTCGATGTCGAGAACCGGGATGATGCCGGTGACGTGATCGCCCGCCCGTTCCGCCTTGCGATAAGGCAGCGAGACCAGTTTGTCCACCGGCACCACCGGCCCGACCTGCCGGAAGGTGATGGCGCCGGCCGCCAGCCGCGCGCCGGTGTAGGCGAAGACATCGCGGCCATGGAAGGTGTAGGACGCATCGGATCCCGGCAGACGATTCGAGGTCTCGTCGATGCGGCGCAGTTCGTCGACCCCCTCCTGTTCGGCCACCAGGGTCAGAAGCCCGTTGTTGGGGGCCACGTAAAAATGCCCCTTGCGGGTCTTCAGGACCACCGCCAGCCGGTCGGTGCCGACGCCGGGGTCGATCACGGTGACAAAGACCGTCCCCGCCGGCCAGTAGGGCGCCACCTGGATCAGGCGATAGGCGCCGGCGAAGATGCTGCCCGGGGGTTCATGGCTGAGATCGGACACCACCAGCCGGGGCGAGACGCCATAGGCCACGCCCTTCATCGCCGAGACGGCGCCATCCTTGAGACCGAAGTCGGTGTAGAGAACCAGCGGCCCCGCGGCCAGGGCGGGCACTGCCGCCATCGCCAGCAGCAACATCGCCACCAGGGCGCCAACACGGGCGCCAACACGGGAAGGACGGCGCGGCGCGGTCCGGTCAGAATGACAAACCAAGTCTTGCATAATAAAAACCACCATTGATTCCGTAGGGAGACAAATGGGAATACTGGTCGAAATTCACATTCCGATAGATCGGGGCCGGGATTTTGTTCGGATAGATATTGAACAGATTATTGGCCCCGATTGACACCTTGGCGTTATCGGTCACGGCATAACCGACGTCGAGATCGGTCGTCGTCGCGGTCGTGGTCTGATAGCGGTAGTAAAGCGCTGTTGCGTAATTCTGCACCTGTGTCGTGTGGCTGTAGAAATTCTGGCGCAGCGTCACCTCCCAGCGATCGGACAGCCAGGTCGCGGCCAGCGACCCGCGAACCCGGGGCGTCGCCGACGTCAGATTCGACGCCTGGATTGGATCGACCAGGGCGATGCCGGCGGCCTTCAATGCCGCCGGGGCGTCATGAACGCGAGTGATGCGGGTGTCGTTGTAACCGCCCGCCAGGACCCATTTGATCGCGCCGAGATCGCCGAGGTCGCTCCGGGTGTCGAGGCTGACATCGATCCCCCGGGTCCGGGTGTCCACTCCGTTGGTGTAGAACTGCGCCCCGACATTGCCGGGATCGAGGCCGGCCGGAATTGCCGATCCGTTGGCGGCAATCGCCTGAAGCGCCAGCGGGCCATAGATGTAGCCGGTATTGATGATGCGGTTATCGACCCGGATCCGGTAGGCGTCGACCGTCGCATGGAGGCCGGGCAGAGGTTCGGCGACGATGCCGACACTCTGGCTGCGCGACGTTTCCGGCTTCAGATCCGGCGCCCCCAGCGACCGCGCGCCAGCCGACCCGATGGGAAGCTGGATCGAGGCGAAGCCGGTCGAGACGGAGGTCGCCGAATAATACTGCTGCGCCAGCGTCGGAGCGTGGAAGCCGTTGGAGACGGATCCCCGGACCGCGAACGACGGCGACAGGTCGTAGCGGGTGGAGATCTTGCCGGTCTCGCTGTCGCCGACGCTGTCGTAATGTTCGACGCGCCCGGCCACCCCCACCTGCCAGTCCGGCGTCACCCGGGTGTCGAAATCCAGATAGCCGGCGACGCCGTTGCGGCCGGCATCGGGGGGGGGGGGCGGGCGGAAGCCGGGGGAGGCCGGCGATCCGCCGCCATAATAGGAATTGGCCTCGCCCGGGGTGATCCGGTAGGTCTCGTAACGGTCCTCGAACCCCAGGGAAACGGTGAGCGGCGCCGCCAGACCGGCGATTGCGACCGGACGCTGGAGATCGATGGCGCCGACCGTTTCCGAGGCGGTGAAGCCGCCGACCGAGAAGGACCGCTGGGCATTGGCCCAATCGGCCAGCAGATTGGGATTGACCGTGTCGCGATTGTGCAGATCGGCTGAATCCCGCCCGTAACCGGCGCTGACGTCCCATTTCCACGCGCCGCTGGTCCGGCCCTTCAGTCCCGCATGCAGGGAAAAATCCAGTTCGTCGATGGTTTCCTGCGGGGAAAAGCCGGCGGGATAGAGGGCGTCCACGGCCGCCACCCCGGTCGCCCCCGGCTGGCGGGGATTTTCCCAGGATTTGGCGATGCGCCGGCCCATGGTGCCGAACCCGTAGGCGGTGACATCCGGAGCGACGGGCTGCTCGACGTCGAATCCCAGGGTGCCCAGCCCCGACTGCGGGGCGCCCTGAACCTTGGCCGGCGGCGGGCCGCCGCTGTCGCCGCTGCGGTTGGAAAAGTCGTGGACCCTGAGCCCGGCACTGAGATGAAGCGTCCCCCCGGCCGGCAGACGGACACCGCTGTCGGCGCCGACCTGCCCGGTGGCGCCGCCCCCGTCGAAATAGCCGCCGGTCTCGGCAAAGGCGCTGGTGCCGTGGTCAGCGTTTTTCAGGATGACATTGATGACGCCCGCGATGGCGTCGGATCCGTATTGCGCCGCCGCGCCGTCCTTCAGGATTTCCACATGATCGATGGCGTTGAGGGGAATCATGTCGAGATCGACCGCGTTCGATCCCTGGGCGGGATCCTCGTCGGCATAGAGACTGGCCGACAGATGCCGGCGTTTGCCGTTCACCAGGACCAGGGTATGGGACGGGCTGAGGCCGCGGAGCTGGAAGGTCCGGGCCAGGGCGCCCACGTCATAGCCGACCGCCGGCGTCGCGAGCGACGGCGTGACGCTCTTCAGGGCGTCGAGCAGATTGGTCTGCCCGGTGGCGGCAAGATCCTCGGCGCCGATGACGTCGATGGGCGTCGCGCTCTGGCGCGCGGTGCGGCCCTCGCTCCGGGTCCCGGTCACGATGACGGTATCGGAGACGGCGCTGTCGGCCTCCGCGGGCCCATTGGCGGCGGCCATCGCCCCGCCCGGGATCCCCCCCGCCAGCATGGGAATGATATAGAGAAGACGGTTTCGCAACAAAGCAGGCATCGACGATGAGCTCCTTTCCCCCTGGCGGGCGCCCCACGCCCGCAGGATCGTCTTGCGGAAAATTCACAGCCTAATTAGATAATATCTATATATCTAGTAGGAAATTTATTTATGCCATTTGATATGTGAAATTTGGATCGGAAAGCCGCCCCGGCTCAGGGGACGCGCACCGGCCTCAGTCCGGATGGACGACGATTGTCTCCTCGGGCGTCAAAAGCCGCCCGTCATCCGCGTGAAGCTCAAGCTTGCGGACCGGCCGGCGACCGGCGCGATCGATGAGGCGCACATGCGTCTCCGCCGGATCGAAAAAGAACTCCTCCCCCCACTGGCGAAGCGCCACGATCACCGGAAACAGACCCCGCCCTTTCGCGGTCAGTCTGTACTCGGAATAGGCGCTGCCATCCGAGGCGGGGACGATTTCAAGGATATCGCGCTCGACCAGGGTGCGCAGACGGGCCGAGAGCATGTTCTTGGCGATCCCCAGGCTCGCAAGAAAGTCACTGAACCTGCCGACACCGTCGAGCGCGTCCCGGATGATCATCAGGGACCACCAGTCCCCCACCGCGTCGATGGAGCGCCCGACCGGGCAGGGAGAGCGCGCGAGGCTCGTCCGTTTTGCCATTTCCGTCTTACCTCATGTCATTGACCGCCGGACCCGCGCCATGCCCCGCCGACAGGGGTCCGGCCGGTCGCCCTGGATTCTTGTTGCAAAATAGAACAACAACTGCTAGCCATCAAGTTGTTGCATTTCGCAACAAGAATGTCTCAAGGAGGTCCCCTTGCCCAACCCCGTCCAGACCTTTCTCGGCCATGTCGGCCGTGGCGACCTGCCAGCCGCCCTCGACCTTTTGGCCGATGATGTCCTTTTCGAGCCCCAGGGACCGGCCCATCTGCCGATCTATGGGCGCTTCGAAGGCAAGGCCGGCGTCGAGCGGCTGTTCAAAACGCTGGCCCGGGAGTTCGAGACCGAAACGTTCGAGATCAGGACATGGGCGCAGGCCGGTGACGTCCTGTTTGCGCACGGTTTCATGCGCCATCGCGTCCGCCGGACGGGACTTGCCGTCGAAAGCGGATTCGCGCTGGTGGTGACCATCGCCGGCGGGTTCATCCGCCATTGGCGGATCTTTGAGGACACGGCCGCCTTCAAGGCCGCTCTGGACCCGAGAAACGAAACCCGGACCACGGGAACCGGCGTGAGTGCGCCCCATGGATCATGACGTCCGCGGGGCCGGCGGACGCGACCCGGACGGGGATGCGGCCGGGCAGGAGACCCGGCTCTCCCGACCTCTGGTTTTCATCATGGCTTTCGCCGCGGCTCTCGCGGTTGCCAATATTTATTATGCCCAGCCCCTGCTCACCGCCCTCGCGGAGGCCTATCGGATCCGAAAGGACGCTCTCGGCCTCGTCATCACGCTCTCGCAGATCGGCTATGGCGCGGGTCTGCTGCTGCTGGTTCCGCTGGGAGACCTGCTCGACCGCCGGAAACTTCTGACCGCGCAAATGCTCGCGACGGCGGTGGTCCTCCTCGCCATCGGGACGGCGCCCACCGCCGGCGTGCTGATGACCGGCATGGTCGTGGCCGGAATGCTGTCGGTCACACCGCAAATCCTGGTTGCCTACGCGGCGTCGCTGGCGCCGCCCGACGAACGCGGGCGTGTCGTGGGAGTCGTCACCAGCGGAATCGTCCTCGGCATTCTCCTGGCGCGGACGATCGCCGGCGTCCTGGCCGACATGGCCGGATGGCGCTCGGTCTATCTGACCTCCGCCGTCGCGGTCGGGCTCACCGCGATCCTCCTGTCCCGGATGCTTCCCCGCCTCAAGCCCGCAAAACCGGGCCTCCGGTATTGGAGGCTTGTCGGGTCGGTCTTCCGTCTGTGGGCCAGGGAACCCCTTCTTCGCTCCCGCGGCGCCATCGGGTTTTTCATTTTTGCGGCGATCACGACGTTATGGACGCCACTGGCGCTTCCCTTGAGCGCTCCGCCCCACTCGCTGTCCTATACCGGGATCGGCCTCTTCGGGCTCGCCGGCGCGGCCGGCGCCGTCGCGGCGGCCAGGGCGGGCGGCTGGGCGGACAGGGGCCACGCGGAAAGCGCGACGTTCCTCACCTTGCTGACGATGGTCGTCGCCTGGGCGCTGATCGCCCTGCTTCCCTGGTCCCTCGCCGCGGTCATCATCGGCGTCGTCGCCATCGATTTCGGTCTGCAGGCCACCCACGTCCTCAACCAGACCATGATTTTTCAGATCCGGCCGGAGGCCCGCAGCCGTCTGGCCGCAGCCTATATGATGTTCTACTCCGTGGGGTGCGCCACCGGCGCGGCGGTGGGGACGCTGGCCTATGTCCGGGCAGGATGGGCCGGGGTCTGCGCCGTCGGCGCCGCCTTCAACCTGTGCGCGGTAATGATCTGGGCATTCACCCGCGCCCGCGCGCCGGTGGACGGCAAGGCCCCCTGCCCGCAGTCCGCGGCGGGCCGGCCGGACCTCTGTGTCACGACGACGCGCTGGGACGGCCGGGCAGGATGACGCGGGGCCGGGTTCCCCCATAGGCGGCCCCGCGGACGCGCGGGGCGACCACCTTGGCAAAAGCCAGATTGGAGATCGGGACCAGGGCCAGCGAATGCAGCACATGCCAGGCCGCGATCAAGGGCTTGCGGTCGCGAAAGGCCATGGCGGCACGCTCCATGGCGATGCCGGCGCGGAAGCGGCGGGCGAGGTCGGGAGATTCCTTCGCCAGCAGCGAGCCATAGCGGACTTCGAGCCGCATCAGGCCCTCCGTCACCTGCTGGCGCGCCGGCGGCGCCGAAAAGCGGACGCAGGACAGCGGTTGCGCCAGCATGCCGAGCCGGTGGCGCCGGGAAAACCGCATCAGCCAGTCCCAGTCCTCGAACCGCCGGTAGGCGGGGTCCAGAGGCCCGACCTCGTCCCACACCTCCCGGCGGACCATCAGCGTGGCCCCCGGGCTGACGTAGCAGCCCCAGACCAGATCGCGCAGCGTCAACTCCTCCTTGTAGGCGAGAAGACGCTCCTCCACCTCCTCGGTGTCGAGGGCGCGGCGGATGTAATAATCGGTGCAGCCGGCGGACAGCCCCCGCGAGGTCAGAAAGGCGAGCTGCTGCTCCAGCTTGCCCGGAAGCCAGATGTCGTCGGAATCGAGGAAGGCGATCCAGTCGCCCCGCGCGGCCGCGATCCCGGTGTTGCGCGCCCCCGCGGCGCCGGAATTGACGGCATGGCGCAACACCGACAGCGGAGCGCCGGGAAAGCGCGCCACGGTGGCGCCGAGATCGTCGGTCGAGGCATCGTCGACCAGCAGGATTTCGAAAGGAATCCCCTTCTGGTCCAGCACACTCTGGACCGCGGCGCCGACGAGGTCGGCGCGATTGAAAACGGGAATGACGACACTGACGATGGGCGTCATGTCAGGCAGCACGCCGGTTCAGGGCATGAACAGCCACCGACTGCGCCGCCGCCGCCAACGGCCGCAGCGACACATGTCCGTGACGGGACAGAAGCTGGCGCGCCGCCGCGCCCGGCGCCCCCTGGAGCAGCCGGAGCCACGCCAGCCTGGCCACCGAATTTCCGTAGAGACGGTTGCAACACCGCCGCAGCTCGTCCGGCAGGCCGTCCTTCGCCAACCAGTGTTCGGCCAGCGCCGCGTTTTCGCCGATGAACCGCAGCTTGGCGGCCACGTCCTCGGTACAGGTGGCGGATCCGCCATGCATCCGGTAGCGATACAGCACCGCGTCGAGATCCGCCCAGCGGCAGCCGGCCAGAACCGCCCGCACCAGGAAATCGCGGTCCGCCGCCAGCCGGAAATCCAGGCTGTAGGGCCCGACGCGGTCATAAAACCGGCGGCTGAAGAAGCGCGCATTGATCACCGGGACCCCCAGCAGGGCATTGGCGAAGCTGAGATCGCGATCCCTCTTGCCCGAACAATCCCGCACCAGATGATCGGCGTCGCCGATCAGCGCGCCCCCGCATACCGACTCCAGCCCCGGATCGGCCGCGAAGGCCGCGCGGACCCGGGCGAAGGCCCCGGGTTCATAGACGTCGTCGGAATTGAGATGCCCGATGATCATCCCCCGCGCCTTTGCCACGCCTTTGTTGAGGGCGTCATAGATTCCACGATCCGGCCCGCTCTCGACCGTGAGGTGGGGGTAGCGGCGAAGGACGTCCAGCGTCCCGTCGGTCGACCCGCCATCGATGATGATATGTTCGAAACAGGGGTCGTTCTGACGCAGGACGCTGTCCACCGCATCGCCGATCATGTCGGCGCGATTGAAGCAGGGCGTCACAATGGAGATCAGCGGGGGCATAGGGCATCATACGTCGGCGGCCGCGAAATTGACAAGCCGCGGCGCCCCGATCCGCGCCGGCCGGCCCGGCGGAGCCGGGGGATGGTGGGGAAACCCGGTGATACACCCCCCTTCATTCCGGTTATTCGCCGCCACCGGCCGGCAATCCCCCGGGGGAAGCCCGCGATTGACGGCGGCGACCGGCGGGGGCTATCAGTGGGGCGCCGCCCCAACGACGTCCCCGGACGGGATCCTTCGGGTCCCGATCATGGGCGGGACCGGCGAAAGCACATCCCGGTGTTGCCATTCCAACGGATGGGACCGGCACCATCCGTTGGAATGGCAACACGCGTGAATCGATGAGTGACCCGATCCCGACGCCCGGGGACCCCGGCTGTCGGGATCGGGCCGCGAGAAGGAGAGGTGATGGCCACATCCGGCGATGTCTGCCGGCTTTGCGGAGGCGCGACCGAGCCGCAATTCCACCGTCTGGTTCTGGGTCGACATCAGGTTCAATACGCCCGCTGCCGGTCCTGCGGCAGCTTGCAGACCGAACCCCCCTTCTGGCTGGCGGAGGCCTATGGCTCGCCGCTGGCGACCGGAGACACCGGCGCCGTGCAGCGCTGCCTTTCCACCCGCGCGGCGGTCTGGCTGATCCTGGCGCTGCTGGGGATGCGGTCGTGCCGTCTGGTCGATTTCGGCGGCGGCACCGGTCTTTTGTGCCGGATGCTGCGTGACGCCGGCATCGACGCCTGGACCAGCGACCGCTATGGACGGGGCGATTTTGCGCAAGGGTTCCGGGTCGATCCGGACGCCCTGGCCCCCGGCCGTTTCGACGTCGTGACCGCGTTCGAGGTGTTCGAACATCTTCCCGATCCGGCCCGGGATCTTGCCCGTCTGTTCGCCCTGCGGCCCCGGCTGCTGATCGCCAGCACCCTGCCCTACACGCCGGACCGGGGCAGCGACTGGTGGTATCTGTCCCCGGAAGAGGGGCAGCATGTCTTTTTCTATAGCCCCGACGGACTGGCCCGGATCGCCCGGGCACAGGGTTACCATCCGCTGTCGGTGGGGGCATGGCATCTGTTCCTGGCGGAGCCGGCGGGCCCGGTCCGGCGCGCCCTGTTGCGGCTGGCGCTGCGGGGCAGGGTCCTGCGGCTGGCGCGGCTGCTGATGGAGATCCTGCCCGCCGACCGGCATGTCGCCGCCGATCACCGGGTCCGCCCCCCCGTCCCGGACAGCGGCGACCGCCCCGACCAGAGCCGGGGCGCCGGAGATCCGCCGTGCCGGTGACGCCGCCCGTCGTCCTGATCGTTTTCAGCCGTCCGGCGGAAACCCGGCGGGTGTTCGAGGCCGTGCGCGCCGCGCGGCCGGAGCGGTTGCTGATCATCGCCGACGCGCCCCGCCCCGACCGGGCGGGCGAAGCGGAACGCTGCGCCGAGGTCCGCCGGCTGGTCGAGGCCGTGGACTGGCCCTGCGCGGTCGAGCGGACCTACGCGGACGTCAATATGGGGTGCGGCCGGCGGATCGCGAGCGGCCTCGCCTGGGCCTTCGAACGGGTCGAGGAGGCCATCGTGCTGGAGGACGACTGCCTGCCCGACCCCAGCTTTTTCCCGTTTTGCGCCGAGATGCTCGACCGTTACCGCGACGATCCGCAGGTGATGCTGGTCTCCGGCGATAACTTCCATGGCGGACGCCGGTTCGGCGGCGCCGACTATTTCTTCTCGCGCTATCACCATATCTGGGGATGGGCAACCTGGCGGCGGGCCTGGGCCCGGTACGATTTCGCCCTCTCCTCCTGGCCCCGGCGGCGCGACAGCGGCTGGCTCGCCTCCGTCACCCCCGACCGGCTGATCCAGGACTATTGGCGTGAGCGCTTCGACGCGGTGCACCGGGGCGATATCGACACCTGGGATTATCAGTGGCTCTATTCCGCCTGGGAGGCGGACGGGCTCTGCATCGTTCCCAACGTCAATCTGATCGCCAACATCGGCTTCGGCCCCGGCGCCACCCACACCGTCGACGTCAACCCCCGCCTTCTGCCTCCACTTGGCCGGATGGACTTTCCCCTGCCCCATCCTGCCACGGTCCGGCGCTCCGACGACGCCGCCCGGCATGAGGAACGGACCCTTCTGCTGGGCTGGCGCAGCCGGCTGAAGCGCCGGCTCAGGGGTCTTCTGACAAGGACATGATCATGACCCGCCTGCGTGTCCGGCTGATTCTCGCCCTGGCCTCGGCCCAGGCCTTCCTGGTCGCCCGGCTGGCCGTTCTGCTGTCCGGCCGGCCCCGCGCCGGGCGCGACGTGCTGGTGGTGCGCCTGGACGCCATCGGGGATTTCCTGCTGTGGAGCGACGCCGCCGGCCGTCTGGCCGATCATTACCGGGCCGGGGGACGGCGTGTGTTCCTGCTGGGCAATGCGTTGTGGGCCGGGCTGGCCGAGACCATGGGCGTTTTCGACGGCGTCATCCATCTCGACCGGCGGCGGTTCCTGCTGGACCCGCGCTATCGCTTTGCCACCCAGCGCTGGATCCGCAAGGCCGGCTTCGCCATCGCCATCCAGCCCACCTTCTCGCGCGAACTGCTGATGGGCGACGCGATCGTCCGCATCGCCGGGCGCGAGGAAAGAATAGGATCGGAAGGCGATCTGGCCAACATCGACCGCGACGACAAGCGCCGGTCCGATCAATGGTACAGCCGGCTGATTCCCGCCTCGCCCGGGCCGATGATGGAACTGCTCCGCAATGCCGAATTCCTGGCCGGTCTCGGCATCGCCTGCCCGCCCCGGATCGGCCGCCTGCCGGTGGCGGCCGAGATCCGTTCCGCCGGCCGGGCCGATGGAGACGGCGGCGCCCCCTATTTCGTCCTGTTCCCGGGCGCCAGCCGCGAGGCGCGCTGCTGGTCGCCGGTCTCCTTCGCGCGGCTGGCGGAGCGGATTTCGACGGCCACGGGCTGGCAGGCGGTGATCGCGGGCGGCGGCGCCGATCGTCCGGCGGCCGCCGCGATCAAGGCCGCCACCGACCTGCCCCTGACCGATCGTGTCGGCGCCACCGACCTTCTGGGGCTGGCCCGCCTGCTGGCCGGCGCCCGAGTGGTGATCAGCAACGAGACCAGCGCCACCCATCTCAGCGCGGTGGTCGGAACGCCGGCCGTCTCCATCGTCGGCGGCGGACATTTCGGACGCTTCCTGCCCTATGACGTCGACGACGCCGACCGGCCGCGCGCGCCCATCGCGGTCCATCACCCGATGGACTGCTATGGCTGCAACTGGCAGTGCCGCCACCCGCGCGGTCCCGGCGAGGCCTATGCCTGCATTCGCGCGGTCAGCGTCGATCAGGTTTGGGAGGCGCTGCTGCCGCTGCTGCCCGGCGGCCAGGGCGGCAGCGCGAAGCAATAGACGCCCGGGCGGGACACACCGGGTTCACCCCCGGCTCCTGACCCCCGGCCGTCAGAAGGCGTAGCTGAGCCCGGCATTGGCGGTCCAGCGGGGAAAAAGCTGATAGCCGGCAAGCCAGCTATGGACCGGGATCTGAACAAAGCCGAAGGCCGTCACCCCCTCCGCCAGACGCAGAGACAGGCCCGGACTGGCATAGATCACGGTGCCGGCGGTGTTGGCGGTGTCGGCCAGCGCCCCCTGGTCGGCGCTTTTGCGGGTGATATTGATCTGGAGCTGCGGCGCCCAGACCGGCGAATGCTGGTCGCGCAGGCCGAAGCTCAGGACGCCGGTGTTGCCCGGCCGGTAGTTGGCATTCGCATTGGCGAGGAACTGGGCCACCGCCACCTCGATGCGGCCGTTGACGAAGGCATCGATGTCCTCGCTGACCGGCTGATCATAGGAGGCGCCGATGATGATGTCGGTGCTGCCGGTTCCCGGTTGCAGGCTGGCATCGAGGACCTGTCCCGAGGCGGCGCCGGGGCCCGACGAAAAAAGCGCCGGATTGCGTCCGACCACCGCCCCGGTCACGGTGTTCTGACCGCCGAAGCGGCCGGTCGGCAGTTTCACGCCCAGTTGCACCGCGAGATTTCCATCGGGAAGAAAGCCCTGGTAGGCGCCCAGCACCCGCACATCGCCGAGATCGCCGAACGACACATTGCTTTGACTGGCGGCGTTGATCTGCGAACTGCCGGCGGCGCCGAATGTTGAATGGAGGCGATCGACATAGGGGATCTGCGCGGCGACGGACCAGTCGCCGTCCGGACTGTAGGACAGGCCCAGCGTCACATACTGGTTGGTGGTCCGGTGTTCCACCTCCTGGCCGCCGCCCCGGTCGTTGACCGCGCCGATGCGTCCCGGCGTGATCGCCGAGGTCCCGGCGCGAAGCTGGCTCTGATCGATATAGGTGTATTGCAGATCCGCCCGCCAGCCCGGAACGGTCTGATAGCCCGCCGCGGCATCGGAACTGAGCGAGCAGCCGCAGGCGGCGCCGGCACGGGCGGTTCCGGGCGCCAGCAGGGCGGCGGTCGAAAGGACGATGGCGGCGATCCCGGATCGGGAAGCGCCGCCGGGGTGATGACGATGACCTGTCATGATCTGTCTCTCCTGGTCCGCCGGGCCACGCGGGGCCGGCCGGCGGGCAAGCCGGTCAAGCTGCCATAAGGTGTTTCACGGCAGCTATAAATAAACCATGGGGCGAGATGTCCGGCGGACGGAAACCGCCTGTCCGGAGGGCATCCGCAACCCGCCGGAAACATCATCCTCCGGAAAGCCGGAGGACGTCCGGGATCAGGTCAGGAGAGGCGGAGCGCGCGGCCGGTGGCGACCGGTCGGATCGGGACCGGGAGCCGGTCCGATCCCCGAGGGGCGCGCGAGGACCGGTTCCGGCGGAGGCGGCAGGCCGGCGACGGAGACCGGCGGAGGGACCAGCCCCGCATGAAGCAAGGGAAGGCAAAAGGCGCACAGATGACCGCCATCGTCTCCGCCGGACGCCGGCGCGGCCGGGGATCCGTCGCCGGAATCGAGGAGCACCATGCCATGCCCGGTGCAGATCTCGATGGTCTCTGCCGTCAGGGCCGCATGCGGCCGGCCCGCGGCCCCAAGGGCGGCCGGATTGACCAGCAGCGCAAGCACGCCGAGCCAGAAGACCGCCATCGCCCGGGCCTTGCGAAAGGCGGGCGTCGGCGGGGTCGGTCCTGGGCTCCGGGATCGGCGCATGTCCCGCATGTATGGTGCCGGCCCGGCTGGATCAATGGGGCCGGATCAATGGGGCCGGATCAACGGAACGGGATCGGGGGGACGCGATCAGGGGGATGGG
>WASQ01000087.1 GCA_009712185.1 Telmatospirillum sp. | reverse complement strand
CCCCCGCGTTCATCCTTCCGGATGGAACTGTTTTAGCTGATTTTCAAGACACGAATCGCCGGGCGCACCCCTCCGGGGCGCTGGGCTTTCCTCCGCTACCGCTCCGGCGGGCTCAATGCCCGAACGCGGCCCGTCACCATTTTGACCGGGGCAACCGGCGCGCGTCCAAGTGATTGCCCTGTAGCGACCCATCAATAGTCTAGTAGAAGTGGTAAAATATGTCAGGAGGCCCGATGTCTGATGACATCGACGGCCGCCCGCGGCCCTCTCTAGAGTGCGGACAAGTCGCAATTCGGCGACTGTCGTTCCGGTCCGGCGTCCGTTCGGCGAACCGGGGCGGTCGGAACCATTCCACCAGGCGAGAGTTCGGCCATGCGGATCGAGGGCAATGTCTTCATCGTGACCGGCGGGGCGTCCGGACTGGGCGCCGCGGTCGTGCGTATGCTGGCGGAAAACGGCGGACGATCGGTCATTGCCGACGTCAACGAAGCGGCGGGAACCGCATTGGCGGCGAATCTGGACGGCGCCGCCCGTTTTCAGACGACGGATGTCACCGCCGAGGCCAGTGCCGCCGCCGCCGTGACCGCGGCCCGCAGCCTGTTCGGGCGGCGCGACGGCCTTGTCAACTGTGCCGGGATCTGTCCGGCGGAAAAGGTGGTCGGCCGGGATGGCCCCCATACCCTGGCGACATTTTCCCGCACCATCACGGTCAACCTGATCGGCAGCTTCAATATGCTGCGCCTCGCCGCGGCCGAGATGACGGCGAACAGTCCGAACGGGGAGGGGGAACGCGGAGTGATCATCAATACCGCGTCGATCGCCGCCTTCGACGGCCAGATCGGTCAGGTCGCCTATGCCGCGTCTAAGGGAGGCGTGGTGGGGATGACGCTGCCGGCCGCCCGGGAACTGGCACGCCATGGGATCCGGGTCATGGCGGTGGCGCCCGGGATTTTCGCCACGCCGATGATCGCGCAGATGCCCCCGGAAAATCAGGACGCCCTGGGCCGGCTGGTTCCCTTTCCGCCGAGATTGGGCCGGCCGTCGGAATTTGCCGATCTCTGCCGGGCCATCATCGGCAACCCCATGCTGAACGGCGAGGTCATCCGGCTGGATGGTGCCGTCCGCATGGCTGCCCGTTGACATCCCCCAACTCCGTCTTCGATCAGGAGGCCCCGATGACCACAGAGGATCCCGTCGTCATTGCCGGTATCGCGCGCCCGCCGATGCCGGCCATGCTGGGCGATTGCCAGAGCGTCGGGGCGCCGGCCCGGGGCGCCGCCGCGATCGCCGCCGCTCTCGACCGGTCAGGATTGTCCGCCACCGATGTGGAGGAGGTCGTCATGGGCTGCGTCCTGCCGGCCGGACAGGGGCAGGCGCCGGCCCGCCAGGCGACCCTGGCGGCCGGGTTGCCGCTGTCGACCGGCGCCACCACGATCAACAAGATGTGCGGGTCGGGCATGAAGGCGGCGATGCTGGCCCACGATCTGATCCTGGCCGGATCAGCCCGGGTCGTGGTCGCGGGCGGCATGGAAAGCATGAGCAACGCCCCCTATCTGCTGGACCGGGCGCGCGCCGGATACCGCATGGGGCATGGCCGGGTCGTCGATCACATGTTCCTCGACGGGCTGGAGGACGCCTATGACAAGGGCCGCCTGATGGGCACCTTCGCCGAGGACTGCGCCGAAGCCATGGGGTTCACGCGCGAACGGCAGGACGACTGGGCGATCCGGTCGCTCGCCCGCGCCCTGGCGGCCCAGGCCGCTGGCGGCTTCGACGCCGAAATCGCCGCCGTCCCGGTGTCGACCCGCGCCGGGGATGCCCTTGTCCGTCTCGATGAACAGCCCCGTCAGGCGAAGCGCGACAGAATTCGCGACCTGAAACCCGCCTTCCGCTCTGGCGGCACCGTGACCGCCGCCAATTCCAGTTCGATTTCGGACGGAGCGGCCGCCCTGGTGCTGGCCCGGCTGTCGACGGCCGAACGACTGGGGGCGCGCCCCATCGCCGCGATCCGTGCCCATGCCCCCCATGCGATGGCGCCCAGGGATTATCCCGTCGCCCCGGTCGGCGCCATCAGGAGCCTGTTCGAACGGACGGGCTGGGACAACCGGTCGGTCGACCTGTTCGAAATCAACGAGGCCTTCGCGGTGGTCGCCATGGCGGCCGCGACGCTGCTCGACCTGTCGGAGGACAAGGTCAATGTCCATGGCGGCGCTTGCGCGTTGGGACATCCCATCGGCGCGTCGGGGGCGCGCATTCTGGTGACGCTGCTGTCGGCGATGGAACGCTATGACCTGAAGCGCGGGATCGCGGGCATCTGTATCGGCGGGGGCGAGGCCACGGCCATGGCGGTGGAGCGTTTCCGATGATCACGGAGGAACAGACTCTGATCCGGGAGACGGCCCGCCAGTTCGCGGCCGATCGCCTGACGCCCCATGCCGCGGACTGGGACCGGCAGTCGCATTTTCCCGACGACGCGGTCCGGCAAATGGGGGAACTGGGATTCCTGGGGATGCTGTTGCCGGAGGAATGGGGCGGTTCGGCCGCCGGCCATCTGGCCTATGTCATGGCCCTGGAGGAGATCGCGGCCGGCTGCGGCGCGCTGTCGACGGTGATGAGCGTGCACAATTCCGTCGCCTGCATGCCCGTTCTGACGTTCGGGACCGAGGCTCAGAAGCGGCGGTTCCTGCCCCGGATGGCCGCCGGGGAGTGGCTGGGCGCCTTCGCCCTGACGGAACCCCATGCCGGATCGGATGCGGCGGCGATCCGGACCAGGGCGGTCCGGCGGGGCGGGGACTATGTGCTTTCGGGAACAAAACAGTTCGTGACCTCGGGCCGGTCCGCCCAGGTCCTGGTGACGTTCGCCGTCACGGATCCCGGGGCGGGCAAGAAAGGCATCAGCGCCTTCATCGTGCCCACCGACAGCCCCGGCTATCAGGTGGCCAGGGTCGAGGAGAAGATGGGGCAGCATGCCTCCGACACCTGTCAGATCGTTTTCGACGATCTGATCCTATCGGAGGATCTTCGTCTGGGGGCGGAGGGCGATGGCTATCGCATCGCTCTTTCCAACCTCGAAGGAGGGCGGATCGGCATCGCGGCCCAGTCGGTGGGAATGGCCCGCGCGGCGTTCGAGGCGGCCCGGGATTACGCCCGCGACCGAACCAGTTTCGGCAAGGCGCTGATCGACCATCAGGCGATCGCCTTCAAGCTGGCCGACATGGCAACCGCGATCGCCGCCGGCCGGCAGCTCGTCCACCATGCCGCCGGTCTGCGCGACGAGGGAGCGTCCTGTCTGACCGAGGCCTCGATGGCGAAGCTGTTTTCGTCGGAAATGGCCGAGAAGGTTTGCTCCGACGCCATTCAGGTGTTAGGTGGCTATGGGTATCTTGCCGACTATCCGGTCGAACGCATCTATCGTGACGTTCGCATTTCCCAAATCTACGAGGGGTCCAGCGAGATACAGAGGATGCTGATCGCAAGGAGCCTTTGACGACCATGAGAAACGCGGGTCCCCTGGCCGGGGTGAGGGTGCTGGAAATCGCGGGGCTGGGGCCGGCGCCCTTCTGCTCGATGCTGCTGGCCGACATGGGGGCCGACGTTCTGCGGGTCGGGCGGATCGGCGGGCGTGACATCCTGAACCAGCGTCATGACGTTCTCGCCCGGGGACGCCGGTTCGCCGCCCTCGATCTCAAGAAACCCGAGGCGGTGGAGACGCTCCTCCGCCTTGCCGGCGGAGCCGATGCCCTGATCGAGGGATTCCGTCCCGGGGTGATGGAGCGCCTGGGACTGGGGCCGGAGATCTGTCTGGCGCGCAATCCGAAACTGGTCTATGGCCGCATGACCGGCTGGGGGCAGACCGGGCCGCTAGCCAACACCGCCGGGCATGACATCACCTACATCGCCCTGTCCGGGGCCCTTCATGCCATCGGTCTCGAGGCGCCGGTACCGCCGCTCAATCTGGTCGGGGATTTCGGCGGAGGCGGCATGCTGCTGGCCTTCGGCGTTGTCTGCGCCCTGCTGGAGGCCGGCCGGTCGGGCAAGGGGCAGGTGGTGGATGCCGCCATGACGGACGGCTCGGCGCTGTTGATGGCGATGATTTACAGCCTCAAGGGCAATGGCGCCTGGCAGGACAGGCGCCAGGACAATTTGCTGGACGGAGGGTATCCCTTCTACGGAACCTACCGCTGCGCCGATGGCAAATGGCTTGCCATCGGACCGCTGGAACCGCAGTTCCATCGCGAGTTTCTGGACCGTCTGGCCATCGATGACGAGGATTTGCGCCATCCTGGCGACCGCAGTCGCTGGCCGGAACTCCGCCGCCGCCTGGCCGCAGTTCTGGAGGAAAGATCCCGTGACGAATGGTGCGCGCTGTTCGAGGGGAGCGACGCCTGTGTGGCGCCGGTGCTGGATCTGGAGGAAGCCCCCCGCCACCCGCACAACCGGGCGCGGGGAACCTTCGTCCGGCGCGACGGCGTGACCCAGCCGGCGCCGGCGCCGCGTTTCAGCCGGACCCCGCCGGAACTGGCCGCAAAGGAGGAGGACACGGCAACCGATACCGCGGCGTCGCTGGCCGCCTGGGGGCTTTCCGCCGACGATATTGCGGCCTTGCGGGCGTCCGGCGCCATCGGCCCATAACGGTTTGTTGTTCGATCAATGGACAGGGGGTGAGGACTGGTTTGTCGGTGAAAAAACCTGAAGTTGGGTCCTTGGAACGGCAGATATTTCAGTAATATGAAATCACTGTCAGCGAAAGATCAACTGTTTGACAGGATTTCTTCCCGGGGATAGGCAACTTTTTGTCGTTATTTCCGGGGCACCCCGATCCGGGGTGATGGACTCAGTTGTTTTCCTGGTCTCTGTTGTCGCCACCGTCCGGCCGGGTCCGGTCCGGCCTGCTGTTTGCCGTTCGCCTTGTTCGTCCTTGTCACCTGGCGTTGTCGATCCTTTTGCTGCCGGGGCTGGCGGACGCTGTCGAGGCCCGTCCCGACGGACCGGAAGAGGTTCTGGTGGCGGGCCGGAAGGATCCCGACAGCCCCGCCACCGCGATCACGCCGGTGACGGTGGTCGGCGCCGACGCCATCGCCGCATCGGGCGCCACCAGCCTGGATCAGGTTTTGAGCCGCGTTCCTCTGTTCGGGACCCAAGGGGTCAGCGGCAATCAGAACGACGGCGGATATGGCGCCGCCTTCATCGATCTGCACAATCTCAATTTCAACCGGACCCTGGTCCTGGTGAATGGCCGCCGGTTCGTGATGAGCGGCATCACGACGGACGAGGGCGTGGATATGAACGCCATCCCTCTCGCGATGATCGATCATATCGATATCCTGTCGGACGGATCGCAGCCGCGGTTTGGATCGGACGCTATCGCCGGGGCCGTCAATATCGTGCTGCGCAAGGACTTCGAGGGGGCGGAGGCCAGCCTGGGGGGCGGCGCGACCGGGAAGGGGGACGGCGCCGCCGATACCGCCTCGGTCACCCTGGGGCATCGCTTCGGCCGGACCTCGGTCATCCTGAGCGCCGGCCAGTCGCACCGGAATGCCATTCTTCAGTCGGACCGGGCCTGGGCGCGCGATCCGATCTCGTCGGCCGAACCGGAAGCCGACGGACGTCTGACGGTAACGCGCGGACTGGTCGCGACAGCAGGGGGACATGCGATTTCGGGGGCGGGCCTCGACGCCGTGATGACCGGACCGGGGCAGTCCCGGGCGTTCAACGCCGCGACCGACGGATATGATCCGTCGACCTCCCGGTTCCTGCAACCCGGCCTCGACCGGGAGACCGTCAATCTGTCGTCACGGACGGACCTCGGGAACTCCGTCACGGCCTTCACGGAGCTGTCCTTCGCCGCCCGCCGGTCCGTGACCGAGGCCGCTCCCGCGACGCTGGGGACCGCCGGCACGGTCAAATATCCGGACGGCTTCGTTATTCCCGCGTCCAATCCGTTCAATCCATTCCAGCAGGATCTGACCCTGCAACGGGTCCTGACGGAGGTCGGGCCGCAACGGACGACGACGGATGCCGATATCCTGAGGTCCGTGGTCGGTACGGACGGTCAGGCGGGCGGCGGCGACTGGTCCACTTCGGTCAATCTCGGCCTGACCCGCCAGACCTACAGCACCCGCAATGCCGTCAATCTGACGCGGGTCTTCGAGACATTGGGGAACGGGTGGGGGCAGGGATCCTGCGCGGCGGCGGACGGATGTCCGCCTGCCAGCTATTTTGGTCCCGGCAGCCTGTCGCCGACGACGGCCCGCTGGATCGCCTACACCGCCGAAACCCGCTCGACCTACCGCGAGGCCCAGGTTCAGGCCTCCTACGCCCACCCCCTGCTGTCCCTGCCGGCCGGCGTCTGGACCGCGACGGGAGGGGTGGAATACCGCAGGGAGTTCGGCGAAACCATGCCCGACGCGGTCACGGTGGCCGGAGATCAGGCCGGTCCCGATTCCCAGCCAACCCGGGGCGGTTATGGCAGTCGCGAGGCCTATCTCGACCTGTCGATGCCGCTTCTGAAGGATCGTCCGTTCGCCCATCGTCTCGACGGGCTGGGAAGCGTCCGCTATTCCGATTTCGATCATCACATCGGCAGTTTCGCGACCTGGAAGACGGGACTGTCCTGGTCACCCGTTCCCGATCTTCTGTTGCGCGCCACCGTCGGCGAGGGACGGCGCCCTCCGGCGATCACGGAGGCCTACGGCGGCGCCACGGCGAGCTTCATGACGGTGCAGGATCCGTGCGATTCCGCCACAGGCCTGCTATCCAATCCGACGGTCGCGGCCAACTGCCGCAAGGCCGGACTGACGCCGCAGTTCACCCAGGCCTCTCCTCTGGTGGATGTCGCCAACGGCGGCAATCCCGATCTCAAGGCGGAGACATCGCACAACGTCTCCGTCGGGGCTGTGGTCACACCCCGGGTCCTGCCGGGGCTGTCGGTCAGCGCCGACTATTATGACGTCCGGGTTGCCAACGCGATCAATCAGCTCTCCGATGTGGATCCTAATCTGATCGGGAATTTGTGCTATGGCAGTCCGGGTCTCGGCAGTCCCTATTGCGCGCTGGTGCAACGCATCCCGTCCGGGCCCAACGCCGGTCAGATCAGCCGGATCCTGTCTCCCGATCAGAATATCGGGGCCATTCATACCGACGGGATCGATCTCGCGGCCGGGTGGCGCGTCGGTCTGGACGGCATCGGCACCCTGGACATCGACTGGAAGAACAGCTTTCTGCTGGATTATCTGGTTCAACCGATGAAGGGCATGGCCTACCAGCAATATGCCGGGACACTTCCCAGTCTGGGCAGCACCGGCAGTTTCAGCCGCTACCGCAGCACGCTTTCCGCCGACATCGCCCGTGGCGACTGGGATTGCGATTGGACGGTCCGCTATATCGACGGGGCCAGAGTGCCCGGAACGGATGCGGCGCTTTACGCCAGGGCCCCGGGGATCTTCTACCACGACCTTGAGGTCCGTTGGCGCCATCAGGGCCTCACGGTCCGTGTCGGCATCGACAATCTGTTCGATCAGAAGCCGCCGGCCCTGATCGACGGCGCCACCAACACCAGCGTCGCGACCTATGATGTCGTGGGGCGTTATCTCTACACGGCGGCCACCGTCCGGTTCTGAGGGGTCGGGGTCTTTTGCACCTGTTTTCGGCTTCGCCTGACCACAGACGCGGAGGCCTGTACCACTTTTTTTCACAGGCGCGGACAGATGCCCGCCCCACTCCGCGTTCAGGGTGAGGACCCGGGAAGTCTGTCGGCGCGGCAACCATTGGGGCGGAAGGGCTGGATCCGGTGCCGCGCGACACCGGCCGCGGTCAGTTCCTCCGTCAGGCGTGCGATGTCGGGCGGTGTCAGCAGACCCGGATGCACCGTTGTCCGTACATCCGCTTCCACCTTGCTGGCGACCAGATGGTCGAGGCTGATCCTGGCCCGGGCGCCGCTGCCGGGAACGCTGGTGATCCGTTCATAGATGTCGAACGGCGCCTTGGCATCGAAGCCGACCCAGTCCACCAGAGGCAGGATGTCGGCCAGCCGGTCGGGACAGGATCCGGCGGTGTGCAGGCCCACGCGGAACCCCAGGGCGCGGACCTCTTCGATCGCCTCTCTCAGATGGCCCTGCGCCGTCGGTTCGCCGCCGGAAAAGACCACTCCATCCAGAAGCCCCCTCCTTTTGGCGAGGAAGGCCAGGATGCCCCGCCACGAGATCTCACGCGGGGCCTGGGCGGGGATCAGATGGGGATTGTGGCAATAGGCGCAGTCCCAGGGGCAGCCCTGGCAGAACACCGTCGCCACCAACTGGCCCGGCCAGTCGCATGTCGACAGGCGTGCCAGGCCGCCGACCCGGATATCAGTCACGGCAGACCTTCTCCTCGGTAAAATAGCGGCGCTCGGCGAATTCGCCCTGCTTGCCGCGATTGAAGGACGACAAAGGCCGGTGATAGCCCATGACCCTGGTCCATATTTCGCAGGGCTGACGCTCCTCGTCCGTGAGAGTGACAGCCTCCCCGGTGGTTTCGTCAATAACGCTTTCGGATGGCATGCGCTCCGATGGGGACGGGATGTGGTTCATTCTGTACTCCTGGTTCAAAGATGGCGGCGGGTCATTCCGCGGCGGCCTGACGCTTGCGGGCGATGGCCTCGGCATCGCATTTCGGGCAGAAGGCGTGTTCTCCCTCGATATAGCCGTGCGTCGGACAGATGGAGAAGGTCGGGGTGACGGTGACATAGGGCAGCCGGTAGTTCTCAAGCGCCCGGCGGACCAGCTTCTTGCAGGCCTCGGTCGAGGACACCCGCTCCCCCATGTAAAGATGCAGGACCGTGCCCCCGGTATATTTCCGTTGAAGCTCCTCCTGGCGTTCCAGGGCCTCGAAAGGATCATCGGTGAACCCGACCGGAAGCTGGCTCGAATTGGTGTAATAGGGCTGGTCGGCGGAGCCGGCCTGGAGAATGTCGGGAAAGCGCTTGCGGTCCTCGCGGGCGAACCGATAGGTCGTGCCCTCGGCCGGCGTCGCCTCCAGATTGTACATATGGCCGGTTTCGTCCTGGAACCGGATCATGCGGTCCCGCACATGGTCCAGCAGCCGGACGGCGAGGGCGTGTCCCTTCCCGGTGGTGATGTCCTCGGCATCGCCGGTGAAGTTCCGGATCATCTCATTGATGCCGTTGAGGCCCAGGGTCGAGAAGTGATTGCGCAGAGTCCCGAGGTAGCGTTTCGTATAGGGAAACAGGCCGCCGTCCATATGGCGTTGAATGACCTTGCGTTTGATTTCGAGGCTGGTGCGGCCGATGTCCAGGAGCGCGTCCAGGCGGCGCAGCAATCCCGGCTCGTCTCCCTTGTGCAGATAGCCGAGCCGGGCGCAGTTGATGGTGACGACGCCGATCGATCCGGTCTGTTCCGCGCTTCCGAACAGGCCGTTACCGCGTTTCAGAAGCTCCGTCAGATCAAGTTGCAGCCGGCAGCACATGGACCGGACCATGTTGGGCTTCAGGTCGGAATTGAGAAAATTCTGGAAATAGGGAAGGCCGTATTTGGCCGTCATTTCGAACAGGCGGTCGGTATTGGGCGAATCCCAGGGAAATTCCGGCGTGATATTGTAGGTCGGGATCGGGAAGGTGAACACCCGTCCCTTGGCGTCGCCCCGGGTCATGACCTCCATATAGGCGCGGTTGATCATGTCCATTTCGGACTGCAACTCGCCATAGGTGAAGTCCATTTCCTCGCCGGCGATGATCGGACTCTGGTCCTTGAGATCGTCCGGGCAGGTCCAGTCGAACGTCAGATTGGTGAAGGGCGTCTGGGTTCCCCAGCGCGACGGGACATTGAGATTGTAGACCAGCTCCTGGATCGATTGCCGGACCTCGTCATAGTCAAGGCGATCCTTGCGGATGAAGGGGGCCATATAGGTGTCGAAGGAACTGAAGGCCTGGGCACCGGCCCATTCGTTCTGCAAGGTGCCGAGAAAGTTGACGATCTGGCCGACGGCGCTCGACAGATGTTTCGGCGGGCCGGCCTCGACCTTGCCCGGAACACCGTTCAGTCCCTCGATCAGGAGGGTCTTCAGCGACCAGCCGGCGCAATAGCCCGCCAGCATGTCGAGATCGTGGATATGGATGTCGCCGTCGCGATGGGCCGCCCCCACTTCCGGGGGATAGACATGGGACAGCCAGTAGTTGGCGACCACCTTTCCCGACACATTGAGGATCAGGCCGCCCAGCGAATATCCCTGGTTGGCGTTGGCATTGACGCGCCAGTCCGCCCGGTCGAGATATTCGTTGATCGATGTCTTGACGTCCACCACGGTCCTGCGGTCGCCGCGCAGGCGGGCGCGCTGCTCGCGGTAGACGATATAGGCCCGCGCCGTGGCGAAATGGTTGGCACTGATCAGCACCTGCTCGACGATGTCCTGGACCTCTTCGATATGCGGGGCCTGATCCTGGAAACGGTGCGCGATGACCTTGATCGCCTGGATCGCCAGAAGTTGCGCTTCGGGGGCGTCGAACTCGCCGGTGGCCTTGCCGGCGCGCTCGATGGCGGAACGGATTTTTTCATGGTCGAACGGGGCTGATGCCCCATCCCTTTTAACGATGGTCCGCAGGCGGAGGGTGGGCTGGTTTGTCATCACAAATCCTTATGCATGCGGTTCGGCGCGACCGGCCTGCAGCCGGTCGAACGCCGCCCACACTCCGCCCTCGCCGTCCCAGGTTCCCCGGGTGGCGGCCTTCGAATATTCGGTGGCGCGCTGCTCGAAGAAGTTGGCGTGCTCGACGCCGTTCAGAATCTCGACCAGCCAGGGCAGGGGATGCGGACGCACCTGCTCGTAACCGGTCCCGGTTTGACGGAAATGACCGAACAGGACGGGAAGGCGGAGCTGCGACAGCCGCCAGTCGGCGACGTGACGCACATAGGCCTTGATGTCCTGCGCGGTCATTCCCTCGACGCCACCCAGCCCGAACGCCAGATCGACGAATTTCTCCTCCAGTCCCACCATGGTCCGCGCCACATCCAGGATGTCGTCGCTGACGGCCGGCGTCAGGGCGCCGGTCTCGCGGTTCCATTCGTGAAACAGGCGGATGATGCCCTCGCAATGCAGGCTTTCGTCGCGGACCGACCAGGTTACGATCTGTCCCATGCCCTTCATCTTGTTGTGGCGGGGAAAGTTCAGCAGCATGGCGAAACTGGCGAACAGGGCCATGCCCTCGGTAAAGGCGCCGAACATGGCGAGCGTGCGGGAAACGTCGGCCACCGTTGCGACGCCGAAGCCACGCATATAGTCCGCCTTGTCCCGCATCGCCCGGTAGTCGTGAAAGGCCTCGAACTCCGTCTGCGGCATGCCCAGGGTTTTCAACAGCAGCGCATAGGCGTCGATGTGGATGGTTTCGATGTTGGAGAAGGCCGCCAGCATCATCTGGATTTCCAGCGGCTGGAAAATCGGCATATAGCGCTTCATGTAATTGTCGCTGACCTCGACATCGGACTGCGTGAAGAAGCGGAAGATCTGGGTCAGCAGATTGCGTTCCGCCTCGCTGATGCGGTCCGATCCCCAGTCGCGGATGTCCTCGCCCAGGGGGACTTCCTCCCCCATCCAGTGAAGCTGGCTCTGGCGTTTCCAGAACTCATAGGCCCAGGGATATCGGTCGACATTGTAGGCGCCCGACGCCTGCAAAAGCCCCACCCGGCCGGTGTTGATCAGCCGGACGGGATCGATCGGTCCCAGGTTCATCGGTCCTAGATCCATCGGAGTTCCCTTCACTGGCAGGCCAGGCATTCGTCGTAGTCGGTCCCGGTTTCGGCCGTCCCCGATCCGGCCATCACCCGGTCGCGGCCGACGAAGGCCGCCCGCTGGACCGATTTCGACCGGCAGTAGTAAAGGCTTTTCAGGCCCTTCTTCCACGCCGTCCAGTGCAGCATGTGAAGGTCCCATTTGCCGATATCGGCAGGCAGATAAAGGTTGATCGACTGGCTCTGGCAGATAAAGGGCGCGCGGTCGGCGGCAAGGTCGACGATCCAGCGCTGATCGATTTCGAAAGCGGTACGGAAGACACGTTTCTCCTCGTCCGACAGTCCGTCGAGATGCTGCACGGATCCGTCATGCTCGATGACGGACTGCCAGACCTCGGGCGTGTCCGCCCCCTTGGCCGCCAGCAGCCGCGCCAGATGCGGGTTGCGCACGCTGAAGGATCCCGACAGGGTCTTGTGCGTGTAGACATTGGCGGGCATGGGCTCGACGCAGGCGCTGGTGCCCCCGCAGATGATGCTGATGCTGGCGGTCGGCGCAATGGCGAGTTTGTGGCTGAACCGGGCCTGCATGCCCCGGTCCCGGGCGTCCGGGCAGGCGCCGCGTTCGACCGCCAGGGCGACCGAGGCGGCGTCGGCGTCGCGGCGGATCTTGCGGAAAATCGTCCGGTTCCAGGACTTGGCCATGGCGCTTTCGAAGGCCACTCCCCGCGCTTGCAGGAAGGAGTGGAACCCCATCACCCCGAGGCCGACGGACCGTTCGCGCATGGCGGCATAGGCCGCGCGTTCCATGCCCTCCGGCGCACTGTCGATGAAGGCGGTCAGGACATTGTCGAGAAATCGTAAAATGTCCTCGACGAAGCCCGCTTCGTCCTTCCAGTCGTCCCAGGTTTCGATGTTGAGCGAGGACAGACAGCAGACGGCGGTTCGTTCGTTGCCCAGATGGTCGCGTCCCGTCGGAAGAGTGATTTCCGCGCAGAGATTGGAGGAGGCGACGCGCAGGCCCAGGTCGCGCTGATGTTTCGGAAGGGTGCGGTTCACGGTGTCGATGAACAGAAGATAGGGTTCCCCGGTCTGCATGCGGGTTTCCAGGATCCTTTGCCACAGGGCGCGGGCGCCAACTTCGCGCAGGGTTTCTCCGGTCCTGGGGCTTTTCAGCGCGAAAGGCCGGTCGTCGCGCACGGCCTCCATGAAGGCGTCGGTGATGGCGATCCCGTGGTGAAGGTTCAGGCTCTTTCGGTTGAAGTCGCCGGAGGCCTTGCGAATCTCAAGGAACTCCTCGATCTCCGGGTGGTGGACGTCCAGATAGACGGCGGCCGAGCCGCGCCGCAGGGATCCCTGGGAGATGGCGAGCGTCAGGCTGTCCATGACACGGACGAAGGGGATGATGCCGCTGGTTTCGCCGGATCCCTTCACCGCCTCTCCGATCGAGCGCACCCGTCCCCAGTAAGTGCCGATGCCGCCGCCGTTGGAGGCCAGATGGACATTTTCGGTCCAGGTCGACAGGATCCCGTCCAGGCTGTCCGGAACGGCGTTCAGAAAGCAGGAGATCGGAAGGCCGCGTGTGGTGCCGCCGTTCGATAGGATGGGTGTGGCCGGCATGAACCAGAGGCGCGACATGGCATCGTAAAGTCTTTGAGCATGGGCCGTGTCGTCGGCGAAGGCGGCGGCAACCCGGGCGAACATGTCCTGGATGCGTTCGCCGGGAAGCTGGTAGCGGTCTTTCAGCGTCGCCTTACCGAACGGCGTCAGCAGATCGTCCCGCCCATGATCCAGCCGGAGATCCTCCGGGCGCGGAGGACGGCGTCGTGACGCCGGGGGGGACCCGCGTTCCGGACGCGGAGGCTGAGGCGCCAGATTTCCCTGGCGATCGAAATCATAGGCAGGCACGGACATCGGTGATCCCCCTCCGGGACCGGGACGGGGAGGAGGACGGCGGGATGCGGACAGGACGGAGCCACACGCCATCCCTCGGGACACCCCGCCCGCGGACGTTGACAGATGTCGCGGCAGGTCTCCTGGCTTGCGGGTCATCGCGTCCGCCCGGCCTTCCCGGCGCCGAAAGACGCCAGTGGCTATCGATGGGTGGCAACTCGCCGCTGACAGTTGCGGGGGCAGCGCCGGATTCTCACCGGCTTCCCTTTTGACCCCAGATAATGTGTTATCCGGGGAACCGTGACGCTAGATACCGTAGAGGGGGCGGACTTGAGAGTCAAGGTCATCATTGCGGGCGCCTGGGTTCCTCCCCGACTGCCGCATCCCGGCCCTGGGGGAACGCCCCCGTTCCCGGGCAAGCCCCTGGCGGAAATCTCACGATTTGCTTGTGAGCCGGAAGGGCCTCCGGACCGTCAGAAGAATTCGATATGTCCCTTTTTGACATTTCCCTTCTTGTTGAAGTGAATGTCCTTCTTCTTGCTGACATTGATGTTCACTTCGGCGTCCGGAACGGCCAGCGCGATCGTCCGGCCGAATTCGACCAGATAGTCCTCCGTCGATGTCGTCGTGATCATCCGGCTGACCTTCTGCGACGGATGGATCCGCAAGGTGAAATCGACGGAACTGCCGTCGGCCGGCGATGGCGCCAGCGCACCTTCCACAAACATGAACAAAAGCCGGCGGGCCCGTGACGCGGTGATATCGAAATCGACGAGATCGGGGCCGTAATCAATCCGTCCAGGTTCTCCTCCGGCGGCACTTTCCGGGCAGGCAAATGCCATGAGCCAGTCGCCGAATTCCCTCTGAGGAATGTCCATGCGCGACAGCAGCCTGACGTCATAATGACGCCGGTCTGAGGATATTTTTGAAAACAGCGCTTCTATAGTGGAATCCTCTCCCTCAATGACCTGTATAAAGTTCCGTCCATCATAGAATAAGATCCCGGTTACGTCGTTATCATGGTTATGCTGGCGAGAACATTCAAGTATATTTCTAACACTATAAATGTTTATTTCAGGAATTGCTGTGCTAAAATAGATAATTTGAAGCATTGTCTTGCTTTCAAAAAAGTAAACATGTTCCAACATTTTGTTTACATGATGACTGAAATTTACAAATTTCAGTGATGAATATTCTATACGGAAAAAATAAGCGATGGAAGTTCGTTGCCTATCCAGCAGCCTGGGGATTTTATTTTCGCTTCCGTCCGTTCCGCGGGCGCATGATGACGGCGCTGTCATCGATGCCGTTTTCGGAGAGAGAAGAGGGGGTATTCACCTTTTGCGAGAAATTTGGTATCACTTATATTAATAAAATGGACATTGTCCGGTTCTGGTCCAAGGGAGTCTCCGCTTTCACCTGCCCCGCCGAGCATGCCGTCCCGGTGCTGTTCCTGCCTTTCGTCGATTGGATGTCGCAGGCGCGTCCATAGATCCGCAGTGAGAGGGGAAAAATGGGGTCGCGCTTCTCAATCCGGTTGCAGGTCGCCGCATTGATTTTTGCGGTCGTGGCTGTTCTGATTTTTGCCGGGGTGCTCACCGTGACGATCATCGACAGGGTGGCCGTCGAGGGTGCCGTCGTTGCCACGGGGGCGTCCGAGCCGGTTGCTCTGCTGGCGGAGCGGTTATGGGCACTGAGAGACGCCACCCTGTTCGCCGATCTCGTGGCGATCGCGGTCGTGCTGGTTCTAGCCATATCGGGGTTATGGCTGATCGGACGCGGCATTGAGGTCCGCCTGGGTGCCGACCCGGTTGATCTTGCCATCCTGTCGCGCCATGTCCTCGACGGAGACTTCGATCTGCCGGATGCCGTCATGGCCGGAAAAGGGGTCGCCGGGGATCTGGCTCAACTGGCGGTTATCCTTAAGGAAACGGCCCGACAGGCCAATGCCATTGCCGGGGGGGACTATCGGGCGGAAATCGCGCCGCGGTCGGAAAAGGACGTGCTGGGGACGGCCTTGCGCGAAATGACGCGGACCCTGCGGGAGGCGTCGCGAATAGCGGAACAGGTTGCCTCGGGCAATCTCGATGTCCGGGTTGAGGAAAAAGGGGCGCAGGACCTTCTCGCCCAATCGGTCAACCGGATGATCCTGACGTTAAGGGATGTCGCCGCCCAGGCCGACCAAATCGCCAGCGGTGATTTCCGGGCGGACGTCGCGCCGCGATCTGATCGCGACCAGTTGGGAACGGCCTTGCGCGAAATGACGAAGACCCTCCGGGAAGCGACGACGGTCGCGGAAAAGATTGCCGACGGCGATCTCGATATCGAGGTCGATGTCAAGGGGCCGCAAGACCTGCTGGCTCGCTCCATCAACCGGATGGCGGCCAGGCTGAAAGAGGTCGCCCGTCAGGCGGATCGCGTCGCCGGCGGCGATTTCGAGGCCGATATCGTGCCCCGGTCGGACAGGGATGTCCTTGGGATTGCGCTGGTTGAGATGACACAGGCATTACGCAAGGCCCAGTCCGAGACGCGCGAACGCGACTGGCTGAAATCCGGGATGGCGCAGCTCAACGAGGCGATCCAGGGGAACCCGGGACTGGAGACCCTGGCGTCCCAGGCGATATCCTGCCTGGCCGGCTGGCTCGACGCCAAGGTCGGCGCCTTCTATGTCGCCACCCCTGATGGTGCGCTGACGCTTGAGGCCAGCTACGCCTATTCCCGGCGCAAGGGGCTTTCCAACAAATTCCTTCCGGGAGAGGGTCTGGTCGGACAGGCCGCACTTGAGAAACAGCAGATTATTATCCGCAGTGTCCCGGACGACTATATTGCGGTTGTGTCCGGGCTGGGGGAGCATTCGCCCCGCTTTATCTGCGTCACGCCGCTTTGTCATGAGGGGGTGGTCAAAGGCGTGATCGAAATCGCTACCTTTGAGGAAATGCCGCCATCCCACCTCGCCTATCTGTCGCAGGCCGCATCGCTTCTGGCAATCGCCCTCGAGGGGGCCCAGTCGCGGTCGCGGCTGACCGACGCGCTGTCCCAGTCGCAACAACTGACGGAAGAGTTGCAGACCCAGCAGGAGGAACTGCGTGTCACCAATGAGGAACTGAGGGAGCAGACGGATCGCCTGCGGGAATCGCAAGACCGTCTGAAGGCCCAGCAGGAGGAGCTCCAGGTCAGCAATGAGGAGCTTGAAGAGAAAAATGAGCTTCTGGAACGCCAGAAGCGGGAGGTGGAGGCTGCGCGGAAGGATTTGACGGTCAAAGCCGAGGAACTGGCCTCGGCAAGCCGCTACAAGAGCGAGTTCCTTGCCAATATGTCCCACGAATTGCGGACTCCGCTCAACAGCCTGCTGTTGCTGGCGCAAGGCCTGATGCGCAATCGGGAGGGAAATCTGACCCCGGACCAGCAGGAGTCGGTGCGCACGATCTATGGCAGCGGCAGCGATCTGTTGCGTCTGATCAACGAGATCCTGGACCTTTCGAAAATCGAGGCGGGACGGATGGATCTGTCCCTTGCCCCGGTCTCGCTGGCCGAGATCGCCGACGGCCTGCGCGCATCCTTCGATCATATGGCGCGCGACAAGGGACTGTCGCTTGAGGTTTTGCTGGACGGTGGGGTCCCCGGGCAGATCGTGACGGACCGCAAGCGTCTGGAACAGATTCTGCGCAATCTTCTGTCCAACGCCCTCAAATTCACGGAAACCGGGGGTATCACCGTCACCTTCGGCCAGACCCGCCCGGACCGTGCCGGCGCGCCTGACGGCGGCACCCTGTTCATCGCCGTGACGGACACCGGGATCGGGATTGCGCCCGACAAGCACAAGCTGATCTTTGAGGCTTTCCAGCAGGCCGACGGGACCACCACCCGGAAATACGGCGGAACCGGCCTCGGGCTGACCATCTCGCGGGAGCTGGCCACCCTTCTGGGCGGTGAGATCTCTCTCGACAGCAGTCCGGGGAAGGGGGCCACCTTCACCCTGTCGCTTCCGCTGCGCCACCGGGCGGCACCGGAACCGTCGGGGACATCGTCTCTCGGTCAGAAGGAAGCCCGGGCGCCCCGGGAGCCGGACGGTCCCCCGCCGGCCCTGTCTCCGGCGCCCTATATCGACGATGACCGGGCTCATCTGACGCCCGAGGACAAAATTATTCTGGTAATCGAGGACGATCCCCGCTTTGCCGCCATTCTGGTCGCCAAATGCCGGGAACGGGGCTGTAAATGCGTGGCCGCGGCGACCGGCGAGGCCGGTCTGGAACTGGCGGCGCTCCATTCGCCGATGGCGGTGATCCTGGATCGCCGACTTCCCGGGATGGATGGCATGGCGGTGCTGTCCGCGTTGAAGACCAGCACGGCGACCCGGCATATCCCCGTCCATGTGATTTCCGTCGACGACCGTGCGACGGACTCCCTGCGCCGCGGGGCTGTCGGGCACGCCGTCAAGCCGTTGGACCAGGACCAGCTCGACGCGGTGTTCCGGAAACTGGAAAGCGTCTCCGGTCACGAGATCCGCCGGGTGCTGATCGTCGAGGACGACCCGCTGGTTCGCCGTGATACCGTCCAGTTGATCGACGGCCCGGACACCGAAGTCACCGAGGCGGCAACTGCCGCCGAAGCGCTGGAGGCCCTGCGGCACAATCGTTACGACTGCGTGGTTCTCGACCTGACCCTGCCCGATATGCCGGGCGATGAAATGCTGAAGATTCTCGAAAAGGAGGGGTTGAGCCTGCCGCCCGTGGTCGTTCACACGGCCAGGGAGCTGTCGTCAAGCCAGGAAGAGGATCTGCGCGAGCATGCCGAATCGATCGTCGTGAAGGACGTCCGCTCACCCGAACGTCTGTTGGACGAGGTTTCCCTGTTCCTGCACCGGGTCGTCAGCCAGATGCCGGAACGCCAGAAACGGATCATTCATCAGCTCTATGACACCGATGCGGCCCTGAATGGCCGCAAGATCCTTGTCGTGGATGACGACATGCGCACGACCTTCGCCCTGTCACAGCTTCTCGGCGATCACGGAATGGTGCCCGTGAAAGCGGAAAACGGACAGCGTGCGCTCGATCTCCTGAAAGAAAACGCCGATGTGGCCTTGGTTCTGATGGATGTCATGATGCCGGTGATGGACGGCTATGAGGCGATGCGCAGGATCCGCGCCGACGATCTCAAACGGAAGCTGCCGATCATCGCCCTGACGGCGAAAGCGATGTCGGACGATCGCGACAAATGCCTGACGGCAGGCGCCAACGACTATCTGACCAAGCCGATCGACGCGCAGAGGCTGCTTTCGGTCATGCGCGTCTGGCTGTCGGCCTGAGGAGACCGCGATGGTCGAGTCCAAGGTCGAGGATATCGAGATCTCGCTATTGCTGGAGGCGGTTTTTCAACGCTATGGCTACGATTTTCGCGGTTATGCCAGGGCCTCGATCACGCGGCGGACCCGCCAGTGCCAGGAGGCCGGGGGCTTTCCGCGTATCGCCGACATGATCCCGGCGGTTCTCCACGACGCGGGCTCTTTCACCCTGCTTTTGCGGCATTTCTCGATCCCGGTGACGGAAATGTTCCGCGACCCTTTCGTGTTCCAAGCCGTCCGGACGGATATTCTGCCGCTTCTGCGGACATGGCCTCATATCAAGATCTGGCTTGCCGGCTGTGCCACGGGCGAGGAGGCCTATTCCCTAGCCATCGTCCTCAAGGAGGAGGGGCTTTACGACCGCGCCACCCTTTACGCGACGGACCTCAATGCGGAGGCGCTGGAGCGCGCCAGGACCGGGATCTATGACCTGGGGCGACTTCGGCAGGCGACGCGAAGCTATCAGGCGGCGGGCGGCCGGGGATCGTTTTCTGAGTATTTCCATGCGAACTATGACGCCGGCGTCATGAATGAGTCGCTGCGGGAACGGATCGTCTTTTCCTCCCACAATCTGGCGACGGACAGCGCGTTCGGCGACATGCATCTTGTGTTCTGTCGGAATGTTCTCATATATTTCAATCGGGAGTTGCAGTCGAGGGTTCTCGGACTGTTCGCCGAGTGTTTGGTCCCGGGTGGATTCCTTTGCCTTGGAACGAAGGAGGACATCCAGTTCACGGAGGCGCGCGGCAACTTCGAGGAAGTGGACCGTCGCGCCCGTCTCTTTAAACGGGGGATCGGGCCATGCGTTGCGAGGCCGTCGTGATGGGCGGCTCGGCGGGGGGATTTGCCGCGCTGTCGGTCATCCTGGCCGGGGTGCCGGCGTCCTTTACCCCGCCGGTTCTGATCGTGCAGCATCTGCACGCGGAGGACGGCGGGATGTTCGCCGAGCATCTTGCGGCGGTCTCACCGCTGCCGGTGGTGGAGGCCTGCGACAAGATGTCCGTCGCCGGCGGGCGGGTCCATCTCGCACCTGCCAACTATCATCTGCTGGCCGAGGACCGGACGACGCTCAGTCTTTCCGTCGATCCGCCTGTCAATCATTCCCGCCCGTCCATCGACGTCCTGTTCGAAAGCGCGGCCAGGGTGTGGGGCGGGGCCCTGGTGGCGGTACTGACGTCCGGAGCCAGCAGCGATGGAACCGCGGGGCTGAAAGCCATCAAGGCGGCCGGCGGTTATACGATCGTTCAGGATCCCGCCAGCGCTGATTGCGTCGCGATGCCCGTCGCGGCCATCGCGGCCGGTGTGGCGGACGAAATTCTGGTGCCTGCCCGGATCGCCGGCAGGCTGCTTTGCCTGTCCGGGGGGTGATATCGTGTCCGGTAGGGAAAAAGTTCTGATCGTCGACGATCGGCCCGAGAATCTTCTGGCGTTGCGCGGAGTTCTGTCGGACCTGGATGTCACGTTGATCGAGGCCGGTTGCGGCAATGATGCTCTTGCCGCCTCGCTCCACCATGATTTCGCGCTTGCCATTCTCGATATCGTCATGCCGGGGATGGACGGCTATGAACTGGCGGAGCTGTTGCGCGGCGATCCGCGGACGCGTTGTCTGCCCATCATTTTCCTGACCGCCGCGGCCAGCGATGAGGCCGAGGTGTTCCGGGGCTACGATACCGGCGCCGTGGACTATATCGTCAAGCCCTACACGCCGCGCACGTTGCTGGCGAAGACGCGGGTGTTTCTCGAATTGGCCCGAAAGACGACGGAACTGGCCGGAAAGGTGCGTGATCTCGCCGCCTCGGAGGAGCGCTATCGCAGTCTCGTGATGACGGTCCCCGACATCGTCTACCGGATTGACCGGGAGGGGCGGTTCACCTTTTTGAACGATGCCATCTCGACCCTGGGGTACAGGGCCGAACAGCTCATCGGCCATCATTTTTCGGAGATCATGGTTCCCGCCGACGCGGCCGGCGCCAGTCGCGACATCGTCCTGCCCGCCTTTGCCGGTAAGACCACGGGGACGCCATCCTCGCCCGGTCTGATCGATGAGCGGCGCAGCGGTTCCCGTCGGACATCGGGGCTTGAAGTGCAGATGCTGAAGCGCCTGGGAGGGGAACGGGTCGGCGAAATCCTCAGCGTGGGCGAGGACCGCATCTGCGTCGAGGTCAGCAGTTCCGGGCTTTACAGTGGCTCCATGGGTGGCGAGAGGACGGTGTTTCTGGGGTCGGTCGGCATTATCCGCGACATCAGCGAACGAAAGGCGATGACGGATTTCCTTGCCCTGGCAAAACAGCAGGCGGAGGCGGCGAACGTAGCGAAAAGCGCCTTCGTCAGCAACATGAGCCATGAGATCAGGACGCCGCTCAACGCCATTGTCGGCTACACCCATCTGTTCCGCAAAGCGGATCCGACGGCGGAGCAGGCCGGATGGCTGGACAAGATCGACGCGGCCGCCAAGCATCTGCTGACGGTGATCAACGATATTCTCGACTTTTCCAAGATCGAGGCCGGCAAGATCGAACTGGAACAGGCGGACTTCGTCTTGAGCGGCGTCCTCGACTATGTCTGTTCCCTGGTCGGCGAAATGGCCCGTCTCAAGGGATTGGCCGTAACGGTCGATTATGGCGATGTGCCGATCCGTCTCAAAGGGGATCAGACCCGACTGCGCCAGGCCCTGCTCAATTATCTGAGCAATGCGGTGAAGTTCACCGACCGTGGGTCGGTTGCCGTGCGCGCCAGGGTCGAGCAGGACATGGGAGAGCGGATCATGGTCCGGTTCGAGGTCGCCGATACCGGGATCGGCATATCCGCCGACAAAATGGCGGGGCTGTTCGAGCCGTTTCATCAGGCTGATTCCGCGACGACCCGGCGGTTCGGCGGCACCGGGCTTGGCCTTGCGATCACCCGCCGCCTGGTGGAATTGATGGGGGGAAAGGCGGGCGCTGACAGCATTCCGGGCGAAGGCAGCACCTTCTGGTTCACGGCGCTTCTGGGGCGGGGCGGTGACGCGTCGGATATCGACGGCGCCGATTCTGTCGCGCTTCCGGAACTCGACACGGAAATGCAACTGCGGGACCGTTTCGCCGGCGCGCGGCTGTTGCTGGCGGAGGACGACCCGATCAACCGGGATGTGGCCAGGGACCTGCTGATGCATACCGGTCTTCGTCTGGACTTCGCCGAAGACGGCCGCAAGGCCGTCGAAAGGGCCAAGAGCGCCAGCTACGACCTGATCCTGATGGACATGAGCATGCCCGAGCTTGATGGACTGTCGGCAACCGCCAAAATCCGCGAACTTCCGGGATATGGCGAGGTCCCGATTCTGGCGATGACGGCCAATGCGTTTTCCGAGGACCGGGCCCGTTGTCTCGCGGCGGGAATGAACGATTTCATCGCCAAGCCGGTGGAACCGAACGCGCTGTTCGCCTGCCTTCTGAAATGGCTGTCGTTGCGGAGCGGAAACCGAAGCGAGACCGGGGGCGCACCGGTCTCCGGCAAGGGGGATGGCGTCGAAAGCATCCTGGGCGGCATCGCGGGTCTCGATATCGGCATGGGACTGCGGATGATCCGCGGCAATGTTCCCAGCTATGTCCGGATTATCGGGAAGTTTGCCCGGTCCTATCGGGACGAAGCCGGCAAGGTGCGGGAAAAATTGCGGACGGGGGACCCGGCCGAGGCCCGGCGACTGGTCCACGCGCTGAAGGGTGCCTCGGCGACCATGGGGGCCGTCGACGTTCAGGCGCATGCCGCGAGGCTCGAACGAGCCATCGTCGACGGTCTGCCGGACGGTGACGTCGAGACGCTTGTCGCGGTGCTGGAAAGGGATCTGTCGGCCCTTTGCGGCGCCATCGCGGCGGCGCTTCCCGACGTTGCGACACCCGCCGAAACTCCGGCGAAGTGAGGTGGGACAGGGGGCGGGTCCGGTGCCGGCCTGTCCGGCCGGGCCGATCGCGGGTCCGTCATTCGCGCAGCTTTCCTGATGGTGAAAATAGCCGGTCCGTCAGCATAAATATTCCTGCACAAAATATATGGATTTATCCCAATCACCTGTTTGGACAAAAGGAAAGCAGCTTTTCTTGATAGCGACCTTTCCCGACTTTTGTGACGAGTGATCCGACAGGTCTTGACCCTGCTTGCGTGCGGCAGTTGCAAATTAATTCAATCATCATGACTTCTGGCGGCATGGATCCCTGTCATCGCTGGTCGTTACCCTTCGAGACCGGGGGACAGGTGGAATTGGAACCCCCGCGGTCCGGTCGTCGGCATTGAAGGATCCGCTTCTGCCGCCAGATCGACCCCGACGTCCATCGGCTTTTTCCAGGCGATGCCGTGCCCGGTGCCCCCGAAACCGGCGGCGTGACGCCGACCAGCAGGAGGAACGTGCGCATGCCCGAAGGTCATGAAAGACAGCCCGGCCCTTTGAGCGAACTTCGGACAAAGAACAAGATCCGCTTCGTCACGGCGACCAGCCTGTTCGACGGCCACGACGCGTCGATCAACATCATGCGTCGGCTGTTGCAGCAAGGCGGGGTGGAGGTGATTCATCTGGGGCATAACCGCAGTGTGGACGAGGTGGTGACGGCGGCAGTCCAGGAGGACGTGCAGGGCATCGCCATCAGTTCCTACCAGGGCGGCCATGTCGAATACTTCAAATATATGATCGATCTGCTGCGCCAGAGGGGCGCCGGACATGTGAAGCTGTTCGGCGGGGGCGGGGGCGTGATCGTCGCTCCGGAAATCCGCGAGCTCCAGGATTATGGCGTGGAGCGCCTCTATTCGCCGGAGGACGGCCTGCGGATGGGGCTGGAGGGAATGATCGCCGATATCATCCACCGCTGTGACTTTGATGTCGCCGGGCAGGTTCCGGAGAGCCTGGATGGCCTCGGCGACGACAACCGCCGGCTGTTGTCGCGCCTGATTTCCGGACTGGAGGCGGGCACCGTTGCGGGCCCGCTCCGCGACGAAATCCGGCGGGCGGGACAGGCGTTGAGGGTGCCGGTTCTGGGCATCACCGGAACCGGCGGCGCCGGAAAGTCGTCGCTGATCGACGAGATCATTCACCGCTTCCGTTATGACCGCCCCGACATCGCCATCGCTGTGATCGCGGTCGATCCGTCAAAGCGCAGGACCGGGGGCGCGTTGCTGGGTGACCGGATCCGTATGAATTCCATCGGCGGTGCTGTCTATATGCGCTCGCTCGCCACCCGCGGGTCCGACCGGGAGGTGCCGGCCCATGTGCCCGCCATTATTGATCTGTGCAAGATGGCGGGTTTCGATCTGGTGATCGTGGAAACGCCCGGTATCGGTCAGGCGGATTCGGCGGTGGCGGATGTCGGCGACTTGTCGCTTTACGTGATGACGCCGGAGTTCGGGGCGGCCAGTCAGCTTGAAAAGATCGACATGCTGGATCACGCCGATCTCGTCGCCATCAACAAGTTCGACCGGAAAGGCGGAGAGGACGCGCTGCGCGACGTCTCGAAACAGCTTCAGCGCAACCGGCGGGCATTCGATCTTGATGCCGCAACGATGCCCGTGTTCGGCACGGTTGCCTCCCGTTTCAATGACGACGGGGTGACCGCGCTTTATCACGCGCTCTTGCGGTCCTTCGCGGAACACGGCCATCCCATGCCGGTCTCGGCTCTCCCCTCCCGCTCCGCCCGCAGTTCGTCGGCCGCGGCGGCGATCGTTCCCCAGGCCCGGGTCCGCTATCTTGCCGATATCGCGGAAACAGTCCGGACCTATCACCGCCACATCGCGGGGCAGGTCGCGGCGGTGCGGGCGATTGATCAGTTGCGCGGGGCGGAGGCGCGGCTCAGGGAGATTTCCGTCGAGGTTCCGGACCTCGGGCGGCTGGCCGCGCGCGAGGAGGCTGCCCTTGATCCCGACAGTCGCCGGCTTCTCGACGGCTGGAGGGATCTGAAGGCGCGCTACGGCGGCGATGAGATGGTGACCCGGGTAAGGGATCGGGAGATCCGGACCCGCATCATCCGCACCAGCCTCTCCGGCACGACGATCCGCAAGGTCGCCCTGCCGCCCTATGAGGACAGGGGCGAACTGTTGCGCTGGATGCTGCGCGAAAATCTCCCGGGCTTTTTTCCGTTCACCGCGGGGGTCTTCCCGTTCAAAAGGGAAAACGAGGATCCGACCCGGATGTTCGCCGGCGAGGGTGACGCCTTCCGGACGAACGCCCGCTTCAAGCTGTTATCGGAACATGGGGAGGCGACGCGTCTGTCGACGGCGTTCGATTCCGTCACGCTTTATGGCTGCGATCCGGACGAACGTCCCGACATCTACGGAAAAGTCGGCAATTCCGGCGTGTCGATCGCGACGCTGGACGACATGAAGGTGCTGTATTCCGGATTCGATCTCTGCTCCCCCGCCACGTCGGTGTCGATGACGATCAACGGCCCGGCGCCCATTATTCTGGCGATGTTCTTCAACACGGCCATCGCCCAGCAGATGGACCGCTTCGTCGCGGCGAACGGCCGGCCGCCGGCCGACGCCGAGGAACAGGAGATCCGCGCCGGTGTCCTGAAGTCCGTACGCGGCACCGTCCAGGCCGATATTCTGAAGGAGGACCAGGGGCAGAATACCTGCATCTTCTCGACCGACTTCGCGCTCCGGATGATGGGCGACATCCAGGAGTATTTCGTCACCAACCGGGTGCAGAACTTCTATTCGGTGTCGATTTCGGGCTATCACATCGCGGAAGCCGGCGCCAACCCGATCTCGCAACTGGCGTTCACGCTCGCGAACGGCTTCACCTATGTCGAATCCTATCTGGCGCGGGGCATGAAGATCGACGACTTCGCCCCCAATCTGTCCTTCTTCTTCTCGAACGGCACGGATCCGGAATATTCCGTGATCGGCCGCGTCGCCCGCCGGATCTGGGCGGTCGCCATGCGGGACCGTTATGGCGCCAACGAGCGCTCTCAGAAGCTCAAATATCACATTCAAACGTCGGGACGGTCCCTGCATGCGCAGGAAATTGATTTCAACGATATCCGGACCACCTTGCAGGCGCTGATCGCCGTCTACGACAATTGCAACAGCCTTCATACCAATGCCCATGACGAGGCCTATACCACGCCCACCGAGGACTCCGTTCGGCGCGCCATGGCTATTCAGCTCATCATCAACCGCGAATGGGGGGTGGCAAAGAACGAAAATCCGAATCAGGGGTCGTTCTTCCTGGAGGAGTTGACCGATCTGGTGGAGGAGGCCGTTCTCGCCGAGTTCGACCGGCTGGCCGATCGGGGCGGCGTTCTGGGCGCCATGGAAACCGGTTATCAGCGCGGTAAGATCCAGGACGAGTCGCTTCATTACGAACAACTGAAGCATGACGGCGGCTATCCGATCGTCGGCGTCAATACCTTTCTCAATCCCAATCCGCCGCCCGCGCGGGATATCGAACTGCAACGCTCGACCGATGGGGAAAAACAGGGACAGCTCGCACGGCTTCGCGACTTCCATGCCCGGCACGCGGAGGAGGCGCCGCCTGCGCTGGCCGCGTTGAGACAGGCGGCGGTTGAAAACCGGAACATTTTCGAATCGCTGATGGCGGCAACGAAAGTCTGTTCCCTGGGGCAGATTTCCAGCGCGCTTTATGATGTCGGAGGACAGTATCGCCGCAATATGTGAAATATAAAAATCGAACATGACAACAAAATAATCCGGGGAGAACGCCATGTCCGAAGATTTGAAGGAGTTCCTGACCGCGAGGGATTTTCTTATTGAGACCCGCAGCGATTATGAAACGGCTTACCGGAATTTTCGATGGCCGGTGCTGAAAAATTTTAATTGGGCATTGGACTATTTCGACATCATTGCTGACGATAATCAACAGACCGCGCTCTGGCTGGTGGAGGAGGACGGCGGCGAGACGCGTCTCAGTTTCGCGCAACTGTCGGAACGATCGAACCGTGTTGCGAACTTCCTGCGCGGCCAGGGGGTTCGTCGCGGCGACGTGATCCTGATGATGCTGGGGAATGTGGTGCCCTTGTGGGAAACCATGCTGGCGGCGATGAAGCTGGGCGCCGTGGTGATCCCGGCGACCAGTCTGCTGACCGCCGATGATCTCAGGGACCGCTTCCAGCGGGGCGGGGCCCGTCACGTCGTGACCGGGGTCGCCGAGACGGCGAAATTCGACAGTATTGGGGGCGACTTCGGCCGGATCGTCGTGGGGGGCGCCGTTGCGGGGTGGCTTTCGTTCGAAGCGGCCTACGAGGCCTCGCCGGATTTCGAGCCGGATGGCGCCACCTCCGTCACCGATCCCTTTTTGCTGTATTTCACGTCGGGCACGACCTCAAAGCCGAAACTGGTCAGCCATTCCTACCAGAGCTATCCGGTCGGCCATCTGTCGACGATGTATTGGATCGGCCTGCGACCGGGCGATGTTCATTGCAACATCAGTTCGCCCGGCTGGGCGAAGCATGCCTGGAGTAATTTTTTCGCGCCCTGGAATGCAGGGGCCACCGTGTTCATCTACAACGCGCAGCGCTTCAATGCGAAAGCGCTTCTGGACACGGTGAGCCGCTGCGGCGTGACGACGCTCTGCGCGCCGCCAACGGTGTGGCGTTTCCTGATCCAGGAGGACCTGGCCGCCTATCCCGTCCGGTTCCGCGAACTGGTGGGGGCGGGCGAGCCGTTGAATCCGGAGGTGATTGCAAGGGTGAGGGACGCCTGGGGCATCACCATCCGCGATGGTTTCGGACAGACCGAAACGACCTGCCAGATCGGCAACAGCCCCGGGCAGACGGTGAAGCCGGGAGCCATGGGGCGCCCCCTGCCGGGATATGTCGTCCGCCTGCTGACCCCCGAGGACGAGCCGGCAACGGAAGGCGAAATCTGTCTGGACCTTTCTGCGGGGCCCCTGGGGTTGATGCTGGGCTATCAGGATGACGCCGATAAGACGGCCGCTGTGATGCGGTCCGGCCACTACCATTGCGGCGATATCGCCAGTATCGACCAGGACGGATATCTGACCTATGTCGGCCGAGCCGATGATGTCTTCAAGGCGTCGGATTACCGGATCAGTCCGTTCGAACTGGAAAGCGCGCTGATCGAGCATGAGGCGGTGGCGGAGGCGGCGGTCGTTCCAAGCCCCGATCCCGTGCGTCTCGCGGTTCCGAAGGCGTTCATCACTCTTCGGGACGGCTTTGTGCCCGGGGCGGATGTGGCGGCGTCGATCTTCACCCATATCCGGGCGACGCTGGCGCCTTACAAGCGGATCCGGCGGATCGAGTTTTCCGCCCTTCCCAAGACGATTTCGGGAAAAATCCGCCGTGTCGCCCTGAAGCAGATCGAGGCGGAGCGGCGTCAGGGCGGGACAAAGGGGGACGGGGAGTTTTTCGAGGAGGATTTCCCCGTCACGGGAACGCAATAGGTCCGGGTCGCATCGGAGATACCAGCCCGCGCTGATCGGTTCCGATCGGCACCGCCCTCAGCAACTGTCTTGTCAGGCGACAGCATTCCGCCACGGTTTGCCGTCCC
>WASQ01000007.1 GCA_009712185.1 Telmatospirillum sp. | reverse complement strand
CCCCCCTCCCCCGAGGCCCCCCTCCCTCGTCTCCCGGGGGCACGGGGCCGGGGCCGGCGCGGCCTTTCACCCGCCGGCACCGGGGGGAACATGGAGCCGAAGGACGGAGCAGATCCAACAATGATCGAGGACTTCAGAGAACCGCTTATGTATGCCGTCTATTACGCCCCGCGGGGTCGCGTCCGGCTCTACAATCTCGGGCGCGAAGTGGCCCAGAGGCATCTGTTTCCGACCGACCTTCTGGTCGGCGTCATCGGTGCCGAGGGTGCCGGCAAATCCACGCTGATCCGGGGCACGTTCCCGGGTCTCGAGCTGACCAACGACGACGAGGGGATCAATCTGCGGTCCGCCCCCCTGTTCGACGATGCCGAGACGGATCACCTGGGACCGCATACCTATCATATCGACGTGCGCTATGAGCAGGCCTTCCATCAACTTTGGGAGATCTCGGCGGCGGTGATGGCGGCCTTGAAAAAGCGGCGGCGGGTCGTGGTCGAGCATTTCGACGCCCTGTTCCCGCACCTCGGCTTCAACGCCCATGTCCTGATCGGGATCGGCGAGGAGGTCATCGTCGCCCGGCCGAACGTCTTCGGACCCGAGCCGGACGCCATTCACGACATCGTCTATCGGACGGTGACCTATCGCAAGATGGCCCATTCCGCCGAGGACATCACCAATCTCATTTTGAACAAGCAGTATGGCCGGACCCTGCCGTTGACCCATTCCGATGTGAAGCACGGTTTCGTGATCGGCTTTTCCGAGGACCCCGGGGTCGATCTGGCGGGGCTTGAGGCGGCCGCGAAGGAGGTGATCGCGCGCGACCTGCCGATCGTTCCCGCCGATGACGAGCATATCCGGATCGGCGACGAGGTCATGTACTGCACCGGCGTCAGGACCCATGTGGCGTCGTCGGGCGAAATCGAATGCTTCCGGCTGCTGCCGGAACTCAAAGTCAATCCCATCACGCAACAGCATCTTCTCGTGGGCATGGTCGGCGACCGGACGGACAACGCCGGGTTCGATCATCTTTTGAAGATCGTGGGCTGAGGGCCGGACAACACTTACCCGGGGGCGTCATGACGACGATCAGGCAGGACGATTTCATCGCGAGCATCGCGGATTCGCTTCAATTTATTTCCTATTTTCATCCCAGGGACTACATCGTCGCCCTGGGAGAGGCCTACCGGCGGGAGAAATCGCCGGCGGCGCGGGACGCCATGGCCCAGATCCTGACCAATTCCCGGCTTTGCGCCGAGGGGCGGCGTCCTTTGTGTCAGGATACCGGCGTCGTCGTCGCGTTCCTGCGCATCGGCATGGATGTCCGCTGGGATGCCACCATGGATATCGTCTCCATGGTCAACGAGGGCGTGCGCCGCGCCTATCGGCATCCGGACAATCTGCTGCGGGCGTCGGTCGTCTCCGACCCCGCCGGGACGCGGCGCAATACGCGCGACAACACCCCGGCGGTCGTCCATATGGAGGTGGTGCCGGGAAACACCGTGGAGGTCCGTATCGCGGCCAAAGGCGGCGGTTCGGAAAACAAATCCAAATTCGTGATGTTGAATCCGTCGGACGATATCGTCGACTGGGTGGTGCGCACGGTCCCGGCCATGGGCGCAGGTTGGTGTCCGCCCGGCATGCTGGGGATCGGGATCGGCGGCACCGCGGAAAAGGCCATGTTGCTGGCGAAAGAATCCCTGATGGAGCCCATCGACATGGCCGCGCTGAAGGAGCGGGGGCCGGCAAACCGGATCGAGGAATTGCGGATCGAGATCTGCGACAAGGTCAACGCGCTCGGCATCGGCGCGCAGGGGTTGGGCGGCCTGACCTCGGTGCTCGATGTCAAGATCCTCGACTATCCGACCCATGCGGCCTCGAAGCCGGTGGCGATGATCCCGAACTGCGCGGCGACCCGCCATGCCCATTTCGTCCTGGACGGGACCGGGCCCGCCGTCCTGACACCGCCGTCGGCGGCCGACTGGCCGGATGTCCATTGGGCGCCGTCGGACGGCGCGCGCCGGGTCGATCTCGACCGTCTCACGCGGGAGGATGTGCAATCCTGGAGACCGGGAGAGACGCTGCTGCTGTCCGGAAGGATGCTGACCGGCCGCGACGCCGCCCACAAGCGCATCGCTGATCTGTTCGCGCGGGGCGAACGTCTTCCGGAGGGCGTCGATTTCACCAACCGGTTCATCTATTACGTCGGCCCGGTCGATCCGGTGAGGGACGAGGTGGTCGGTCCGGCCGGCCCCACGACATCCACCCGGATGGACAAATTCACAGAGATGATGCTGGACCGGACCGGTCTGCTCGGAATGGTGGGGAAGGCGGAACGCGGACCGGACGCCATTGACGCGATCCGGCGGCATCGGGCGGTCTATCTGGTGGCGGTCGGTGGCGCGGCCTATCTGGTGTCCAGGGCCATCCGCAAATCGCGGGTTCTCGCCTTCGGGGATCTTGGCATGGAAGCGATCTATGAATTCGAGGTTGAGGATATGCCGGTGACGGTCGCGGTGGACAGCCAGGGCCAGTCCGTTCATACGTCCGGTCCGGCCCGCTGGCGGGCCGGAGGCGGCTATCCGGACGGCCGTTCATAAGGTCGCCGCGATTGAGGGCTTGTCGCGACATCATCGCTCCAAGCCCTGATACCAACCGGCGCTGAAGATTGCTCATCGCCGGTTGGCTGGCCCACCCCGGGCCTCTGAGCGGGCAGCGAGCGAAGCCAACGGTTTCGGAGAAACTTGGCTCAGGGCCGCCTGAGGCCTGCGCTGATCGGTTCCGATCTGCGCAGGCTGATATGAGGTATCCTCTGGCGCTTCCGCTCCGCGGACCTGGGGCTCAAACGCCGCAAAGGGGGAAATCATGACCGATGAGCCCCTGAATCAGGAATGGGGCCGGCGTCCGGTGTTGTGAAGAAAATCAGGTCCACAGGCCTTGCCTGCCTATGGTCCGGCGCGGCCGGAGGTCAGCCATTTCAGAGCTTTCGCGGCCGGTTCCGGCAGGGACACCGGATCCGATGACGGATTTTTTTTCCTATCCATTCCCGCCCGCTCCACCCGCAAGGGAACCCTGTTGGATTCTAACCATCAGCTCGGGTCCGGATATCCTTTTGGCAGAAATGATATTTCTTGAAATTCCACCATAGGATAGTCTTTCCCTGTGGCTGTCCGGGAATGGCTTTCGTTTGGCGACGGGTCCCGGCGCACACTCTCTTCGTCAGGCCCCCTTGTCAGGAGAGCGCGGCAGATGGACGACACGCGGCCGTCAAGGAAGAGCCTGAAAACCCGAAGTCTTTTGCGGCTGGCCGTGCTGATGGCGGGGATCTTTCTGACCGCCGGCGCGTTTCAGACCTCAGTCGGACGCCAGCAGCAGGAAGCGCTGACGGAACGGCATGCCCGGCTGCTGGCCGGATTGCAGGCGGCGGCCCTGTCGGAGCCTGTCTGGGATATGGACACCCGCCAGATCATGTCGGTGCTCCAGGGGCTCGAACGCGAGCCGGACTTCGCCTCCGTTCATGTTTTCGATCCCGAGAGCCGGATCGATCTGGCGGACCGCCTGAAGCCGTCGTCGGCCGACGACATCGTCGCTACAGAGCCTGTCCTCTGGCATGGAAGGCCCCTGGCAACCCTTGAGGTCCGGCTGTCGCGGTCCGGGATAGACCGGGCGGCGCGGTCCTATGCGGCCACCACCGCCCTTTGGTACTCCGTCATGATGGCGCTGGTTCTCGGTGCCGTCTGGTGGATCCTGCGAACGATCCTGGAGCCGCTGGCCCGTCTGCGCCGGACCATGCTGGATCTGGCCGATGGCAATACCGGAGTCCTCATCGACGGAAACGACCGCGAAGACGAAATCGGACAGATGGCGGGGGCCGTCGAGATTTTTCAGCAGACGGCGATCCGAATCAGGGTGCGGGAGCAGCAACTGGCCGACCTGCAACGTCGCCACCAACTGATCCTCGATGCGGCCGACGAAGGGATCATCGGCCTGGACCGGAACCGGATCATCCGCTTCGTCAACCCGAAGGCGCTCAGGCTTCTGGCGGGCGCATCCGATGAGATTGTCGGACTCTCCTTCGACGATATCGCGCCAGCGGGCGAGGGAGGCGGTGCGGCCTCTCCGACGGACGGAACCATGGCCTACCGGATCTTCCGGCGCCGGGATGGCGGGGATCTTCCCGTCGATCATCTGATCGCGCCCATCATCGAGGACGGGGAGGCGGCGGGCTGGGTGCTGGTGTTCCGGGACGCCACTCTGAGATTGCGTTTCGAGCGGCATCTTGCCGGACAACAACGCGAACTTGAGCGACAAGTGGCGGAGCGGACCGCGCAATTGACCGGCGAGATGAGCGTCCGCCGCCGCGTCGAGGAATCGCTGCGCGATTCGCGGGAACGGCTGAAACGCGTCACCGACTGTCTGTTCGAGGGACTGATCACGGTCGACAGGGCCGGCTCTATCGTTTTCATCAATCCAGCGGCGTTGCGCCAGTTGCGGTGGGATGCGGCGGAGGGAGACATCGAGGGCTATCCGCTGGACGATGTGCTGCGGATCCGGACGCGTCATGGAGACCTGGACTTCGTTTCCTCTCCCTGGATGCGGGTGATCACCGGGCAGGAGGTCGCAACCGACGATGACGCCCAGTTCCTGTTGTCGTCCGGCGCGGTTCTGTCGGTCGCATGGGCCTGTTCTCCTTTGCCGCTGGCTGAGGGGCGCCAGGGCGCAGTCATTTCCTTCCGCGATATCGAGGCCCTGAAGCGCGCCCGGTCCGAGGCCATTCAGGCCTCTCGTATGGCAAGCGTCGGGCAGTTGGCCGCCGGGATCGCCCATGAAATCAATACGCCGATCCAGTATGTGGGCGACAATCTTCATTATATCGGCCAGTCGGTGGCCCGGGTGGCGGAAGTCCTGGCGGAGGCAGAGGCCGTCGTGGCCGGGGTCGAGCAGGGGGCTGATCTGCCTTTGCTGACCGGGCGGTTCCGGGAGGTCCAGGCCGCGACCGGGCTTCGCGCGCTGATCCCCGAGGTCGAGGCGGCGATCGCCGAATCCCTCGACGGCGTGGGGCAGGTGTCCAGGATCGTGCTGTCGATGAAGGAGTTTTCCCATCCCGGCACAACCAGCAAGACTCTGACCGATCTTAACAAGGCGCTCGACAGCACGCTGATGGTGTCGCGCAATGTCTGGAAACATGCCGCCGAGATCGACCGACGGTTCGATCCGGACCTGCCCAGGGTGCTTTGTCATGCCGGGGAGATGAATCAGGTCTTCCTGAACCTGATCGTGAATGCGGTCCACGCGATCGAATCGTCGGGAAAGTCTCTTCCCGGACGCATTTCGATCACCACACGCGCCATCGGCGACACGGTGGAAATCCGGGTTGCGGACAGTGGCACCGGCATCGATGACGACATCAGGGACCGGATCTTCGATCCTTTCTTCACCACAAAGGAGGTCGGGCGCGGAACCGGTCAGGGGCTGGCGATCTGCCGCGACGTCGTCGTCGCCAAGCATGGGGGCACCCTCGCGGTCGACGGCCGGCCCGGCCTGGGGGCGGAATTCGTGGTAACCCTTCCCACAGGCCAGGACGAGACCGGTTCCGGGGATGACCCGCTCGGGGTGCTCAATCCGGCCGGCCCCTGATCCCGTCCGTGCTGTCTCCGTGGCCAGGATCGTTGATTCCAATCACGGCCGCCCGCCCGAAATGCGTGATCCTGACCTGGGGGGCCGGGAGGAACGTCGGACCCCCCCCGATTGCAATGGGGCAGCCACATGGCAATCGGGCGGAAATAATCGGTTTGCTGTTACCACATTCCGCGGCCGTGCCCATGGCCGCGTCCCTGGCCGCGTCCCTGGCCGTCGTGGCAGGGAATGGCGAGACCGGGCATGGCCCATTGGGCGGTGGCCCGTTGCGTGTCGTCGAAGCCCTGGGCAAGGGAGCCGGCGGCAGCCAGCATTGCGCGCATATTGTCGAGATGGCGGCCCCGCATCTCGACCATCCGGGCGGGCCAGTCGGCGGATCCCGTCTGGATCCGCGTTTGATCCGACCGGGTCCAGTCCGCGGCGGCATCGTGAAGGCTTTGGGCATAGGCCGCCCAGGCCGCTTCCTGGTCCGGGCGGATCGCGAGGCGCGTCTTCAGGGCGTCGATCCGGGCCGGATCGGCAAATCCGGCCATTCCATATCCCCCCATTCCATATCCTTCCCCGGGGCCGGCGCCATGATGCCCCCGGCCCGAAGAGGGGCCTCCCATCGGGCAGTTCCAGGCGGCAACCCCGTCATCGGAGGGATCCGCCATGGCCACGCCGGCGGCGAGGATCAGCGCCGATGCCAGGGGAATAACCGCGGTCAGGCGGCGAAGATGGGTTGTCATCGGAAAACTCCTTGGTCCTGTCTGTCTCTTGTCCGCTTCCATTCCGGCGGCTGACGCCATCAGACCGCGTCGCTGTCGCTGAAGTTTTTCCGGAAGCGGGAATTTTGTGACAGAGTGTGGCAGGTGGCGTTTCCGACAAGATCCGCAACAGTTTTTCCGTTTCTCCCGAGGCCCGTCCGCCTACAATCCGGTCATGACCGCCAGCCCTCATATCCTTGTCGTCGACGACCACCGTGAGATCCGCGAACTGGTGTCGCGTGTGCTGACCCGGGAAGGGTTCCGCGTGTCCGCCGCGGGCGATGGTCAGGCGATGCGCCGTCTTCTGGCCGATGGCCGGATCGACCTTGTCCTCCTGGATCTGATGCTGCCCGGCGAGGATGGCTTGTCCTTATGCCGGTTCCTGCGCGCGGAAACGGATCTTCCCATCATCATGATCACCGCCAAGGGCGAGGAGGTCGACCGGGTGATCGGTCTTGAAATGGGAGCCGACGACTATCTGCCGAAACCGTTCGGCAGCCGAGAGCTGGTGGCGCGTATCCGCGCGGTGCTTCGCCGGGCGGTTCCATCCCGCGGCGCTGCCCGGCCGGAAGGCGGCAGCGCCGGTTTCCGATTCGGCGCCTGGACATTGTCGGTGGCCGCCCGCGAGCTGTTGCGCGCCGACGGGGTCGTGGTTCCCCTGTCGACGGGGGAGTACGACCTGCTGCTGGCCCTGCTGGAGCGTCCCAACCGGGTGTTGAGCCGTGATCAACTGCTGGATCTGACCCGGGGGCGGTCGGCGGCGCCGTTCGACCGCAGCATCGACACCCAGGTCAGCCGGCTGCGCAAAAAGATCGAGGAGGATCCGTCCGATCCCCGGATCATCAAGACGGTCTGGGGGGGCGGATATATCCTGGCGGCAGAGGTGACGGAGACGTGATCCGCCTTGTCCCGAAAAGCCTGTTCGGGCAGACGGTCGCCGTCATTCTGCTGGGCCTTGCGGTGTCGCAGGCCGTGGGCGCCTACATCTACAATGGCGACCGGGACGAGACGGTCCGGTCCGTCGGCGGTCTGGCGGCGGCTCGCCGGACCGCCAATCTCGTCCGTTTGCTGGAGGATAGTCCGCCCGACAGCCGCGCCCGGATGGCGGAGATGGTCAGCGAGCCCGGATATCGGGTCTCCGTGTCCGCGCGTCCACCGGACCTGCGGCCTCGCGGGGCCCAGGCTGAACAGGCCATCCGCGACTATCTGGCGGAGGATCTGTCGTTGTCTCCATCGACGGAGGTGGTCGTCGCCCTGCCGGGTACCCGAAAAGGGGAGCACTGCCCGACACATGCCGGACGGCACGGCCGGGGACGGGCCGGCAACGGGGGGGACGACGGCGCCGGAGACGATGACGACGACGAAGTGTCGTCCGGTCAGGCCACTGCCGTGCCGGGGTCCGGAAGGGGTATGGGGCTGCGCCACGGCATGCGTCATGGTGGGCATGGCCCGATGGCGCGGACACCGGAGACCACGGAGGCGTTGTCCATTTCGGTTCACCTGAGCGATGGCCGGTGGCTGGCGGTATCGACCGGCATTCCGGAGGCCGACAGACCGTCCTGGCGATTCGGGCTGACGCTTGCGGTCATGGCGCTCGTGGTGTTCGCCGCCAGCGCGATCGCCGTCCGCCGCGTGGTCCGCCCGCTGGGCTTGCTGGCATCCGCGGCTGATCGCTTCGGACGGGATACCGCCACGGCGCCCCTGCCCGAAACCGGGCCGGCGGAAGTCCGGCGGGCCGTTTCGGCCTTCAACCGCATGGGAGACAGTCTTCGCCGGTTGATTGATGGGCGAAGCCGGCTTCTGGCGGCCGTGTCGCATGATCTGCGAACCCCGCTGACGCTTTTGCGGCTGAGGGCGGAAGACTGCGCGGACGGCGAAAACCGCGACAGAATGCTGGCGACCATCGCGGATATGGAGGCGCTCGTCGGCGCCGCCCTGGAATTCGCGCGGGGAACCCAGTCCGGCGAGGAGAGGCGGCCCACCGATCTTCGGGCGTTGCTGGAAAGTATCGTGGACGACATGGCCGATACCGGTCTGCCGGTTTCGCTGGACGCATCGGTTGCCGGCGCCTCCGGTCCGATGGTCGCTGTCGTGCAGATGCATGCCTTGAAGCGGGCCTTCACCAATCTGATCGGAAATGCCGTCGCCTACGGGGGGTGTGCCCGGATCGCGACGACCGCGACGCCGGGCGGGATCCGCGTCGACGTCGACGATGATGGTCCCGGCATTGCCGAAACGGACCTCGAACGTGTTTTCGATCCGTTCGTCCGTTTGGACGAATCGCGCAATGCCGATACCGGCGGGTCGGGCTTGGGTCTTCCCATCGCCCGGTCGATCGTGGAAGCGCATGGCGGCCAGGTGACCCTCTTCAACCGTCCCGGCGGCGGTCTTCGCGCCCGGGTCGACATTCCCCTTTGAGGCCCCCCGACCGCGTTGGCGGCCGTCGGGTTGCGCAAGATATGGGATCTGTCTCAAGGTGATGTTTATTTCACAGTTTTTCTTTGCATTTTTTTTAACATCTGATGTGTCTTCTCCTGCCAACGAAGCAAGAAAGCCGATCTTGTGGAAACAGGTGCTCCGGATGTTAGATAAAATTTCAATTAAATTTCGCCTGACCTTGGCATTCGCCGGTCTTCTTATCATTTCTGTCGGAATTATCGTGCCGGTCATGCTGAATAAGCTGTCCGATACTATCGCGCGCGCCGAACAGAGGGAGCTTCAGGGGTATCTGCACGCGGTCAAGGCCGCCGCCAGTCTGAGGGCCGGGACGGCCTATGCGCTGGCTGATTTCGTGGCGTCCCAGCCGGACGCCCGGGCGGCCTTCCTGGCGGGAGACCGGGCCCGTCTTCTGGGCCTGTTCGAGGCGCCCTTCGCCCGCGTCAGGGCCGACGCCGGGATCGAGCTGTTCCAGTTTCATCTGCCTCCCGCCGTCTCTTTCCTCCGGGTTCATCAACCGGCCAGGTTCGGGGACGATCTGTCCGGGTTCCGTCAGACGGTGGTGGAGGTCAATCGGACCGGAAAGCCGGTCGAGGGACTGGAATTCGGCGTCGGCGGCCTGGGAACCCGGGCGGTGGTTCCGATCCGCGACGGGAACCGGCAGGTCGGCAGTGTCGAATTCGGCGCGGACTTCGGGCAGGGGTTCGTGCAGGAGTTCAAGACCCGGTTCGATGTCGACGTTGCGGTCCATCTGAAGGACCGGGATGGATTCAAGACCGTCGCGGGGACGGCCTCCGGTTTTCTGGCCGACGATGCGATGAAGCGGACGGCCATCGAGGGGGGCAGCGTCATGCGCCGGGCCGAGATGAACGGCCGGCCGGTGGCCTCACTGATCGCGGCGATCGAGGACTATTCCGGAAAGCCCGCGGCCGTGGTCGAGATCGTGATGGACGACAGCGAGTTTGCCCGGCAATACGCGGCCGCCCGCCGCGACGCCCTGTTGATCGGCGGCGTCGTCCTGGCGTTGGGGCTGCTGGCGGTCTGGATGTTCGCGCGGGGCATCAGCAATCCGCTGATCGGTATGACCTCGACCATGACGCGGCTGGCCGGGGGCGATCTGTCGGTCGAGGTCGAGGGGCTGGCCCGCGGCGACGAGATCGGCGACATGGGCCGCGCGCTTCAGGTGTTCCGGGACAACGCCGGCCGGGTGGCGCAACTGACCGCGGAGCAGGAGCGCAATAAACAGCGGATCGAGGAGGAGCGCCGGTCCGCCATACGCGAAATGGCCGACAGTTTCGAGGGCAGCGTCGGCAAGGTGGTGCAGACCGTGACGTCGGCGGCGACAGAGCTTCAGGCGTCCGCCAGCCAGATGGTGTCGGCCTCCTCCTCGGTCGATGAACAGGCGCTCTCGGTGTCCGATTCCTCGCGCGAGGTCTCGTCCAGTGTCCAGGCGGTGGCCGCCACGACAGAGGAATTGTCGGCGTCGATCACCGAAATCGCGCGGCAGATGACCCATTCCCTGGAGGTCGCCGGGCGCGCCGGGGAGGAGGCGGACCGGACCAACGCGCTGGTGCAGAGCCTGTCGGAAAGCGTCGGGAAAATCGGCGAGGTCGTGCATCTGATCAACGGCATCGCGGCCCAGACCAATCTTCTGGCCCTGAACGCCACCATCGAGGCGGCCAGGGCCGGCGCCGCCGGCAAGGGATTCGCGGTGGGCGCGGGGGAAGTGAAGACATTGGCGACCCAGACGGCGCGGGCAACCGACGAAATTTCCGGGCAGATCGCCACGGTTCAGCAGAAGACCGGGGATGCGGTGCAGGCCATCGGCGCCATCACCGGCGTGGTGGGGGAAATGCGCAATATCAGCGGGCAGGTGGCCGAGGCCATCCGCCAGCAGGCATCCGCCACCAACGAAATGGCCGGCGGGATCGAGCGGGCGGCCCGGGGAACCGGCGCCGTCACCGACAATATCGCCACCGTCGAGGTCGCGGTGCGCGATATCGGGCAGGCGGCGGACCACATCCGGCAGGCGTCGTCCGACTTGTCGTCACAGGCGGAGTTCCTGAACGCCGAAGTCACCGGATTCCTCCAGCGGGTCCGGGCCTGATACCAGCCTGAAAGACCGAATTCCCCTGGCCCGACCGCTGGGGCGCAGGCGTGGCCCCCCGTCCGGGAGGGGCCCGCTTCGGACAGAAGGGGGAGCCTCTGACGCGTTTTCGGGGTTTGCGCCGGTCGGGCGGTCAGGGCACTCTGTCGCGATCATGCGCATCAAAACCCGTCTGACAGTCTGGTATGCGGTTCTTCTTGTGGCGACGGTGGCGGTTCTGGTCCCGATCATCCTGGAGGGCGTGTCCGACACCATCGCCCGCGCGGAGGAACGCGAATTGCGTGGTTATCTGGCGGCCGTGGAGGCGACCGCCGGGTTACGGACCAACACGGCCCTGGCGCTCGCCGAACTGGTGGCGGCCAGCCCCGACGTGAAGGGCGATATGGCCGGCCGCGACCGCGACCGGTTGATGGCGCGCATGGCGGAATCCTTTGCGACGTTGCGTCGGGATGCCGGCGTGGAACAGTTCCAGTTCCATTTGCCGCCGGCGGTGTCCTTTCTCAGGCTGCATAAACCCGACCGGTTTGGCGACGATCTGACATCCTTCCGGCAGATGGTGGTGGAGACCAACCGTAGCGGCCAGCCGGCCCGGGGACTGGAGTTCGGGGTTGCCGGCCTTGGCGTGCGCGCGGTGGCGCCGATCCGCGACGGCGAGAAGGAACTGGGGTCGGTGGAATTCGGGTTGGATTTCGGTCAGCGCTTCGCCGACCAGTTCAAGACGCGATTCGGCGCCGACATCGCGGTTCATCTGCCCGAGGGTGGTGGGTTCAGAACCGTCGCCACCACCATCGGGCGGCCCGGTTCCGATGACGAACTGAAAAAGGCGGCGTTGGCGGGGGCGACGCTGATCCGACGTGGCGGGGATCAGGGGCGGCCCGTTGCCACGCTGCTGGCGGCCATGCCCGACTATTCGGGCGCCCCCGCGGCGGTGGTCGAGATCACCATCGATGCCAGCGATTATCAGGCCCAATACGCCCGGGCGCGGAGCCGGGCGCTATTGGTGGGGGCTGCGGTCCTGCTGGCGGGGCTGGCCGTCGTCTGGCTGATCGCACGGACCCTCAGCCGGCCACTGATCACCATGACGGAGGCCATGCACCGGTTGGCGGAAGGCGATATCGCCGTCGCCGTTCCGGCGGCCGGCCGGCGCGACGAGATCGGCGAGATGGCGCAGGCGATGTTTGTATTCAAGCAGAACCGGGCGGAGATCGAACGGCAACGGGCGGAGCGCGACCAGTTTTCGCGGCTGGGCATGCTGGGCGAGATGGCGAGCAATATCGCCCACGAACTGAACCAGCCGCTGGCGTCGATCCTGAACTATGGCCAGGGCATGGTTCGCATGCTGGACGCCCCGGATCCGGATCATGCCATGCTGGCGACCGGCGCCAGGGCGGTGGCGCAGCAGGCGGAACGGGCCGCCGCCATCATCCAGAAGATCCGGGGGCTGGTCCGCCGGCGGCCACAACACCGGTCACGCCATGCCATCAACGATCTTGTCCAGGAATCGCTGGCGCTGTTCGACCGAGAGGCGGGAGGCGATGGCCTCTCCATCGCCGTCAGGATGGCGGACACGAATCCCGCGATTCTTGCCGACCGGGTGGAGATCCAGCAGGTTCTGCTCAATCTGTTGCACAATGCGGAGGAGGCGATGCCGGACGGCGGGGAGGTCGTGCTGGCGACATCCCTGGCCGATGGTCTGGTGCGTCTGTCGGTGGCCGACCGGGGGCCGGGCCTGACCCCCGAATCGCGCGAAAAGCTGTTCCATCCGTTTTTCACGACCAAGCCGGACGGTCTGGGGCTGGGACTGTCGATCTGCCGGACCATCGTCGAAAGCCATGGGGGACGGATGGATGCCGCGGACAATCCGGGCGGCGGATTGGTCATGACCGTGACTCTGCCATCGGTGCCATGACAGGGCCCATGTCCGGTGGTAGCCGGGACGGCGCTTCCGGGCTCAAAGAACAGGGGGATTTATGAGTGATTCCATGACCATGCCGCCGCTTGTGCTGGTCGTCGATGACGACGACGCCATCCGTAAATCGGTCGCCTTTCTGTTGTCCAGCGTCCGGATCGAAAGCCGCATCTATCCCTCGGCGGAGGACTTTCTGCGGCGCCTGCCCGACCTGCCGGCGGATCGGCCGGGCTGCATTCTTCTCGATGTCCGGATGCCGGGAATGAGCGGTCTGGAATTGCAACGGCGTCTGAACGAGGAACGGTGCCCTTGGCCGGTGCTGATCGTTACCGGTCACGGCGACATCCCGATGGCGGTCGCCGCGATGAAGGCGGGCGCCGAAGACTTCATCGAGAAACCTTATCGCGACCAGACGCTTCTGGATGCGATCAATGCCGCCATTCGCAAATGCCGGGAACGTCAGGCCGAGGGCGCGGAGCGCCGTGCCGTGCGGGACCGGTTCGACCGCCTGACCCGGCGTGAGCGCGAAGTCCTGCTGGCCGTGGTGGCGGGACGCCAGAACAAGACCATCGCCATCGATCTCGACATCTCAGTGAAAACGGTGGAGGCACACCGTCATACCGGGATGGAACGCATGGCGGCCGGGTCGGCCGCCGAGCTGTCCAGGATGTTCGCCCTGGCGGGATTGCCAGATCCGGAGGACGCGAAATAGGCTGCCCGGACGGGGAACAATAACCCTTCGATATTAGGGTTTTCCCTCAGCGTGTCCGGGGTCGTCCCAATATCCATACAAAATGAGTGGCTTTATCATTCCCGTGATGGGGAAGGGCTTCGCCATGGACCGCACTGGCCCAAAAAGGCCGTCGCGTCCGTGGTCGAAGCGCCAGGATCCGCGCGAAGGCCGGAAAATGCCCGCGGGTCCGCGTCGCCGGAACAAAGGGGAATGACATGACGACAAGACGAGAAGCACTGGGACTGTTCGGAACCGCCGCCGGGGCGGCCTTGCTGGGATCCTGTTTCGGAACGGGGGCGCAGGCCGACGACGGCGCCAAGGCCGCGGGATTCCCCTGGCCCTATCACAAGCTGGATCCCGACGCGGTGGCGGAGCGGGCCTACAAGGGCTTTCTGACCGGACACTGCATGTACGGCAGTTTCTACGGGATCATCGGGGAACTGGCGGACAAATATGGCGCCCCCTACAACAGCTTCCCCTTCATGATGATGAAGATCGGCGCCGGGGGCGTCGCCGACTGGGCATCGCTGTGCGGCGCCTTGAACGGGCCGGCGCTGGCGATCTCGCTGCTGTCGTCCGAGCCGAAGCCCCTGGTGGACGAACTGTTCAACTGGTACCAGATCGAACCGTTGCCGGACTATAAGCCGAAGCAGAAGGTCCGGGTCGACATCACCACCAAAACGGTGTCCCATTCGCCGCTTTGCCACGCCTCGGTCTCGCGCTGGTGCGAGAAGGCCAATGTGAAGGCGTTCTCGCTGGAGCGCGACGAGCGCTGCGCCTGGCTGACCGCCAGTTGCGCCCGCAAGACCGTGGAACTGTTGAACGCCCAGGCCGACGGCGCCTTCAAGGCGGCGTTCCCGATTCCCAAGGAAGTCCAGGAATGCCGGTCCTGCCATGACAAGGGCAGCGCGCTTGAGGATACCCGCGGCAAGATGGAGTGCGGCACCTGCCACTTCGAGCTGGGCACGCAGCATCCCATCATCGAACGGAAGAAGATCTGAGACGGATGGATACCGTGCCATCCGTCCCAATTCCGTCATGGGGGGCGGCGATGAAACATGCCAGACTGGCAATGATCGCGGCGGTCCTCACCGCCGCGCTGGGGTTCGGAACCCCGGTATCGGCCGGGGATGCCCCGGCCGGCGGCGCGACGGCTCCGACCGTCGACGCGGCGGCCGGGCCGTTCGAGCGCCATCACAGGGATCACCCGTCTTATTCGCTGGGACCGGTCGATCCGGCGCGGGCCGACAAGGTCCGCGCCATCAATGCGGACTGCCTGTCCTGCCATAGCGACGCCGGCGTCAAGGCGCCACCGAGGGCCGGCATGGACCTGGGCAGGCTGGCGACCCTGACCGTGTCGGCCGGGGATTTCAACAAATCGGTCCATGCGGCGCAGGCCTGCACCAATTGCCACGGCGACGCGGCGGCGCCCTATCCGCATGGCGCCGACATCACGGCGGCGACGAAAAACTGCGTGGCCTGTCATCCGCGGGCGGAGCGGACCATCGTTCCCGCTTTCGAGGACAGCCGCCATTTCCTCCGTCACCGCCAGGACTTCACCTGCGCGAGCTGTCATGACGCCCACACCATGGTCAAGGCGTCGGCCCTGGGATCACCCCGCGCCGTCGCGGCGCAGGACAACGCGGCCTGTCTCGGGTGCCACCGCGCCCAGGGAAAGCCGCCCCTGGCGTCGGCGGGAACCATGCCGGATCTCGACCTGCATCACGCCTGGCTGCCGAGCGCGGATCTCCATTTCAGCGCGGTCCGCTGCATCGACTGCCATGTCGAGGCGACGGAGGCGGGTTATACCCACCGTTTCGTCCGCATCACCAAGGCCAACCGCGACTGCGCAAGCTGTCACAGCGGCGAGTCCGCGCTTCGGACCCGCCTTTACCGCAAGGCTCTGACCGGGCCGCAGGTGACGCCGGCCGGTTATCTCAATCCGGCGATCCTGGATCAGGCCTATGTGGTGGGCGCCACCCGGAACATCCTGATCGATCAGGCGGTGATCGGGCTGGGCGCGTTGTTGCTGGCCTCCCTCGGCCTGCATGGTCTGTTCCGGTTCCTGGTTCCGGCGGGCGTGCGCAAGCGGGTGGACGCGCTCCATGGCGGGCATGCGCCGGTCTATGTGTTCCGACTGTGGATCCGTGTCTGGCATTGGTGCAATGTCGCGCTGATGACGGCCCTGGCCCTGTCCGGCGTGGTCCTGCATTTCTCGCGGCCCATCACCGCCGCCGGGTCTTTCGCCCTGGCCCACAAGATCCATGCGGCCTGCGGACTGGCCCTGACCGCCGCCATCGTCCTGTTCCTGGTCGGCAACGCGCTGACCGGCAACTGGCGGCAGTTCATGCCCGCCGGCTCCGGTCTGATGGGGCGGCTGGTCCGTCAGGCCCGGTTCTATCTGTGGGACATCTTCCGGGGCGGGGAGCATCCGTTCCCGATCACGGCGGACCGGCATTTCAATCCCTTGCAGCAGATCGTCTACGCCCTGGTGATGTATGTCGCCTGCCCGGTCCTGGTGGCGACGGGTCTGCTGTTGCTGGTGCCGGATGTTCTGACCGGCAGGGTGATGGGCATGGACGCCCTGACCCTGGTGGCGACGGTTCACTATGTCACCGCCGCCGCGATCCTGCTGTTCACCCTGTCGCATATCTATCTGGCGACGACCGGCGGCACGGTGTTGTCGCATCTGCGGTCGATGATCACCGGCTGGCACCGGGACTGATCCGCTCTCTCTCCTGCCCCCGTCCTGTAAAGGACGGGGGATTTTTTCGGGAGGCATCGTCCGTTCTCAAGGGGCGCCTCCCTTTGCCTCAATATCCGATCCCGGCGGCCAGGGTCAGGTGCTCGGCGATCGGTCCCAGGGCGAACACCGGCAGGAAGGTGAGGCTGCTGACGATGATGATCGAGGACAGCAGGAGGCAGAGAAAGGTCAGCCGGTGTGTTGGAAGCGTGCCGGCCGACGGCGGGATCCGACGCTTCCGGCCGACGCTTCCGGCCAGGGCCAGCACCGGAACCATCACCAGATAGCGCCCGATGGCGAGCGCCAGTCCAAGGGCGGTGTTCTGGTAAAGCGTGTTGGCGCCGAAGCCCCCGAAACCCGACCCGTTGTTCACCGTGGTCGACAGATAGGCGTAAAGCGTCTGCGTCAACCCGTGCGGCCCGCCGGCCGTGATCGAGCCCGTTGCGACCGGAAGGACCATCGACAGCGTCCCCAGGCCAAGCACGGTGGCCGGAATGATCACGGCGATGATCATGGCAAGCCTGATCTCCTTGGTATCGATCTTCTTGCCGAGATATTCAGGCGTGCGGCCCACCATCAGTCCGGCGATGAAGACGGCGATCACCACCTCGATCAGCATGCCGTAGAGGCCGGATCCCACGCCCCCGAACACCACCTCCTTCGACGACAGGTTCAACATGGCCGCGAGGCCGCCCAGGGGCTGGAAACTGTCCAGCATTGCCGCCGCCGCGCCGGTTCCGGTGGCTGTGGTGATCATTTCGAACAGGACCGATGCGCCGGGACCCAGCCTCAGTTCCTTGCCTTCCATATTGCCGCCGGGCGAAAGGGCGCCGGGGATAGCGTCGATCTCGGAATCCGCCAGCATCGGATTGCCGCGCGTCTCGGCCCAGGTCGCCAGCGCCAATGCGCCGACCAGCAGGGTTAACATGACGATGAAGATCGCGCGGCCCTGGCGGATGTCGCCCACCATGCGGCCGAAGGCAAAGACCAGCCCGGCCGGGATGATCAGCATGGCCCAGCATTGCAGCAGGTTGGTGAGGGCATTGGGGTTTTCGAAGGGATGGGCGGAATTGGCGTTGAAGAAGCCGCCTCCGTTGGTTCCCACCACCTTGATGGCGTCCTGCGAGGCGACAGGTCCCAGGGCGATGGTCTGCGTCTGTCCGTCCAGTCCCGTGACCGTGGTGGAGGCATCCAGGGTCTGGGGGACCCCCTGCCAGATGAGGATCAGGGCGACCACGGCGGACAGAGGCAGCAGGACGCGGGTGACGGAGCGGAACGCATCCACATAAAAATTGCCCAGTTTTTCCGTGGAGGTCCGGGCAAAGGCCCGGATGACGGCCGCCAGAACCGCGATGGCGGTGGCCGCACAGGTGAAATTCTGCACGGTGAGCGCCATCATCTGAGTGCCGGCGCTCATGGTGGTTTCGCCGGAGTAGGCCTGCCAGTCGGCGTTGGTACTGAAACTGATGGCGGTGTTGAGGGCGAGATCCGGCGGAACGGCCGGAAGATGGAGGGGATTGAACGGCAGAACGTCCTGGAGGCGCATGATCGCGTAGGACATCCCGATGCCGAAGGCGCTGAACAGCAGGGCGGAGATCGCATATTGCCGCCAGGTCTGTTCGGTGTCGGGTGTGACGCCGCATAATCGGAACATCACCCGTTCAATGCGCCACGATCGCGGGGCGCCGTAGACCCAGGCCAGCCATCGGCCGGCGAAGGGGGTCGTGGCGGCGACGAGGACAAGCAAGACAATTGTTTGCAGAATCGAAGCCGGAGTGGGCATGGGGCAAAAAGTCCTGGCAGGTCGCAACGGTGCGTGCCGATGGGGCGCCGCATCGGCGCGCCGTCGGCATCGTCACGACAAGGCTAGGACCGGATCGGATAAGCCTTCCATACGCCTTTCAGTGGCCGGTATCAGGGAGTCCTTTATCATCCGGTGACGGTTTGGTTACGCCAAGAGACGGCGGTGCCGGTCAGGCGCCGCCGCCGGTCTCACGCTTTCGACGGAATGGCCGGATCGATGTTGGCGCGCACGCCGCCCGGCAGGCTGCTGACGTCGAACCCGTTCTGCGACAGCACACGGGCCGCGAAATAGCTCATCTTGCCGAAGGCGCACAGGGTGACGACCGGACGATCGCGGTCCAGGCGGTCGAGACTGGACCGCAGCGTCGCAAACGGAATGGCGATCGCGCCCTCGACTGGCCATGCGTCGGACAGGGGTTTCGGCCGGACATCGACAAGCTGGACAGCCGGATCGGTCGGAAGGGCATCGGCGGGAACCATCAGTCCGTCGCGGATATTGGTCGCCGCGAAGCCCGCCAGATTGACGATGTCCTTCGCGGATCCGAACGGCGGCGCATAAGCCAGTTCCAGGTGACAGAGGTCCTCGACCGTCATCCGGCCGGCGATTGCGGTGGCTAACACGTCGAGCCTCTTGTCCACGCCCTCCTCGCCGGTGGCTTCGGCCCCCAGAAGGCGTCCACTGCCGGTATCCCAGCAGATCTTCAGTGTGATCGGGGTGGCACCGGGATAATAGCTGGCGTGCTGGTGCGCGTTGACCGTCACGCTGCCATGGTCGATGCCGGCGCCGGCGAGCCGCTGCGCGGTCCATCCGGTGACGCCGGCCGCGACTCCGAAGCCCCGGACGATGGCGGTGCCGATCGAGCCCGGATAGGGGCGGGCGCGATCGCCCAGAAGAACATGATCGGCCGCGACCCGGCCCTGGCGATTGGCGGGCCCGCCCAGGGGCACGGAAGTCCGTCCCGGAAGGACGCGGTCATCGGTCTCGACCGCGTCGCCGGCCGCGTAAATGAATGGATCCGAGGTCCGCATGAATCCGTCGACCGCGATATGTCCGCGCGGGCCCAGCGTCAGGCCGGCATCGCGGGCCAATGCGGTCTCCGGCCTGACCCCGACCGACAGAAGGACCATATCGGCATCCAGCACCGGGCCGGAAGCGAGGTGCACGCGGACGCCATCCGGGCCGCCGGTGAAACGGGCGACCTGTTCGCCGCACAGGATCGTCACGCCATTGGCCCGGAGTGCCCCGGCAAGCTGCCGGGTCATTTCCCCGTCCATTTGCGGCAGGACATGGGGTTGCAGTTCGACCAGCGTGACCGCAAGACCTTTCCCGCGAAGCTGTTCGGCCATTTCGAGGCCGATGAACCCGGCGCCGACGATGACGGCCCGGCGGCCGCCGACGGCCAGGGCGGTGACGCGGTCCATGTCGGCCAAGTTTCTCAAGGTCAGGATTCTGGGATCCCGGACCCCGTCCAGCGGTGGAATGACCGGCGACGCCCCGGGGGCCAGCATCAGGCGGTCATAGGCCAGCCAGTCCTCCCGTCCATTGTCCATATCGCGCACGCGCACGCGCTTCCCGGCGCGGTCAATGGCAATGGCCTCCGTTCCCGTCCGGACATCCAGATTCAACAGATTTTTCAACGATTGCGGCGTCTGGACGGCCAGGGCGTCGCGTTCCGGGATTTCGCCGCCGATGTGGTAGGGAAGTCCGCAATTGGCGAAGGACACATCGGGGCCGCGCTCCAGAATCGTGATCCGGGCGTGTTCGTCAAGGCGGCGGGCCCTGGCCGCGAAGGATGCCCCGGCCGCCACGCCCCCGATCACCAACAGGTTCAACGATGTCATGACCTTGCTCCAAAAAACGGGGGAGGGGATGGCCACCCCCGGGAAATTTAATTATATTGAAAAATATAATATAAAAATATATAATGACTGTCCAGAAAACAACGACGGGAATTTCCCGGGATGGATCGCCCCACCTTCGACATCGACGCCATGCGGGCTGCCGCCGGAACAGCCGGCGCCGTTCTGCGCGCCCTGGCCAACGGCGACCGGTTGCTGCTGCTCTGCCAGATGGTGGACGGGGAAAAAAGTGTCGGTGAATTGGAGGCGCTTCTGGACCTTCACCAGCCGTCGCTGTCGCAACAACTCGGCGTCCTGCGCGCCGAGGGGCTGGTGAAAACCCGTCGCGATGGCAAGCGGATCTTCTACTCCATCGCCGATTCGAAGGTTCTGACCCTTCTGGAAACCCTGCACGCCCTTTATTGCGCCGGGTAGGGTGGAAGAGGGGCGTGGACGACCGGCGCCGGCTCCAGATCGTCCTTCAGGGGAGGCGCCCCGTCATTCGGGTTTGCGCGCCACCAGCCGGACAGTGGCCCCTTGGCCCTGGTGAAGCGGGCCCTCGTCCAGAACCGGTTCCGCCTCTTCCAACAGCAGGATGTCCAGTCCCGCGAAATCGGCGCGAAGCTGGTCGGGGGTGTACAGCAGCGCCACGTCCCGGGGGCCGCCGCTGGCATAGGCCAACTGTGCGGGGCGGAAGGTTTCCAGGATCACGAGGCCGCCGGGGCGGAGGGCGCGAGCCATTCTGGCGTGGATGTCGATACGCTCCGGTTCCGGGAAATGCAGGAACAGGCAGACCGCGGCGTCAAAAACCCCGACCGGCCAGGACCAGTCGAGCAGATTGGCCGTCTCCGCCTTCAAGGGCACACCGCGTTCGGCCGCCAGCCGGCGGGCCTTGTCGACCGCGACAGAGGATCCATCGACGGAATGAACCGCCATGCCAAGCCCGGCAAGCCAGACCCCGTTCCGGCCTTCTCCGTCGCCCGGGATCAGAATCCGCGATCCCGGCGACAACCGGCGGGCTTCGGCGGTCAGGAACGCATTGGGGCGGGTGCCATAGACATAATGGTCGACGTTGTATCGTTCGTTCCAGAAATTGTCAGCCATCGCACCTCTCCGTGCCCGACGCCTTTGCGGCTTAGCCCCGGCACTTGACCGCAAAGGCCGGGGCAAGTCAACCGCCGGCCCCGGCTTCGCGATCACCCGGAAAGCCTGCGGGACAGCGTCGGGGATCGGTTCCGGTCCGCGCGGGGGCTGTCAATGGCCGGGGCAGGACTCATGGGAATGGCATGTCTCCTGACTGTCGTTGATCCGGCCGGCAAGCCAGGCTTCGACGGCTTCGCGGGTCGGCCCGGAGGCGCCCCGGACGACCGTGATTCCCCGCCCGGTCAGGGCGGACACCGCACCCTGGCCCATTCCGCCGGCGAGAAGCACTGAGACGCCCATCTCTGCCAGCGTGTCGATCAGGTTGGACTTGCAGCCGCAGGAGGACGGTGGAACCAGCCGGGTCTGGTCGACAATTTGCCTGCCATCGCCAACGGTGAATATACTGAAGGCCTCGCAATGCCCGAAATGCTCGTCAATCACATCGCCATGAGATGGCACCGCTATCTTCATCATCGAATGTCCTTCTGTTCTCTAAGGCCGGGCCGGCTGAACCGCCCGGTGCGGGAAAGTGTGCGATGGGCTTCTTAACCGGCTCCGGAGGCGGCGGCATTGATAATTGTCGTTCGGGCCGCCCCGGGCACGGGAGAAAACAGTGAAACATTCCCGGATCGACGCGGCCTGGGCCGGTGCCGCGCAGTGCCAGGATTGCAAGATCCGCGATCTGGCCCTGTTCGCCGATCTTGCCGAGGGCGACTTCCGACTGATCCACCACCCCATCGAAGAAACGCTTTGGGATCCCGGTGCGGTGCTCTATTCGGCGGGCGACGCCGGCGAGGCGCTGTTCACCATCCGGTCCGGCCTCGTCAAGCTGGTGCAATATCTGCCCGACGGAACACAGCGGATTGTCCGGCTGCTCGGGCGCGGTGACGCGGCCGGGCTGGAAATCAGCCTGGGACAGTCCTATGAGCATTCCGCCCTCGTCTTGCAGCCGGCCCTGGTTTGCCGGATCCCGAGACAGGTGGTTGATCGTCTGTCGCGGGAGACTCCCCGGTTGCATGGCCAGCTTCTCCGCCGCTGGCATAAGGCGTTGCGTGACGCCGACGATCGCCTGACCGGTCTGTCGACCGGAAAGGCGTCCCGGCGCCTTGCCCGCCTTCTGCTTCGGATCGCCGATCCGGACGGAAAGGTCACTCTTTTCTCGCGCGAGGACATGGGGGCCATGCTGGGAATCACGACGGAACATGCCAGCCGGACGGTGGTCGAGCTGAGGCGCCAGGGCGTTCTCCAGGAAATCTCGGCCAACCTGTACCGCTGCGATCAGGCCCTTCTTGAGGTCATCGCCGCCGGCTGACGGCTTGGGCCGCCAGCCCGGGGCGCGACCGGTCCTGCTGGCAGCCCCGGAATGCCGGGGCGTCCCGGCCGCTCTCGCCGTGCCTTCCTTCGCTGTCCCTGCGTGTCCTTGTCGAAGGGGCTTGATTTCGACACAATTTCGATATATCTAAATTTTCGTTATATCGAAACTATGTCGAGGAATTGACAATGTCCTGTTTTGAAGAGTGCGACGATCGCTTCTTTCACCGTTCCCATGCCGGCCATCACGCGCATGGTTCACAGTCCCATGGCCCTCGTTTCCATGGGCACCGGCCCCACGGCGGTCGCGATCGTTTCGACGACGATGGCCGTGGCCATGGTTTCAGAGGACACCCCCATGGGGGGCACCACCATGGCGAATGGCGCCAGGAGGACGAATGGCGCCAGGAGGGCGGGGCGCTCGACGGGCGGTCCGGTCACGGCCGCCGGGATCCCTTGCGCGACCGGACTGCGCTGGCATTGCTGATTCTCCATCTGGTGGGCGAACAGCCCGCTGCCGGCGTCGATATCATGGCGGCCATCGAGGCTCGGTTTCCGGGATCCCGCGCCTCCACTCCGGACCGGATCTATCCGGTGCTGGCGATGCTCGAGGAGTTGGGCCAGATCAGCCGGTCCGACGGGGCGGACGGCCATAAGCGTTATCTCCTGACCGCGGAGGGAGAGTCCCACCTTGCCGCCAACCGTGCCCTGGTCGATGCCGTGATCGCGAAAGCCTCTGACGGGGGTGCCTCCGCCGGCGAAGGGCGGGAGCGGATCATCCGCGCGATGCACAATCTGAAGGCGGCGCTCCACCTGCGTCTTGGCCGTCGTTCGATCGACGCCACCGAGTTGGACCGGATCGTCGGTCTGCTCGACCGGACGGCCGGTGACATCGAACGGGATTGACGGTCATGCCTCCCGGAGTTCGCGCCCGGCTGCGGGCGCTGACGAAAGCCCGCCTGCTGGGGATCGGGAACGGGCCACCCCCCATTCCCGGATCCGGGGCGGAGGTCGTCCAGTCCATGGCCGGTGCCGGTCCGGTCCCCGTCCCGGGGGGTGTCGGCGTCCCGGAACCGGCATCGCGACGCAAAGCCGAGGATAACCCAGGGGCAGGCCGGCCCCGCCCGGCGTACAACCGAGTGAAGGGACCCCAGGGCCAAAGCGGGGTCACGGACCGTCCTGACATGGATGTCTCTCAGGGTTGAAAATTGTGAAATTCCGATCAATCGTATTTGTGGATCCCCGCCGATTGCCGTGTCGGGGATCCATACTGGTCCCTGGCGGCCGGTGAGCGGCGCCGGCGGAATCCGGGGTGCGGTCCGGGCGCGTTGACGCCCCGGGAGGAGGCATGCGGCCCATGATCGACCGGGATACACAGTTTTGCATGTCCATCGCGGCCCGGCCCGGCCATTTCGGGACGCGGTTCCATAACTTTCTGTACCGGGAACTGGGGCTGAATTTTCTCTACAAGGCTTTCGCCGTTCAGGATCCGGTCGGGGCGATCATGGGAATCCGGGCTCTGAATATCCGGGGATGCGCGGTCTCCATGCCGTTCAAGGAGGTCGTGATCGGGCTGGTGGACGAAGTGATGCCATCGGCGGCGGCGATCCGATCGTCCAACACCGTCGTGAACGATGGCGGAGTCTTACGGGCTTACAACACCGATTATGTCGCCGTCGAGGCCTTGCTGCGGCTGCGCGGCGTCACTGCCGCCTGGCCTTTCGCACTGGCCGGATCGGGCGGCATGGCCCGGGCGGTTGCCGGTGCCCTACGCACAGCCGGGTTCGACGACGGCCTGATCGTCGCACGCAATGCCGATGCCGGTTCCGCTCTGTCCGCGGCCTGTGGTTATCGCTGGGCCCCCGCGATAGGGGACGACAGGCCTGCCTTGCTGATCAACTGCACCCCGGTCGGCATGGCGGAGGGGCCGGCGCCCGGGGAAAGCCCGTTCCCCGCCGGGGCGGTGGCCACCGCCCTGACGGTGTTCGACGTGATCGCCCGGCCTCCGGAAACGCCGCTGATTTCGATGGCCCAGTCCTTCGGTCGTCCGGTCATTACCGGGGCCGACGTGATTGTGCTGCAGGCGGTGGAACAGTTCGAGCTTTATACAGGGCTGCGTCCGGATGAGGATCTCATCCGGCGCGCCGCCGCCTTTGCCCTGTCGGAGAGGCCGGAGTTGACAAATCCGGCGTGGCCGGTGGGGGCACCGACCGGCACCGCGTCACGCCGGACAATGAAGCCGGACAATTAATCGGCGGCCGCCTCGGCCGGACAATTAATCGGCGGCCGCTTCGGCCGGGCAATTAATCGGCGGCCGCTTCGGCCGGACAATTAATCGGCGGCCGCTTCGGCCGCCAGGGCTCCGTCCACGGTGTCGGCCCTGTCGCGAATCAACCGCCGCAGGGCGGGAATCAGGATGCACAGAACGATCCCGACGACCAGCGAGCCCGCCCCCAATTCCGCGAACAGGGTGGAATAGGCCGGGTTGGTGCTTGCCGCCACCCCTTCAGACGGTTCGGGGATCATGCCGGAAAAATCGCCCGCGAACAGCGACGCAAGGCCGGTGATCAGCATCCAGCTTCCCATCATGATGCCCTGGTATTGGCGGGGCGCCATGCGGCCGATCATCGCGTAGCCGATCGGGGAAATCAGCAATTCTCCAACGCTTTGCAGAACATAGCTGACGAACAGCCAGACGAACGCGACCATGCCGCGATCGTCGGCCAGCGCGATCCCCGCCGGCAGGGCCAGAAAGCCAAGGCCCATCAGGATGAGAGAGGCGGAAAACTGTTTGGGCACGTCGATGGTCCAGCCGCGCGCGCGCAGCCTGTTGAACAGGGCGGACATCAGCGGGCCGCCAAGGACGATCACCACGGTATTGATGTTCTGAATCCATTGAGGGGCGATCTCGATGGTGCCGATCATGCGGTCGACGTTATGCAGGGCGAACAGTTGAAGGCCGTTCGGCGCCATCTGATACAGCGCCCAGAACACCAGCGATCCGGCCGACAGGATCAGGTAAGCCCACATATTGTTTTTTTCGCGGACGTCGGGATGGCGCAACGTCAGATAGACCAACCCCAGGGCGACCAGCGCGCAGATCCCTTTGACGAGCTTTTCCGTCCATTCGGTGTATTGCAGCAGGATCCAGACCAGCGGCACCAGTCCGACCAGAATGGCGACGCCCGCCAGAAACCGCAGCCGGAAGGTCGCGCGGGAGGCGTCGAGGAGCGGCGTGTTGAGATCGGCCAGGGTCTTCCAGTTGAAGGCCGCCAGGATAATCGCCAGGACATTGCCGAGGGTGGCGAAGATGAACAGGCTGGAATAGCTCTGGGTAAGCTGGTAATGACCGGCGACCGTGAATCCGATGAAAAAGCCGATGTTCATCCCCGCGTAGTTCCACAGGAACGCGCCTTCCCGCCGGTTGTCCTCCGGCCGGAAGCGCTGGGTCAGCATCATATTGATGCAGGTGACGTTGAGCCCGCTGCCGGTCAGGAACAGCGCGAGGCCCCAATAAAGCAGGCCGACCGAGCCTCCGGCAATGCAGGCGCAGCCGATCACCTGGAGAACCATGCCGCCGACGAACAGATTGCGGTTTGACAGAAAGCGCCCGCCCAGATAGCCGCCGAAAAGATGAAGTCCGTAGTTGAAGGCGCCGAATACGCCCATGATCGCCGATGCCTCCCTGGCGGAGAAATGGAGATGCTGGGTGGCGTAGAGGACCAGGGTCGAATAGAGAACCGCGAAGCCGAGGGTGGCGAAGGTCTGGATGAAGAAAAGCGCGCCGACACCGTGGGGGGCGGGCGGAAATCGGTCTTTCAGGGATGCCAACGTCGTCTCCGGGCTAGTCGCGGGTCGCAAGGTGCGGCATGGCCCAAGACAGCCATCGCCGGCCGAGCAGGTTATGCTTGGCCGGCGATGGTCTCAAGACCGGATTTGGACGCCGGAGGAATGGGGCCGTGTCAGGACGCCGCCGGTTTACGGGCCCGGGGCTTGCGGGCCGGTTTCGGGGCTTCCGGAGTTCCGGCAGAGGATTGGGCCTCAACCGGGCCGGGTGCGGCGGCAACCTCCGCCACGCCTGCCGGGGCCGGCGCGGGATCCGCCGCCAAGAACGGAGGCAGTTCCTCGTCCGTGAGATCGAGGGCGGCGGACAATTCCTCGAACATCGCCACGGTGGAGTCGTTCATTTCGTCGGTCGGACCGGCGATCATCCGGCAGATTTCCATGGCCCGGATCCTGTCCGACCGGTCGGGCAGAAGCAGCGGAAGGGTCGCCAGGGCCTGTTCATATTCAAAATCGACGATGATGGACTGGCGATTGATGATCCGACCGCGCGACGCGGCGCCAAGACTGGCGAACGGCTCCGTCGAGGTGAGGATCTGGTTCGACCGCTCCAGCCGGTCGCGCCGCACCGACCCGCGGGAGTGAGCCAGCATCACCAGCATCCGGATCACGGCTTCCGGGAAGCCGCCATGGTCGATGGTCTCCAGCGCGTGCCGTACTTCGGGCACCGCTCGCAGATCGTCGGCGGATGCCTGATCGGCGCCATTGCCGCCGCCTCCGGCGGTGATCGCCTGCCAGCCCGGGGCGCCGAAAACCCAATACACCCAGTTTTCCAGCATATTGTCGCGGACGTCGCGGTAGACATTGAGACAATCCGAGACCCAGTCGGCCATCAGCCGTTCCCACTGGACGAACGCGTTGTCGTCGCCGACCGGGCGGCGGTGGCTTTGCACCAGATCCGCAAGCGGCTCCACACCCCGCATGGCCGGGTTGGTGTCGCTCAACAGATAACGGCGAAGCCTTAGCGGATGCGTGTCCCGCATGACCTTGGCCGACGATTTGGACACCATCGATTTGATCACCGGCCGCAGCGTCATGTCGTAAATCGACGCATTGACCTCCGACAGTTTCGCGATGGCCGCGAACGGACGTTCCGTCACGCGGTTGTCGGAATGGACCAGGACGTCATCGATGGTCCGTTCCTCGAAATCAATCTCATAGGTCCGCTGATGTCCTTCGCCGACGACATCGATGATCTTCATCTCGTAGAGGCCGGGCGCCATCGCCTCGATGGTTTGCAGCGTGGAGACGATCTCCTTATGCTCCTTCTTCGCCACCGACGCGGCGACGAAAATGCCGAGATGACCGATGCTGTCATGCACCGTGTAAACGATCTTTTGTCCGCGCGCCTTGATTTCCTGGACGTCGCTGTAGACGTCGGCGATCCAGTTCAGGGCCTGGCCGGGGGGCGTGATATTGTCGCCTTCCGACGCGAAGACGATGATCGGCGCTCGCACATTGCGTAAATCCACATGCAGGCGGCTGTCGAGGTCGGCCCCGCCGCGCGCCAGCCGGTTGCCGACGAACAGATTTTCGACGATCCAGCGGATTTCGCGTTCGTTCATGAAATAGAACCCGGACCACCAGCGTTCGAACTGGAGATAGCGCTCCGCTTCCTGATCGCCTTTGGCATAAACGTCATAGTATTTCCGCCACCAGGTCGCCGCGGGGCTCAGGGCCTCGAAATTCTGGACCAGGTTGGCGCCATCGAACTCGCCATTGCCGAGATCGGAGATCATCAACGCCGGGGTTACGCCGCCACTGACGCCGCCAAGATAGCGCAACGGGTTCTTGCCGCGGACACCGGACCAGTAGCTGAGCGGCGAACCGTTCATCACGATCGGTCCGGTCAGGTCGGGGTTGGTGGCGGCCAGCAGCATCGCCGCCCATCCGCCCTGGCAATTTCCCACGATCACCGGCTTGGGGGAGTTGGCATGCCGGCGGCGTACCTCGCGAACGAACTGGGCCTCGGCGCGGCAGACGTCCGCGATGCTCTGGGTTGGCGTGGGATGGGTGCTGAAGATCACGAAATAGACCGGGTGTCCGGCCTGAAGGGCGACACCGACGCCACTCTCGCTCTTGAATCCGCCAATTCCGGATCCATGCCCGGCGCGCGGGTCTATGATGATGTAGGGGCGGCTGTTCTCGCGGGTCTTCACGCCTGCCGGCGGACGGATATGAACCAGGGAGTAGTTGACCGGACGTTCCAGCGTCCGCCCGTCGATGACGGGATCGTACTCATAAGCGAGAACCGGCGGACATCCTTCGCGCTCATGCTGGACGAACTGGTTGCCGCGCCGGCGCAGCGTATCCAGAAACAGGATCGAGCGTTGGGCGGCATCGACCAGATAATCGCCGAGCTGACTGGTGCCGAGAGCGGAAAAGACCTTCGGGACCACCTCGCCGACGGACGGCGCGTAACGCCGAACCAGTTCGCTCTGCGTCGCCGCTGCCTTTTTCAGGTGGATTTCCGACAATGCCGCGATGTCGCGCAGATAGGCGTTGGTCTTGTCGGCCCGCGCCATCACCTTGCGGAGGTCCGTCGCCGGGCTGGCGAGATCGGAGGGGTCATAGGCGTTGAAAAGCCCCTGAAGGCCGAAAGGGGCGTGGGGTGCGCTCTGATATTGCTCTGTCATTGCATCGCTCGATCATAAGACCCGGGTTGACGTTTTGGGCTTCAGTGCCGCCTTGGCGTTCCGTCCAGGATGTGCGTCGCCATCGGACAGGTTTATGTCCGGATGGTGCTTGTCGCCCTTAAGATGGCATTATTCGCAGAGTTTTTGCACCTGCGAAAAGAAGGGCGGGGGCGAATTCCCCGCATTGTCATGATCGCCTGGGGGTGGAAATCGTTGAAATTCCGACAGATGCTCCGGGCAATCTGTCGGAATTTCCTGCCCGGCGAGGGGACCTGCGTCCGGCCGGCCTACAGTCCGGCCAGAGATCTTATAATTTCCATGGCCGGCCTACAGTCCGGCCAGAGATCTTACAATTTCCATGGCCGGCCTACAGTCCGGCCAGAGATCTTACAATTTCCATGGCCGGCCTACGGTCCGGCCAGAGATCTCAGAATATCCGTGGCCCGTCCATCACATGAATCGGGCCGTTCGGGGCCGGCTCGTCAGCGGAACGAATGCCCCAAAGAATGCCCCCTCGCGTCATTGTCGAAAAGCTGGCTCAACATCCACTGGTCCGCCTCGGCCTCTTCTTCGGTCATGGCGGGGAAAATGGTGATGAAAGCCACCGCGAGGAAGCGGAAACATCTGAAAAGCGTCGGCATGAGCGCTGTCTTGATACGCGAGAACGTCATGTCCCTTGAACCTTTTTCCCAAGAGCAGTTACGAAGTCACCTTATTTTTCGACATTGCTCCGCCCCGACAGGACCAGCTATCCCCATTTGGGGACTGTCCCCGCCGGGGGGCGGTGAAACTTTCGCGTTTTCAGGCCAAGCCGCCTTTCCCGCCCCGTTTTCTCTCCGCCGGGCCATCGTCGGCCCGAAACCTTGACTGACCGTCCCGCCATCACACATTTGTTCGGCAAACGACGTCATCTGGATACTGCCACTGGGGTCAACACTCCATCCAGTGCATTGTTTTCCCATATCATATCGCGGCTTTGGAAAAATGTGAAGACGTTTACATTCGTTAAATTATAAACCTATCAACAGCATTCATCGGGATGGGAGCGCCGCGATTTGCAGCAAAATGACCGTGTCGATGCGGTGCTTTTTCGCCATCTGATGGATCAGGCCTGGGCTCCGCTTCTGGGAAGTTCGGGCGGCGGTTTGTTCATGTCATTATCGTTATGGTTGTGTGGGGGCGGGCGCTTCGTCGGAGGATGGCTCGCCCTCATCTGTCTGGTCACGGGATTGCGTTTCTGCCTCACCCGGGGGTGGCGCCGGCGATGGGTCCGCTATCGGACCCGCGACGAGATCGCCTATTCCCTGTCGACGGCGCTTTCCGGATCAGTGTGGGGGGTGGCCGGATTATTGGTTGTCGATGCCGGGCCAGCTTTCCAGATCGTGGTCATCACCGCCATTCTCGCGATGGTCATGGGCGCGGTTCTGACCCTGGGGGGCAGCATGCCGGCGTTTCTGGGATTCGCCGTTCCGGCCATTCTGCCGCTTGCCATTGCCCTGGCGGCTGGAAGGGGGGCATCGGACATGCTCCTTTCATCCTATTGCCTGATATTTCTGGCTCTGATGTCCGGGATTGCGTGGCGATTCAACCGTTCGCTGCGCAAAACCTGGCAACTGCGCTTCGATAACGAGGATCTGGTCGGCGCCCTGACCGAAGCCCACCGGCAACTATCGATCCTGGCGGAAACCGATGGATTGACCGGGCTCGCCAACCGGCGCTGTCTCGACCGTTTCGTCGCCAGGGAATGGGCGCGGGCAGTCAGGACCCGGGCGGCGCTGTCGGTTCTGATGATCGATGTCGATCATTTCAAAGCCTTCAACGATCGCTACGGGCATCCCGCCGGAGACGACTGTCTGCGCAGAGTTGCCGGGGTTCTGCGATCCGGCGCCCAGCGCGCCACCGATCTGGCGGCCCGCTATGGCGGCGAGGAATTTGTCATCGTTCTGCCCGATACCGGGATAACGGCGGCGCGCACCCTGGCGACGGCCATCCTGGATGGGGTGGCCGGCCTGCGGTTGTCGAACGACGCGGCGCCCGTCGGTCACGTCACCGTCAGTGTCGGGGTTGCCACCATGGCGCCGGGGGCGTACCCCGACGCCGAGGCGCTGCTCCGTGCCGCCGATCAGGCGCTGTACCGGGCCAAGCATGCCGGCCGGAACAGGGTCGACGCCGCATCGGCTTCGGGGATCGCGGGGGCCGTCGGCAATCCGGCCCCCGCGGCAGGTCTCGCAGGGGAGACCGGTCAA
>WASQ01000006.1 GCA_009712185.1 Telmatospirillum sp. | reverse complement strand
CACACAGGGCGGGTCTGTCGCCTTGGTTTCCCGTTGGCCGAGACCATCCGGGCATAAACTGTTCAGGTTTGCCCGTCCTTCCGCGAAAAAGGGACGGGGCCCGGACGCACCTTTCGCCTCCGACCATGGGGGCTGAATGTGCGGGACACGCCGCCCGGGACCGGTGGCGGCACCGATGACGATACTCCGACAGACGGCATTACCGCTGTCTGCCGGATTTTGTCATGGCTTGTGGAGATGGGCGGCAAGCCTCCCAGACGCCCGGAGGGCCAGGCGTCTGGGGAACATCATCTGAGATCGGTCCCGGTCCGCATTTCTTCACAAGGGGAGGGAACGCCTGCGGCGGATGACCCCCAGTCCGGCGAGACCCAGGCTGAGAATGGCGAGGCTGACCGGTTCGGGGACCGACGCGGGCGGCGGGGCGCCGGCGCCGCCGTACAGGGCGAGGCCGCCGCCGTCATTGGTGGCTCCCCAGACCACGCGGGTGATATCCAGTCCCTGCACGGTCAGGAATGGAACGGTGCCGGTGTATTGCGGATAGTTGTCGTTGACATGGTTGAAACCGCTGGCGCTGACCGTGTCGACAAGGGTCGATCCGGAATAGGCATAGGCGGTTTCCGTGTAGGCGCCGTAATTATTGGATTGTCCCGCCAGAGTGAGCGAGGTGATGCCGCTCGTGAAATCGAGCGTGATGGCGCCCGCGCCCCAGCCGTCGAACAGGATGGGGGCGCCGGCGGGGAAAATGCCGTGCCAGGTGTCACTTTCGGTCAAAAGCGAGAAAGTGTGATTGGGGCTGGTCAGGGTTACGCCGACGCCACCGGTGGTTACGCCGGTGAGCGGTGAGCCGAGACTTCCGGGGCCCGAAAATTGTGAAAAATTAATGGTATCGGCTTGTGCGACACCGGCTCCGGACATGGTTGCCAGGATCGTCGTCGCCCACAGGAGATGCTTCAGCATGGCAGGTTCCTTGCGTTGGGAGTTTCAACTCATGGTTAAGCAATTGCCGTGCCATGTCCCGGAGAGCCAGGGGGTGCAAACGTTTCCGGGAACGATCAAAAAAAATATTATATGAAAGTGTAAGAGTACTTTGACATTTCAACCGGGCCGCAATCGACAGCCGTCAGGTCGGACGATGGCGTCGACGGCGAATGGGGCTCATTCAGGATCTTGCGGCAGCGGAGCGATCAGATCGGGGGCGTCCGCGCGGACGTCGCCGATCCGGTGGGAAACCGGCCAGAAGGTCATCCGTGTCGGGTCGACGGGGGTCAGCATCGCGGCCAGTTCCGACGGCGCGGCAGGGCATTCGCCCAGCCAGGAGGCGTGCGCCGGTTGGGGCAGGATGACCGGCATCCGGTCGTGCATCGGTCGGATCAGGTCGTTCGCGGCGGTGGTGATGATGACGCAGGTCCGGATCCACCGGCCATCCGGCGCCTGCCAGTTTTCCCATAATCCCGCCATGGCGAACGCTTCCCGGTCGGCCATGGCGAACGCATGGGGAGCCGGCGGTTTCGATCGCCGGTCCCATTCGAAAAACAGATCGGCCGGGATGAGGCAGCGCCGTTTGCGGAACGCGTCCCGGAACGCCGGCTTTTCCGCAAGCGTCTCGGCCCGCGCATTGATCAGCCGCCGGCCGATCGCCGGATCCCGTGCCCAGTTCGGAATCAGACCCCAAAGCAGCGAATCGAGGGATCGCCGCCGGGTTCGGGGGTTGAACCGCACCGCCAGGATGTCCGTTGCCGGGGTCACATTGTAGCGGGCGGCCTGGTCCGGCGCGGGGACCGGCGGGGCAAACAGCCGGGCCATCGCCGCCGGGGGCAGGAGACAGGCGAAGCGTCCACACATGATGATGCTATTTCAGGTTGATTTCAGGCTTGCCGGTTTTTGTCATTTGTTCCATTTTTGTTCTCATGTCTCCTCTTTTCTCTTTTGGCGAGGACGCCCTTGAAAGCTGGCGTCGCCGCGGCGCGACGATGGTCCAATTCTGGTGCACAGGCACCGGCTGCGGCAACCGGATAGAGATGCGCATCGAGGATGCGATCGTCCGGTGGGGGGGCGGGACGTCGCTGGTCATGCTGGCCCGCCGGGCCCGCTGTCACTGGTGCGGCCGGCAGGGGTGCCATGTCCAGGTGACGGCCCGGGACGCCTTCGGCCGCTGTCGCTGGCTGGGCGAGACGGCCGAAGGCCAGGGCGATCCCCGCGGCGAGCGCCGGAAGGCCGGGACTCAGGAAGCCCCTGCGACCGACGGGTAGAGCTGGTTATTTACAAAATTGAGCTGTAGGATTGTCGCGTCGGTGCTTCAGTCCGTGGGAGGGCGATGAAGGCTGCCGGGACCGTTCGTCGTATGCTGCGGAGCGCGGCTGTCGTTCTGGCCGCGGGGGGGCTTTTGACTGGCGCCGTCCTGCCCTCCGCCGAAACCGGAAGCCGTGCCGGAGCCCCTGAAAATGCCGGGGATGTCGTCGCCCATCTCCGTATCGCCCGGTCGCTGGTGGCAGATATCCGGCCTGAAAACAATCGTTATGTCCATGGGCGCATGGTGGTCTGGGGCGACGGGCCGATCTCCGGTCCGGTCACGGCATTTACCGATTGCAGCGGTTTCGTCGGCAGCGTCCTCAAGAGGGCGGGCACGCCCGCCTACTCCCTCCTCGACCGGGACGCGGCCGCCTTCAGCGGCTATGTCCGCTATCCCCTCGCTCGCGACTATTACCACGCCATTGTCGCGGCGCGCGGTTTCCAGCCAGTCGACGCTCCTCCCCCGGCAATCCGGCCCGGCGATATCATCGCAGTCCTGTTTTCGTCCCGCGCGGCCCGCGATGCCGAGGCGGACACCGGTCACGTGATGATCGTCGACCAGACGCCGGTTCCCCGCAACGCGACGCCGCCCTTCGTCGACGGAACCCGCCAATGGTCCGTGGTGGTCCTGGACTCAAGCGGCGGTCACGGCCCCGCAGACAGCAGGAACCGGAGCGGGATGGCGGCATCGGGCGGTGTCGGACGGGGCATTCTGCGCCTTTATTCCGATGCGGCGGGGCGGATTGCCGGCTATGCCTGGAGCTTGAGTCCCGGCGCCCCGTTCCGCCCCGCGTCGCAGGCCCCTCTCGCCGTCGGCCGTCTTCCCCCCGTTCCGCCGGCGTCCCCGTCCTCCCCCTCCTCGAACGGGTGAACTTTACGGTATCCTGCCGGATTACGGCAGGGTTGCGGCCAGATCGGGGTGGTCGCGAAGGGCGCGGCGGGCATAATAGTGGAATGTCGCCGCCACTTTCTGTTCGTGCAACAGCCAGTCATGCGCTTCGGCGCCGAGATCCGGAGGGATCGGACGGATCTCGCCATCGGCTTCGGCTAGCAACTGCATGCGTGCGGCCTTTTCGAACTGGACGGCAATGACGCAGGCCTCCTCGACCGACCGTGCCGCGACCAGCAGACCGTGATGGGCCAGAAGGACCGCCCGTTTGTCGCCCAAGGCCTCCGTAATGATGCTGCCTTCCGAATTGCCGACGGGAACCCCCGGCCATTCCTTCAGGAACGCCACGTCGCCATAAAGCAGGCAACTGTCCATATGCGCCACGGTCAGCGGTCGCCCCAGCATGGACAGGGCCGACGCATGCAGCGGATGGGTGTGGATGATGCACCGCACGTCCGGCCGCGCCCGATAGATCCAACTGTGAAACCGGTTGGCGGGATTGGGCATGCCGGGCCCCTCGATAACGGCGAGATCCTCGTCCACGGTCAGCAGATTGTCCGGCGATATTTCATCGAATCCCAACCCCAGCCGCTGGGTCAGAAAATGTCCGTCCTGTCGTAACCGCGCGGTGATCTGGCCGGCGAGGCCCGAATCATGGCCTTGTGAAAAAAGGATGCGGCAGGTCGCCGCGACCTTCTGGGCCGGTGTCCAGTCGGGAACGGTGAGCTGACGCTGCATCTGATCGCGCGCGAGGCGCATCAGTTCGGCTTTGCCCATCGTCAGGGTGCTTGTCATCTCAGGCCTCCGTGGCTTCCCGGAAAGCCGGGGCGGCTGTCCGGTCCTGCAGGGACGAGAAGAAATCGAAGCGCGCCTCGACCAGATCTCGACCCGCCTGCAACATGATCGGCAGTTGACCCGGATCGAGAATCGCGGTGCGGACCATGATGGTCCGCAAGGTTTCCGCATGGCCGTCGTCGCAATCGATGTGAATCCGGAAAAAGTCGAGTTGGTCCTCATCGACGCCGCATCCCGCGAATCCTGCCAGAATATCGCTGTAAACGGCCGGCACCAGCGCCTCTGCCCCAAGGCAGATGGCGCCCAATCCCCAGGCGGGATTGGGATTGCGGCAGTGGTTCAGCATCTGCGCGATCAGCGTCCGTGTGGCCTCGGTCGGCTGCGCGGCTTCAATGCTGAGGCCGAACCGGTCCAGCATCCGCCGGTACATCACATGATGGGGAACACCGGCATGGCCGCCCTCCAGCCCCAATTCCTCAAACAGGTTGTCGGCGAGGTCGCGGACATCCTCATTGCTGGCCAGATTGGACATCAATGCGCAAAGATATCTGATAAAATTTCTGCTGTAGATTCCTTGCTGTACAAGAAAAAACTTTAGTTCATCAATGGTTATTAATCCATTGCGACAGCGTGTCAAAAATGGATTTTCCGATAGAGCCGTAATGTACTCGTGGTGCGCATTATTTATTTCAGAAACGTAGCAGTCCATATCCTGCCTCCCGATAGATTATTGTGGTCGTTATCGAAATCAACCAGCGTTTATCGGGGTCACTGCCGGATGGCCGGCCGGTTCCCGCCCGGGAACTGACACAGCCGGGGAAACCGGCGACACCGCCCTGCCGCCTCATATGGCGGTCCCGGCCGATGTTCGGCAACTACCAACCTTGGCAGGGCTTCGATGATCGCGGCCTGCCCCTGCCAAGGTTGGTAGTTGCGGCGATCCGGCCGAACCGGCGACCCTCGGTACCGGGCCGCGAAGGGCGACAACCCGTCCGGCGTTTGAACGAAGCCGGCCGGCCATGAGCCGGAACGGTCGGCGCGGGACGGCCGGGCTTCAGAACGTTTGGCAGCGGAGCGTTCGTGACAGTGCGGGCCGCTTCGGGGACCGGACGGCAGACGGCCACGGGAAATCGGCGACGTCAGGAAACGGGGGACGGCATGGATCCGCGGGTTCATTTCTCGACGCAGGGACATAAAGGGACCAGCCTCTATGGCTTCGACCTGACCCATTTTTTGGATCCGGAGGCAGCGCGCGGCTCCGGTGACGACGACGCCTGTCAACTGGCGCTGGGGGCACTCACTCATCGCGGCATCTATCCTCTGGAACAGGCGCTGGAGGCGATCGGCCTTTATGATCGTGCCGCCTTCGCCGTCTTTCAGGCGCACCCGGGGTTGACTGCGACACCCCCGGGAGACTCCGTTTCGCAAAGCGGCGATCTCGCCCTTTACGTCAATGCTCTGGGACGCCTCCATATCCGTCCCGCGGACGCGCCCAGGGTCAGTTACGCGGCGGGCGAACGGACGGCCGATCTCGGCCGGGTTGCCACGACCCCGTCCCTGCTGGCGGAGATCGACGCCCGCCACGCCGCCCTCCTGCAACAGGAGGCCGATGCTTTCCGGGAGGTCCGCGCCGCTTTGGACCGGCTCGACGCGGAGGGGACTCTGGCCGATGTCCTGGATCAGGTCATCGATCATATCGAGCATGTCGAATCGGTCGGGTTTTATGTCGGGGATCGTTTTCTGGCCCTGATCGACCGTTATGTGAACCTGCTCGACAACAAGGATGGTCAGGGGTTTCTGACGGCGCTCAGAACCAGACCCTACGCGTCGTGGGATGACGATGAATGCCTTGTGGTGGCGGCGCTGCATGCCTTGTTCCTGTCCGGGCGGTCCGTGCGGTTCGAGGAATTCAACGGATCCCTGCTGACGGCCGGCGGTCTGATTTCCCGACTGGGTGAGCTTGCCGAAGCTTACAGCCGCGCCGGGTGCGAAGTCGCGGTTCCGCCGGAGGCCGACCTGTTCGAACGCGCCCGCCTGATCCGGGAACAGACCTATTGTGCCCCCGGAAAACCCTGGCTTCGTTATCGTTGGATCTACGGGCTCAATTTCCGCAAGATCGAACGACTTCTCGACAGCGCCAATCCCGAAGAACCCGCCGACGCCTGGCATCGGTTCTTCGAGGACGATTTCCGCGATCTGGTGTCGGACCGACTTCCGGCGGACCCTGTCGCCGCCATGTCGATGCTGTCCTGGTCCTGCATCGACCGGGACGGAGCGGGTGAGCCTTGCGGCCGGAGTGGTGGGGCGGCCGGCGGCTGGGTCGAATATCTGATGGAAAAAGTTGTCGCGTCCGCCGTGGAGGCGACCGGTGCCGACTATGGCATGTCCAGTTCGCTGCGTAACATCGGCGCCCTCGTGACCTACCATGAGGAGACGCTGGTCGAGCGGATCCATAAGCTGGTCCCGGCCGACTTTTTCACCTGCTTTGTCGGTAATGCCCTGTCCCCCCGTCTGGGAAAGGCCGGTGCCGATGCCATCGCTTCGGCCGTACAGAAACGGATGATGTTCAACAGATGGCATTTCATCCCCGGGAATCTCGACCGGTCCCTCGTTCGCGCATCCCGCCACTGGTATTATCCCCCGCTGGTGCCCGATATCGCGGTGCATGCCGACATGCACCGGGCGGCCCACAACAATGCCCGCGTCAAATATTCGATCCGTGCGCCGGGACCAGACATGTCGCGTCCGCCTTTGGCCGTCGCGCGCTGGCGGTTCCGCGGCTTTTACGATGTCCGGGTCGTGCGCATGGAAGGGGAGGAATTCAGCCTGGAGGATCTTCTCAGAACCCGCCGCCGGACCCTCTGGCTGGAACCTCTTTATGACGCGCTGGCGATCCATCTCGGCGGTCCCGCGGCGGTTCCGCTGACGGTGCGGGGCTTCCAGCCCGGCCGCTATCTCGATCTCGGGACTGCCGTGGCGTCAGGCGGGGCTGGTGTCTGGCCCGGAACCCTGGCGGCCGGTGTTGCCGCGCCCCCCGTCTGAGGCGGGGAGCGCGCCTTGTCCAGCGTGATCAACGCCCTGGCTGTCACCGGCGGAAAGCCGGAGGACAAATTTATCACCTGTTTCCAGGGCGGGCGCCGCCATTGCCTGAGCCTGGCCCGGCTTGATGCCGACGCCGGCCGACTGGCCGGACGGCTGTTGCGGGCGGGCCTGAAACCCGGGGACCGGGTGGGCCTGCTGGCCCGCAATGGCATCGAATGGATTCTGGTCGATCTGGCGGCCATCAAGGCCGGACTGGTGACGGCGGGATTCGAATGGGGAAAGTTCTCCGACAGTGCGCCCCTGGTCGACAGATATGCGCTGGATGCTTTCTATACCGAGTCCGCCGGTGGTTCCGTCGGCCCGGCCCTCGATCTACGCCCGATGATCCGGGACATCCTGGAGGCGGCGGGGGACGCCCCCTCCCGGTCCGCCCCGGACGTGCCGCCACCCCGGTTCTATGGCCCGGGTGACATCACCACGATCAAATTCACCTCGGGCAGTACCGGGGAACCGAAAGGACTGGCGGCGACGGTCGGCAGCATCGCCAGCTCGCTTAACGCCGTGCAGGCGATGTTCGCGCATGGCGCGGCCGACAATATCCTGGTGTTTCTGCCGCTGTCCCTGCTGCAGCAGCGCTACTGGGTCTATTCCGCCCTGGCATTCGGGCATGATGTGACCGTGGCTCCGTTCGAACTGGCCGTTGGCGCCGCCCAGGCGACGCAGCCCACCGTGATCATGGGGGTGCCCGGCTTTTTCGATGGGATCCGCCGTCAGGTCGAAAGCGACGGCGATGTCGATGACCCGGACGCCCGCCGCCACGGCATCGAACGCTATCTTGGCCGGCGTATCCGTTATCTGTGGACCGGTTCGGCGCCCGCCGGCTCCGCCCTGCTGCACTTTTATAACGACTGCGGGGTTCCTCTTTACGAGGGCTATGGCATGAACGAAACCTGCATCGTGACGAAGAACCATCCGGGACACGTCCGGATCGGTAGCGTCGGCCAGGTGCTGGCGGGCAAGCGGATCCGTATCGACAGCGACGGAGTCCTGATCGTCGGGGCCGACTGGCCGGTCAATACGTCCTATCTTTACGCGGCGCCGGGTGACAGCGGGAAGGTCTTCCTTCCGACCGGCGAGGTCAGAACGGGTGATCTGGCCCGCATTGACGACGACGGCTTTCTTTACATCCTGGGCCGCAGCGACGACATGATCGTTCTTGCCAACGGTCGCAACGTCCATGTGCGCGCGATCGAGGAACAGATCGCCCGGCACCCCGATGTGCATCAATGCGTTCTTTATGGATCGGGGCGCCCCTATCTGGTGGCGATCATCTCTCCCGCCGCTCACGACCTCGACCGGGGGGGCGTCCTGTCCCATATCGAAGGGGTCAATCGGACTCTCGCCAAGGACGACCGGATCGTCCGGGCGGTGTTCGCGCCTGAACCCTTCAGCGTGGAGAACGGGCTGCTGACGTCGCAGTTCAAACCGCGGCGAAAGGAGATCCACAAGGCTCTCCAGGCCGAGATCGACCAGCAATATGGAGCTTTCGCGTGACCGATATCGAAACGATCGTTCGTGACCGTCTGTGCCGCAAATTGAAGCTTGCGCCCGAACGGGCGACGACATTGGATCTGGCGGAGGATCTGGCCCACGGGTTCGGATTATCATCGCTGGATCTGATCACCCTGATGACGTCGGTTTGCGCCGACGCCGGGGTCGCGTTGACCGATTTCGACGTGGACGATCTGGCACGTCTGAAACGGCCGGCGGATATCGTGGCCCTGCTGGCGGCGAGGGTGGCGGCCTGATAAGTGACCGTCTGAAGGGGGAAGGGCGATGGCTTGGAATTTGGGGGCATTGAAAAGCGTCGTGCTGGAAAACGATCTGGTCCGGCTGCGCCGGCTGTCGTTCCAGGACAAGGCCGGTTATGCCCGGATCGCCTTCGATCCGGACATCTGGCGCTATTTCGTGTCGGTGCTGGAGACCGAGGACGATCTGGACGCCTATATCGAACAGGCCGTTCATGACTGGCTGGCGGGGACGCGGCTGGTGTTCACGATCGTCGACCGTCACAGCGGCCGCATCGCGGGCGGGACGGCATTCGGCAATCTCTCGCCGCGCGATCTGAGGTTGGAGATCGGCTGGTCCTGGGTCGGCCGCGAGTTCGTGCGCAGCGGGGTCAACCGCGCCGCCAAGGCGTTGCTGCTGGATTACGCCTTCGGAACGCTGGAATGCGAACGGGTCGAGTTCAAGACCGACGTTCTCAATGTTGCCGCCCGCCGCGGCCTGGAAGGCATCGGCGCGACCGAGGAGGGAACGTTGCGCAGTTTCAATGTCATGCCGGGCGGCCGTCGCCGGGACGCCGTCTACTACAGCATCCTGCGCGGGGAGTGGCCGGCCATCCGCAGCAGCCGTTTCGGGGCCGAACATCTGCCGCGTCGTCCCGGTCCATGACGAGGCGGAGTTTTTTCCTTTTGACGTAACCTGGCGCATTGGCCGCATTGACCGGGTCAATGCAGGGGAAGCCCGCAAGGATCCTGCCTATGACGATGACGATTGCCATCACCGGCGTTGGCGCCGTTTGCCCCGCCGGGGAGGGGGAGGCCCCCTTCCGTCGCGCCATCGCCACCGGTCCCGACCTTGCCATGACCTGGCCGAAACGCCCTGTTCCCGGATTGCCGGTGGACCGCGTGGTCGCGATCCCCGAAGCCTTCTGGCAAAAACATGGTGCGCCGGACCGCGACCGGGCGGCGATTCTGGCCGATGTGACGGTGGGGGCTGCGCTCCGCGATGCCGGTCTGTCCGATGGTCTGGTATCGCGGCTGGGCTGCGTTCTGGCGACGACGACCGGCGGCGTCGAGGCGGTCGAGGACGGCATCGCCGGCATCCGCCGTCCGCCCGGCATGGACGAGGCTGACGCCTCCATCCTGTTGGCATCTCCCGGCATTGCCTGGGGCGGCCCGACGGCGATGCTGTCCTCCGCCTGTTCCTCAGGGCTTTCCGCGCCGGCCCTCGCCGCCGCGATGCTGGCGGACGGCGAGGCGGACGCCATGGTGGCGGGCGGTCTGGACGTGCTGCTGGAATATACGCTGCTGGGATTCAACAGCCTGAGACTGGTGTCGGACGACCGGTGCCGTCCGTTCGGAGCCGGCCGCAGAGGCGTCGTTCTGTCCGAGGGAGCGGCGGCGGTCTGTCTCGAGCCGCTGGAGCGGGCGCTGGCCCGGGGGGCCCGGATCCGCGCCGTGATCAGCGGTTTCGGATTGGGCTGCGACGCCGGACATGTCACCGCCCCGGCGGTGGAGGGGCTGGTGCGTGCCATGGCCGGGGCGCTTGAGGATGCCGGGATCGGGCCGTCGGACATCGTGGGGATCCTGGCTCATGGAACCGGGACACCCACCAATGACATCAATGAGGTGGAGGCCTTGAAGAGGTTGTTCGCGGAGGTCCTGTTGCCCCCCGTCACCTCGATCAAGGCAGTTCTCGGGCATCCCCAGGCCGCGGCTGGCGCGTTCTCCCTGCTGGCCGCCGTCGCCGCCCTGGACGGGGACGGATTGCCGCCGGTTGCCGGCCAGGACTGGTCGATCGATCCGGCGTTGGGCGGGCTGGATGTGGTCACCGCGACGTCACGGCCCCTGCCACGCCCGGACGGTCGGAGACGACGGCATCTGCTGGTCGACGCCTTCGGTTTCGGGGGCAACAACTGTGTGATGGTGGTGTCCGATCCGCCAACCGGTACGACCGGCGCCGTGGAGATGGAACGATGAGCGCGCCGGCAATTCGCATTCTTTCCACCGCGGTCCACCGGCCGGGGCCGGACGGCAAGATCGGCGACGACCTTCTGGTCCGTGACCGGCGGTCGCCGAAGGTGGGCGCATTGTCCGAAAAGATGCGCTTCCTGCTGGCGGCGACCGGTCCCTGCCTGGGCGCCGCCGGGGGGGCGCGCCCCGCCATCGGAGTCAGCCTGGGAACGCTGTTGGGGGCCGGCGACGTCGCACAGCGAACGCTGACCGTGGCCCGGCAATCCGGGTTCGTGTCGGTCACACCCTCCTGGTATGCCACCGGGCTTGCAAATGCGGCCACGGCGATCGTCGCGTCCTTTCACGACCTGCAAGGACCCAACCTGACGTTCCTCGGATATCAATCCGGCATTGACGCCATCATCATGGCCTGCCGTATGATCCGGGGCGGACGGGCTCCGGCGATGCTGGCCGGTGGTTTCGACTGGCCGGGAGAGGGGGGGGCGGTCCGGTTCGGGCGGTCGGGCGGTCCGGTTCAGCCCGCAGCCGGACTGGTTCTGCTGGACGGGACGGCCGGAAAGGCGTCGCCCGGGGAGGCGTCGGGACCGGCCATTCTCGGCTGGTCCCAGGGGTGGACCGGTTCCGACGGCGACGACTGGTGGGCGCCGCTGGTCGACCGGGCGCTTGCCGGAACGGCGCGGGCCGGCGTCATTCCGACCGTGCATCTGATCAGGCCGTCCGTTTCCGGCGTCGTGGATTATCTGGCGGCCGGGGCCCCTGTCCATCTGGCGGATGTCATTCTGGCCCCGGGATCCGCCGGCGCGCATGCGCTGGTTGTCCGGGGCTGGGGGCCGGCCGCGGCCTGTCTTCTGGTCGAGGCCGGACCCGCCTGCGGGCGGTAAGCCCCAGGAACAGTGAGGAGGGCGGACGATGCGCGATGCGACGGCGGGAGACCTGAACATGTCCCATCCGGATTTCAATTATCTGGACGCCGGAGTACGCGCGTCGCCCCTATACGCCGACCGGCTGGTGTTCCGCCAGAGGGATGTCATCGCCGGCGACGGCGTGCCGCTTGTCGCGCTGGAGGCCGGCGATCGCCGTCGTCCCGGAATTTTGATCGTCAATGCCCTGGGAGTTTCGGCTCTCTTTCTGGCGCCCCTGGTCCGGATTCTGTCCGCCCGCCATCATGTCGTCACCTGGGAAAGCCGGGGACTGCCCGATGATCGCGCCGTCGGGGACGACGTCGATCTGTCGGTCGCGCGCCATGCCCAGGACGCCGCCGATGTGCTGGCCGCCAGTCCCGGCCGGCTGGCGGCCGTCGTGTCCTTCTGTTCGGGGGTCAATGTCGCCGCCGCCGCGCTGGCCGGTGGTCTGGTCGATGCCGCCCGATGGATCGTCATCAGTCCCTCGATGGTGCTGGAGAAGGCGGAGGACAGCGGCGCGGAAACCGACGGGTCCGGCGGTGGAGAGACCCAATACCAGCGCACGATGCTGCCCCTGTGGCGGACGGTTTCCCGGCAGGGGCCGCGTTACGCCGCCCTGGTTCGCACCCTGCTGCAACAAGGCCGGCGACCGGCGGCCGATGATCCGGACGCGCCCTTGCAGGCGCTGAACGCCCTTCCGTTTCAAAGCGATCATGCCACCCATCGCTACGCCCGATTGCCGGCCGCTTGTCTGGATATTTCCTGGCGGCCGGTGCTGGCCCGTCTCCATCTGCCTACCCTGGTGTTGCATGCCCTGGCTGACGATCTGATCCATCCGGACTCGGCGGCGGCGGTTGCGGCGGCGGTTCCAGGGGCGTTGCTGCAAATCGTCGAGGGCGGTCATTACGCCATCCACGGATCCGCATCGCTGCATCGGGCAGTTCGTTCATTTTTACCGGACGACGCCTGAGGCGGGCTCCAGGCTGCCTTGAGTGAGGTTTCTTCGAAACCTTTGGGCGATCCCGCTATTCGTATCGCCGGTCGGTATGCCCACCCGGGACATGGGAAACGTCAGGGAGCCGCAGTTTTTTCCCTGACCGCGGACTCGACGAAACGGGCCAGCGTGCCAAGCGTGGCACAGGTTGTCCGGATGAAGTCCTTATCGAAGCCGGGCATACGGACCCCGAATTTCTGTTCGACGGCGACCAGAAGGTCGAGGGCGGCGACGGAATCGATCGCCAGACCGCCGTCCAGCAAGGGCGTGTCCTCGGCAATGTCCCGGGCGGACAGTCCTTCCGCCGCAAGGCCGAGCTGCCCCAGAATCAGATCGTCGCGGATGTCATCCATGATCGCGGTCAAAGCGGCCATCGCATCCTCCCTTTGTCAAATTTCCGGACGGCGTCCGTCCGGACCGGTCGTGGCGTACCCGGTTGTCGACTGTCGCCAATGGCGGACCGGACGGGCAACTACCAACCTTGGTGGGCCGCCGTTCTCCGGTGGTGTGAAAGACCGGAACACCCACCAAGGTTGGTAGTTGCGGCGTCGCTCCATAAAAAATATTGAGGTCGTGCCGGCGAACGGCCGGACGTCCGAGGGAGGGGCCTGCCGATGGAGTTGTCATCCATGCCGTCCGGCACCATGTCCGTCCCGCTCGTGACAGAGGGGGGAGGCGATGCCGTGGTTGTGGCCGCGGGCGTCGACTGCCGGATGCGTCTGTCCGGCAACCGGCACGAGATCGGATATCGTCATGGACTGGCACGGCGCGCCGCGATTCACCGGTTTCTCGCCGACGGCAGCGCCCGGCTGGAGGCGATCACGGGCAGGACCGGGGGGGAGCTCCGGCGCGATGTGCCGCGCTATGGCGCCGTGATCGGGGAACGGGTGCCGGCGATGGCGGAAGAGGTGGCGGGACTGGCCATGGGGGCCGGGATCTCCCTGACCGACGCCTGGCTTTTGCAGTTGCGGCGGGAAATCGCGGGCTATCAGTCGGTCCGGTGCGGAGGCGACTGCACCACCTTCGTCCGATCCGGTCCCCGGGGATGGAGCCTCTGCCAGACCATCGATCTCAACGGACATATGGCCGACGAACTTTGCGTCCTTGAGATCGCTCCCGACGATTGCGGTCGCCGCCTGTGGATGGTCAGCTTCACCGGACTGCTGGGCTATCTTGGCATGAACGACCGGGGCCTCGCGATCGGGATCAATCTGGTGCTGGCGGGCGATTGGGAGCCGGGCATTCCCGGATATATGACGATCCGCCATCTTCTGGAACACGCGGATAACATCGACGACTGTCTGGCCCTGTTAGCGGATCTCCCCCTCGCCAGTTCGCGGACCTTTACGATCTGCGAGCCGGAGCGGGCGGTGATGGTCGAGCATATCCGGGGAGAGATCGCCCTGCTGGCGGACGCCCCGCTTTGTCATGCGAATCATTTCCTGCACCCCGGATTCCTGGAGCGCGACGAGTTGAACCCGTTCGCCCGGACATCGTCCCTGCGCCGCCTTCAGGCCTGCCGGGATCGTCTCGACCGTCTGACCGCCGATGCCACCGACGAGGACCTTTTCGAGGTTCTGGAAACGCCCCCCATCCTTGTCCCGGCCGACGGCGATGTGCGACGCGAGTGCACGGTCGCATCGGTCGTCATGCATCCCCGCCGCCCCGGAGCGCCCGGCCAGGGGTCGGGGCGCCTGTGCGTCCGGCGGGCGCCGGGCGCCGTCGTTTCCCAACAGTCGCAGATCAGAGCTTAAGGAGGCACGCCATGCCCTATGTGGTGACCGAGAACTGCATCAAATGCAAACACACCGACTGCGTTACCGTTTGCCCCGTCGACTGCTTTCATGAGGGGCCGAACTATATCGTGATCGATCCCGATGCCTGTATCGAATGCGGGGTTTGCGAGCCTGAATGCCCGGTCCAGGCGATCAAGGCACACGACCAGCTGGAGGCCGATGAGGCCGCCTATCTGGACCTCAATCGCGAACTGGCCGGATTGTGGCCGCTGATTTGCGAGAGGCGTCCGGCTTTGCCCGATGCCGCCCGGTGGGCGGGAATCCCGGGCAAACTGGCGGAGCTGGAACGGTGATCGCTTCGCCCGTCGCGGAAGGCGGGGATGGGGGGCGGCCCGCCGGAGAGGTCGAGAGGACCGTCCGCGAGATGGTTGCCACCGTTCTGTCGGTGTCCGCCTCCGACGTCGATCCGGATCTGGCATTGACGGATTGCGGAGTGACGTCGGTCGAACTGATCGACATCGCCGTTCGGCTGGAGGCCCTTTACGCCGTTCAGTTCGATCCCGCCGACATGCGGGCGCTGACCTGCCGCAGTCTGGCCGGAAACGTGATCCGCCTGTGCGCGGGGCCGAAAGCGACGGCGGATTGACCGGCCGGGGCGCCGAAGCCTCCCGGATCGAAAAGGCGGACAGCAGGAGATCAAGGAATGACGATGACGGATGCCGGAACCCTGGTCCGGAAAACCGCGACGGGCGATGCTTCGGTGACGATTTTCGATCCGGCCATTCTGGCCCTGCCGCTTTACGAGGATCGTCATCGGGCTCTGGCCGCCCGCCTGGAATCCTGGGTCGCGCGTCACGCCATGCTTCCGGCGTCGCTGGCCGGGGAAAGCGAGGATGAGCGGGGGCGCCGCTACACGCGGCTGCTGGGTCGGGAGGGCTGGCTCGCTTTTGCGGTCGATCCGGCAGAGGGCCGCGACCGTCCCGACCTCAGGTCCGTCTGCCTGATCCGTGAGGCGCTGGCCTATCTCGATGATCTGATCGATTTCGCCTTTACCATCCAGGGGCTGGCGGCGGCGCCCATTGCCTGGTTCGCCACCGCCCCCGGCCAGCGGGACCTGCTTCCCGCCCTGCGGGACGGGGAGATCATCGGTTCGCTCGCGCTGTCGGAGCCGGCGGTGGGCTCCAATCTCGCGGCCCTGGCTGCTTCGGCGGTGCGGGATGGGAATGAGTTCGTCCTGACCGGTGGTAAGACCTGGGTGTCGAACGCGACGATCGCCGATCACCACATGGTCCTGGCCCGGACCGGGGAAGGGCCGGGCGGGCTTGGCTTGAGCTTCCTGCTGGTCCCCGGGGGAAAAGAGGGGCTGCGCACCCGGGCGATCGACCTGATGGCGCCCCGCGCCTTCGGAAGCCTCGATTTCGACGGCTGCCGGCTGCCGGGCGACGCGGTGATCGGGCAGGGCGGTGGCGGCTTCCGCTATGCGATGGAAATCCTCGATTTCTATCGCGTGGCGGTCGGGGCGGCCGCCATCGGCTTCGCCCGCCGCGCCTTTCAGTCGACGGTGGAGTGGTGCCGGGGCCGCGAGGTGGCGGGGGGGGGCCGCCTGATCCAGACCCAGGGAACCGCGAACAAGATCGCCGACATGGCGATGTTTCTGGATGCCGCGGCCCTGCTGGTAGCCCGTGCCGCGTTCGAATTCGACAGGGATCTCGACGACGTCGTCGCCCATGCCAGCATGGCCAAGTTGTTTGCCACCGACGGAGCCGCCCGCCTGATCGACGAGGCGGTGCAGTTGTCGGGTGCCGCCGGGCTGGTCGCGGACAGTCTGCCGGAACGGCTCTATCGCCAGATCCGGGCGCTCAGGATCTACGAGGGCACCTCAGAGATCCAGAAGATGATCATCGCCGGCGCCGCCAGCCGCCCCCGGTTGTGACGGGGAAGAACCAGGACCGGAGTCGGGCGCTATTGCCTGGGACATAACGTCTTCGACAAAGGCATTGCTTGCGGCGCGTCCGGCCCGTCCCCACTTCTGCCGCTGGATCGCCGGCTGGCGGATTTTCGGGGACAGTCACCCCGTTGGCCGCGTGGCCGGGATGCGGAGATGGTCCGGTCCGCCCGCTCTTCTCCGGCCGGGGGCAGGAAGGGGAATGGGGCCGGAAGACCGGTTTCCCTATGTCCCGTCGACACCAGAAACCCCGGGAAGGACGCCATCACATGGATCTGCCGATCACGTTCAAGGGAATGGTCTACCCCTGGCAGCTGGACCATATGGGGCATTTTAATGTGCAGTTCTATGTGGCGATGTTCGACCAGTCGACCTGGGCGTTGCTGGCGAGCGTCGGGCTGACTGCCTCCTTCTTTACCCGTGAACGGCGGCGGATGGCGGCGGTCGAACAGAAAATCACCTACCGGCAGGAGCTGTTTCCAGGCGATCTCGTGGAAAACCGCAGCGGTATCGTCGAGGTCCGGGATAAGGTCATCCGGATTTTTCATGACATGCGGCTGGCCGAGACCGGCGTTCTGGCGGCCCGTGCGGAACTGGTGACGGTGTTCGTGGATGCCGACGCCGGCCGGGCCACGGTTCTGCCTGCCGACATCCGGGACCGGGCCCGGGCTCTTCTGGTTATTCCGGAGAGCCTCTGACCGGTCCGCCGGCGGCGGCGTCATATCCGGGCGGATACCGGTCCGGGAGAGGCCCGTTCGTGAAAAGGCGCCAGCCGGTCGAGCAGGATCCCGGGATGCGTCCTCACCGCCCGTGTCCCGATGTCGAGCGCGACAATTTCCGCGCGCACGGTCACCAGCTTTTCGCCGCTCCGGCTGACCGTCGTGACCCAGGTCGTCCGGGCCGGTCCGCAGTCCGCGATGACGGTGCGGATCGTAAGCCGGTCCTCCAGCATGGCGGAGGCGTGATAGAGCGCGCCGATCCGGTAGATGACCAGCATCGTCGCGTAATCACGCTCAAGAAGCGCATAAGACAGTCCCGCCTGAGCGAGGATGTCCTGGCGGGACCGTTCCGCCATGTCGAAATAGCGCCCGTGATAGACGATGCCACCGGCGTCTGTGTCGGGGTAGGCCACCACATGGTCCAGCGTGCGGATCCCGGGTGCCATCGGCTCTCCTTCCGGCATGGTCGGCCTGTCCCTCATTCAAAGACGAAGTCGAGGCGCGCGGTGATCCCCAGATCGTCCAGAAGCTGCCGCAAGCCGGTATAGTCCCGGCCGATCCGCTTTTGCGCCAGATCCAGGCGCAGCCGCTGGACGAACGGCGTCCAGTCGCGCGCCTCGACGTAGGGCAGGGTCGAGGCCCAGAAATCCACGTCGATTTCGACCGAGTCATGCAGTGCCCGTTCGAAAATGTCGTGAAAGAGTTCCTTCGCGCCGGAGTCGAGATTGGCGTAGATCGATCGGGCCAGTTCGAGAAAGATCGTGCCATGCGCGGTTTCGTCGCGCCGGTGCAACTCAGTGTGAATGCGGTTCAGGGGCTGGATGGTCTCCACCGTGGACAGCTTGCGCAGATAGTCGTGGATCGTCGTTTCCGAGACCGTTCCATAGGCTGTGCGGATCAAGGCGTGGGCGTAGGGGCCGTCGGCCGCGTCGAGCTGTTCGCGCATCCGTTTGGCAAGCAGAGGCGGCGGCAGCCGGTAGTCCCGGATGCCATGACGGCGGCGGGCGCTTTCGCAGACTTCAAGACACATCAGCGTGTGAAACTGCTCGTCCACCTGTGTCTGCGCGATGACCTGCTGCACGACCGGATCGGCGACCCCGGGAAGCCGGTTTTTGCGCAGCAGGCCGCAGACCGGCTGGACGATGTCATCTTCGATGAAGATCACCCTTTCGTTGTATCCGATCCAGACCGCCGCGAGGTAACGCAGTTTCGCCCGGTCATCGAGGCGGTCATAGGCCTCCTGAAATTCGGGATCCCGGGCGAAGGGAATGATCTCGATCGGAAAATCCGGAATTGTCGGGTCGTAGTAGGCGTCGAGGTCAAGGCGATCCTTGCGAACGGCGACCCGCTCGCTCCAGGTTCGCGCCAGTCTCTCCATCACTTTGATGTTGAGCGCCGTGACGTCCGGCGCTGCCGTCGGCTGGGAATTCCCGGCAAGCATGTCGCACCTCGTTCCGACTGTTTTTGCGCACCGGCGGATCTCCGCGCCGGCCGGTCGTCCCGGGACAAGGGGACCGGGAAAGGGAGGCCGGACAACGGAACGCCGGGACGGACGGTCGTCCATCCCGGCGTCTTCCCCCTGCGCTGCCGTCGCCATGGAATCGTCCCGGATGGCCCATCCGGCGGCATTGTTTGCGCAGCCCCCTGATCTTGCAACTACCAGACTTGGTGGGGTCAGGACAAAATCCCGGCCCGAGCCGCCTCAAATACGGCGGCAGTTTTATTTGCTGTTCTTAATTTTGTAATAGTGTTTTTTAGGTGAAAGTTTACCGTATTGACAGAAATGGATAAAATGTCGGAGATTTCTCCCGACGTTTTCCCACTTGCTGTCCATCGTAATACCTCGATTTCCCGTTCTGTCAGTTTTTCTATCGTCATCACTGTGCTATGTCTCCTACCAAGAGTGTCCAAGGGCACCGTTGGCGGCCGTTGAGTTCGACCTGTTCCGGTACCCGGTGTCGGCACAGCATTTTTCTTGTTGCCCGGTCGGATCGGGACCATGCCGGAAGGCATCGCCCCTCCGGATGAAACACCGACACATGGTGGTGTCAAATGTGCACTCATCGTGCAAAAGTTGTATCTCATTTGATAATCGATCGATCAACACTGCGAAGGTCAAGATCCGGCGGGTATGAGGTCTGTATCCGGTGGCGAGGGCCTTAGTGCATCCGGATTATTGAACAGCGGGACTGGGGTTCCAGTTTCGCAGGCATTGCGCGCTGACCGCGTTTTCCCGTTCCCGGTCAGACGTTTCCGGGGATGGGAAAACGCGGACTGGCGCGGTCACAACAGCTTCAGGCCGTTCAGCAGAATGACCGCGATGGACAGGGGCGCGATATAGCGGACCAGCAGAAAGACTCCGCGGATCAGCGGCCGGTTCCTGAGATCGCCGTTATTGGACAGGTGCCGCTCCAGTTCCGGCAGACCGTAGACCCAGCCGACGAACAGGCAGATCAGGATGCCGCCGACCGGCATCAGAACGTTCGAACTGAGGAAGTCATAAAGATCGAACGCGTTCAGCCCGAACAGCGTCAGATGGGCCGCGGCACTGTGGGACAGGGCGGCGGGGAGGCCGAGAAGGGCGATTGCCAGGATGGTGCAAAGTGAGGCGGTTCCACGTTTCATTCCATAGCGTTCGCACAGGACGGCGACCGGGACCTCCAGCAGGGACAGCATGGCGCCGATGCTGGCAATGGCCGTCAGAAGGAAGAAAATGGTCATGAAGACGGTGCCGCCCGGCATCGAGGTGAAGACCGCCGGAATAATCATGAAGACCAGCGATGGGCCGGCCGCCGGTTCGAACCCGAAGGCGAAGACCGCGGGAAATATGGCGATGCCGGCCAGCAGGGACACGGACAGGTCGGCCAGCATGACCCGGGTGGTGGTCGCCGGAATGTTCTGGTCGTCCGGGAAATAGCTGCCATAGGTCAGCATCGTTCCCATCCCGAGCGACAGCTTGAAAAACGCGAGCCCCAGGGCGGTCATGATGACCACCGGGGTGATCTTGCTGAAGTCGGGGCTGAACAGAAAGGCGAGACCCTGGGTCGCGCCGGGCAGCGTAAGGCTGCGCCCGCACAGGACCAGCAGAAGGATGAACAACAGGGGGACGAGTTTCCGGGTTACCGCCTCGATCCCTTTCGACACGCCGAACATGATGATGCCCCCGCACAGCACCAGCACGACCCATTGCCAGGTCAGGGAGCCGACCGGATCGGAAACCAGCCCGTCGAATGCCCGTCCTGCCACCTTCGGGTCCACGGTGGCGATTTCGCCCGACATCGCTTTGAAGATGTAGGCGTAGACCCAGCCGGCGACCTCGGAATAAAAGGCGAGAATGAACAAAGAGGCGGCAAAGCCCATCCAGCCGATGCCCTTCCACCACCACTGGCCGTCCGGCGCCACGGTCTCGAAGCTGGTCACCGCGTTGGCGCGCGCCGTCCGGCCCAGCATCGTCTCGACGATCATCACCGGAAGCCCCACCAGCACGGTCGAGGCGAGATAAAGCAGCAGGAAACCGGCACCGCCGTTGGCGCCGGTGAGCGATGGAAATTTCCAGATATTGCCTAGTCCCACTGCCGACCCAAGGGTCGCCACCAGGACGCCGAATGCGCTGGTAAATCCGTCACGGTCGGACTGAGCCATGGTACTCCTGAACGAACGACGTCGTGCCCCCCAAGGAACGAGGCGCTTCTTTTGACACGAAACGGCGGGTTGTAGACAAAAAATGTGTGGGTATTCCCTCCTATTCGCGGGAAATGGGCGGCAAACCGGCATCGGGGCGGGGGATAGGGGCGATGAGGAGGTGCCGGCCGTGCGGATAGGCGATATCCGTAGTCGCCCGGATTGTGATGCCGGCCTTCGCGCTGTATTGCCATGCCCGGATGAAACTGCCGCCGGATGCCTTCCATGAGACCCGTCGTGATCGTTACCCTTCTCGGTTTGTTGTGCGGCCCCTTGCCGGCCGTTGCCGGAGACGGATGGTCGCTTGAGAAGGTTGTGGTGATCGAACGCCATGGCGTCCGTTCACCGACCAAAAGTCCCGCCGAACTTGCCCGGTTCGCGTCCGAGCCCTGGCCCGAATGGCCGGTCGCGCCGGGAATTCTGACGCCCCATGGAGCCCGGGCCCTGGAGCGGATGGGGGCATTTTTGAAAGCCCGGTATGCCGGACGGGAGCTGATCCCGGCGACCGGATGTCCGGCGCCCGACAGTGTCTTCGTCTGGGCCGACTCCGGGGATCAGAGAACCAGGGAAAGCGGGCGGGCCCTGTTGACCGGGATGTTCCCCGGGTGCGGCCTGTCCGCGCATCACCGGGTCGCCGGCACCGACGATCCCCTGTTCGATCCATGGGCGGGCGGCTATTGTCGCGTCGATGGGGAAAAAGCGCGCCAGGCCATTCTTGCGCGCGCCGACCTCGACAATCTGGGACCGGACTATGAGCGGGCACACGAGCGTTTGCGTCAGGTCCTGCGGCCCGGCACGACCGGATCTGCGACCGCGGACGACCGCCGTCAGCAGATCCGGTCGTCGGGCGACGAGATCCGTTTGACCGGTCCTCTCGCCAGCGATTCCTCGATCGCTGAAAATCTGCTGCTGGAATACAGCGAGGGTTTTCCGATGTCCAAGGTCGGATGGGGGCGGCTTGCGGCCGGTGATCTGGCCGATGTGATGGTGCTGCACAACCTTTATGCCGATCTGGCGCGGAAAACCCCTTATATCGCCTCTCACCGCGGGGCGCCGCTGGCCGGGCAGATTCTCGATGCCACCGGGCTCCGGCGTGGCGCAGCAACGGCCGAAAAGCCGGGAAATATCTCAGTCCAGCCGGTTCAGGTTCCCGTTCCCGACGGTGCCCGGTTTATCCTGTTCATGGGGCATGATACCAACTTGTCCAATGTTTCCGGGCTGCTGGGGCTTGACTGGGCGCTTGAGGGACAGCCGGACCATACGGCGCCGGGAACCGCTCTGGTGTTCGAGATCTGGCGCAACCCGGCGTCCGGAGACCGCGGCGTCCGGGCTCTGGTCTTCTCACAGACACTGGAACAGACCCGCGCGGCCGCTGTTCTGGGGGACGCCAATCCCCCGGCCTCGGCGGAATTGCGGATACCCGGATGTGCGTCCGACGGCGACGGGCTGTGCCGCCTTGCCGACTTCCAGAGGATTGTCCGCGACGCGGTGCCAGCAGACTGTCTGCTCTTGCATTGACGCAAACAAAAGAGTCACAAAATTTGTCAATGCACTCCAGCCAGCGCGACACTTGAGCGTTGAAAAAGCAGATTTTTTTCGCTCCGGCAGACTCTCGTGCACTGAACCTTTTGTCTGGTTCAGTGCACGAGGGATCCGGGCTGTCATAAAAGGATCAAGGGGTGTTGGGCATGGGGCCGTATACAGTCTCTCCCCGATGCCCTTTTCCGTCCACCGTCCATGACCTTCCCATTTGATGCGGCGGGTGCCGCCGGCCCGATTCCGGTCAGGCCCCATATCCCGGTCAGGCCCGATATTCCGTTCGGGCACCGTCTGGCGATCGCCCTTGCCTTCCTTGGCGCATATGCCCTCCTGAACGTCGGCTGGCCCGTCCTGCCGCCGTTTCCTGGCGCCATTCCGCCCTGGAATCCCCGGCCGGCCCTCGGACTGGTTCTGATCCTGCTGCTCGGTCCGGGGTGGCTGCCGTTGGCCCTGGCGGCGCCGGTCCTGTCGATGGCGGCCGGCATCGGGAACGACGGCAGCGACGGATGGCCGGCTGTCGTCCTGCTGGTCGAGCAGGCGATTTATGGTGGGGCCGCCCTTCTCATGCGGGGGTCGCTCAGGATCGATCCGGATCTTCGCGGATTCGAGGATGTTCTGAGGTTTGTCGGGATATCGGCGGCGTCGGCGGCGGTCGGCGCGCTTTCCTTCATTTTTCTGGCAACGATCGCGGGACATCCGGTCGATGGGTCCGTCGACCCGTCCGTCGCCGGTTACTGGCTGAAGGATCCCCCGATCCTGCGCTACTGGCTTTCCGATATGATCGGCGTGTCCGTGACCGGACCGTTCCTTCTGGTGTTGCGTCGCATTCCCCGATCGGGAGGCATCCGGAAACGATTATTCCGCTGGGAATGCGCGGTCCAGATGCTTGCGGTGATCGTCTGTCTCGCCCTGATTTTTCCAAGAACGGTGGGATCGCGCTTCTATCCCCTGTTCATTCCGCTGGTCTGGGTGGCCGCGCGTTTCGGGCTGCCCGGGGTCGCGCCCTTGTTGATGGCGCTTGAAATCACCTTCCTGGGGGCGATGGGTCTGTTCGGATTGCAGCCGAATCAGGTTCTGAAGCTGCAAATCCTGATGGTGACGCTGACCTCCACCGGTTTGCTGCTGGGCGCGGTGGTGTCGGAACGGGAACGGGCGCGGGCGTTGGTGATCCAGGGAGAGGCGCGGCTGAAGGCGATTATCGACATGGCGCCGGACGGCATGCTGATCCTGGACGCCGGCGGACGGATCGATATGGCGAACCAGCGGTTTGAAAGGCTTTGCGGCCATCCCTCCGGGGATCTTCTGGGCAGGACGCTGGACGGTCTGGTCGCGCTGCCGTCCTCCGGGGGCAGCGGCGAGACGGTGGTGACGGCCTCGGATGGCAGCCGGACACCGGTGGAGGCATCGGCCGCGGCGATCGACATCGCCGGCCGGCGCACAACCATCGTCGCCGTTCGCGATATCACCGAACGCAAATTGGCCTGGTCCAGGATCGACCGGCGCCGCGCCGAGGTGGAACGGCTGTCCAGGGCGGCGCTGACCGGGGAACTGGCGGCGGTTCTGGCCCATGAACTCAATCAGCCGCTGTCGGCGGTGGTGAGTTATATCGGCGCCTGCCAGCGTCTGCTGGCCGCGTCGGAGGTGCCGCCACGGGCGATCGAGCAGATGGACAAGGCGTCGCGACAGGCGGCGAGAGCGGCCGACGTGGTTCGCCGCCTGCGCGAATTCGTCTGTAATGCCACCTTGGAGACGGCGCCGGTGGTGGTCGGCGATCTGATCGCGGAGGTGATGGTCCTGCTGGCGGACGAAGCCGAAAGGATCGGGGCCGCCATCACGGTCGAAACGGCGCCCGGGCTTGTGGTCGACGTCGACCGCCTGCAGATCGAGCAGGTTCTGATCAATCTGTTGCGCAACAGCCTGGGGGCATTCGACGGGCTGTCTCCCGAAGAAGGGACGCGCTCGATCCGTGTTCAGGCCCGTCGTGATGACGACGCGTGGGTCCGGGTCACGGTGCAGGACAGCGGCCCCGGATTCCCAAGCGAACTGTCGGCGCAACTGTTCACCCCTTTCCTGACGACCAGACCGTCCGGCATGGGACTGGGGCTGTCGATCAGCCGTTCGATCGTGCAGGCCCATGGCGGACAGCTTTGGGCCGACGAGGACGAGTTTCCGCGCGCCGTGATGCATTTCACATTGAGGGCGGTGTCGCCGGCAGAGGACCAACCATCATGACGATTACCGATCCCACCGTGTTCATTGTCGATGACGACGAGGCCGTCCGCGACGGCCTGTGCGAGTTGTTCCTGTCGGAGGGATTGCGGGCGGAGGCTTTTCCGTCCGCCGAGGCGTTTCTCGAGTCGGGCGCCGCCGGGGGGGGCGGCTGTCTTCTGGCCGACATTCACATGCCCGGCCTGTCGGGGCTGGCCTTGCAGCAGGAACTGTGCCGTCGTGGGATCCTTCTTCCCACCATCGTCATCACCGGGCAGGGGGATGTACCCAAGGCCGTTGCCGCCCTGAAGGCCGGGGCTTGCGACTTCATCGAAAAGCCGTTCGACGTTGCCGCCCTGATCACCGCGGTGCGCGAGGCGGTGGACCGCGGGGGGCGGGCCAGGCGATCGCAGGAGGACCGTCAGGACGTCGCATGTCGCCTGCGGTCGTTGACCCCGCGGGAGCGCGAGGTGATGGATCTGATGGTCGCCGGTCACTCCAACAAGGTGATCGGCGCCCGGCTCGACATCAGCCCGCGGACGGTGGAGAACCACCGCGCGAAGGTGATGGAAAAGATGCGGTGCGCCCATCTGCCGGCCCTGATCCACCTTGTTCTGGACGGGGCCGGATGACCGGACGCAAGGGCGGAGCCCCATGGCACGCCGGGCGGTAAGGCCGGCGGCCTCTTGTCAGGCGACCGCCCGCCAGTCCCGGCCAGAGGAGCGTTTCCAGGCGGCTTCCCCGGATCCGGTCGCGGTGTCGTCGCCGGCGGCAAGGGTATAGCCGACACCCCTGATCGTTCCGATCAGAGGCGTTTCAAACGGCCCGTCGATCTTTCGTCGCAGCCGCGATGCCAGGGCATCCACCGCATTGTCGGCGACCGAAAGATCGTCCGGCCAGAGCCGGTCGATGATCGTGCTTCGGGACAAGGGGCGCCCGGCATTCTGCATCAGCAGAACCAGAAGCTGGAATTCCCGTGCCGACAAGGCGATATCGCGGCCGTCGCGGGTTACCCGCCGACTGGCGATGTCGACGGTCATCCCTTTCAGACGGTATGTCTTGCGCATCTCGCGACGGCGCAACCGCAGAAGGGCGATCAGCCGGCTCATCAGCAGCGGCCCGGGCGCGTCGGCGTCCAGCATGTCGTCGGCGCCGGTTGCCAGCGCGGACAGCCGCTCTTCGGGCCGGAATCCGCCGGACACAAGAAGGAGCGATGGCGAAAACCGGTGACGGAGGCGGGACAGGATCCCGGATGCCAAAACCTTGTCCGCCGGCTGAACGATGACGACGTCATAGCCGGCCGGCGGGCTGACGGTGTCATGGAGGGCGTCGGCGCCGGAGAGCCGTTCGACGTCCCAGCCGGCCTCGCGCAGGATGCGCGCGATCCGTTGCGTCGGCCCGCAATGGCGGCCAATGACCAAGACTCGCATCTGTCCACTCTTGCTCTCTGGACGGCCGTTGTCGCCGTCCTCATGAAGGAACGGTAAGTCATGGAAACGGCGCGCGCTATCCGGGCGACTACGCAGTCAGGGCTTGTCGCGATATCAGCGCCCCGGTGTCCCGCGGTCCATCGGACGCATCCGCTTCGCTTCAGCGGACTGAAACCCTGCCCGGGTTCATCGTTCCGTCATCCGTCGATGGCGGACGCGCCGGCGCGACGGTGGGGCGGATGGGGACAGAAGATAGGCGCCGTCCGGCATGGTATGCAGAATCGGCCCCCCGGGACCGCTGTCGAGGATGGCGCGAAGACCGTGGACCAGGACGACCAGCCGGCGACGGGCCTCCGGCTGGCCCGGCCATAAGGACCGCGCCAACTGGTCGGCCGGAACCGCCCGGCCCCCGCTTTCCGCCAGTTGCAGCAGAAGGTCGAATTCACGGGGGCGCAGGGTGAGCCGGACGCCGTCCCGGCAGGCCTCCCGTGCGACCGGGTCGAGCCTGAGACCGGCGATGGTTCCCGGGGGACTCTGCCGTTCCGTCAGCCGCCCGAGCGCCTCCACCCAGACAGGAATGGAGGATGGGACGGACAAGAGAGGCAGGACGACCGAAACGCCCGCAGTCAGCAGAGATGTCTCCTGGTCGGCGGAGGCGTCGCACAGACAGAGGACGGGCAGGGTCTCCGCAACCAGGGCCAGGCTGTCCAGGATCTCCAGAACGGCGTCAGGGTGCGGGGCGACGACCAGAACGGCGGCGGTCGGGCCGGCGGCCGCGACGGCCGCCAGATGATCGCCGTCGGCACAGGGTTGCGGAACAAAACCGGATTGCGCCAGGGCGACCGCAATCGGATCGCCCCGGAGGCCGATGGAATCGAGAATCGGAACCTGTTGTTTCATCCCAGAAGACCATTGTCACAGAGGAGGTTGTTGTCACAGAAACTTCATGAAGTGGCGGATAATGAGAAAATATAAATACCATCTCTGAAATATCGAATTGTTAGAATTTTGTCAGACTCATGTCAAGACTGCGGCCGTTCCGCGGAGTATCTGGCGTCCCATCGATTCCTTCTCTTTCATGTTGTCGGTGGGGCACAGTGATGACTGATAAACAAATATTGCGCGTTGCGCATGTCGCCTTGCTGGGGGCCTGTTCGCTGGGAGGAAGTCCGGCGGTCGCGGCCGAAAGCCTCGATCTGGGGACCGTCCAGACGACCTCGTCGGCGGCCCGCGGGGTCGGGGGGGACGACGCCAGAATCGCGACGGCTCCGTATCAGGCGCCCGGGCGGACTCCGCTGGATGTCGGTCAGCCGACAACGCTGGTCAGTCAGCATTTCATAGAGAACAGTGTGCCAATCACTGGAAATTATGACGATATTATTAAATATACACCAAGCCTTTCCAACGTAGAACCGAATGGTCCTGGATTGCAGGAAAGCAAGATTCTTTCAATTCGTGGCTTCCAGGATGGGCAATACAATATCATCTTCGACGGAATACCATGGCTTGGGTCGCCAACCGACTTTCATCATCAATCGGCGGTCTATTTCACTCAGCACGATGTCGGATCGGTCCAGGTCGATCGCGGCCCCGGATCGGCGTCGACGATCGGCGTTGCCACCTTCGGCGGCACCGTATCTTTGAAGTCCCGGGATCCGGAGGACAGGGCCACGATCAACCCCTACGGCGGTGCCGGCAGTTTCAACACCGTGCTGTGGGGGACCGAGGTCGACTCGGGGAGTGTCAGGTCGGCCAATGGGGCGGCCCTGATCGCCGATTTTTCCCATTCCACTTCGGATGGTTACCTGACCTATGCGTCGAACCGGCGGGCCAACGGCTATGTGAAGCTGGTCAGCCCTTTGACCGCCGACACCGTGGTGACGGCGGTCGCCATGTACAACGACACCTTCCAGCATGTTCCGACGGGATCGTCGCCGGCCCAGATCGCCCGATTTGGTTATGATCACGGATTGTCGGACAATCCCCGGGACCAGGGCTATTACGCCACGAATTACGCGACCTACGTTACCGACTTCGACTATATCGGGCTGGTGTCGGATCTGGGGGATGGCTGGAGCATCGATAACAAGGCTTACACCAACGCCTTTTACAAGATGGGATATCAGGGCAAGGATGTGAACGGGGCCCCGGCCGGGTCGGCGGGATCCACCTATCTCTGTTCATCCTCGGTGGCGCGGGCGGTATGCGGTGGCGCCGCCACCAAGACCTATTACCTGAACGGCGTAAAGACCACGCTGGTCAATGACGTGCCCGGAAAGCTGTCGGAACAGAAATACCGGTCCTTCGGCGACATTTTCCGTCTTTCCAAGGATATCGGCGCCTCGCAGGTGAAGGCCGGCATGTGGTTCGACCGGGCCACCAATGTCTATGCCGCCACCAATGTCGACTGGAGCCGGGGCGGCGTTCCCTACACAACCAGCGCGACCGGCTCCCCTTTTTCCTACAATATGCGGGACTGGCTGACCACCGCGGAACCCTATGTTGAGGTGGACTGGCGGCCGGTGCCCGGCCTGACCGTCACGCCCGGGGTCAAATATGCGATCGTTCGCCGGTCGATCGACGCCACCATTGACAAGAACACCGGTCTTCCGGCGAAGGAGGGACATAGCTGGCTGTCCCTGATGCCGGCGTTGCAGGCCAACTATGTCATCGAACCGGGCTGGACAGCCTATGCGCAGGCCGCCAAGGGATTTGAGGCGCCTCCCCTGGACGCGCTCTACACCAGCGGGCGTCCCGCGTCCGTCGATTCCACCAAGACATGGAATTTTCAAGCCGGATCGGCCTGGCAGTCGGATCGCCTGTCCCTGTCGGGAGACATCTATTACATCGACTTCACGAATTTCTTTTTCGAAAGCACCGACGCCAACAAGAACACCGTGTTCACCGACGCCGGCGGCGCGATCTATCAGGGTGTCGAGGTCGAGGGAACCTACTATCTCGGCCACAATGTCAGCGTTTACGGCAATGGCACGCTCAACAGCGCGAAATACACCCGGACGCACCACTATATCGCCCAGGCGCCGCGGCAGACGGCCGCTCTCGGGGTGATCTACAACGACAGCCGCGGGTTTTACGGCTCTCTGATCGGGAAATATGTGGGGCCGCAGTTCGGGCAGAACGCGTCCACTCCGGATCTGGCGACACAATATGCCATTGCCTCCTATCTCTATGCCGATCTGGCGCTGGGCTACACGCTGAAGGCCCCGGAGGGCGTGCCCGCCGCCCTGCGGGAGGTGTCGCTGGGCGTCAAGGTTACCAATCTGTTCGACGATCACAGCATCGTCGGCTTGTCGGGAACCACGCTCGACGCGGGTGCCAACACCGTTCCCCTGTGGTGGAGCAATCCCGGGCGCGCCGTCTTTGGCACCCTGTCTCTCAAATTCTGACCAGCGGCCCGTTTTCATAGGAGTTTCATCATGACGGCAGACTATCTGCTGCATCTGGCCGCCGGATCGGGCGGCATCCTCTACGTCATGGCGCTGCTGCTGACAGTGGCGCTGACCGTGATCATCGAACGGACCTGGTATCTCCACCGTCTGCTGCGCAAGGGTGACGAACTGGTGGGGGCGCTCGCCGGTCAGCGGCATCTGGACCGCCATCGTCTTGAGACCCTGCGCGAGGACTCGGTCTGCTATCCGCATGGCGCTCTCCTCTGCGCTGCGATTGAGACGATCGACGCCGGGGCCGCGGACCGGATGGCCGATTTCCTTGAAGAGGCGATCATGGCCGAGGCCGCCCATATCGACCGGCGGATGTGGCTGCTTGATACCATCGTCACGCTGGCACCTCTTCTGGGGCTTCTTGGCACCATCATCGGCATGTTCAATTCCTTCGAGGTGCTGGGCCGGCCGGGGAGCGCGCCGACCGAGATCACCGGAGGCATTGCCGAGGCTCTGGTCGCCACGGCTTCGGGTCTGTTTATCGCGATTGTCGGCCTAGTGTTTTTCAACGCCCTTGGTAATCACGTCCGTCAGATCGTCCACCACCTGGAACGGATCAAGGTCATGCTGGTCAACCGGCTGGCCGATGCCGCTCCGTCCCAGCGCCCCCTCGTGGTCTCCGGTCCCGTCTCCGGTCCGGTCTCCGCGGACGGCAGTCTTCACGCGTTGTCGGCGGCGGCCAGGATCTGAACGATGCGCTATTTCGAAACACGCAAGGCCAGGATCGAGATCATCCCGATGATCGACATCATGTTCTTTCTTCTGGTGTTCTTTGTGATGGTCACGCTGCACATGATTCCTGCCACCGGAATTGCGTCCAGCCTGCCCGACAGCCGGACGGCCGCGCCGCTTCCCCATCCCCGTCTGGTGATCACCATGGCCTCGGACGACGATCTCGAACTCGATCACCGCAAGATGACGGTTGCCGGATTGGCGGCGGAATTGGCCGCGCAGCCTGATCCATCCTCGCTTTCCGTGACCATCGCGGGGGATCGCCATGTCTCCCTGGAGGGACTGCTGGCGGTGATGGACGCCTGCCGTGGCGCCGGAATCTCCCAGGTGGGGATTGCCGCCCGCGAGGCGCGCTGACATGACGGTTTCCTGTCCGGTCGCCAGGGACCCGTCCGGTCTCCGGCCCCGGTCCCGGCTCCGGTCTTCGCCGGGACTGGCCTTTTGCCTGGCGCTTGCCCTGGAAATCCTGGCCGTGGGTGGCCTGTTGCGATGGCGGCAGGATCCCCCCCCGGCCGATCCCGTCCCGATCGCGGTGATGCAGGTGGCGCATGTCGCCTTGCCCGCGCCGGTCGAGGAGCCCCGGCCGGAACCGCCGGCGGCGCGACCGGACAGTCCGCCACCATCGGCCCGGCCGGCCGCGCCGCCGAAACGCGGCCAGGCGGCGTCCCGACCACTGGCAGCCCCGTCGTCCCCGGCGGCGGCACCGGCCGTCCGCGGGGAAACGGTGGCGATGTCGCCACCGGCCATGGCCTCCCCGGATGCCCCACCGGCCGAGGCGGCCCCCGCCGACGGCGGCGCATCGACCCGGGACCAGTCAATTCCCGCGACCGCGCAACGAGAGGCGGAGACCGGCTTCGAAATCCTTCTTCGCGCAGCGGTCCAGGATGCCGCGCGGTTTCCCGCCGCCGCCAGGGCGATGGGACGGCAGGGGAGGGTCCGGGTCGGATTCGATTTTCGCGACGGTGAGGTTTCGTCGGTCAGAATTGTTCAGTCGGCGGGGTTCGATTCCTTTGATGAAGCCGCGGTCGGCGCCGTGACCCGTGCGGCCTATCCGTCCCCGCCCGACCATCTCAAGGGACGGACGCTGCATCTGACGGTGTGGGTGGAGTTTCTGAAGAAGGGCGATTGAGGCGGCGCGGGGGATGAAAAACGGAGGACCGGGTGGCGCTGCCGCGCCCATGCCGCCCGGCGACACCGGATATCCATAGCGGCCGGCGCTGATCGGAACCGATCAGACAGCCCCCGCCCCCC
>WASQ01000008.1 GCA_009712185.1 Telmatospirillum sp. | reverse complement strand
GCGCCGGGGGCCGGGAGGGCTCTGGGGGCAGGTGACCCCGATATCGCCGGTTCCCGTTTCGGGCATTCTGGCTTCGGGCATTCTGGCTTCGGGTATTCTGGCCTCGGGTATTCTGGCCTCGGGTATTCTGGGGCGACCGGATCGGGCGCGGGCAGCCTGGCCCCGGTGCCTTCGCCGTGGACGGGTGGAGCGGGGCCCTTCGACCGCAGAGCGCTCGATCCCGATGCGCCGTTCGGCCGGGCCCATTATCGCCATCGGGCGGTGTCGCTGGAGGCGCGGTTGCTGCGGCGCGACCGTCATGTCTCGGAGGCGATGGTCGATGGGCGGCGCATTCCGGTCACCGCACGGACATCGGCCGGGTTGTGGCGCGGAGAGGTCGCCGGGATGCGCTTTGCCGCGCTCTGGCACCGGGATCATCTGGAAATGATCGTTGCCGGCACCCGGATCCAGCTTTCGCCCGTCGTCGATGGCGTCCAGGACATGTCCGGACCCGGCGACGGGGCGGTTCTCGCGCCCATGCCCGGCAGCGTCGTTGCCCTGGCCGTGGAGGTGGGAAGCCGCGTGGAACGCAACGCCGTCATCGCGATCGTGGAGGCGATGAAAATGGAAAACCGGATCCACGCCCCGATTGATGGAACGGTGACCGAGATCTCCTGCCGGATCGGCGACATTGTCGCCGCCGGTCAATCCCTGGCGACGATCGCCGCTGCGGCGGCACCCTCTTGAGTCCCGGGAGGGATGCGATCCCGGGCGAAGGACGCCGGCCCGTCGTCACCCGGCGCCATGTCCTCAGGGCTTCTCTGGCCCTCGGGCTGACCCTTGGCGGCGGCGTTGCAAGTCGCCTCGCGTCCGGCCGGCCGGCCGCGGGCCCGCGGTCCATCCTGATCGGCACCGGCCGTCTGATGAAACCCTACTGTTACGTTGACGAGGATGATCGTCCGGCTGGCTACGAGATCGACGTTCTGAATCGGATCAATGCCCTGCTGCCGCAGTACCGGTTCGAGATCATCCAGCAGGAGTTCGTCAATATCCTGATGGACCTTCGGGCGGGAAAAATCGACGTTGCCGCCCACCAGTACGAGCGCAATGCCGAGAGAGAGAAAGCCTTTCTGTTCGCCGACGAGGGATACACGAATTATGTCCTGCATCTTGTCGTGCGCCGGGACCGGGATGACGTCGCCGGTCTCTCCGATCTGGCGGGAAAAACGGTATCGGTCGAGCCGGGATCCAATACGGCCTATCTGGTCGAGCTCTACAACGCGCGGCATGGAAACGCCATCGCCGTCCGCTATGCCTCCGGCGTGACCGCGCTGTCCTATGTCGCCGATGTGGTGGATGGGCGCACCGATGCGGTCATCCTGCTGAAAAGAACGGTGGAGGAATTGAACCGGACCTTCGGGAACCATCTGAAGATCGTCGGTCCCCCGTTATCGACATCCCATGCCTTTCATCTGTTCCGCAAGGACGGGACGGGGCTCAAAAGCGACTTCGACAGTGCGCTCCGGCTGTTGAAGCGGGATGGCACCTTGCAGCAACTGTCGGTCGCGAGCCTTGGCGGCAATTTCGTCGACGAGGAATAACATGGCCGATCTCTTCGACCCGACCGCCGTCCTGTCGGCCTTCCCGCGGCTGCTGGCCCGGATCCATGTCACCCTGTTGATCGTGCTGTCCGGCGCTCTGTCCGGCACCATTCTGGGGGCGGGACTGGCGTTCGTCCGCCTCGGCCGGCTGCGGATTCTCAATCAGGCCGCCACGGTCTATATCTCTTTCATGCGGGGGACGCCGGTCATCGTCCAGTTGTTCCTGGTCTATTACGGTCTTCCCGTGATGGTGGCGGGTCTCGGTGTCGACATCAGCCGCTGGGATCGTCTGCTTTTCGTGCTGGCGACCTACGGCCTCCATATGGCGGCCTTCACCGCCGAGATCTTCCGGGCTGCGATCCTGGCCATCCCGCGTGGCCAGTCCGAGGCCGCCTATTGCGTTGGCATGTCCCGATGGCAGGCCTTCCGAAGGATCGTGGCCCCCCAGGCCGTCGCGATCGCCCTGCCCAATCTGTCCCTCGCAGTCGCCGGGCTGCTGCAGGACACGTCGCTGGCGTTCAGCATCGGGGTTGTCGATGTGATGGGGGAGGCAAGGGCCATCGGCGGCAACAGCCAGCGGATGCTGGAGGCGATGACTGGCGCCGCGATCATCCTGACGGCGTTGTCCCTTCTGCTGGAACAGGTCGCCAACGGTCTGGAGCGCCGTCTGTTTTCCAGAACCCGCCAGGGATGGTCCCATCGCGGAGACCGGGAGAGGATGCGCGGCCGGGAGGAGGCGCGCACCGCCCGGAACAGCCGGAAGAACGTTGCCCCATGACCTTTGATGTCACCTTCTTTCTGGATGCCCTGCGGGCGGCGGTCCTGCATGCGCCGCAAACGATGGGACTGGTCTTTTTCTCCTTCATCATCGGTGTCGCGGGCGGCCTGCCATTGGCCATCGTCCAGGTCTTCCACGTTCCCTGGCTCGGCCTCGCGGCCCGTGCTTACGTGATCCTGGCGCGCAGCGTTCCGCTGGTGCTGGTTCTTCTTATTCTTTATCTCGCGGCAAGCCGGGGGTGGGCGCGCTGGGGTGG
>WASQ01000009.1:25377-31386 GCA_009712185.1 Telmatospirillum sp. | reverse complement strand
CCGCCCTCCCCGCCAGGGCCCCCATCCGTCCCGTCAGGGCGTCAAGTACCGTCGCCGTCGTGGCGCCGGCTCCCGCGCCGATCTCCAGGATCCGGACCCCGGCGGCGGCATCGTCCGCCATCCGCCGGGCCACATAGTCGCCGACGATGGTGGCAACCTGCCGGTTGCAGCAGGCCATCACCGGATCCTCGGAATAAAGCGGCGACAGCAATTCGAGGGAACCGCCGGGCAACAGGACGTCGATGGGATCGCGCGCCCCGGTCAGGACGTCGGGAAGGGCGTCCAGAACCCGGCGCAGGACCGCGATGGTCGGCCCCAGCGTCGGATGTTCCGCCGCCAGCCGGCCGATGTCGCAATCGCGGGGTGGTCGGACCACACGGAGCGTGCCGTCGACCGGATCCTCCGCAAGGACGCCGTCGGCCGTCAGAAGCGACAGCATCCAGGCCCACTGCCGTTCCATGGCCGGAACGATGCCGAGTTCGCGCGCCAGCGTCGCCCGGGACCGCCTGGCGCCGGCCACGTCGAAGACGCAAAGCCGTCCGATCACCTCGAAGAGACCATGGGCCAGCCAGTCCTCCAGCCGGGATGCGGCGGCCAGATGAAGGGCGACCTCCGGCGGTTCCACGGACGGAACTGACCCCTTGCCGGCAAAGACCGCCCCCGACGCCGGCGCCGCACGTCCTTCCGGGCGCAGGATCCTGTCGGGCTCGACGCCGATCCCCGTCAGCAACCGGGGGGCTGCCGGCGTTGCCAGAACCTGGAATGGCCCGGCGGCCCGCACCCGGTCCAGCGCGGCGATCCCCTCCGCAGGGGCGATCGGGCGGATACCGGCCTCGGTCAGGCGCGACAGGAAGGCTCTCCGGTCGGCGTCATCGCCCTGCCAGTAGCCCCAGTTGATGACATGGACGGGGAACCGCGCCTCCCGGGCCGCCAGCCGGGCAAAGGCGTCGGCGAAGCAGTTTCCGGCGACATAGCCGGCCTGTCCCTGGTTGCCGTCGAAACTGGCCCCGGACGAGAACAGAACCAGGAAATCGAGCGGTTCCGCCCGCATTGCGTCGAACAGAGACCAGACGGCATCCACCTTCGCGGCGGCGGCCGCGGTGAAATCGTCCCGGGACAGATCGGCGACACGCCGGTCCACCAGGGTCATCGCCGAATGGATGACCCCGTGCAGGACGCCGAACCTGGCGCGGGCGCGGGCAAGGGCCCCCTCCAGGGAGAGGGGATCGGTGACGTCGCAGCGCTCATACAGGACGTCGGCACCGGCCGCCGTCAGTTCGGCGATCGCGCCCCCGCGGCTTTCCTGCGGACTGCGGCCCAGAATGGTCAGTCGCGCCCCATGGCTGCGGGCAAGATGCAGGCAGACCTCGCGCCCGATCACGCCAAAGCCGCCCACCACCAGATAATGCCCGCCTTTGCGGAACCGCGTGGGCATCGGGGGCGTATCAAGGCGCGCCAACCGGCGGAGACGGCGGACACCCCCGCGCAGCGACACCCGGTCCAGCGACGCCTGGAACGGCTCCGCCAGGATAGCGGCCGGATCGAAAAGCGGGTCCCGGTCGCCGGGACCGCCGACCGCCCTCAGGTCAATCGAGGCGACGCGCAGCCGGGGATATTCCTTGGCGAGCACGGCGCAGATCCCCTCCAGCCCCGCCGACCAGGGGCGCGGCTCCTCCTGCCCGTGCAACGGATGAAGTCCCGCTGTCACGACCTTGACGTGGAATGGCCTCGCCAGAATACCCGCCCGGTCCAATGCCTGGGCGAGGCGGATCAGCGACAGGAGGAACCGCTCCTGGTGGTGACGCAATCCGACCAGCGTGCGCGGCGCCTCCGCCCCGGCGGCCACGGCGAGCACATAGAGCAGATCGGCGGAGGGAACGCGCGCCAGCGCCTGGGCGATCGCCCCGTCGGGAAGGCCGTCCGGGCCGATCAGCATCGGGACGCCCGGCGCGGCGGAATGGGCCTCAAGCAGGCGCGCCGCCAGATCCGCGTCCTCGGTTCCGGCAAGGACCAGAACCCCTTTCGGATCCGGCAGGGCCGGCGTCAGGCCGGCGGGAAGAGGCACCGGCGTCCACTGCGGCAGATAAAGCGGGAGGCGGTCGTCGCGACGGTCCTCGCGCAGGCAAAGTCCCCGCAGATCGAGGAGAACCCGGCCGTCGTCGCCGGCAACGCTGAGATCATAAGAGTCAGGCCCGCGACGCAGGGCGTGAACCCAGGCCGTCGCCGGCAGGGGATGGAAAACCGTCATCCGGTCGATCGTGAAAGGCAGTGCCGGCCGCGTCCGGACGACGTCCCCGGGGATCGCGGCGACAGTATGCAGCGCCGCGTCCAGGACCGCCGGATGCAGGAGATGAGCGCCGACAGCGCCCCCGGGCAGCCGCAAGCGGGCCAACGCCTCGTCCCGTCCGGTCCAGACCGTCTCGACACAGCGGAAGGAGGGGCCATAGTCCAGCCCGAAGGAGGAGAGGCCGTCGTAAAAGGCGGTCCCGTCCGTCATGGCCGGGCAGCGCAGCCGCACCCCGTCGAGGGAGAGCGTGGCCGATGCGCTGTCGATGAGATCCTGACGCCGTCCCCGTGACCGCACGGCTCCATCGGGTCCCTCAAGGCGGTAGTCCCCATCGGGGCCGGCCACGAGGGAAAGGGTGATGCCGTCGGAGCCGGCGACCACGGGCGCCAGGAACGCCACGTCGCGGATTTCGGCGGGGACCCCGAACGCCCCGGCAACGAAGTCGAGATGAGCGGCGCCCGGCAGGATCCGCCGTCCGGCGACCTGATGGTCGCGCAACACCCAATCGTCGCGGTCATGGTGCAGCCGTCGTTCCGCCGTCTGGTCCCGCGGCAACGGCTGAGGCGGTGCGGCCCCGAGCGAAGGAGAGTCCGGCGGCACGAAGGAAGAAGCGGCGGTCACGGAGGGCGGCGCCATCACCGGCAGCCAGTGGCGAACCCGCTCGAAGGGATAGGTGGGCAGCGGAATCCTGCGGCCCCGGTCGTCCCCCGCGATGTTAAGCGAATCCCAGTCGATCTCCGCCCCGGATGTCCAGAGCCGGGCCAGCCTGGCCAGATCCCCGGTTACCACCGGGGCCGGAAACGGGGCCTCCGCATCACCGGCCGCCACCCGGCGGACGGTTCCGACGAACAGCCAGTCGCCCCCGTCTCCCCGGCCGATCGCCTCCAGCCGGCGCGCGGCATCCTGGATATCGGCGGCGATGAAAGCCAGACGCTCCGGCATGGCCTCGCGGCCCACCTGCAAGCTGTAGGCGACATCCGCGAGGTCGAGATCAGGCCCTGCCCCCGCCCCCACCCCTGCCAGATAAGCCGCCAGCCGCGCGGCATAGGCCGTCAAACGGTTCCTCCCCTGCGCCGAAAGCACGATCAGGCGCGGACCCGCCAGGGACGCGGACCGGCGAGGCCGGTCCCCGTGCGGGGGTTCTTCCAGGATCACATGGGCGTTGGCGCCTCCGGCACCGAACGAACTGACGGCCGCCCTGCGGGGCGCGTCCGCCAACCGGGGCCAGTCCTGCGCCTGCCTGGCCACGAAAAAGGGAGAGGAGACGAAATCGATCAGCGGATTGAGGGTGTCGGCATGCAACGACGGAACGATCCGGCCATGTTCCAGTTGCAGGATCGCCTTGGTGACGCCGGCGATCCCGGCGGCCCCCTCCAGATGCCCGATGTTGGATTTTACCGATCCCAGGGCGCAGAACCCGCGATCGGACGTCTGCCGGGCGAAGGCCAGGGCCAGCCCGGTATGCTCGATGGGGTCGCCCAGCGCGGTACCGGTGCCATGCGCCTCGACATAACCGAGGGACCGGGGATCGATCCGGGCCCGGTCGAGCGCCTCCTCGATCACCGCCTGCTGGGCATGCGGGTTGGGAACCGTATATCCGGTGGTTCTGCCGCCGTGATTGACGGCGGACGCCCGGATCACGGCGCGGATATGGTCGCCGTCGGCAAGAGCCCGCGACAATGGCTTCAGAAGGACGGCACCGACGCCCTCGCCCGGCACGTAACCCGTGCCCCCGTCGCCGAACGACCGGCATCGCCCGTCCCGGGACAGCATCTTCTTGCGGCTGAGATGGACATATCGCAAAGGATGGGCGGCGACATTGACCCCGCCCGCGACGGCATAGGCGCATTCACCCCGGCGCAGGCTTTCACATGCCTGATGCAGCGCGACCAGAGAGGAGGAGCAGGCGGTGTCGATGACCTGACTGGGCCCTCGGAAATCGCAGAAATAGGAAAGCTGGTTGGCGATGCCCGAGCGGTTGGCCAGCACCAGAAAATGATTGCCCCCCCGGGCCTCGTCGGCGGCCAGGATGGCATAGTCGTCCCACATCACGCCGACGAACACGCCAACGTCGCGGCCACCATTGCCGAACCGCGGACGAGGCAGCCGCGACGGCGGATATCCGGCGTCCTCCAGCGCCGCCCAGGCGGTTTCCAGGAACAGCCGTTCCTGGGGATCCATCAGCTTGGCCTGGGCGGGCGCGATCTGGAAAAACAGCGAATCGAAGCAATCGACGTCGGTCAGGAACGCGCCCCAGCGCCCGTAGCTGCGCCCCTCCGCATCGGGATCGGCATCGAACAGGGCCTGCGCATTCCAGCGCGCGGGCGGGACCTCGCCGACGGAATCCCGTCCCCGCGACAGATTGTCCCAGAACTCGTCCAGCGTATCGGCATCCGGATAGCGCCCGGCCATCCCGATGACCGCGATGGCGTCGGACGATGCCGGGCCGGTCACCGGAATGCCGGAGATGTCCCGGATGACGGCCGGGACAGCCGCTGGGGCGGCCTTCGCCGCCTGAGCCGGGGCGGCCTTCGCCGCCGGTAACGGTGGCGGAACGGGGACCATCGGCGGGGCGGGCGATCGCCCGGCCGCCAGCCGCCCGACCGCCGATCCGTGCGCCGCGACGATATGGGCGGCCAGTTCGGCGATACTGGGGAACTCGAACAGCACCGTGCCGCGAAGACCGGGAAAATCCTTTCCCAGCAACGCGATCGTCTCCATCACCAGCACGGAATCGAGCCCGTAGCCACTGAGCGGCTGGCGGATGTCGATCTGTCCGGCCGGAATTTTCAGGACACCGGCGACCGTTGCCAGCAGATGGTCCCGGACCACCGCGACACCCTCGGCCTGACCGGTTTCCGTCGTCCCGGCCGGCGGGGCGGCCGGCACGACCGTCTTGTCCGGACCGCCGCCGGCCAGCGCCCGATCGATCGCCGGGGCATCCCCCAGTGCCGGTACCAGCAGGGACTCCTCGCGGCCAAGGGCCTGTTCCATCGCCAACAGGGCCTGAACGACGGGCAACGGACGCATGCCGGTCCGGGCCGTCGACGCCGCGATTTCCGACGGTGTCAGAAGGGTGTTCATGCCGGTGCCGTCCCAGAGCGGCCATGCCAGCGACAACGACCGGCCCCGGCGGTGCCCGGACGCGACCCAGCGGGCCCGCCGGGTCATATAGACGTCGACGGACCGGTTGGCGGCGGCGTAACTGCCATTGCCGAAATCGCCGACGACCGAGGAGATCGAGGAAAAAGCCACGAAGAGCGAAAGCGGCAGGGCGGCGGTGGCCTGATCGAGTGCGATCAGCCCGGACAGCTTCGGTCCCAGGACGCGCCGGAAGGTTGGCGCGTCCGACAGGCCGGCGCCCGGCGGTTCCGCCACCCCGGCCAGATGGAAGACGCCGTCCAGCCGTCCGAAGCTGCGAATCGCCGCGTCGACCGCGGATCGGACCTGCGACAGGTCCGTCACGTCGGCCTTGATCGCCATGACCTCGGCCCCCAGCGCGCGAAGACGGGCCAGATCGCCATCCGGCACCGCGGACCGCCCGACCAGAACCAGCTTCGCCTTATAGCGTTCCGCCAGATGGGCAGAGAGCGGGGTTCCGATCCCGCCGCGCGCGCCCGTCACCAGATAGACGCCGCCCGCCATCAGCGGCGAGACGCCGCCGTCCGCCCCCTCGACCCGGATCAGCCGCCGGGCCTGCCGGCCGGCGGGGGGGGCGCGGG
>WASQ01000009.1:0-25367 GCA_009712185.1 Telmatospirillum sp. | reverse complement strand
CCGCCCCCGCGCTCCGCCGCCGGCCCGGCGGGCCGGCGGCGGTCCAGCGGATATCGAGGCCGGCGGACTGGCCCGCCAGTTCCCCGGCGATGATGCCGGCGAGGCGATCCTCCCCGGCATCGTCGAGCATCAGGGTCGCCAGCGACAGTCCGGGAACCACCGGGCCGGTGGAGAGGGCAAGGCCGGCGGTCGCCCAGAATTCCGGAACCGGCCCGTCCGCCGCCGGGGCATGCAGGACGAGGCAGCGCAGCTTGAGGGACGGTCCGGTGTCGCGCGCAGCCTCAACCAGCGCGCGGACGGACATCACCCCCAGTCCCAGGCGCCCCTCCATCCCCCGCGACGGATCCCCGGGCAGGACACCCGCCGCTTCTTCGGACAATCCGAGGCAATGGGCGACGTCGACCGAACGGGCCCCGGCGGCCCGAAGACGGTCGAACAAATTCCGGTAGTGACCGGCGTCGGCGGGATCGATCGCGATCCGGTCGCCCACCGCGCCCGGCATGGCGTTCCCGTCCCGCGACACCACCGGAACGGCGATCACCCGGGACCAGTGTCCAAGGGCGCGGAGCCTCTCAGCGCGCCGGCCGTCGTCGCCGATCACCAGCAGCACCTCGCCCGGCGCCGTGGCGGGGGCCTCGGACAGCGCCTCCTCCACCCACTCCGGGCGGTAAAATAATGTCTGGTCCCGCGACAGAAGGCGGCCGGCGAACCGCTCGATGCGCGCCACCACCGTCCCGTCGGCGCCGGCGATGACGACGTCGAACAGGCCGGCATCGCCCGGCAGACGGGTCGCATAAGCGTAGCAGTCGGCGGGCAGCGGAGCGGAAACCGTCAGGCGGCCCATGGCGAAGGGAACGGCGAAACGCCCGATCTCCGCATCCTCCGTCCGTCCCGCCCAATGGCAGGCCCGAAGGGCTCCATCCAGCACGGCCGGCGGCAACAGAACCCCCGACGCCGGTCCGTCATGACGAAGCCGGACCAGCGCCTCCGCGGGACCGGACGCCACCTCTTCGATCACGCCAAAGGCCGGTCCATAGGCGAACCCGGCACGCTCATAGGCGAGCCCGACCTCGGCGGCGCCGCGCATCGTCCCCAGCCGCGCCCGGATCGCCGCGATATCGAGTATGGCTTCCTGATCCCCGTCCCCCGAGGCGGCCACCCGTCCCCGGGCATGGATGGTCCGGTTCCCGCCGTCTTCCGTGAACAGGGAGAAGACGACGCCGTCGGCGTCCATGGACAGACCCACCATGACATCGCGCGGACCGTCCGCCAGTTCGACCGGATGAAGCCAGGTCACGTCGGCAAGTCCCGCCGGCGGAGCGCAACCGGCCTGTTCCGCCGCGACGCGGGCCATTTCCAGGGACAGGGCGCCGGCCAGGATGCGGCGTCCCTCGATGACATGGTCCGCCACCAGGGGCTCGTCCGGACGGAAGGTCCGGCGGAAACGGACCTCCTTCAGGGTGGATAAATTGACATCCAGCAACGGATGAAGCGCGGCGCCGGCGGCGACCTCCCGGGGTGCGGCCTCGCCATCGCCGTCGTCCATGGACACCCAGTACCGGTCTTCCGCGAAAGGATAAAGCGGCCCGGGAACGCGCCTCGGACGATCCTCGCCGGGCCATCCGGCGGACACCGCCGTCCAGTCCGGCTGCCCTCCCGCCAGCCAGCTCCGGACCGCCTGGGACAGGGGCCCGGGCAGGGCGGCGTCATCCGGAACCGCCCCGGGATCGCGCAGGACCTGGGGCGCGGCCCCGCCATCGGCGAACCCGCGCAAAGCGTCGACCAGTCCGGCTCCCTCGCGGGCGATCACTGCGAGGCGGGACGCGAAGGACTCACGGCCGATTTGCAGCGTATGGGCGACATCCACCGCCCGGGCCGGGCGACTTTCCAGCGCGTCCGCCAGTCGACCGGCATAGCGTCTGAGGGCGGCCTCGTCCCGCGCGGACAGAACGAAGGCCAGAGGAACCGGCCAGTCCTGGCGGGCCGGCACGCTGCCGCTTTGCGCCAAAGCCTCATAGGATTCCAGGATCAGATGGGCGTTGGCCCCGCCGGCACCGAACGAACTCAGTCCGGCGCGCAGAGGCGTCTCCGGCCCGGTCCCCCGCCGCGACGTCCAGGGCTCCAGGGCGCGCTGGACCCGGAACGGCTGGCGGGCGAAGTCGATGTTGGGATTGGGCGGGTCGCAATGCAGAGACGGCACCAGGGCGCGGTGGCGGAACTGGAGAAGGATCTTGGTCAGGCCGGCGATGCCGGCCGCGGACTCCAGATGGCCGATGTTCGACTTGACCGAGCCGACCGGCCAGGGCGTCGCGGCGCTCCCGTCGCCACCATAGGCCGTTCCCAGCGCCGACAGTTCGATCGGATCGCCGAGCGCGGTTCCGGTGCCATGCGCCTCGATATAGTCGATATCGCCCGGGACAAGGCCCGCCTGCGCCAGGGCGCGGTTCAGGACGTCGGCCTGGGCCCGGGGACTGGGCACGGTGAAGCCGTGCGTGTGGCCGGAATGGTTGATGGCATGGCCGCGAATCACGCCGTGAATGTGATCGCCATCGGCGACCGCCGCCGCCAGGGGTTTCAGGAGCACGGCCCCCACTCCCTCGCCCGGCACATAGCCGCTGCCGTCGGCGCCGAAGGCGCGGCACCGGCCGTCGGTCGCCAGATAGCGTCCCTGACTGAGGAAAACATATTTGTAGGGGTGCAGCGACAGATTGACGCCTCCGGCGAACGCCATCTCGCTTTCGCCCCGCCTCAGGCTCTCGCAGGCCAGATGGATGGCGGAGAGGGAGGAGGAGCACATGGTGTCGAGCGCGAGGCTCGGGCCGGTGAGATTGAGGACGTAGGACACCCGGTTGGCGATGGTGGCGAAGGACGCGCCGGCCACCGGACGGCCATCACGGGCGGCGGCGGAATAGAGCTGATATTCGCCATACATCACGCCGACGAAAACGCCGACCGGCCGCTGCGCCAGGTCGTCACGACGGTAGCCGGCGTCCTCCATGGCGTGCCAGGCGGTCTCCAGGAACAGGCGCTCCTGCGGGTCCATCAGCTCCGCCGCACGCGGGGAGATCCCGAAAAACAAAGGATCGAAGCCGTCGACGCGATCCAGGAAACCGCCCCAACGCGCATAGGCCCTCCCCGGCCGGCCGGGTTCGGGGTCGAAATATCGGTCGTGATTCCAGCGGGACTTCGGCACCTCGACGACACAATCCCGGCCTTGGGAAAGATTGGCCCAGAAGGCGTCGAGGTCATTCGCCATCGGATAACGGCCCGCCAGTCCGATGATGGCGATCGGCTCATCCGTCGCGCCCGGTCCGGCGGCCCCGGATGTCCGGACGGCGACGCGCGTGGCCGGCGCGGCCGCCGGTGGGACCGGAGCGGCCGGGATTGGGGTGGCCGGGAGGGGCGCGCCGTCGCCGGACGGCACGGGCGGAGGAGAAACGGCCAGTGCCGGGCTGTCGCCATATTGGGCGGCCAGATGGCCGGCGATATCGCCAAGCGTGGGATATTCGAAAAACAAGGTCTTCGAGAGATTGGGAAAATGCGCGTCGAGCGCTCTGTTCAGCTTGGCGATCACCAGGGAATCGATGCCATAGCGCTCCAGGGCGACGTCCGGGGCGATCTCCGCCACCTCCATCCGCGTGACCGCGGCGAAGATCTGGCACAGAAGACGGACGGCGACATCCCGCGCCGCCGACGGACCGGCGGCGTCGCCACGGGAGGCCGGCCCGGTCCCGGCGACGGACGCGGCCGGGGCCGGATCCGGCGGCAGAAGGTGGAAATCCGCCCGATGTTGCGCCGCCAGCAGGCGGGTGGCGTCGCCATATCCCGCGATGACATGTCCGTCCCAGGCCATCGCGGCGTCCAATGCCGCCAGAGCCTCGTCGGTCGGCATGGGCGCCAGACCGGTTCTCGCCTCCAGCAGGACGCGCGCGTCCTCGTCCTGCCGCATGCCCCCGTCGCGCCACAAAGGCCAGGCAATGGACAGGGACCGTCCGCGCCGCCGTCCGGCATCGACCTCTGAACGGCGGCATTCGGCGAAGGAATCCAGGCAGGCGTTGGCGAAGGCGTAGCCCGTCTGGCCCTCGCGCCCGAAAACGGCGGCAATCGAGGAGAACAGGACGAAATGGTCCAAAGGATCGTCGGCGGTGCAACGATCCAGGATGTCCGCGCCCAGCAGCTTTGGCGCCACCATGGCGTCGAAGTCGGCGGCGGTCCCGGTCATCAGGAAGGAATCGCGCAGCACGCCCGCCAGATGGAACACCCCCTTGATCGGTCCGTACTCCGCCCGGATCCAGGAGACCAGGGCGGAAACCTGTCCGGGATCGGTGACGTCGGCGCAACGGTGGATCACCGGCACCGGCCCGGTGGCCGCCAGTTCCGCCACCAGTTCCGCCGCCACCGGGTCGGCCAGTTCGGACCGGCCGGACACAATGACGGGCCCCGCCCCCGATCTGGCGAGATGCAGGGCGAGACGCCGGCCGATCCCGCCGGCCCCGCCGGTGATGAGCTGGACGCCCCGGGGCGCCCAGGCCGCACCACCCTCACGCGGGGACAGGGGCGCCAGCCGGCGCAACAGCCGCCGGCCGTTCTGATAACGGACAAGAAGCTCGCTGCCGCCGGACGCCTCCCGCGAGAGCGCCGCAATGGCCGACGCCCCGGCGTCGACGCCGACCACCTTCAGTCTCAGATCCGGCACTTCGACCCGGAGGCTGTGGGCAAGGCCGGCCACCGCCATCTGCGCCGCCGCGCCCCCCGGGGCTCCGTGGCGATGGGCAAACAGAATCCGCACGCGGTCATGGCAATGACGGTCGATCAATGACCGCACGATCGCCAGCAGCGAACGGACACCGAGATCGAGGTGCGCCGGGTTCCCGGCGCCGGTGTCTGCGAGAGCGTCGCACCAGCAATGGAACACGGTCGACGGCAGGCGCCCCTGGTCGGCCAGGGTTGCGAACAGACGATCGACATCCGCCCGGGAGGCGGGATTGACAATGAACCGGTCGGATGCCGGCCGGGCGAATCCCGGTCCGGGCGTCACCACGATCAGGGCGCCCGGCGCCCCGGCCTCTTCGGCCCGGCGCGGATCGTCGCACAACAGCAGGATGGGGGAGCCGGTCGCGACCGCCGGGTCGCCGACGGGCTCCGCCGCGATCCAGCTTGGGCTCAGCAGGGTTGTGCGGGGCGGGGCGACGGTCCCGCGGCGCGCCCGCGCGGCCAATCCCCGGACTTCGACCAGCGGATTCCCGTCGCTATCGGCCAGGATGGCGTCCAGCTTGACCAGCCCGCCGCCGCTGCGCCCTTCGGTGATCGTCACATGGCAGACGCACCGGTCCGGCAGCGGACGGTGCAGCCGGATTGTCGAGATGGCGTAGGGAAGATAGTCCGCCGGGGCGTCCGCCGCGTTATGGGCCAGCAACACAGCGGCGCATTGAAGGGCGCCGTCCAGCAAGGCCGGGTCAAGACCGGCGCCGTCGCATCCCGGAGACGGCGTCCGGGGAGGCGCCAGATAAGCCAGGGCCTCGCGGCCATTGCACCGGAAGGAGTCCAGCACGCGCAACCGCGGGCCATAGTGCAGCCCCGTGGCGGCGACCAGATCATAGGCGTCGCCCTGGGACAGACTGGTCGGGCACCGGTCCCCGCTGGCCGCGATGTCGATCCGGTCCTCGCGGCCGGGATCGGACTCCCCCCCCCGGGCGAGATGGCCCCGGGCCAGCACGTCCGAGCCATCCTCCGTTCTGATTTCACAATTCTGACCGGTGGCCTCCTGGGTCAGCACGATCCGGATACGCTGCCCCTCCCCGGTGAAGGGCAAAGCCTGTTCAAAGGTCAGATCGCGCAACAAAGGGAAAACGGTCTGGCCCGGGGGGGTGCCTCCGTCGCGGTTAGCCGTTTTCAGCGCCCAGTCGACAAAGGCCGCCGCCGGCACGATGGGCGCCCCGGCCAGCACATGGTCGGCGCACAGAGCCTCCGCGCCGATATCGACGGAGATCTCGCGAACACCCGGGCCCGCGCCACCGCCCGCGGCCGCGATGAGGTCGGTCGTGATCAGCGTTCTGGGCGGCAACCAGCAGCGCCGTCTTTCGAACGGATAGGTCGGCACCGGGACGCGGGCCCTGCGCTCGGCCGCGTAGTAGCGCGACCAGTCGATCCGGGCGCCGTCCAGCCATGCCGTTCGCAGGACGTCGTAAACATCGGCCGCGGCCGGCGAGAGGACGATTTCGCGTCCGGAGGGGACCGCGCGGCGGCGCCGGCGCGTCTTGGGGGGCTGTCCGGCAAGCGCCGCGACGGCATCCTCGAGGGAGAGTTCACCCATAACGACGGCCCCGGCCAGGGCGCCGGCTCCGTCTCCGGAGGCCATGTCCGGGACAAGGCCGCTGTCGCGCCAGAGCTCCGCCAGCGCCACCTGGAAAGCGAAGGCCGCCCCCTTGGGGCTGTCGACCGGCACGCCGGCCGCCTTGCAATCCTGGTATCGGCGGGTAAAGGCCGGTTCTTCCGACAAAAGTCGCGCCGTGCGGCTGTCCGGATCATCGATCCCGTCCTGGAAGCGGAACGACAGGACGGTGGGACCCGCCGGGACGACGCATCCTGCCCCCGCCTCCTCCAGCATCCGGATCGCCTCCTCCCGGCTGGCGCACCGGATCAGCAGACGATGCGCGAAAGCGCGCCGGCCGAGCGCCAGCGTGAAGGCGACATCGGCAAGGTCCTGGTCGGGATGGCGGCGCAGGTGATCGGCGAGACGGCCGGCCATGGCGGCAAGCGCCGTCGGGGTCCGGGCCGAAAGGGGCAGCAGGATCACCGCACGGGATGGACCGGAGGGATCCCGGACCGGCGGCTCCTCCAGGATGGCATGTGCGTTCGTACCGCCGATCCCGAAAGAGCTGACGCCGGCCCGGCGGGGGCCGTCCGATTCCCAGGGACGCAATGTGGTGTTGACGAAGAAGGGGCTTTCCGCGAATGGAATGGCGGGATTGGGCCGCGAGAAATTCGCGGCCGGGACCAGCATCCTGTTGCGCAGCATCAATGCGGTCTTGATCACCCCGGTCACGCCCGCGGCGGCATCCAGATGGCCGATATTGGCCTTCACGGATCCGATGGCGCAGTACTGCCGGCGCCCGGTGCCCCGGCGGAACGCCTTGGGCAGCGCCGACAGTTCGATGGGGGCGCCCAGGCGGGTCGCGGTTCCGTGCGCCTCGACATAGGAAATCGTTTCCGGATCCACGCCCGCGACGAGCTGCGCCTCCAGGATGGCGGCGGCCTGCCCGTCCCTGGCCGGCGCCGCGAAGCTGACCTTGCGCGCCCCGTCATTGTTGATCGCCGTGCCACGGATCACCGCATGGATGGTGTCGCGGTCTGCCACAGCCTCCGGGAGGCGCTTCAGGACCACGGCGCCCACGCCATTGCCGAGAACGACGCCGGCGGCATCGGCGTCGAAGGTCCGCGTGTGACCGTCGGCGGACAGAATGGAGCTGTCCTCGTAGAGATAGCCGGACACCTGGGGAAGCTTGACGGTGGCGCCACCGACGATGGCCAAGTCGCATTCACCGTTCAGAAGCGCCTGACAGGCCACATGCATCGCCACCAGCGACGTTGAGCAGGCCGTCTGCACCGTGTAGGCGGGTCCCTTCAGGTCCAGCTTGTAGGACACGCGGGTTGCCAGATAATCCTTGTCGTTTCCGACCATGACCTCGAAACGGCGCGCCGTTCCCGTCTGGTCGACGTTCGGCAGGACATGGTTTTGCAGGTAGGTGTTGATCGAGGCGCCGCCATAAACGCCGATCAGGCCGGGAAAGGCGTCCGGACTGTAACCGGCGTCCTCCAGCGCCTGATGGCAGACCTCCAGAAACAGGCGGTGCTGGGGGTCGACCATCTCCGCCTCGGCGGGCGTCATCTCGAAGAAGCCGGTGTCGAACATCTCGACATCCGTCAGCACGCCATGGGCCGGCACGAACGACGGATCGGCCAGAGTCCGGGCGGGGACCCCGGCCCGGGCCAGCTCCTGTTCCGGGAAATGGGAAATCCCCTCGCGCCCGCTTTGAATCAGTTCCCAGAACGCACCGATATCGGGGGCGCCGGGAAACCGCCCGGCCATGCCGACGATGGCGACGAAACGATCGGACTGCGTCTCCATTGCGTCTTCCCCATTCGTTTTTCCGCGCGGACGGATCCGCCCCGGAAGCGGACAAAGCGTTGATTTCGTCGCAGATGATGGGGTGTCATTCAACTATGGCGAGTGTCCTAGGACTTGTAGGGTTTTTCCCGGACAAATCCGAACGTCCAGTCTTCGTTATAGACAGATTGTTATGATCGGGCGGAAAATGGCCTAGGATCAAAGGCCGGACCCGTTCTATCGTAAAAATTTTACGATACTGATCCGTATCAAAATAAGCCTTTGGATTCTCTATACTCGACAAGGATCATCGTAAACTTTCCATACCCCTGCCTCAGGCGTCATTTTTGCGCCCGGAGACCAGTCATCATCATGACGAAATAAGCAGTGTAAAAATGATCATTGGCCGTCATGCGACTGGACATGAGGCCTAAGGGAAGACGCACACTGGGTCACTCAGCGGAGGGAGTTCTATGAATAATGGTAAAAGTCAGGCTGACTGACGTATTTTCATTTTTATGAAATTCAAATTCTAATTTCAATTTTCGGGCATCAAACGACACAAATGCGCAACAGAGCGCATTTCTATCAATAGTTGTATTTTTCATTAATTATGCAAGACTTGAGGGCGTCAGGACCGGGGAGCGCCGGAGTGTGGCACGGAACGGCGGGATTTCAACCGGGGAATGATGGCCGGAACCGGTCGTCACAGATCCATGCTCTGATACCAACCCGCCACGGGCCCGCGAGCGGATAGCGAGCGTGGATCCGAGGGTTTCGGAGAAACTTGGCTGAGGGCCGCGCTGATCGGTTCCCCGATCAGCGCGGGCAGATATTAAGCCTGAGCGGCGTTTCGAGCATTGCAAAGCGGGGCTTTTTCGGCTGTGCGAAGTCTCGTGCACGGAACCTTTTGAATGAGCCGGTGCACCAGCTCTCCGGGCCGTCGCCCGATCAGGTCACCGGACCGGGAGGGGCGGCCCCCGCGTGGAACGGCATGCATCGCAGGCCGGCATAGGCGGGGGGCGCCGCGTCGCCCGTCTTCCCGCCAAAAGCGTCAGCGGCGCCAATCGGTCCCGATCAGCGCCGCCCCGCCGTCATTCCTTGCCGAAATCGGCAATCCCGCCATGGGCGGCCGACCATTTGGCGGGCTCATGCAGGAAGTTCTCGACCTCCTCCAGCACTTTCGGCTCGAAGTGGCCGCTATCCTTGGCCACCTTCAGAACATCCCACCAGGTGGTCAGATAATGAAGCTGGACCCCCAGTTCCTGCATCAGCTCTCGGCTCTTCGGGAAGATATCGTAATAGAACAGGACGAAGCAGTGGGTCACGTCGGCGCCCGCATTCCGCAGGGCCTGACAGAAATTGACCTTGCTGCGGCCATCGGTCGCCAGATCCTCAACGAGAAGGGTCCGCGCGCCGGCGACGACCTCGCCCTCGATCTGAGCATTGCGGCCGAACCCCTTGGCCTTCTTGCGCACATACTGCATCGGCAGCATGAGGCGATCGGAGATCCAGGCGGCAAAGGGAATGCCGGCGGTCTCCCCCCCCGCGACATTGTCGAGAGACTCATAGCCGATTTCATGGATGATGGTGGCCGCGGCGAAATCGATCAACGCCGTCCTCAAGCGAGGATAGGAAATGATTTTACGGCAATCAATATAGACAGGGCTGGCCCAGCCGGAGGTGAAGAAAAACGGCTTATCGGAATAAAAATGAACCGCCTTGATTTCCAACAACATCTTCGCCGCTTCGCGAGCGATCTTCTCCTTGTCGACGGGCGGGGCAAAGGCAGTCATGGCGGGATCCTCCAGGTTGAGCACAAGCATTCGCGGCGATCGGCGATGCTTGAAGGGGTCGGGTTCTGAATTGGCAAACGGCCTCTTCTAGACGAACGCCAGACCCAGGTCAACGCCTGACATGTCCCGGAAGCAAAATCGGCAGGGCCCGGTCTGGCCCCGCTTCGCGGAAAAAGGAGTGCGATCAGCGGGGAGGCAGCGTCATCCGGCCGCCATGCCACATCGACCAGGACACCGGGTCGGTGACGAAACGCTCGATCTCGGCGCGATCCTCGATCGACAGGCGGCCGTCCAGGTCGGCCTGGAGGACGTCGGCCCAGGTCGCCAGCGCATGAAGCTTCAATCCCGCTTCAGTCAAGCGATCGTCGGCGCCGGGAAAGACGTCATGGTAAAAAATCGTCAGAATATGCTCAACCGTCGCGCCGGCCATCCGCAGCCCCCGGGCAAAGGCCAGCTTGCTGCCGCCGTCGGTGGTCAGGTCGTCGATCAGCAGAACCCGCAACCCGTCGACCGGACCGCCCTCCACCTGGGCGTTGCGCCCGATCCCGAGCGGTCCCTTACGGACATATCTCAACTTTAGATTGCATCTTTCCGCCAGCCATGCCGCGAAGGGAATGCCGGCGGTTTCGGCCCCGGCGATGGCGTCGAAGGATCCGGCGGGGAAGGACAGCGCCACATAATCCGCCACCAGATCCATCACCGTATGGCGCAGCTCGGGCTCCCCCAGCAGGACGCGACAGTCGACATAGACCGGGCTGGCCCAGCCGGCGGCCAGGACATAGGGCTGCTTGCGGCTGACGTGAATCGCGCCCGCGCGGAACAGCAACTGAGAAACGACCTGACCGATTTCCGTCAATGTCATGATTGCGCCCTGCCAACCGCCCAGGGAAGCTCTTCACCGCCCCGAAAGACGACGCCCTCCCCTTCCCCGCCCGCAACCGTCGGATGGACACGGCCGGGCCGCCGTTCCAGGCGGATCGTCGCGCCATTGGGCGCCAGTCCGTAGAAGGCGGCACCGTTCAGTGACATGAAAGCCTCCAGCCGGTCAAGCGCCCCGTCCTCATCGAACACCTGCGCGTAGCTTTGCAGGGCGGTGGCGGCGGCGAAAACGCCCGCGCAACCGCAGGAGGATTCCTTGGCCCCTTTGAGATGTGGCGCGGTGTCGGTTCCGGCGAAAAAACAACCCTCGCCCGAGGTCGCGGCGCGACGCAAGGCAAGGCGGTGATGTTCCCGCTTGGCGATCGGCAGACAGTAAAGATGCGGATGCAGTCCTCCCTGGAAGAGGCTGGTGCGGTTGATCATCAGATGGTGCGGGGTGATGGTGGCCCCCACCCGGGGAGCGTAAGCGCGGACAAGGTCCACCGTCTCTTCGGTGGTGGCATGCTCAATCACCACCTTCAAGCCCTGGAAGCGATTGAGAAGCGGCACCAGGGTGGTTTCCATGAACACCGCCTCGCGGTCGAACACATCGACCGCGGGATCGGTCGATTCGCCGTGAACCAGCAGCGGCATGCCGATCCGTTCCATGCGGTCCAGGACCGGCGTGATGGCGCCGATATCGGTGACGCCATGGTGCGCATTGGTGGTGGCGCCGGCCGGATAGAGCTTCGCCCCGATCCAGACGCCCTCCTGATACCCCGTCTCGATCTCGTCCGGATCGCTGTGGTCGGTGAGGTAACAGCTCATCAGGGGCTCGAACCCGCTGTCGAGCGGACGGGCGCCCAGGATCCGGCGCCGGTAGGCGGTGGCGGCCTCCACCGTGGTGACCGGCGGCACCAGATTGGGCATGATCAGCCCGCGGGCGAACTGCGCCGCGGTAAAGGGCAGAACGGCGGCCAGCATGGCTCCGTCGCGAAGATGCACATGCCAGTCGTCGGGCTGGCGGATGGTGATGCTGTCGACCGTTGTCCCGCTATTCATCCTTCGCCTCCTCCAGTGCCGCCCGCATGACGGCGACCCCCGCCAGGAAGTCGCCCATCGCCATCTGTTCCCCCGGATTATGCGATCCGTGGTCATTGCGCACAAAAATCATGGCGCTCGGAATGCCGGCGTTGGCGAACACCGCCGCGTCATGCCCGGCGCCACTCGGCATCTCCTCGTCCGGCAGTCCCAGCCGGCGCGCCGCGTCTTTCAGCCGCCGGACCCAGCCGGCATCCATGGTGGCCGGCGCCGAATCGATCCGGCGATCGAGCTTGAACTCCACCCCCCGCTCCTCGCCGATCAGAGTGCATTCGGACAGGAACAGGTCATAAAACGCCTCCAGCGTCTCGCGGCTCTGGCTGCGCACCTCGAAACTGAAGCGCACCGATCCGGGGATTCGGGCAATGGCATGTTCGTCGGGATTGGTGCTGAGAATACCCGAAGTGACGACCACGTCGCGTCCGCGTTCCAGCAGAGTACGCCAATGGCGGTCGAGGTGGGTAATGAGTTCGGCGGTCGCGAACACGGCATCCCGGCGCAGCCACCGGGGCACCGCCCCGGAATGCCCCGCCTCGCCCACGCATTCCACGACCCGGTGGCGCAGGTTACCGCGGATTCCGGTCACGATGCTGACCGGCAGGTCGCGGGCGACCAGCACCGGTCCCTGCTCGATATGAAGCTCGATCCAGGCCGCCATGCGCGCCGGATCCAGCAAGGGCTCGCCCCGCGCCACCCGGTCGACATCGACACCGACCTCGCGCATGCAGTCGGCCATCGTGCGGCCGCCGCGGGCCTCCCGGGCAGCCAGATCGGCCGGTTTCAGCAACCCCAGAAGGGCGTAGGACCCCATATAGGCGGTCCCGAAGCGCGCGCTTTCCTCGCCCCGGAGGGCATAGAGCTTCATGGTCCGGCGCGGTACGATGCCGTCGCGCTTGAATCCGGCCAGGATCGCAAGACCCGCCACGACGCCGGCGGCGCCGTCGAAATTGCCGCCCTGGGGCACCGAGTCGAGATGGGAGCCGCAGGCCAGAAAAGGCAGGTCGGGTTCCCGCCCGTCCAGCGTCACCACCAGATTGGCGCCGGCGTCCCGTTCGGTCGCCAGCCCCAGGTCACGGGCCTTGGCCTCGACGATATCGAGAGCCAGGGACTCGCCCGGACCATAACTGGGACGCCAGATTCCGGTTCCGTCCCCGGTGCGGTCGCGCAGGGCGTCGAACAGGCGTTCGGCAAGGGCGAGATCCTGCCGGTTATCGGCCGGGGGTATGGGAGCAAGGGTCTGTGTCATGAGCCGGGACTCAACCAGGAGACATCGGGTTCATCGGATTCCTCGATGATGACGCCGCCGATCAGATCGGCGACACGCGGAATTTCGCGGTGCCGGCAAAACGCCGTCAGCCCGTCGATGATCGAAATCATCGCCGCCGGCTGCACGAAGGTCGCCGTTCCCACCTGAACGGCGCTGGCTCCCGCCAGAAGATATTCGATGGCGTCCCCGGCGGCCGAGATGCCGCCGCAACCGACGATGGGAATCGAGACGGCCTTGGCGCACTGGAACACATGGCGGAGGATGATCGGCTTGATCGCCGGTCCCGACAGGCCGCCCATGATATTGCCGAGGCAGGGCCGGAAGGTCTTGAGATCGATCGCCATCGACAGGATGGTATTGGCGATCACCACGGCATCGGCCCCGGCCGCCTCGGCGGCGCGGGCCACATCGGGCATGTCGCCCGTGTTGGGCGTCAGCTTCACCCAGAGCGGCAACGGCGTCGCGGCGCGAAGCTGGCGGGTCACGCTTTCGGTCGAGGCCGCGCTCATCGCGAAGGCCCTGCCGTCCTCCTCGATATTCGGACAGGAGATATTCGCCTCGATCGCCGCCACGCCGGGCAGCGTCAGATCCCGGGCCAGACTGGCGAATCCTTCCGCCGTGGGCGCCGAGATGCTGACCACCAGCGGCGCCTGGAACCCGGTGTAGAGCGGCAGCGTCTCATGGATGAAATAATCGACCCCCTTCGACGGAATGCCGATGGCGTTGATCATCCCCCCCGGGCGTTCCACGACGCGCGGCAGCGGATTGCCCTGGCGCAACTCCCGTGTCACCGTCTTCGTGACCAGCGCGCCCAGGCGATTGAAGTCGATAACTTTCTCCAGCCCCTCGGCAAAGGTACCGGACGCCGGCATGACCGGATTGGCGAGGGTCAACCCGCCCACCCGGACCGAAAGATCGATCCCGTCGGGACCGGTCGGACCGGTCATGGCAGGGCCTCCGTCAGATCGAACACGGGCCCCTCCCAGCAGACGCGGCGGCTGACGATCCGCCCCCCGACATTGAAGTCGCGCACGCAGCAATGGCACAGGCCGATACCGCAGGCCATCTGCTGTTCCATCGCGATCTGGCCGGGCAGACCGAACTCCAGGGCCAGCCGCTGCTGCACCCGGGCCAGCCGGCTGGATCCGCAGGTGAAAAAGGCGTCGCAGCGCCCGTCATCGATCAGGCCGCGCAGGATCCGCTCGACATGGGCCGGCCCGCTGGTCGACTGCTGATCGGTGATCGCGACCACGGTCGCCCCGTCCGCCTCGAACCGGTCGCGCGACACCAGAAGATCCGGACGCCGGGCGCTGAGGATCGCGGTGACGCCAATCCCGGCGTCGCGGGCGGCGCCGGCCAGAGGCGCCAGCGTCGCGAGGCCGGCGCCCCGGCCAACCGCCACCACATGGCGCCAGGCGGGGTCCAGGCGGAACCCGACACCCAGCGGCCCCATGATGTCGAGACGGTCTCCCTGGCGCAGGGTTTCCAGGCCCCGGGTGCCGATGCCGGCGACCTTGTAGAGGAAGGCCACCTGACGGCGGGTCCGGTCGACGCCGAACAGGCTCATGGGCCGGCGCAGGAAGGGCTGTTCTCCGGTCGGCGGCGGCGGACAGAGAAGCTGAAAGAACTGGCCGGGTTGGGCGGCGGCCGCCTCGGGACCGGCCGCCACCACCAGATGGCGGTATTCGTCGTTCACCGCCCGGTGCAGGACCACCTCGGCCGGCTCGGCGACGACGCTGGCCCTCCAGGGGTCGCCCCCCTCGCGGGGGCCATGGGAACAGGCATGGTCGAGCCCCGGACCTGTCCCCGCGAAAGCGCCGGAATGATCTGTCTGTACCGACATGTCGTCCTCCTTCGCGCCCCGGCGGGGCGCGCTCTCAGGCCAGTTCGGCGCCGCGCCGCTCGGGGATCAGCAGCCAGAGCGCGACGATATCGAGGATGTAAAGGGTCGCCAGCAGGGCGATCGCCAGTTCAAAACTGTAGGCGGAGGCAATGGCGCCCACCACCACGGGACCGAAGCCGCCGACCGCGCGCCCGACGTTGAACAGAACGTTCTGCGCCGTGGCGCGGGCCACCGTCGGGAACAATTCGCTGATCAGGGCGCCATAGCCGCCCAGCATGCCATTGACGAAAAAGCCCATGACCGCCCCGCCGATCAGCAGCATGATCGGGTCGGTGAGCTGGGAATAGACCAGCACCATGACGGTGGCCCCCAGCATATAGGCGAAAAAGGCGGGACGCCGGCCGATCCGGTCGGCGATATGGCCGAACAGGAAAATTCCCACGGCCATGCCGGCGATGGTCACCGCCGTCCACATCGCCGACTTCGTCAGCGCGAAACCGAATCGGGTGGCCAGATAATTCGGCAACCAGATCATCACGCCGTAATAACCGAAATTCTGGACCGAACAGAGGACGACCATGGCGGCGCTGCGACGGATCGTTTCCGCGTCGCGGACCAGCAGGAGAAGGGATGATTCCCTGGGCCGTTCGCGCGTTCGGGCGACGAACACCTCGGGCTCATGCAGCGAACGGCGGATGAAATAGGCGGCGACCGCAGGCAGGATACCCACCGCGAACATGCCGCGCCAGCCGATGGACGGCAGCAGAAGGGGCGAGAGCAGGGCGGCGGCCAGGACGCCCAGCTGCCAGCCCAGGCCGACATAGGACGAGGCCCGCGCCCGCTTGGCGGCCGGCCAGGCTTCGGCCACCAGGGCCATGCCGATACCGAATTCGCCCCCCAGCCCCAGCCCGGCGACGGTGCGGTAGGCGAGCAGATCCCAATAACCATGTGCCAGCCCGCAAAGACCGGTGAACACGGCGAAAACCACGATGGTCATGGTCAGCACCCGGACGCGCCCCAAACGGTCCGAAAGCATGCCAAACCCGATACCGCCGAGAACGGCGCCGACCAGCGTCGCGGTCACCAGCGACGCACCTTCCGCCTGGGTCAGGGCCAGATCGCCCGAGATCGACTTCAGCATGAATCCCAGGATCAGAAGATCGAACCCGTCCATGGCATAGCCCAAGGCGGATCCCAGCAGGGCCTTGCGCGCCTTGGCATCAACCTCGACCGGTAAACCGATCCCCTGTCCCCCGACAGTCGCAAACTCGTTCTCACTCACGGCGGCACCCCCCTCTTATGGCCCCGACGACGGAATTGGAATTTCAAAGGGTGCCGCAGCGACGAACGAATGTCACGGAGAAATCTCAATAGTCTTACCATATCTTATTTTTGAGACAGTTTTCTGACAATCACTGCCTCCCGGTTTTCCGGATCGCCTGACCATGGCCTGCGAATGTCAGACGAACCTGAGCGCGCCCCGCCATATCGGGCGGCCACGGATCCGGCCTGTTGCGGGCCGACCGCACCGCAATATCATAGAAACAATTCAGAATTGTCACAGACCCCTGAAATTCAATCATGATAAGAGCAACGGGACTCGCTCCCCCGGATCGGGGCGTTTTCCGGGATGTCTCCCACCACCTTTCTGCGTCAGGAGAGCCATGATTTTCGGCCATTACGCCATGGACGACCTGAACCGTCCGACCGGCAAGCCCGTCGCTTCTTCAGGTGCCCGTGTACAAGAGATCGTTATCGCCTCGGCCTGCGGCTTTCTGCTGGTCGGATTTCCGGCTGCGCGGCCATTACGGCGCTCTCCCGCACTGGACAGGGACCGCTATCAACGTCTCCGCCAGATCCTGACGATAAGCGAGGACGCCGCCCGCAAGCTACGGGCCTACATCGCCAGCCAGGGCGCCCATACTCCGGCCAGCCGAAACCCCAAGCTGGTACCGGCCGGTTTCCCGGTGCCGCGATCCTATGGCAATGACGAAATGGCACGGATCGGCGCTGCCCTTTTGGGAATGGGACTGATCGGTCTCCGCGGGTCGACACGGCAGGAAGGGGTCGTGCTGCCCATGGTGTCCGGTGGAAACTTGCGTCTCTCTCCTTCCGGACTTAGGTTTCTGTTCCTTCGCGAGGTCTGGAGAGGACACAGCGAACATCTGCATTGGCCCGGTGATAAGAGCGGCGTCACCATTGGCCCCGGTTACGATATGCGAGACCGTCCCAGCAAAGAACAGATCGCCGCCGACCTGTCAGCCATAGGCGTTGATCCGGCTGCTGCAAAAAAAGCGGCCCAAGGTATCGGTCTACGAGACGAGTTCGCAAAAAAATTTGTACATGATAACAAAAAATTAATCACCTTAACAGATTCGCAGCAAGAGCAGCTTTTGCAAAAAATATTGCCTGCATATGAGAATAAGGCGAATCAGTCCTTAAATGATGATATCAAACAACGGCTGTTCGCTCATGAGTACGACGCACTGATGTCGTTCACCTATAACCATGGAAGCTTGAGAGGCACGCTGTTGTGCTGCGCGGTGAACGAGGGCCGCTTGGACGATTTTTCGATAAAAACGGGGTTCAGCCAGCACAAGCCTGGCTTAGACGCGGATCGCCGGCCGATGGAAATCCGCCTGTTCACCCGGGGCGCGTACGTATGACGACTGGCCCGATTCTGCTGGTCGTTGCGGCCTTGGTGGTCAGCCGTGCCGCTGAGGCCGCGGGGTTACCCGACTGGCTGCTGGGGGATTGGGTAATCACCAAAGTCTACCAGAAATCCGACTATGGGCCGGATGAGCTTCCTCCGTCGGTCCGCCTGGGCGGCAAAATCATGACGGCCGAACCGGATCGCCTCCATCTGGGCGTCGATATCTGCACGGATCTCACGGTCCGGCAGAAGCGCGATACCATCGGCCATCTCGTTCCCGGTCACAAACCTGAAAAGCTCGGCCTCATTCCGCGACCGGACCGGCTCCCATATCTGGAGATAAATTGCGGAAGATCCCTGACCGAAGAGAAAGATGGACTTGACGACAGACACATTAATTACATCAACTGGATTATCATTCCAAATGGTCGCGACAAAATCGATTTGATATTTCTTTATAGTTGCTACCTTGAACTGCGCCGAAAAGAAAAACCATTTTCATGACCAAGCGGCCGCTCTGAGCATTCCGTTTCCACTTTAACAGCCCATCGGCGAGCGGTTTTGGGAGTTGACGGTGATGCCATGACCGAAGCGATGACGTTCTACGACGACATGGCGGAGCATTACCATCTGATCTTCGAGGATTGGGAGGCCTCAATGCGCCGCCAGGGCGCGACGATCGCGTCCCTGCTGCCGCCCCCGGATCGGGTCGGTCCCATCCTTGACTGCGCCTGCGGCATCGGCACTCAAAGTCTGGCGTTGGCCGAACGGGGCTTTCAGGTTGAGGCATCCGACCTGTCCGGTGCCGAAGTGACCCGCGCGCGACGGGAGGCCCGCGACCGGAACCTGCCGGTTCAGGTCCGGGTGGACGACATGCGCACGTTGGAAATGGCCCCCGTCAACCACTATGGCGCGGTGCTGTGCATGGACAATGCGTTGCCGCACCTCGACAGCGATGCGGACATCGGGATGGCTTTGCGCGCCATGGGCGCAAGATTGCGTTCCGGCGGACATCTTCTCCTGAGCCTTCGCGACTATGGGCCGTTGATCAGGGAACGGCCGAAGGCCATGACGCCATCTTTTTTCACGGACGCGGGCGGACGCCGGATCGTGTTCCAGGTCTGGGACTGGCTCGACGACCGCCGATACGCCGTCCATCTCTATATTTCCCGTCAGGACATTTCCAACGGGGCCGGCGGACAGTGGCGGGACCATCACTTTGTCGGCCATTACCGCGCCATTCCGGTTGACGAGATGTCCGCTTTAGCCGTTTCGGCCGGATTAACCGACGTCCGCGTCCTCTTCCCGTCCCAAACCGGATTTTATCAGCCCGTGATCACGGCCCGCCGGACCTGATCGTCCCCCGTCAACGCCGGAACCCGGCGAGGATGGGACGCGCCTTCCTGCGAGCCCCTCCTTTTCAAAGGGGGTTGCGCTCCGTTTTCTGTATCGTTACACTAAAACGATACAGTTGGCGTTGGAGAAGCTTTTCAGGCCGTTTCCGAAAAGCCCTTCCGACGCCAGTGACAGAAAAGCCGGCCATGCCGGCGCCATCGGGAGGACTTTGGAATGTTTCAGGATATCCGCCGCCGTCTGCTCGCCCCTCTGACCCTGGGCGCCCTGTGCGTCTCCGCCCTGATCGGCGGGACGGCCACCGCCGCCCAGCCCACAGTCAATCTCAGGATGTATTCGTCGCTGCCCGCGGACGCCAATTCGGCCCATTTCCTGTGGTACGAACGCTTCCAGGCCAATCTCGACCAGCGCACCGGCGGAGCCGTGAAGGTCAATTTCTTCCCCAACGCCATGCTGGGGAAAGAGGCCGACGCGGTGCAGCAGATGCGTCTTGGCGCAGTCGACATGATGATTTCGGGGACGTCGATCTGGGCGACGCTGGCGCCGGAAATCGGCGTTCTCGACATCGGCTATCTGTTCGAGGATTCCGATCAGGTGGGCCGCGCCCTCGACGGTAAGGCCGGGACGCTGATCTCCGGGCTGCTGGCGGACAAGGGCAATGTGCGGGTTCTGGGCTTCGGCTACAGCCTGGGGGCGCGCAATGTCTACACCCGCCATCCCGTCGCCACGCCGCAGGATCTGAAAAACGTCAAGATCCGCGTGCTTCCGGTCCCGAATTTCATCGCCACCGTAAAGGCGATGGGGGCGGCGCCGATTCCCATGCCGGGAGGCGAAGTCTACTCCGGGTTGCAGATGGGGGTGATCGACGGCCTGGAACATGACGCCGCGACGGTTCTGGCGAGCAAGTTCTACGAAATCGCCAAATACTGCACGCTGACCCGGCATATCTACAATCCGATTGTCGCGGTCATCAACAGAGGGGCGTTCGACCGTATTCCCGAAGCGCTCAGGAATGATGTGGTGGCCGCCGCGACCGAGGCGACGGACTTCGAACGATCCCGCGCTGCCGCCGCCGAAACCGCGGCGTTCGACGCGCTGAAGGCCAAGGGCGTCACCGTCGCCGAAACCGCTCGCGCCTTCTTCCGCGAGGCCGTGCGGCCGGTTCGCGCCGACTTCGCGCAGAAATACCCGGCGACGGCCCCCATTCTCGACGCCATCGACGCGTCCCGGCGCCGCTGAGAATCCGGTGGTGAAAATCTGACGGACGGCCCCGCCACCCGTCATCAGATTTTCACCCCATATCAGCCCGTTGGCGCCAAAACCGCCCGGTTCACCGGACATCGGTCAAAAGGACGCATCATGTCGACCATTTCGCACGCCGCCGGCACCCCTCTGTCCGGCAGCCCCCTCTCCGGCGTCTGCCGCCTGCTGGTCCGCGTGACCGCGGCGGCCGGCGCCCTGGCCCTGCTTGCCGACGTCATCGTCGTCTTCGCCTCCGTCATCTGGCGCTATGCCCTGCACGCGCCGCTGGACTGGGCCGAGGAAGTCGCCCGCGCCCTGATGGTGACGCTGGTGTTCGCGGGCGTCGCCACCTCGACCGGCCGGCGCCGGCATATCGGCGTCGACCTGTTTCTGGGCTGGCTGCCCGACCGGCAACGGCTCTATGTCACCCATGCCAGCCGCTGGGTCCTGGTTCTGGTTTCGGCCGGACTGTCCTGGTCGGCGTTCCATCTGATGGAGGCGGCGCAGGCCCAGACCACGGAGACCGGCCTGCCGCAGCTCATTTATGTCGTCCCGGTGTTCGCCGGCGCCCTGGTGATGACCGTGGCGGCGCTCGACCATGCGCTGGAGGGGCCGGCCCGGGTGACAGCGGGCAGCGCGCTTTGCCTGGCGCTGGCGGGCGGCGTCCTGACCCTGCTGCTGGGGGCCCTTCCGGATCCGGCGGCCGCACCCGCCATCGCCATGGCGATCTGTTTCGGCGCCGGCATCCTCGCCGGCGTTCCCATCGCCTTCACGCTGGGCCTGTCGGCGATGGTGTTCTTCCTGTCGCAGCCGGCCCTTCCCTTCACCTTCTTCGCGCAGCAGGTGGCCGCCGGCATCGACCATTTCGTCCTGTTAGCCATTCCCTTCTTCCTGCTGGCCGGCGCCGCCATGGAGGTGAACGGCATGTCGCCGCGTCTGGTCGAACTGATCGTGCGCGGCATGGGACGGATCAAGGGCGGCCTTGGCATCACCACCGTCCTCGCCATGACCTTCTTTTCCGGCATTTCGGGATCGAAACTGGCCGATGTGGCGGCGGTGGGCGGCGTTCTGATGCCGGCCATGCGCCGGGCCCGCCAGAGCGGCGAGGACGCGGCCGGGCTGTTCGCGGCGTCGGCCGTGATGGCGGAGGCTATTCCCCCGTGCGTCAATCTGATCGTGCTGGGTTTCGTCGCCAATATCTCGATCGGCGCGCTGTTCGTCGCCGGTCTGATCCCGGCCGCCATCCTGATGGCGATGCTGCTGGTCGCCGCCGCCATTTTCGGCCGCAAGGTCGACATCGACGAGGCCTATCCCGTCCGCATGCCGATGCGCCAGCTAGTCGCCGGGGCAGCCGTCGGTCTGGTGATGATCCTGATGATCGGACGTGGCGTGGTGGCCGGAATCGCCACATCGACCGAAATTTCCGCCTTCGCCGTCGTCTATGCCATCGTCGTCGGGCGTCTGGCCTTCCGCGAACTCACCTGGGCCGCCACGGTCCGGCTGTTCGTGGATGTCGCCGCCACCTCGGGCATGCTGCTGTTCATTGTCGCCGCCGCCGGCAGCCTGTCCTATGCACTGACCTTGCAGATGATCCCGCAGCATATCGCCGGCTTCCTGGTCGCGGTCGGGCTGGAACACGGATCCTGGCTGTTCCTGCTGCTGACCATCGTCATGGTGACGATTTTCGGCGCAGTCCTTGAGGGCGCTCCGGCCCTGATCATCTTCGCGCCGATCCTGGTCCCCATCGCCAGCCAGCTCGGCTATCAGCCGCTGCACTACGGGATCCTGGTGGTCCTGTCGATGGGACTGGGCCTGTTCTCTCCGCCCATCGGTCTCGGGCTTTACGCCACCTGCGGCATCTGCGGCGTGCAGATGAAGGACGTGATCGTCCCCATGGCGAAATATCTCGCGGTCATCGTCGCCGGACTGGCCCTGCTGGCGCTGCTGCCCGCCCTGACCCTGTGGCTTCCCCGGCTGATGGGATATGGAGGCTGACGATACCGGAGAGACGGGCACCCTCCATCGGCCCGAATAGTCCAAATAAAAAAGTCGGATTTTAAAGACAATTCGGCAACAAAAAAAGAACAACACAAACAAACGTCATCAATATTTCACTTTCTGTTTCCATCTGGCGGCGACCCCGGGGTCACCGGACGCCGCCCCCTACCCCCAATCCAGGGCCGCCGGCACACCGCCGCCCCGGTCCAACGGACGGAAAAGGAGCAAGATCATGGGTTCTCTCGTCGGCAAGAAGGCGCTGGTCACGGGCGCCGAACAGGGGATCGGCAAGGCCGTTGCCCGGGCGTTGATCGAAGCGGGATGCGATGTTGCCGTTCATTATTTCATGGGCGAGGACGGGCCACGCGAATTACAGGCCCTGGCCCGCGACAAGGGCCGCGCCGCGCCCTCCTTCCAGGCCGACCTCACCGACGAGGCGGCCGCGACGCGGATGGTGGCGGACGCGGCCGGCTCCCTGGGCGGCCTCGACATCCTGGTCAACAATGTCGGCGGTCTGGTTGAGCGGCGCTTCATCGAGACGGTCGATCTGCCGTTCTGGCGCAAGGTGATCGACATCAATCTGACCACCATGATGATCGTCACCCGCGAAGCCCGTCCGCATCTCGCCAAAGCCCGCGGCGCCGCCATCGTCAATCTGGCGTCGCTGGCCGGCCGCAAGGGCGGACATGCGGGATCGCTTGTCTACTCCATGACCAAAGGCGCGGTTCTGACCTTCACCCGGGCGCTGTCCGCCGATCTCGGGCCCGAGGGCATTCGCGTCAATGCCGTGGCGCCCGGTCTGATCCTGGGCACCCGCTTCCACAACACCCACACCACGAAGGAATCGGCCGATGAGACAGTCCGGGGTATCCCGCTGGGCCGTGCCGGCACGGTGGAGGACATCTCCCGGCCGATCCTGTTCCTGGCATCGGAATATGACGGCTTCATCACCGGCGCCACGCTCGACATCAATGGCGGCGTTTACTGCGCCTGACCTTTGACGATCTCCCGCCGGGAGCGGGCGGGGAGGCGCCTCCCCTCGCCGCCCGCTCCCGTTTTTTTCCCGTCCCCCTTTTTCCAATGCCCCGTCTTCTGCCGACGCAAAGGTGAACCATGCTGAAAACACGCCTTCTCCATCCCGACCTGCTCTGGGCGCTGGCCCGGTCCGGCCACGGATCGCGCATCCTGATCGCCGACGGCAACTATCCCGTCGCCTCGCGCAGCGCCGCATCGGCGGCGCGGGTCCATCTCAATCTGGCACCGGGGCTGATCGGCGCGGCGGAGGTCCTTTCCGTCCTGCTGGACAGCATCCCGGTCGAGGGCGCCGCCGTCATGCGGGTGCCGAACGGGGCGCGGGCCGAAATCCAGGACGACTACCGGCGGATGATCCCGGCCGGCATCGCGATCGATACCCTGGATCGCCAGCCCTTCTATGACGCGGTCTGCGATCCGCTGACCTCTCTGGTGATCGCGACCGGCGAAACCCGCCGCTTCGCCAACCTTCTGCTGACGGTGGGCGTCGTGAAACTGGAACGGGACGAGCCCTACTGACCCCAGCGCAAGACGGGGGCGCCGGCGCCCCCCAAGTCTTTCCCCAGGGCAATCGGGAGACCGCACGCCGGTTGCCCCGGTCAAATGGTGACGGGCCGCGTTCAAGCGATCGCCGTAAGTCGCCCCCGTGGCCGGCTTGCCTCGCCGCCCAACGGATTGTATTTTCCAGAACCCTCCGGCATCGCCCGGGGGATGCGGGCTTCGCGGAAGACGAGTGGCGACGATCTGACGGATGCCCCCGGAACCAGGAGCGAAACGGGCGTCAGAGGCTGCGAAAAACGGTTTTTAAGAGAGAGTGTGTGGGACGGGCGTCCCCGCCCGCCTCCGCCGTCAGGCGGACATGCCAGGAGATCCGGCTTCGCCGGACGGCGGGCACGATGCCCGCCCCACTCCGGATCCTCTGTTTTTCTCAGCCCCGGACGCCAGCCTCACTCCCGCAAGGGAACCAGATGTCGGAGTCCAACCACGAGAATGGCAAATATTCAGGACGTTGCCCGCCACGCCGGCGTGTCCACCAGTACCGTGTCCAATGTCCTGAACGGTCGCACCAACCAGATGCGCAAGGACACCCTGGCGCGGATCGAGGCGGCGATGGCCGAACTCGGCTATCGGCCCAACCGGGCCGCGCAGCAGTTGAAGACCGGACAGACGACCCTGCTGGGACTGCTGGTTCCCTCCATCGTCAACCCCAGTTTCGCCACCCTGGCGCGCGCCGTCGACCAGGCCGCGCAGGACGGCCATGGCTATCGCGTGTTGCTGGGCAACACCTACCGCGAAAGGGACAAGGAGGAGCGGTTCTTCGATGACCTGCTGTCGCTTGGCGTCCGCGGCGTGATCGTGGTTTCGTCCGAGATCGAGCTTGAACATTTCCGTGCCGCCATCGGGCGCGGACTGGTGATGGTGACCTATGACAGTGCCAGCCGGGCAAGGCCGGAGGCCGCCGGACTTGGGATCGACAGCGTGTCCATGGACAATGTCGAAGCCGGCCGGATGGCCGCCCGCCATCTGATCGACCGCGGCTGCCGCCGGCTGGCGTTCGTCACGGAGGCGGGGCGGACCATCAGCCGGCGCGACAAAATCGAGGGCTTCCTGTCGGCCGCCGCCGAGGCCGGTGTCGACGCCCGGATCATCGAGGGGAAGGCGGCGTCCGGCTATGGCGACACCGAAATGGCCGATCTCGGCCGCGCGCTGGCGGCCGCCGTCGTCGGAACCGAGCCCCGGCCCGACGGAGTCGTCGCCATCAATGACATGGCCGCCATCGGTCTCTCCGCCGGTTTCCGGAGCCTTGGGGTCCGGGTGCCCGAGGACATTTCTCTGATCGGCATCGATGACATGTTCCTGTCCGCGCTGATCGCTCCCGCCATCACCTCTGTCTCGCCGCCCATCCCGGCCATGGCGAAACTGATGGTCGACCGCCTGATCGCCCGTCTGTCCGATCCGACGATTCCGGTCGAGGAGGTGCTCTTCGCCCCCACCCTGGCCGAACGCCAGTCCGTCAGGAACCGCTGATCTTTGCCGCCAGGGGGCGGGCTGCCTGAGCACAGGCCCTTGCGTCCCCGCCCGCCCCCGGCCGCTCCCGCGCGCCAGCCCGGGGGGAC
>WASQ01000081.1 GCA_009712185.1 Telmatospirillum sp. | reverse complement strand
CGGCCGCTTCCTGCTGGGCCGGGAGATCGCCGCGGACACCCTGCTCGTCCTCGTCACAGCCTTTGCCCTGGCCTCAGCCGCGGCGACGGAGTTCGCCGGGCTGCATTATCTGCTGGGCGCCTTCGTCGCCGGCAGCGTCCTGCCGGCACCCGTCCGCGCCCGGGTTTTGTCCCGCATCGAGCATGCCACCGTTTTCCTGCTGACTCCCTTTTTCTTCCTGGCCTCGGGATTCAAGGTCACGTTCGACAACGCGGGGGAGGGGCTCTGGCAGATCGTCCTGGTGACCACGCTGGCGACGGTGGCGGGGAAATATCTGGGAACGACGCTGCCGGCCCGGATGGCCGGACTGACCTGGCGCGACGGAGCCGCGCTGGGGTCGCTGATGCAGGCCAAAGGCATGATGGAGCTGGCGGTCCTCGCCATCCTGCATGAGGCCGGATTGATCCCGGGACTGATGTTTTCGGCACTGACCGTGATGGCGGTCGTCACGACGGCGCTCGCCATGCCGGCGACCCGGCTGCTTCTGGGAACGCGCCAGCCGGCGGCGGCGCCATCACGGTAGATCTTTGCGACGGGGACCGCGATCGCTAAAGTCCCCCGCATCTATCCGTGTTGTCGGACGAAACGATGCAGATCGGGGAATTGTCGCGCCGCACCGGCGTCAGCGTGCGCATGCTGAGATATTACGAGCAGGAAGGACTGCTGCGGCCCGCCCGCCGCCAGTCCGGCTACCGCGACTTCGGCCCCGCGGAGGAGGAACAGGTCAGGCGGATCCGTCTCCTCGGCGAGGCCGGACTGACCCTGGCGGTGATCAGGACGCTGCTCCCCTGCGTCCGGGGCGATGGCCCCGGCCTGATCCTGTGCGACGAGGTCAGGGCCGCCCTGACGGCGGCCATCGCCGGCATGGACACGCGCATCGAGGCCCTGGCCGGAAGCCGCCGCCTGCTGGCCGGTTATCTGGATGGGGATCCGTAACCGGAGGGCCTCCCCGGCGGACGGGAGCGGGCGTCGGAGGTTGAGCTCATACCAGGAGCACAGGCCCCCGCCCGTTTCCGCCACTTGCGGCGGCCGGCAACGCCGGAGCCACCGTCCGAACGCCCGGAAGCACAGGCCCGCTGTTCGGGCAACGCCCGCTATTGCGCCGCCTTCCTCGGCAAAACCCATCCCGGGCGCGGAAAGTGGCAGGTATAGCCATTGGGAAAACGCTGGAGATAATCCTGATGCTCCGGCTCCGCCTCCCAGAAATCGCCGGCCGGGACCACGTCGGTCACGACCTTGCCCGGCCACAGGCCCGCCGCCTCGCCGTCGGCGATGGTCTCCAGCGCCGTCTGCCGCTGGTCCGCGGCGGCATAAAAGATCGCCGACCGATAGCTGGTGCCGATATCGTTGCCCTGGCGATTGCGCGTGGTCGGATCGTGGATCTGAAAAAACACTTCAAGCAGCGCCCGGTAGGTGATCCGTTCAGGATCGAACAGGACTTCCACCGCCTCGGCGTGATGGCCATGGTTGCGATAGGTCGCATTGGCGACCTCGCCGCCGGTATAACCGCCGCGGGTCGCCGTAACGCCCGGGAGACGGCGCAGGAGCTCCTGCATGCCCCAAAAGCACCCGCCGGCCAGAAGAGCCCGCTCCATGGTCATTTCGCCTCCTTCACCAGATCGAGATAGGCCGCGTAGCCCTCGGCCTCCATCGCCTCCCTGGGAACGAACCGCAAGGACGCGGAATTGATGCAATAGCGCAGCCCGCCGCGGTCGGCCGGGCCGTCAGGGAAGACATGACCCAGATGGCTGTCCCCGTCGACCGAGCGGACCTCCGTCCGGATCATGCCATGACTGCTATCCTTCCGTTCGCGTACATGTCCGGGATCGACCGGGCGGGTGAAACTGGGCCAACCGCATCCGGACTCGAATTTGTCGGTCGAGGCGAACAGAGGCTCGCCCGAGACCACATCGACATAGATGCCGGGCGCATGATGATGGAGATAGGTGCCGGTCCCCGGACGTTCGGTACCATTTTCCTGCGTAACCCGGAATTGCTCCGGCGACAGCCGCGCCAGCGCCTCCGGCGTCTTCCGATAACGGCTCAAGACAGCCTCCGCTGTTGTTGGGTTCCCCCATCAGATGGCGTCGCGCGGACGGTCTGTCCATCTCCCAACGGACATGGCCTCCGCCTTTCGGCCTCAGGTTCCCGGCCTCAGGTTATGGCGACGGTTCGCGACGGCGGGCGCGGCCCACGCTTAAAACAGCTCGTCGAGCTGTTCGAAATAGAGCCGGCGCGCCGGATCGTCCGGCCGGTCCAGGGAGGAAAGGAACAGTTCGGCCTCCGCCTCGGACACCTCCTCCCTCAGATTGCGGTAAACGAAGGCGATATCCAGCCAGGGGTCGGCCAGACCGCCACGGCCGAGATCGATGAAGGCCAACCGGTCGCGATCGTCCAGAAAGATGTTCGAATCACAGAGGTCGCCATGGGAGAACAGCGGGGTCTCCGCCGGCCGCGTGGCCTGGAGATGCCGCAGAAGGCCAGGAGGGTCCATCGGCGCGGGACCGGAATCCGGCCACTGGCAAAGGTCATAGTCGTCGGCGATCAGGTCCTCGTCGATCAGATAGGCCAATTCCTCCAGCCGGACGGGAATCGTGGAATCGAAGGGGCAGCCATTGGCGGGGACCGCAGCGACCAGACGCAACGCCTCCTGAAACAGCTCCCTCACGGGGAGGCCGTCATCAATGCGCCGGAACAGGGGCTCCCCCGGCAGGGCGCGGGTGACCATGAATTGCCCGGTCTCGTCCTCCGCGGTCATGACCACCTCGGGAACCGCAAGACGGCCGGACAGCCAGTCGAGAACCGAGGCCTCCCGCAGGACGCCATAGGTCGTCGCCGCCAGCCGTGACGGGGACCATTTCAGGAAGAACCGGTCATTGCCGCGCCGGAAGCTGGACACGGAACAGGGCGATTCGCCGATTTTATCGGCGACCAGAGCGGCGCCATCGACGAAGCGAACGATCGGGGAAGGTAGATTGAAAGGCATCGTTGATCTCTTTCCTTGCGCGCAAGGGGGAGCAGAAAGGGAAGGACGATGGAAGCGCAGTAAAAACAATAAAAAAAACGGGGCGAGGAGTCATACCCCCGCATGATTCGAATAAAATTTTATTTAAACTATAAGTTATTCGTCTTGAAGGGGCCGGATTCGACACCTTTTTTTCATGCCAGGTCCCCCTCTTTCCTACATCAGGAATCAGGAAACGCCAAGATCCAACAATGTGTTCGATGGCCGGGGAGAGACCTGGAATGACCCTATCGCGGCCATTCCCGGACGAGCGCCGGCCGGCGTGCGGTCCGGGCCGGCGGTGCCTGATGCGCTGACGCCTTCAAAAGGATCAGGAGACGAGACTCTGCGTGAGCGAAAAAGCTCCGCTTTTTCAAAGCTCAAACGCCGCTCGGGCTTAAGTGCATTGACCCGCCGTGTGAATTTTTGGCGTCAATGCACGAGATTTTGCGCGAGCGAAAAAGCTCCGCTTTTTTCAAAGCTCAAACGCCGCTCGGGCTTAAGTGCATTGACCGGCCGTGTGAATTTTTGGTGTCAATGCACTGGGGGTCAGGTCCGGTCGATCTCGCTCGCCGCGCGGTCGAGAATGTCGCAGATCGCCTGGAGCTGGACTGCGTCCAGCGGCTGCCGGTCAAGACGGAGCCGGAGGGCCAGCTTCAGATTTTCCGTGGCGCGGACCAGTTGGGGGGAAAGGGGACGGTGTGCCGCGCCGGCCTTGTCCATTTGGCGGAACAGAATCTCGACCGCGACGCGGTTGACCGCCAGAAAGTCGCGGCCCTGATCGGTGATGACATGGAGCTTCTTGGCGCCTTCGCCGGGCGCGATCGCCACATGTCCCTGTTCCTCCAGCATCGCGAGGGCCGGATAGATGGTCCCGGGGCTGGGGCTGTAACTGCCCCCGGTCCGGTCCTCGATCGCCTTGATGATCTCGTAGCCGTGGCGAGGTTTCTGGGCGATCAGATGGAGGATGACCAGACGCAGATCGCCATGCTCGAAAAAGCGCCCCAACCGGCCGCCACGGCCACGGCCGTGGCCATGCCCCGGGCCGAACGGATGGTCATGGCCATCCCCGGGCCAGCCCCGCGCATGCCGATGGTCGCCCGGATAGCCGGCGCCGCCGGAGGCGTGGTCCCCCGGCGCGTGATCTCCGCCGGCGGCGTCCAGTGGATTGCGGTCTGCGACCCGATGGTCGTGTCCGTGCGGGTGCCCGCGTCTGAAACCGAACATTGCTTTTCGTTTCCGCAAATTGCGGCCCGGACCCGTGTCCCGCCGAGTTTCGATATAACGAAATTGAGATAGATCGAAATGCCCCGGCTTGCAAGCGCCTTCCCCGGCACCGCTTTATTATCCGGATATTATTGACAGGATATTTTTATCCGGGTAATAAACTTTCTCAGTCTGCCGGATCATACCCCGCCGCGGCGGGAAAAGGGATTGCGACCATGCCCATCGTCACCGCCAATGGCCTTTCCCTCGCGTTCGACAGTTTCGGCGATGGCTCCGCCGGAACCTGTCTGCTGATCTCCGGCCTCGGGACCCAAATGATCCGATGGACCGAACCCTTTTGCCATCTGCTGGCGGCGGACGGGTTCCGGGTCATCCGCTTCGACAACCGGGACGCGGGACTGTCGACCCATCTCAGCGACGAGCCGGCGCCGGATTTCGCCACCCTGGCGGCCGATCTGCGGGAGGGACGACGTCCCCGCGTCCCCTACAGCCTGCGGGACATGGCCCGCGACGCCGTCGGACTGCTGGACGCCCTTTCGATCGGATGCGCGCATGTCCTCGGGCGGTCGATGGGCGGCATGATCGCGCAGATCATGGCCGCCGATGATCCGGACCGGGTTGCGTCACTCACCTCCATCATGTCGGGAACCGGCAATCCGGCCCTGCCCGGGCCGGCGCCCGACGTCTGGGCCATGATGACCCGGCCGGCGCCGGATCCCCGGACCGACGAGGCCGCCTACCTGGAACGGGGACTGGCTTTTGCCCGCCGGATCGCCGGCACCGGCGGCCCCTTCGACGCCGATGGACACCGCGCCCTTCTGGCCGAAGAGGCGCGACGGGCCTGGGATCCCGCCGGGACAGCGCGTCAGATCGCCGCCATCGCCGTCACCGGAGACCTGCGGCCGGACCTGGCCCGGATCCGGACGCCGGCCCTGATCCTCCACGGTACCGACGATCCGCTCATTCCTCCCGCCTCGGGGCAGGACAGCGCGGCGTCGATCCCGGGCGCCCGGCTGGTGCTGATCGACGGCATGGGCCACGACCTGCCGCCCTGGCTGGACGGCCGGATCGCCGGGGAGATTCTGCGCCATGCCCGCGTCGCGCGGGCATCCGCGAGGACGGCCTGAACCGCGTCCCCCACCGGCTCACCCGCCGCCGAGCGCCTCCAGAGCCTCATTGTCATGGATATGGACGCCGGGCTCCGTCCGGCCGGTCAGCCCGGCGATGGCTGCGGCGACACGGGCGGCGGGAATGGCCCGGTACGGAGCCAGCGGCCCAGCCAGAAGGGGACGCAGCGCGGGGAGGAGGATCTGCCCCGCTCTTTCTCCCAACCGGGTCTCCGACCGCCGTCCCAGAAGCAGACCCGGACGCACAACATCGACGCGGACGAACCCGAGACCGGTCAGCGCCCGCTCGGTCGCGCCTTTGGTCTTCAGATAGAAACCGCCGCCGCCCGCTCCGGCCGAACTCACCAGAATGGCCTGTCTCGCTCCAACCGCCCGGGCACCCGCGGCGAAGGCGGCAACATAGTCGTGGTCGACCCTCCAGAATGCCTCCCGCGATCCGGCCTTGCGCAAAGTGGTGCCCAGGCAGGAAATCGCGACATCCGCACCGTCCGGCGCGATGGCCGCCATCACCTCCCCGGGCCGGGCCGCCAGGGCTTCGAAATCAACGGCCCGGTCGGCCGGACCCGCCGCCACCCGCACCAAGCGGATCAGGTCCACATCGGCGCGGCCGGCGAGCCGCGCGGAAACCAGATTGCCCACCAGTCCCGTGGCGCCCGCCAGCAGAACACGCATCATGACGATGTCTCCCAGGATCGCCGCAGGCGGAATGAGGCCGTCAAAAAACGGCGGCCCGCGCAAAACAAAGTTTCGCACCATCGACTCTTTGGTCAACCGCGCAGGCGACCGGCACGTCCGCCCCGGACCATCACCGGATGGGCAGGAAGAGATCCGTGACGGTCTCATGCTCCGCGACGTCCGGATAAAAGCTGATGCGCTGGCAGAACAACGGATAGTCGCGGGTCTCCTCGCCGCTGGCCGGCAGCCAGTCCCGGTAGAGGAACAGGGCGGGCGCCTCCAGATTGCCGGCATCGCCGGTCACGCGCAGCACGGCGCAGCGGCCTCCGGGAATGAGCCCGGTCCTGACTCCCGCCCGGTTCGGGTCGACCGGGCGCTCCGTGGCGGCACAGAGGTCGAGGCGGAAGGCGTCCGCCGGCGTGGTGCGGGGATCGGAATGAAAGATCGTGAATGTGGCGTTCCTTCCCCGGGTCAACCCGACGCTCCGCCGCCAGGAGACAAAGCGCTGGACCGTCTCATAGACCTTGTCGGGATCGCCCCGGTGTTCCAGGACCGCGACGGGTGTCGGGGGAAAATCGCGGATCACGACGGCATCGGGGGAATAACGGGTCATCTGTCTGCTCCTGGCTTCAATCAAAGGCCCGAAGGCCGCGAGCCACTGGTCCCAGTCGGGAGATTTGCGGAATGCCGACGGCCCCTGGCCGACCCTTTCGCGAAAAGCGCGGGCGAAGGAGTCGGGCGCCTCATATCCCACATCCAGCGCGATTTCGGTGACGCTGGTGTCATCGTCAAAGGCCAGGTGATAGGACGCCCGCCTCATGCGGACAAGCTGGACATAACGATGGACCGGCAGACCGAAGAGGGCGGAAAACTGCCGGTGGAAATGATGCATCGAAAACGCGGCCACCCCGCTCAGGGTCGCCAGACTGAGATCCCCGTCGAGAGTCCGGTCGATATAGTCCAGCACCCGCAGCATCCGGTCGCGGTAGGACTCGGGCGCGGTTTTCGGCATTCCATCCTCCGTGGCTTCGCGCTTCGTGACGTCCGGCAAGGTAGGAGAGGGGACCGGCCGGGCGCTCGACAGATCTTGCTCTTTTTCCCGGGTGCCCGTTTTTCCCGCACGGTCGGTTCCGTCCGCCGTTGGCTTTCAGCACCGGGCCGGCGACCCGGCCGCTGTCCGGACCGGCCAGGAACGACACCGCACCGGCAATGTCGTCGGGCTGGTCCCGGCGCCACCGCATTGACGGTGATCCCCGCGCCCGCCCGCCTCCTTCGCCAGGACATGCGTCATCGCCTCGACCGCGGCTTTGGTGGCGGCATAAGCGCCATGGTTGGGACTATAATGACCGATGATGCCGGTCGACAGGGCAATGACGCGTCCGCGACGTCGGCCTGAATGGAGGGTCCTTCTGGGCGCCGGTCCGCCGGGCGCCGCCCGGTTGCGCCGGGGGTGGATGACGGCTCGGCCCGCTCCCTTGAAAATATGAATATTTAATCGCATTTACTGAGGGCGTTGCCGGGAAGGCCCATGACCGATCGCCGAACCATCCGGATTTCCACACGAAAGCAACCGAAGCAGGCCCGCTCGGCCGGGCTTGTCACGGCCATCCTGGATGCGGCGGTTCAGGTTCTGGCGAGAGAGGGGGCGGGACGGTTCACGACCGCGCGGGTTGCGGAACGGGCGGGTGTCAGCGTCGGATCGCTCTACCAGTATTTCCCCAACAAGGCGGCGATCCTGTTCCGGCTGCAATGTGACGAATGGCGGCGGACCACCGCGCTGCTGCGTGGCGTCCTGGAGGACGGAACCAAACCGCCGCCGGACCGTCTGCGGGCGCTGGTTCACGCCTTCATCCTGTCGGAATGCGAAGAGGCGGCGATCCGGGGTGCGCTTGCCGATGCCGCTCCGCTTTATCGCGACGCTCCCGAGGTCAGGGAGGCGAAATCCTCCGACGACGACATTTTCCACGCCTTCCTGGCCGAGGCCCTGCCCGGGGTCGCGGAAGAGACGCGCCGCTCGGCGGGCGCGATGATCGGCACCACGCTCGGGGCTCTCGGGGAACGCTTCTCGCAGCAGTCCCGCAGTCCGGCCGAGATCGAGGCCTTTTCGACGACCATGGCCGACATGTTCTGCGCCTATCTGGCCAGCCTTCCGGCGGGATCTCCGGCTCCCCGGGCCGGACGGAGGGATGGCGTCCCCCGGGTCACGCCACCGACAGGACCAGCTTGCCGGTGACGTGCCCCGTCGCGCTGACGACGTGCGCCTCGCGGACGGCGTCCAGCGGAAAGACCCGCAGGACGGGCAGACGGAACAGCCCTTGAGACCACAGCCGGACCACGTCGGCGAAAATCCGCTCCGGGTTTTTCGGAGGCCCGGCGGAGAATTTCGCGCCATAGCGGGACGCCTCGAAATCGGCGACGGACAGCACCCGTGACGCATCCCCGACAATGGCGATCAACTCCGGGATGACGCCCTGGCCGGCCAGATCGAGGGCGCGGTCCACGCCGGCCGGCGCCAGGGTGCGCACCCGCGCCGCCAGACCCGGTCCATAAGTGGTCGGAATGGCGCCCAGTTCCGTCACATAGTCCTGCTTTTGGGGGCTGGCGGTTCCGATGACGGTGATCCCGCGATGCCGGGCGAACTGCAGGACGGCGGTCCCCAGCCCGCCGGCGGCGCCGCAGACCAGAAGCGTCTCGCCGGCATCCACCTCCAGTTCGGCAAGGCTGCGCGCGGCTGTTTCCGAGATGACCGGAAGCCCGGCGGCAACCTCGAACGGAAGGTCCCCGGGCTTGTGCGCCCAATGGGTGAGGACGGCAAACCGGGCCGCCGTGTCCACGCCATATCCGAAGACCGCGTCTCCGACGGAGACGCCGGTAACGCCGGGCCCCACCTCATCGACAACACCCGAGGCCTCGACGCCGACACCCGAGGGAAACGTCAACGGTTCGAAATCCCGGTAGAGCCCGGCCCGACGCTTCCAATCCGACGGATTGACCCCGACGGACCGGACGGCGATGCGCAACGGGCCGGGGCCGGCATGGGGTCCCGCCACATCGACGAGGCAAAGAACGTCCGGCCCGCCATAGGCGCTGAACCGAACGGCTTTCATCGGCGTCTCCGTCCCGGGGGGTCCGGGATCGGGGTTTGAGGGCGTGGTGCGGCAATCAACGGGACCTCGGGAGCGTCTTGCATTTTTATGGATCAAGTTTCAATATGTACTGAGTATATTCACTGATGCCCAAACAGGAAATCCATGTCAACGCCGTCCGTCCGCCGCTTCACTCCGGGATTTGAACAGAACCGGCCGAAGTCCCTGCACGCCCCCGCCGGGGCTTCCCGATGACCCGATCCCTGGTCGTCCTCTACGCCGCCGTCTGCCTCGACGCGGTCGGCCTCGGCCTCGTTTTTCCCATTCTCCCCCGCCTTCTGACCGCGGTGACCGGGGACGCCGCCGTGGCGTCCGGGATCGGCGTCATGACGGCGCTCTACGCGGCCATGCAGGTCGTCTTCGCTCCCGTGCTCGGCGCCCTCGGCGATCGCGTCGGGAGACGCCCGGTGCTCCTCCTGTCTCTGGCGGGTGCGGCTCTCAGCCATGTCGTCATGGCCCTCGCGGCACAGTTCTGGGTGTTGCTGCTGGGAAGGGCCATCGCGGGCCTGACCAGCGCCAATCTGCCGGTGGCCATGGCCGTCATCACCGACATGACGCCAAAGGACCAGCGCGCCCGCCGGTTCGGCCACATCAACGCCATGTTCGGTGCCGGCTTCATCATCGGGCCGGTCCTGGGCGGGCTGCTGGGCGACTACGGGCTTGCCCTGCCGTTCCTGGCCGCCGCGGGGCTGAACGCCGGGACCTTTCTGCTGGCCCTGGCCGCGCTGCCGGATTCCCGCGCCCCGGCCCCCGCACCGAAGGATACGCCGACCGGTGAGGGGACCGGTGAGGGGACCGGCGCGGGGACGTTCAATCCGCTGCGCGCCTTACGGTCCATTGCCTCGACGGCCGGGCTTCTGCCGGTGATCCTGGCCTTTTTCGTGCTGGCCACAACGGGGGAGGCCTATGGAACCTGCTGGGCGCTATGGGGCGCCGACAGCTTCCGATGGGACGGCCTTCGGATCGGGCTGTCGCTTGGCATGTTCGGCGTATGCCAGACCCTGGTCCAGGCCCTGCTCCCCGGCCCGGCGACCCGGTTGCTGGGCGACAGGGGGGCCATTCTGGCCGGACTCGGCTGCTCCTGCGCCGCGCTCGGGATCCTGGCTTTCGCCCGGCAGGGATGGATCGTGTTCGTCACCATGCCGGTTTTCGCCCTCGGCGGGCTCGGCACCCCGGCCTTCCAGGCCCTGGCGGCCCGGCGGGCCGCGCCCGGGCGGCAGGGACAGCTCCAGGGTGTTCTGGCGTCCGCCGTCGGCCTCGCCTCGATCGTCGGGCCGCTGTTTTTTTCCACCGCCTATCTGATGGTCCGGGAGAGCTGGCCGGGCGCCATCTGGCTCTTGGTCGCGGTCCTCCATCTCATCGCCGTTCCACTGGTTCTCGTGGGCACGGCAAGACCCGGGACGGAACGGGCGGGGTAGGCTCCCCTCCAGCGGGCCCGGACGCCACCCGGGGGCTTGGAACCGTCAGCGCACCTGGGCCTCCAGGAAGTCGGCGATCGCCTTTTTGTTCCGGTCATCGATCTGACGTTCGCCGTCCTCAACCAGATCCGCCAGCGTCTGGGCGCGCAGGGCGGCGCGCCAGACCTCCTCGGCCGCCAGCATCCGGGTTTTGATGAAGCAGTCCGGCCCGCCGGAGTGACAGGCCCCGCCCGGGATCCGCTGCCGCAGCTCGCGGCAGGCGAAGGCGGGGTCCCGGCCGTCGATCGCCTCGACGATCTCCAGCAGGGTGATCCGGCCGGGATCGCGGGACAGGCGATAACCGCCGCGCGGCCCGGGCAGGGCATCGATCACCCCCGCCGCAGTCAGGGCGCGCAGATGCTTCAACAGGTAGGATTCGGAGACCCCGTGCAACTCCGCCAGGCTTTTCCCCGGCAAGACCTTGCCCTCCGGCAGGGCCGCCAGCGCCAGGGCGCAATGCAGCGCCGCCTCGACGCCGTCGCTCATCCGTCTCATGCGGCCTCTCCCCTCCACGCCGGTGGGAGACATTGGCATCGTCCAATCATCGACATATATTATCCACGATATCACATCAGCATGAAACGAAGGATAGTCCCATGCATCCCAGAATGAACATCGCCCACCTCGCCCCCGACCTTTACCGCGCCGTCGCGGCGCTCGATGACCGGGTGACGACCTGCGGCCTCGACCGGCGTATTCTACACCTCGTGAAACTGCGCGCCTCCCAGATCAACGGATGCGCGTTTTGCGTCGACCTCCATGTCAAGGAAGCGCTGGCCGACGGTCTCGATCCTCAGATGCTGCATCTTGTCGCCGTCTGGCACGAATCGCCGTTCTTCGACGCCCGGGACCGCGCGGCCCTGGAATGGACCGAAACGGTCACCCTGGCGGCTGAAACCGGCATCCCGGATGATGCCTTCGCGCTTGTCCGCACGGCCTTCAGCGATACCGAGATCGCGCAGATGACCGTCGCCATCGGCACGATCAATCTCTGGAACCGGATCGCGATCGGATCCCGCCTGCAACATCCCGTTCCGGCGGCGGGCGCCTGCCGCCGCGCCTGCGGCGGCGTCCCGGGGTGCCCCGGCTGGCGCCCCGGGGTCAGGACCGGGCCATCAGTTTCTCCTCGAGACGGAGCCTGACCCCGGGCCAGTCCTCATCGATGATCGCATAGAGCGCCGTGTCCCGCTTGCGGCCGTCGGGCATGATCCGCTCGTGACGGAGGGTTCCCTCGAAGGTCGCACCCAGGCGGAGAATGGCGCGCCGGGACTGGCTGTTCAGCATGTCGGTCTGAAACTGCACACGGATGCAGCCCAGGCTCTCGAAGGCGAACCGCAACATCGCATATTTCGCCTCCGTATTGACGAAGGTCCGCTGCCAGGACGCGGCGATCCAGCTATGACCGATTTCCAGGGTGCGGTTCCGGGGATCCATCTTCCAGAACCGGGTGGACCCCGCCACCCGCCCGTCCTCCGCCAGGGAGATGACGAATGGCATCGCCGTTCCGCCCTTTTGCTCATCCAACGCCCGCCGGACATAGGCCTCGACCGTATCCGGGCGGGGAATGACCGTGTAGGCGGAGGTCCACAGCTCCCCGTCCGCGGCGGCGGACAGCAGGGCCGGGCCATCGCCTTCGGCCAGGGGACGAAGCAGCACATGCCTGCCCGCAAGCGGGACCCGATCGAACCACATGACGCACACTCCTTATTTTCCGCAACGCCGCCACCGCGCCCTTCCCGGATCGCGGGGCCCCGGGGCGGGCCTCGGGGTTTCGCCCCGGCGGCGGGACGGCCCGGACAGTGGTCGAATTCCGGCTCGTCGGGGAGTGCCAATTATGAGATTTTGAAGGAACCACTATTTTCACCCGGCCGACATCATGCCCCGTTCCGCCGTGTCCCCCCTGCCTTTGCCGCCTCTGGTCCCCGGGGGCGACGTCCCGTTGCAGCGCCAGCTCTATCTGGCCTTGCGCGCCGCCATCCTGGACGGGCGGCTGGGCGCGGGGACGTCCCTGCCATCAAGCCGGACCCTCGCCCGGCAGTTGTCGGTGTCGCGCAACACCGTGATCGCGGCGTTCGAGCACCTTGCCGCCGAGGGCTTCGTGGATGGGCACCGCGGTTCCGGGACCCGCATCTCCGCCCGTTCCCCCGGTCCCCTGGCGCCCGAACGGCGGGGCGGGGCGGAAAAAGGGGCACGCGGGGTCAGCCGCCGGGCCCGCGGTCTGGCCGGATGGCCGGGTCCCGCGCGGGGAGACGGCAACAACCGGCCCCTGGCCCCCGGCATGCCGGATCCGGACGCCTTTCCCTGCCGGGACTGGAGCCGCCTGCTGGCGCGCCGGTGGCGACGGCCGCAGCGGTCATTGCTGATCGACTCACCGGGCGCGGGCTATGCCCCCCTGCGGGAGGCCATCGCGCTCCATTTCGGCCGGTCCCGGGCGGTGAGCTGCTCCCCGGACCAGATCATCGTGGTGTCCGGCTCTCAGCAGGGCCTGGATCTGGTCGCCAGGGTGCTGCTGGACCCGGGCGATCAGGCGATGGTGGAGGATCCGGGCTACGGCGGGTGGAAAGGCGTCCTGTGCGCCGCCGGGGTGGTCCCGGCCCCGGTGCCGGTGGACGGGTTCGGCTTCGACCCGGTGCTGGCGGAGCGCCTTTGGCCGTCCGCCCGGATGGCCTGCGTCACGCCCTCCCACCAGTTTCCAACGGGAGCCACCATGCCGCTGGCAAGGCGGCTGTCCCTCATCGACTGGGCGCACCGGCATGACGCCTGGATTGTCGAGGACGACTACGACAGCGATTTCCGGTATGGCGCCCCCCCTCTGGCAGCCCTCCAGGGCCTGGATGCCGGACGCCGCACGATCTATTGCGGCACCTTCTCGAAAAGCATGTTCCCGGCGCTGCGGCTGGGATGGCTCGTGGTGCCCGACGACCTGCTGGATGCCTTCCTCGCGGTCCGGCGCCTGCTCGACCGGGCACCGCCAACCCTGACCCAGGCCGCCATGGCGGATTTCATGGCGGAGGGTCTCTATGTGTCGCATCTGCGGCGGATGCAGCGGCTCTATGGCGAGAGGAGGGCGGCCCTGCTGGCATCGGCCGGGCGTCATCTGGCCGGCCTTGCGGACACCGTCGCGGGTGATGCGGGCACGCATGCGATCGCCTGGCTGCCGGACGGCGACGACGACCGGGCGATCGCGGACGCCGCGTGCCGGCGGGGGCTGGCGCCCGCGCCCCTTGGCGCATTCCGTCTCCGGCCCGGGCGGCCCGGTCTGCTGCTGGGTTACAGTCACATGCCGGCGGACCGCATCGATCCCGCGATCCGGCTTCTGGCCGGCATCATTGCCGGCTCACCGCGGTGAGCCGGGCATCCGTTTCGCCTGCAGGGCCCGCCACCAGCGCAACAGCCGGACCCTGAGCGGCCAGCGGGACCGTGGCCGACCGGTGACGCCCAGGCCCCGTTCGGCCTTGTCGAAGGCGTCCTCGATCAGCGCGTCATGGATCGCCTCGATGAAGATCTTCCAGTGGATCCAGGTCGCCGGGCTGGTCCTGACGTCGATGGTATGACGCAGGAGAACGGCGTCATCGTCTTCGATGACCTCGAACCGGTGATGGCCGCGAAACAGGCGGAGATGGGGCATGGCCTCGAATGTGAAATCGATGCGCCGCCCCGGCACATGCTCGGCCAGCCGATAACGGATGGCCCGGTGGCCGCCCGCCGATCCGACGGAAAGGCCGCGGTCCAGGATCATCGCCGGCCACCGTTCATGCGGCCACAGGCGGTCGGACGGGCCGGCCAGGGTTTCCAGCAGGGCGCCGGCGTCCGGAAGGGATGCCGGGATGCGGCGTTCATGAATATTGAGAATGGCGTTCCATCCGCGGATCGCCAGGACCTTGGCCATGGGGTTCTCCTTTCCGCCGTCAGGCGGGCGGTATCAGCGCCGAACAGCAGGTTCCCACCAGATCATCGACCGACGCCGCCAGCGGGGTGTTGTCCTTCAGATGCCGCCGGACGGCGGCCAGCGGCACGTCGACCAGGGCAAACCGCACCCGCTGGAATGTCTCGTCCGGTGACGGGCCGCCAAGGCCGGCGGCGAAGTCGCGCAGGCCGCCGGTCAGGTGTTCGGCGAGGTCCGCGGCCCGGCGGGTGAAGTCGGCGGACCAGTTGCGGGAAGCGAAATCCTCCTTGCGGTACAGCAGGAGAACCCGCGCCTCCACCGGATGATCCCGGACCCAGCGGGGCGTGAACAGGGCGGCGGCCAGCGCGCCCTGCGTCCGCAGACAAGCCAGGAACTCCGTCTGATACCGTTCCGCCAGTCCCAGCCAGAGTTCCCCCAGGAACAGATCGCGGGAGGTGAACCGATGGTAGAACGATCCGGCCGGGGCGCCGACACCATTGAGGATGGCGGCGGTGGTCGCCGCCTCCGGCCCCCGCTCGGCGATCAGCCGGCCGGCGCATCGGAGGAAATCGTCCCGTGAGAATTGAGCTGTCCGAGCCATGGAAATAGAATACATATTCTAGATGATACTGGCAATATAGTTCTAGAATGATAATTCTAATACGATGCCGGCAGTACCCTCCCCGGGCCACAGACCAGAACGGTATCGGGCGCCCCGGGCCCGAACTTCACCCCAGATAGGATGCGATCAGGCCCTCGACCTCCCGCTCCAGCGCGTCGCGCAGGGATGGCGCGGCAAGCGCCAGCGCCCAGGCCATCTTGAGCAGATGCAGCAGCACGATCGCGCGCGTGGATCCGTCGGCGGGCGGGGTCGTCCGCCCCCGGGCCAGGATCTTTTCCAGCCTTTCGCGCATGGCGTCGCGCAGCGCCTGCCGGAGGGCGATCCCGTCGTTCTGAACATCGATCAGGGGAAGAACGACTGACCGTTCCGTCTGCAAGTCGCGCACAAGGCCGACCAGCGACGCCGCGATGTCTCTGGCGGACGCGGTACCGGCCCCGGCCACGATCGCATCAAGCCCATCGGTCACATGGCTGCCGTAGCGTTGCAAAAGCACGCCGGCCAGGACTTCCTTGGTCGGGAAAAAACGGTAAAGCGAACCGATGGCCGTGGATGAGCGCTGGGCGATTTCGGTCATCGTAACCGCATCGAACCCCTTCTCCGAAAAGAGATCGGACGCTGTTGCCAGGATCGCCTCGACACGGTCGCGACCCCGCTGACGTTTCGGCGCGACGGCGGCATCGGGCAAGGCCATTGACTTTTGCGAGGACATCCTCAACTATCCTTTTGCGAGGGTGTCCTCGCATATCATCTTTCCTCCCGCCTGTCATCCGCCCTTTGGGCGGAGCCGGGGGAGGGCGCGCAAAATGGAGGCCGCCGTCATGATCTCAGTGAATGCGCGAACCAGTGCCCTGGTTCTGATCGACCTGCAATCGGGGATCCTGTCCCTGCCGACCCGGCCCCGCCCGGCCGCCGAAGTCCTGACGACGGGCAGGATCCTGGCCGAACGCTTTCGCGCCCGGGGTGCCCCGGTGGTGCTGGTCAATGTCGATTTCGGTCCGGAGCGGGCCTATGCCCCGCCGGGAACGACCCAACAGGCGTCCGTCCGGGCCGGGGGATCACTGCCGCCCGAATGGAGCAGGCTGGCGGACGGGCTGGCGGCCCCCGGCGACATCCTGATCACCAAGCGGCAATGGGGCGCCTTCACCGGGACGGGACTTGATCAGACGCTCCGCCGCCTTGGGGTGGACACCATCGTCCTTGGCGGGATCGCCACTAATTTCGGCGTCGAATCCACGGCCCGCCATGCCTGGGAACTGAATTATCACGTCGTCGTTGTCGAGGACGCCTGTACGACGACGGCACCGGATGACGCGCATGCGCTGGCCTTCGACCATGTCTTCCCCCGGATCGCCCGGATCACGCAATCCGACGGACTGGAGATCGCCTGACATGGCGCCCTGCACCGGCCTCCAAGGTTTTTTTTCGCCCGCGACCTGGGCCTCTCCCGTCCGTTGGGCCGTCCTGGCTGTTCTGTCTCTTCTGCTTGCAGCGATCCTCGTCCGGCTGCGGCTGCCGGCCGCCACGCTGCTGGGCCCGATGGCCGCGGCGATCCTGCTCGCCGGCGCCGGAAGAGGAGTCCGCGTCGCCCGGCCGGTCTTCCTGGTCGCGCAAGGCGTCGTCGGCGTCATGATCGCCGGCCATCTGCCGCCGTCGATTGTCCATGAAGTCGCCTCCGGCTGGCCGGTGTTCCTTGCGGGAACGGGGTCCACGCTTGTCGCCGCGACCCTCCTCGGCTGGGCGCTGATGCGATCGGGCGTCCTTCCCGGGACGACCGCGATCTGGGGGTCGTCTCCGGGCGCCGCTCCGGCGATGATCGTGATGTCGGACTCCGGGGGGGCCGACATGCGCCTCGTCGCGTTCATGCAATATCTGCGGGTGGTTGCCTGCGCCGTCATCGCGATGGTGGTCGCCCGTGTCATGGGAGGCGGCGCCCCGGCACAGCCGGTCGCCTGGCTTCCGGAACTGTCCGGGTGGCGACAGGCCGGGCCCGCCCTCGCCATCGTCCTTTGCGGCACCCTGATCGGCGGGCGTTTGCCACTTCCGGGGACCGCGCTGCTTGCGCCGATGGCGCTCGCAATGCTGTGCAAGCTGACCCTGGGGCTCCCGATCATGTTGCCGGCGCCGGTTCTCGCCACCGGCTTTTGCATCATCGGCTGGGTGATCGGCCTGCGCTTCTCGGCCGATGCGCTTCGCCATGTGGCCCGCGTCTTCCCCCGCGTCCTTGCCTCAATCCTCGCGCTGATCGCGATCTGCGGAGGATTCGCGGCCCTGCTCGTCCTCTTTGCCGGCGTCGATCCTTTGACCGCCTATCTGGCAACCAGCCCCGGCGGCGCCGATTCCGTCGCCATCATCGCCTCCTCGGTCACGGTCGACATTCCCTTCATCATGACGATGCAGATCGGACGCTTCATTCTTGTCATCGCCATCGGACCGGCCCTGGCGCGCCGTCTGGCGCGCGGCAACCGGACCGGACCAGGAAGCAGCTGCGCCGGAGCGGGGGGATAAGCCTTCGATGCTCACGCTCCGCTCTCGCCGGCTCCGGCGTCCAGGACATTTGTGAGGGCCGCGGTCGCCGCCATGGCCTCCCGCGGTCCCACCCTGGCCTCGATCACCGCCACCACACCCCGGATCTGCGGCCGGGTAACGCCGACATTGAGGGCGATGGCGATATGCGCCTGCAATTGGGCCCCGACTCCCGGCATGCAGGCCAGGGCGGCCACGGTCGCCACCTCACGGGTCTGGAGGTCGAGGATGCCCCGGCCGAAGATGTCGCCGAACAGATGGTCCTTGAGAAAGGCATCGATGGCCGGAGCAAAATCGAACAGCCGCCCGGTCACCGGCCGGCCGACAAGACGCGTCTGCATGTCCGTGCCAAGCTCCAGGCGGCTTTTGTCCCGGGGAAGAGGATCGGCGTCCGGCCCGGTCTCGTCCCGGATGCCTCTTCCGGCGCGATCATCGAGGACCCCCAGGAAGGCGCCAAGGCCGTTCAGACTGCGGGGAAAGCCCGCATAGGCGTACATCTGGATGAGAACTTCCCGGATCTCGTTCACGGTGAGCCCGGCGTTCAGCCCGTCGGTCAAGGCGGGCGTCAACCGGTCCATGTCGCCGGTCGCCGTGAAGGCGGCGATGGCGACAACGGCCTGATGCCTGGCGGTCAAACGGATGGTCATAGGGATTTCCGCTTTCGAAAAAGGGCGGGGCGCAAGCGCGCCCGCTGGGTGGGGTGCCGACCGGTGTCGATCCGGTCAGTGATCGGCAGGCTCTTATCCCGGTTGCACCAAGCCGATTTTCAGCGCGCGCAGCCATTGCGCCACCCGCTCCCGGCCGGCATCGCCCGTGGCGACGCCGCCGGTGCCGCCGTGCAGCGCGAGCCCGTCCCGGACCGTCGCCCGGGTGCAGCGCGCTTCGATGTCCCGCACGCTCCGTCCCAGGCCGCTTCCCTCATGGGTGCAGAACGGAACGACGGTCCTGCCGGCGACGTCATGGCGGTCCAGGAAGGTGAGCAACGCCATCGGCAGCGTGCCCCACCAGATCGGATAGCCGATGAAAAGCGTCCGGTAAGGGGCCAGATCGGCAACATCGGTCGCCAGGGGCGGCCGGGCGTTGCTTTCCTGTTCCCGCTTGGCCTGTTCCGTGGCGGCCTGATAGTCCGCCGGATAGGGATCGACCGGGCGCAGCTCGACGATGTCGCCGCCGACGAGATCGTGAATCCGCCCCGCAACGACGCGCGTGGTGCCGGTGCGCGAAAAATAGACGACCAGCGCCTTGTCCTGTTCCGTCTCCGCCCCGAAGGCGGGCGGGCGGCCGGACAACAGCGGCGAGGCGGCCCCGGCGACCAGCCCGGCGGCGGTCGCCTGCAGGAGACGTCGGCGGGCCGGGTTCATGGTGTCCCCCGACGTCCCGCCCCGGGCTCCCCTGAATGTGATCATGGTTCATGGCCTTTGCTTGAGCCGGCCCGCCGGAAGAGCGGGCATTGCCCGCGATCCGGATCGATGACCGGCGGATGATGAAGACGGCAAATGATGACTGCGGACATCGCCGGTGACGGTCCGGTCTCGAAACGCGGGCATCGGATGTCTGGCGACACCGCCGCCGGACATCCACCCGGGCGGGACGGTCAGCGTCCGGTCGTCGCCATCAGATGCTCGGGGTAACGGTCGCCCTCGACTGGAATGGCGGCCGCCGCCGCATCGATCCTGGCCTGGTCGCCGGCCGTCAGCTCAACATCCGCCGAGGCGAGATTCTCTTCCAGCCGGTGGAGCCTGGTGGTGCCGGGAATGGGCACGATCCAAGGCTTGCGGGACAGCAGCCAGGCCAGGGCGATCTGTGCCGGCGTCGCCTCTTTTTCCGACGCGATCCCCGTCAGAAGGTCGACCAGCGCCTGATTTTTCTCCATCGCCTCGGGCGTGAAGCGGGGAAGGATCTTGCGGAAGTCATTGTCGGCGAGCTTGGTGTCCTTGCTCATCGTTCCGGTCAGGAAACCCTTGCCGAGAGGGCTATAGGGCACCAGGCCGATGCCCAGTTCCTCGCAAACCGCGAGGATCCCGTTGGTTTCCGGCCCGCGCGTCCAGAGCGAATATTCATTCTGCAAAACGCTGACCGGCTGGACCGCATGGGCGCGCCGGACGGTCTGCGCGCCGGGCTCGGACAGACCGAAATGCCTGACCTTGCCGGCAGCGATCAGGTCCTTGACCGCGCCGGCGACCTCCTCGATCGGCACGTCGGGATCGACGCGGTGCTGGTAGAACAGATCGATGACATCGACGCCTAGCCGCTTCAACGAGGCATCGCAGACCTCCCGGATGTGCCCGGGACGGCTGTTCATGCCCGCCATTTTCCCGTCGACGATGTTGAAGCCGAATTTGGTGGCGATCACCACGCGATCACGGACGGGCTTCAGGGCCTCGCCGACGATCTCCTCGTTGGTGAAGGGACCATAGACCTCGGCCGTGTCGAAGAAGGTGACGCCGCGGTCCACCGCCTGCCGGATGAGGGTGATCCCCTGTTCCCGGCCGAGCGCATGTCCATAGCTGAAATTGAGGCCCATGCAGCCGAAGCCGACGGCCGAGACGTCAAGGCCGCTTTTTCCAAGAGATCGTGTCTTCATGTCGCTCCCGTTTGCCAGCAGGTAAGGCTCATTGTCCAGCGCGTCGCCACAGTCGGCCGACGTGCCTTCGGGTAAGCTAGCGTTCTGAACCGGGAGTGATTAGAGGGGGCGTCCGGTATGGGCTTATGAAAACAATTCATGAATGCCCTGACGCGCGACGCTGAACCACCTTTATGGCTGCCAGAGGTCGCGCCCGCCACATTGATCGTGAACCCGGCGCCGGCGTCGCTCATGACACCGGCGGCGCCCCCCGAAAGGTGGCGGTGAAAGTGATTACCTCGGAACAAGTCCGTCTTCCTTCGGTCGAATGGACGGATTCTCTTGCGCGCGGTGATCCCTTCGACGGCAAGCCGATGCAGGCCCCACCCCCTGGATCGCAGAGCCTACCGACGACGAAACGTCATCGAGCGGATGCTCTGCAAGCTCAAAAACTGGCGGCGCATCGCCACGCGCCACGACCGCATGGCACAGAATTGTCTGGCCGGTCTTGCCCTTGCGGCCTTGTTCTGCGGATGGATCTGTATGAATCCCCAACCTCAGAAAAAGCACCATGGCATGGTTTTCGATAATAAGAATGGACCCGGACACGGATGGGCCGATCTCCCGCCATCGGGATCGATCATGATTGCGGTGTGGCGGTTCCCAAACTGATGGGCCGCGACCCGATAGGTTCCCCCGAGGCGGTGTCGACAGCCACCGGGTTGATCTCCCGCCCCGTTTGGGCGTCGAAAAACCGTGTCGACGTCTCGCTGTTCCGGTGCCGCAGCCCCCACGCCCCGATCATGACGATGATCGGCATGAAATCCTGCCCAGCGGACGTCAGCACATATTCATCGCGCGGCGGATGGTCGGAATAGCGGCGCTTTTCCAACAGTCCCTCGTCGGTCAAGGCCGCCAGCCGTTTGGTCAGAATGGTTGGCGCGATCCCCAGGCTCTTGCGGAACTGGTCGAAGCGGGTCAGTCCCTGGCTCGCATCCCTGAGAATCAAAAAGCTCCACGTATCGCCGGCGCAGGCGAGGCCCCGTGCGATCGGGCATTTGTCGTCGGAAAGATTCATGGTTGTCGATCTCAAAACGATAGTGACTAAGTATCGATTCGATAGTAGCATGTTTTCGATCGAAGCTCCAGTCGGGGCCTGACAACGGAAACAGGAGTTGGAAAATGAGCAATACGAACCAAGGCGTCGCCCTGGTGACTGGTGCATCCGGGGGAATCGGGGCGATTTACGCCGAACGTTTGGCGCAACGGGGGTACGACCTGATCCTGGCGGCGCGCAGCAAGGATCGCCTGCGGGAGAACGCCGATCGCATCGGCCGCCAAACCGGCCGGACCGTTCATGTCCTGGTGGCGGACCTGACCAAGTCCGAGGACATTGCCGCTGTCGCCGAGCGGCTGGAGACGGATGCTTCGATCACCTTTCTGGTCAACAATGCCGGTATGATGCTGCCGGGAACCTTCCTCGATAACGACGCGAAGGGCACCACGGACCTGATCACTCTCAACATTACGGCTCCGACCCTGCTGGCCTCGGCGGCGGCCAAAGGCTTCCTGGCACGCAAGCGGGGAACCATTGTCAACATCGGTTCGGTAGTCAGCTTCCTTCCCGAAATGTTCGGCGGGTCCTATGGCGGTTCGAAGGCCTACATTCTGAACCTCTCCCAATCGCTTTCCGCGCAGTTGAAGAATAGCGGGGTTCATGTCCAGGCGGTGCTGCCGGGACCGACGCGAACCAATATTTGGAGTCATACCGGACTGGACCCGGACGCCATGCTGCCGGGCAAGATCATGGCCGCTGAAGACCTGGTCGACGCCGCCCTGGTGGGGCTCGACGCTGGCGAGACGGTGACCATTCCCAGCCTGCCGGATGAAGCGCTTTGGGCGCAGTTCGAATCGTCCCGCTTCGGGATGGCTCCCCATCTGGCGCAGCGCGATGTTGCCGCACGCTATCGGGCGCAAAATGGATGATCGTCAAGAAACCGCTCCGGGGACCGCCCTGGTCACCGGAGCATCCGGCGGCATCGGAGCCGAGATCGCCGGGTCCCTGCCCCCCCGGGGATATGACTTGGTTCTCGCCGGACGGGATTGAGCAGCCCTGGCGACCATCGCGGCAAGAATCGGAACCGCGCAGAGGGGCGCGGTGACCTTCATCGCCAAAGACCTAACGGCCGACTGCGCCCCGAAAGACCTGGTGGACGACATCGCCGAACGCGGGATCGTCATCGATATTCAGGTCAACAACGCCGGCCTGGTTTTTGTCGGAGCGTCCAGCGACACGAGCGTCGCGGATTCGTCCCGCATGATTGCCTCCAACACCGCGGCCTTGTTGCACTATCTGAAGAACCCGGTGTCTTCGGGCGCGATCCGGACCGATGCCCCGACCCTTGCGAATGGAAAACTGGGTCCCGGGGACACCATCGGCGCGTTCGATTGCGGCCGGGAAGCGTTGAACCGCTTCCTCGTCCGTCATTGCCCTTGCAAAGCCGGCAGTCCGGCGCCCGGCGACGCAATCGAACGGTTGCTGAACAACTTGGCGTAAGCCCCGTTGGGGCTCGATCGGGAAAACGCCTTGGCATATCTCGGTCGCCGACCCGACCCCGGCGGTCATCGGCCGATCGGACGCGTCAGTAGGCGACGCCGATCTGTGCGCGCCGAACGGTCGGCTTTTCGATCTCGTCCAACACCGCGCGGGCATAGTCGATGCCGCTGATCGCCGACTTTCCCTGTTCATCGAACAGCGCCACGTCGCCGCCCACACGATAGCGCCCCAGATCCTCACCGGGCATCCAAGCCGAGAAATCCATGCCGGGCGACACGAACAGCCAGTCGAGACCCGTGGTATCGGCCAGAAGGGTGGTGAGAACGACCATGTTCTCCCTGGCTTCCAAGACCACTTCCCGCGGCACTTCGGGCGGGAAGCTCTCCGCTTCGATCATCCGGGGGCCGCCCGCTTCCCGGCGCAGGCACGAAAAGCCGCCGACCAGAACAAGGCGCGCGCCAACCTGTTGGGCCTGTGCCGCAAGGCGTTCATAGGTTTTGGCCAGCAGACCGGCATTGTCGCCACGCGGCGACAGCGCGCCGACCACGACATCGGCCTCATCCACGGCGATGTCGTCGTGCATCGCGTCGCCGATGGTGTAGGTGACGCCGTCCACCGTCACAGCGGGGGTGGAGCGGCTGACCGATGTCACCGAGTGACCGCGTTTGGCCGCCTCTTTGACGATTGCCGATCCGGCATAGCCGGTACCGCCGACAACAATGATCTTCTTCTGTGTTACCACGGAACGTCCTTTCGCTCTGTGAGTGGAGTGGTCCTGCCGCTTCCGACGGCCTTAGGATCCGGCAACCTGTCGGTCTTTATTTGTGACCTAGTCTGCTGAGTTGTTCTCATGCTGACAAGGAGTTACCTTTGCCCAACTTGGTCATAAAAAAGTGATCTTGAAAGGAGGCGTCATGTCAGACGCGGCCGCGCCAGCATCGATCAGACTTCTCCCGCCGGCGGGCACGGATCTTAGCCAGCCTTGCGTGGTGCGCGATGTGATCGACCGCGTCGGCGACCGGTGGAGTTTGCTGGTGCTGGGGTATCTTGCCGAATCGTCACTGCGCTTCAATGCGATGCATCGAAAGATCGGCGACATCTCCAAACAGGTGCTGTCACGAACGCTGCGGCGCCTTGAGGAAGACGGCTTCATCAGCCGCACGGTCCATGATTCCAACCCCCCGCAGGTTGAATATTCCCTGACGGAGATGGGAATTTCCTTTTTAAAACCGATGAAAGCGGTGCTGGACTGGGCGGATGCGCATCATGACGCCATCACGCAATCGCGCGACCTTTTCGCGCGGCGATCACGGTCCTGACCGATGCCGGACAGGGGCTCAGGACAGCCTTGGTGAGTGGTGGCGATATCCGGCCATAGAGGGAATTCGGCGGTCAATGGTGGATGGGCTCGCCCCCGTGACGATGGCGTCGCCGTCATCGATACGGGCCCCTGGCGCCTTCCAGCCACGGCCCATCTCACCGGTCGTCAATCGCGCCAGAGTTCGACGGCTTTATGCTCCATTTCAGATAAATATCGTTTATGATGATCGGCGCATAAAACGTAGATATGTGTTATATCCGATATTGTTGAATTATAGGATATAGCGCATATAGAGCTGAATGGACGCCATGACCGATCTTGCCCGCACTCCGAAGCACATCGGCAATCTGATCCGGCGGACCCGCAAAAAGCTGGGGCTCAGCCAGGCCGAGCTTGGTGATAAAGCGGGATTCCGGCAGGAGACCATCTCGCTGATCGAAACCGGCAATCCCGCCACACGGCTGGAGACGATCCTCGCCGTTCTCGCCGCGCTCGATCTGGAGTTCCACGTCGCGCCACGATCCAAGGACGACGACGCCATGATCGAGGATATCTTCTGATGCCCCGCCGTCGTCGCCATGAGCCGCTGCGGGTCCTCCTCAACAACCGCCTTGTCGGGCACCTGAACAAGGCGTCGAGCGGCGCCATCGATTTCCGCTACGACCAAAGCTGGTTGGACTGGGAGCATGCCCTGCCGGTCTCGCTGTCCCTGCCCTTGCGGGAGGATTCCTACCGGGGCGAACCGGTCGTGGCCGTGTTCGACAATCTGCTGCCCGATTCCGACGCGCTGCGTCGACGGGTGGCGGAAAAGGTGGGCGCCGACGGCGCCGACGCCTACAGTCTGCTCGCGACAATCGGCCATGACTGCGTCGGGGCATTGCAGTTCGTCGGCGACGCCGATGACGTTTCCGGCGACACCACGACGATCACCGGCGAGGCTGTTTCCGACGACGAGATCGAAGCGCTGCTGGGCAACCTGGCGCAAGCCCCGTTGGGACTCGATCGGGAAGATGCCTTTCGCATCTCGGTCGCCGGAGCGCAGGAAAAGACGGCGCTGCTCTGGCACGATGGCCGGTGGCTCAAGCCTCATGGCACGACACCGACCACGCATATCTTCAAGACGCAGATCGGCCGATTGCCGGGTGGCATCGATCTCTCGAACAGCGTCGAGAACGAGTACTATTGCCTGAAACTGGCCGCCGCCTTCGGCCTGCCAGCCGCCAGCGCGGAGATCCGTTCTTTCGGCGCGACCACGGCCTTGGTGATCGAGCGGTTCGACCGGCGATGGACCAGAGATGGGCGACTGCTCCGTCTCCCGCAGGAAGATTGCTGTCAGGCCCTGTCGGTGCCGCCGACCCGGAAGTACCAGAGCGAGGGCGGACCGGGGATGATCGAGATCCTTACATTGCTTAAGGGCAGCGACCGCCCGTTGGAGGATCAGGCGAGTGTCCTCAAGACGCAGATCCTGTTCTGGCTCATCGGCGCGACGGACGGGCATGCCAAGAACTTCAGCGTCTTCCTCGGCCCTGGGGACCGTTATCGCCTGACGCCGCTTTACGACGTGCTGACCGCGCAGCCGAGTTTCGACGCGGGTCAGGTCGAGGCCAAGCAGATGAGACTGGCGATGGCGGCCGGCGGCAACCGGCACTACCGGATCGGCGACATTGTCGGCCGACATTTCGCGCAAACAGGCGAAGCGTCGGGACTGCCGCGATCCCTGATCCGCGAGGTCATTGAGCAGATGACCGATACGGCCGAAGACGCGCTGCGACGAATCGAAAATGTTTTGCCTGCTGATTTCCCAGAGGCCATTCACACGTCGGTAAAGAGCGCCGTGATCGGCCGCGTAAGGAGTCTGCGGGCATTTTAGGGCATTCAAAAAGAACGGCCGCGACATAGTAGCGGGGGCGGTTCTAGCGAGAGCGCCTGAAATTATTGGGTGGATAGGCGGTCACGTTGATACGTGGCTCAAGGCACCTGGCGGTGGGTGAATTGATTTCCAGGCTGGCTACCGACCACGTCATAAGTCAGCCCCGGCTAACGACGTTTTACCTGTGTTAGCCAGAATGTTAGCCGGTCTGCAGAGAGGAGGCCGGGCTTGCCTTCATCTCATTCGCTAACTTATTGATATCTTAAAAGTTTTTGGAGCGGGCGAAGGGATTCGAACCCTCGACCCCAACCTTGGCAAGGTTGTGCTCTACCCCTGAGCTACGCCCGCTCACTTCGGCGTCGACGCCAACCGGGTGGCGTCGGGAGCCCGGATAATACGCAAAGTCGGACCCATTGCAAGGGGTAATTTTCACTTTTTTTACGGGCCGCCCCGTCGGAACCGGGGTCCCGCCCGGTTCCGACGGGGGCCTTTGGACTTGCCTAAGCGGCCAAGCCAGTCCATCTATTGGCTGCATTGATGTTTTCCGACGAACCGGTTTCGAGGGTACCCAAGGATGGAATTTCTTCTGAACGGCGGCACCAAAGCGGCGAAGACCCCCGCCGGCTCTTTCGTCAAGGACAGCGATACCGCCCATTTTGTCGAGGACGTGCTGGAAGCCTCTCTCAAGGTTCCGGTCATCGTCGATTTCTGGGCGACGTGGTGTGGCCCGTGCAAGACCCTGGGCCCCATGCTGGAAAAGCTGGTCAACGCCGCCGGCGGTGCCGTGCGGCTGGTCAAGATCGATGTGGACCGCAATCCCGAGATCGCCCAGCAGATGCGCATCCAGTCGATCCCGGCCGTGTTCGCCTTCAAGGGTGGCCGGCCCGTCGACGGTTTCGTGGGCGCGGTCCCCGAAAGCCAGGTCAAGGAGCTGATCCAGCGGGTTGCCGGGACCAAGGCGGGGGCCGGTGACGCCGCCGCGATGCTGGAGGAGGCGAGGGCGCTCGCCCTGGAAGGGGACAACCAGGGGGCCATGGCGCTTTACGGCGCGATCCTGGAACAGGACCCGGAGAACCCCGGCGCCCTGGCCGGAAGTCTGCGCTGCCTGATCCAGGCGGGACAGGCCTCCGAGGCGCGCCATGTGCTGGACTCTCTGCCCGAGGAACTTTTGAAGCATCCCGACATCGTGGCCGTCCGGACGACGCTTGAGCTGGCGCAGGAAGCCGCCAAGGCCGGTTCGACCGCCGCCCTGCGCGCCGCCGTCGAGGCCCGTCCCGGCGACCATCAGGCCCGCTTCGATCTGGCGATGGCCTGCTTCGCCGAGGGCGACCGCGAGGCGGCGGTCGATGAACTGCTGGAGCTGTTCCGCCGCGACCGCACCTGGAACGAGGGGGCGGCCCGCCAGCAGCTCGTGAAGCTGTTCGAGGCGTTCGGCCCCTCGGATCCGCTGACCCAGTCGGCCAGGCGCCGGCTGTCGTCCCTGATGTTTGCGTGAGCGCGGCCGTGCGGCCCTTCCACCCCAGGCCGGAGGACCTGCCGCGCGTCCTTCCGGTTTTCCCTCTGGCGGGAGCCCTGCTGCTGCCACAGGGAAAGCTGCCGCTCAACATTTTCGAACCGCGTTACCTCGCCCTGGTGCAGGACTGCCTGGGGTGGGGCCGGATCATCGGCATGATCCAACCCAATCCCCTGGGATCGGGTCCGAAGGATCCGCCGTTGTTCGACACCGGATGCGCGGGCCGGATCAGCGCGTTCAGCGAGACCGACGATGGACGGCTTCTGATCACCCTGACCGGGGTCAGCCGGTTCCGGGTCGCCGAGGAGATCGACGGCGCGCGCGGCTATCGCCGGGTCATGGCGGACTGGTCCGCCTTCGAGGAGGATCTGACCCTCGACCCTGAGGTCACCCTGGACCGGCCGCGACTTCTGGCGGCGTTGAAGCCCTATCTCAAGCTGCACAGCATGGAATTGAACTGGAAGGCTGTCGAGGCCGCCGCGGACTTGCCGCTGACGGTGTCCCTCGCCATGCTCTGTCCTTTCGAGGCCAGGGAAAAGCAGGCCCTGCTGGAGGCGCCGACGCCGTCTGTCCGCGCCGAGACCCTGATCGCGCTGATGGAAATGGCCCTGGCCGAATCATATGGCGGCGCGGGCCATCCGCGCCAGTGAAGGAACCGAAACCATGACCGACAGAACTCCGGGAATCGATCCCAAGCTGCTGGAGATCCTCGTCTGCCCGCTGACCAAGGGACCGCTGACCTATGACGCGGCCGCCCAGGAACTGATCAGCGAGAAGGCGCAGCTTGCCTATCCGATCCGCGACGGCATCCCGATCATGCTGCCGGCGGAAGCGCGTCCGTTATCCGAGACCGCCGACGCGCCGAAGGGGGCGTGACATGCCGGAGCCGACGGAAATCCGCTACGACAGGATTGCGAAGCAGTTGAAGATCACCTTCGACGACGGCCGTCACTTCGAGCTGCCGGCCGAGTTCCTGCGCACCCAGAGCCCATCGGCGGAGGTCCAGGGGCATTCGCCGGCAGAACGGAAGGTGGTTTCCGGACGACGCCATGTGGGCATCATCGGCATCGAGCCGGTGGGCAACTATGCTGTGCGGCTGATCTTCGACGATCTGCACGACAGCGGCATTTTCAGCTGGTCCTACCTGCATGAGCTGGGAGAACGCCAGGACGGCATCTGGCGGGCCTATCTGGATGAGCTGGCCGAAAAGGGACTGAGCCGCGACCCCTGACGCCGGCACCCCGGGACCGCTGTCCCGGGGAGGAGAGGGGATGCGGACAAAGGGGATGCGGACAAAGGGGACGCGGACAAAAGGGGGGCCCCGCCGAGATCCTGCCCTTCAGAGGGTCTCGCCCCGCAGGAGCCGGGGCAGGGTCCCCACGGTTCCCATGGCATGGCGCATGAAAAAGCGCTTCAGCGGTCCCATCCGGTTGACCGCGGCAAGACCGATGTCGCGGGCAAGCTGAACCGGCGGCACGGCATTGGAGAACAGCCGCACCAGCCCGTCGGTCAGTCCCAGCATCAGAAGATTGTCGAACCGCCGCCAGCGCGCATAGCGGTCGAGAACGGCGGCATCGCCGATATCAAGGCCCAGCCGGTGGGCGTCCACCAGAACCTCGGCCAGGGCCGCGACGTCGCGCAGTCCCATGTTCATCCCCTGTCCGGCAACCGGATGCATGCCATGGGCGGCGTCTCCCGCCAGGGCGAGGCGGGGGGCGGTGTAGGCTTTGGCAAGCTGCAAAGACAGCGGATAGCCGAACCGGGGTCCCTCCACGCGGATCGTCCCCAGGAATTCACCGAAGCGGCTGGAAAGTTCGGTCAGGAAGGCGTCATCGTCCTGGCGCAGGATCGCCGGCGCCAGCCGGGCCTTTTCGGTCCAGACGACGGAAGACCGGTTGCCCGGCAGCGGCAGGATGGCGAAGGGGCCGGCAGGGAGAAAATGTTCCTGCGCGATATTGCGGTGCGGGCGGTCATGCGCCACCGTGCAGACAATCGCGATCTGCCCGTAGTCCCAGCGGATCACCCCGATTCCCGCCCCCGCACGGGTGGGGGAGGCGCGGCCGTCGGCGGCAATCGCGACGCGCGCCCGGATGGTCCGCCCGTCGTCAAGCGTCGCGGACACGCAACCCGGATCCCGGTCCAGCCGTGCGATCCGCGCCGGCGCCAGCAGATGGACGGACGCAAGGTCGGACAGACGCCGGCCGATGGCGGCGCGGATCGCGCGGTTTTCCACGATCCAGCCGAAGGGTTCGGTCCCGAGATCCCGGTGGTCGTAGTGCAGGAACAGCGGCGACGGCCCGTCCGCGACACGGATCTGCTCGATGGCGGCGGCATGCGGACGGATGGCGTCCCACAGCCCCAGGGAAGCCAGGGCCCGCTGGGGAGCCAGGGCGATGGCCGAGGCGCGGCCGTCGAAAGACGGATCCAGGGTCCGGCTGGGAAGTTCGGTGTCCACCACGGCGACCGAAAGGCCGGCAGAGGCGAGGGCGGCAGTCAACGGGCCGCCGATCAGGCCACCGCCAACCACCAGAACGTCTGTCGAAAGCACAGTCATGGCCGGAAGAATGGCGATTTTTATCCCATCTCTCAAGGGGTGGAGACGGAAAAGCCATGGCCATCCGATAAACACACAAAAACCGCATCGGGGCGGAGGCATCGGTTCCGCGCCGGCGCGCACCACGTCCCGGAGCAAGCGCCGGCGGGCGGGGCAGGCAGGATCGACCTGCCTGTTTTCCAGGCAATTCCGGGCGAGGGGGCTGCTGATTTTTCATGCAGAATTGCCAGGCCCGTCTCCCGCCAGATCGGCAGGACTCCCGATCTTGCCGAATTATTGTTTATTATAAAGGGGATAGATCTGGTCAAAAAAATCGGCACGATCTTTGAAAGAGATCTTTCTGTAATGATCGGGCGCATCATCGGACGCCATCCGGTGCCGCCCCGGACAGTCGAAAGGATCAACGATGAAGCTTGTTGTTGCGGTCATCAAACCGTTCAAACTCGACGAGGTTCGCGAAGCGTTGACGCCTTTGGGCATCCAGGGGCTGACGGTCAGCGAGGTGCGCGGTTTCGGTCGACAGAAAGGTCAGACGGAAATCTACCGGGGCGCCGAATATATGGTCAACTTTCTGCCGAAAGTGAAAATCGAGGTCGCGGTCAACGACGATATCGCCCCCCGCGTCATCGAGACCATTCAGAACGCCGCCCATACCGGCAAGATCGGTGATGGCAAGATTTTTGTCTTCGAGCTCCTTCAGGCTGTGCGCATCCGGACCGGCGAGGTCAACGCGGACGTCCTGTAAGGATGAGGCCCGGACAGTCTCCGGGCCGGCCGGACCGCCCTGTCGGAGGGTGAGCCGGGTGTCATAGACGTCCCGCCGGACCGGAGGTCCGGCAGGACGGGGTCATGTTTCGGTATTGTTCCACGTTTTTCTTCCTGTCTCCTCCCTAGACTCGGGCCCGGATGTTTCCGGGCCCTTTTTTTGCCTTTATTCAGAGCATTTTTTCTTTTCTGGTAATTATGCCTATTTTTTATGCCTTTTGTGCGGATGGCATGCCTATCGGTGCGGCAGGACCGTCGTGGTCCTGGCCGCTTTTGCGCCGGATCGCCCGATCGGGGAGCGTTTCCCGGGATTGGCACATTTCTTGTTTAAGACGAGAGGACCACGGTGTCGCACCGTCTTCCGGTTTTCCTCCAGCGGCGCCATGGATCCATCGTCTGGCAATGTTCTGCGACCTTCGGGGGTGCGACCATGAGGTTTTTGAGGAACGGTATCTGTGTTGGCGGCGGCATGACGCTGGCGCTTTGCCTTCTGGCCACCGCCGGGCTGGCGCAGGAGGCGGCCCCGGCCGCCGATGCGGCCGCCGCGGCACCCGCCGCGCTCGACAAGGCCGACACCGCCTGGATGATGGTGTCCACGGCGCTGGTGCTGCTGATGACCATTCCCGGTCTGGCGCTGTTCTATGCCG
>WASQ01000077.1:27673-31937 GCA_009712185.1 Telmatospirillum sp. | reverse complement strand
CTTCCCCATCAGAGAGGGCATACGAATCCTGTCACGGTACATGCAAAGCTTCCTTCTGTTTGCGATACCACTCATTGGAACGCCGTTTGCTTTTTCCGACCCCTTATGCCGACCCGCGCCCACCTCACTTGCGGCCCGGCACGACGAAAGGGTCACATCCCTTCCGGACGAAGCCCCAGCCGCCCGAACAGCGACCGGTCCGAATCCGGCGACGGGTTGCCCGCCGTCAGCAGGCGCTCCCCGCAGAACATCGAATTGGCGCCCGCGAACATGCAAAGCGCCTGCATCTCGTCACTCATCGACTGACGCCCGGCCGAAAGGCGGACATGCGACGCCGGCATCAGAATGCGCGCCACCGCGATGACCCGGACGAAATCGAACGGATCCACCTCGCTCGCCTCTTCAAGCGGCGCTCCCGGAACCTTGATCAGGAGATTGACCGGGACACTCTCCGGATGCCGGGGCATATTGACCAGAGTTTGGAGCATGCGCACACGATCAACGGTCCCCTCTCCCATGCCGACGATGCCGCCGCAGCATACCTTGAGGCCCGCATCCCGAACATGCCCCAAAGTCTCTATCCGGTCGTCAAACGTGCGGGTGGAAATGATGTCGCCGTATTTTTCCGGAGAGGTGTCGATGTTGTGGTTGTAGTAATCGAGCCCCGCGTCCTTCAGCTTATGCGCCTGATCTCCGTCCAGAAGACCTAGGCTGGCACAGGTCTCACGCCCCCGCGCCTTGACCCCCTCCACCATGCGCAGGCCCTGATCGAAGTCCTTGTCGGCCGGCCCGCGCCAGGCGGCACCCATGCAAAACCGCGTCGCGCCGGACTCCCTCGCGGCCCGCGCCGCTTCCAGTACCGCCTCGACCGGCAGCAGATCCTCCCTCTCGACGCCCGTGTCATTGTGGGCGCTCTGGGGACAGTATTTGCAGTCCTCCGGACATTTGCCGGTCTTGATCGACAGAAGCCGGCTGATCTGGATCCGGTTGGGGTCGAAATGACGGCGATGCACACTGGCCGCCCGGAACAGAAGATCGTTGAACGGGAGATCGAACAGCGCCTGGATCTCCTCCAGGCTCCAGTCGTGACGGATCTCCGGGGAATTGTCGATCGCACTCCGGGCGCCGGCAACGGCGCCATCTCCGGTTCCGGCGATCGGATTGACACGTGACTCCACTCTGCACCCCCTGCCTTACGGTTAGGCGAACAAGATGATCCATGAAAACGCGAGGCTGGCCGACGGCTCGGCCTCGGCATCCGCTTTCCCGGGGACTACACTCTCATCTCTGATCCCACCGCGAAGCCTGCACACCCTACCTCCTCGCGTCACCGATTCCCACATAAATTTCATTAATATTGTACTTTGCATACCCACTGAGTTGGGGTAGTGTCATCGACCATAAGGAGATCAACCGTGTCGCCAGCCCTTCCCTTCGCTCCGCATTTCCACGACGAACGGGCCGCTTATGCCTTCGTGGCGGCCAGCCTGTGGCCCGCGGGACCGGTCTGCCCGCATTGCGGCGGCAGGGACCGGAGCGGCCGGCTCGGCGGGCTGAGCACCCGGCCCGGACTCTACAAATGCTACCAGTGCCGCAAGCCCTTCACCGTAAAACTCGGCACCATGTTCGAGTCGAGCAATGTGAAGCTGCATCTCTGGCTGCGGGCGCTTTATCTCCTTTGCGGCTCGCGCAGCCGCGTCAGCAGCACAACCCTGCACCAAAGCCTTGGGGTCACGGTCAAAACCGCCTGGTCCATGCGTCAACGCATCCAGGAGGCGATCCGCCAGGGCACATTCCCCGACCGGCTGGTCGCGGCGCTTGGAAACGGGCGCCGGACCATGCCCACCGGCACCGGGATGGGCAAAGCCGTCGTGAAGCCCTCGCGTTCCTGGTCGACATCATGGAACACCCCGGTTGATCAAGACCGTTTCACCAGGCAACCGTCGATCGCCCGCGCGGGCAGCGGAACCTGGTGGATCGGCCGCGTTGCCGGAGGGCTGGAATGACGGCCATCCCGTCGACGTCGCAAACAATCGGACCGCCCGGCGGTCCCTGTCGTTCCCATGGAGGTCATCATGATCGGTAAGCTCAATCATGTCGCCATTGCGGTTCCCGACCTCGCGGCCGCAGCCCGCACATACAGCGCCGTCCTTGGCGCCAAGGTTTCGGAGCCCCAGCCGGTTCCCGCCCACGGGGTCACCGTGGTGTTCGTCCAGCTCGACAATACCAAAATCGAGCTTCTGCACCCCCTGGGAGAAAAATCCCCGATCCAGGGGTTCCTCGACAAGAATCCCTCGGGCGGCATTCATCACATCTGCTACGAGGTCGCCGACATCCTTGCCGCACGTGACAAACTGAAGGCGGCCGGGGCCCGCGTGCTGGGCGACGGCGAACCGAAGATCGGCGCGCACGGAAATCCGGTGCTGTTCCTGCACCCGAAGGACTTCAACGGCGCACTGGTCGAACTGGAACAGGCCTGACGGTCCGGCCGATGGCGGCCGGATGGTGACGGCCCGACGGCCGTCCCCATCCCGGCCAGCCCCGCCGGTGCGGGGTTAAGCGGCCGCCCCTCACTCATTCATGACGTTTTTTCGAGGCGGCTGCCATCGTTCACAGCCGTCAAGCGTGGCTTATTACTTTCGAGGATAGGTAGGAAACATGACCCTCAACGCGAAGCTGCTCGAGGATATGAAGGCGCGCCGCGAGAAAATCATGGCCGGTGGCGGCGAAGCCAAGCTCGTCGCCCGCCAGAAAAAGGGACTGTGGACCGCGCGCGAGCGCCTCGACAGCCTTTTCCAGGAGGCCACTTTCCAGGAGTCGGGGGCGCACGCCCGCCATTCCTGTCGCTTCTTCGACATGGACAACAAGGATCTTCCCGGTGACGCCGTCGTGGTCGGCACCGGCTATGTCGACGGACGGCTGGTCGCCGCGATCAGTCAGGACTTCACGGTCGCCGCCGGCTCGCTGGGCAAGATTCACGCCCGCAAGATCGTGAGTGCCATGCAGAGCGCCGTGAAGCTGGGCGTGCCGCTGGTCGCCTTCAAGGATTCGGGCGGAGCCCGCATCCAGGAGGGCGTGGACGCCCTGTCGGGATATGGCGAGGTCTTCTTCCACAATGTCCTGCTGTCGGGCGTCGTGCCGCAGATCGCGGTGATTTGCGGTCCTTGCGCCGGCGGCGCGGCCTATTCCCCGGCATTGATGGACTTCATCATCATGACGAAGTCCAACGCCTTCATGTTCATTACCGGCCCCGAGGTGATCAAGGCGGTCACCGGCAAAGCCGTCACCATGGACGAGGTCGGCAGCGCCGAGATGCATTCCTCGGTCAGCGGCAATGTGCACTTCGTCGCCGAGGATGAGAACCACGCCATCGATCTGGTCAGGCGTCTGCTCAGTTATCTGCCGTCGAACAATTCCGAGGATCCGCCGCATCGTCCGTCGAACGATATCACGCTGGTCGAGGACGAGAGAATCAACGAGATCATCCCCGACGATTCCTCGAAGCCGATGGATGTGCGCGGCATCATCGGCTGCCTGGTCGACGACGGCGACTTCCTCGAAGTCCACGCCAATTTCGCCGGCAACATCATCGTCGGCTTCGCCCGCATCGAAGGCATGGTCGTCGGCATCATCGCCAATCAGCCGACGGTCCGGGCCGGCACACTCGATATCGATTCGTCGGACAAGGGCGCGCGCTTCATCCGCACCTGCAACGCCTTCAACATTCCGCTGGTCACGCTGGTGGACGTTCCCGGCTTCATGCCCGGCATCGAACAGGAACGCGGCGGCATCATCCGCCATGGCGCCAAGATGCTGTTCGCCTATGCCTCCGCCACCGTGCCGAAAATCACGGTGATCATGCGCAAGGCCTATGGCGGGTCCTATCTCGCCATGTGCAGCCAGGAAATGGGCGCCGATGTGGTCTATGCCTGGCCCACCGCGGAAATCGCCGTGATGGGCGCGGAGGGCGCCATCAACATTCTCTACAACAAGGAACTGAAGGCCGCTGAAAACCGTAAGGAGAAGGCCGCCGAACTGGCTGCCGCCTACCGTGCGGAATTCGCCTCGCCCTATGTGTCGGCCGGCAACGGCTACATCACCGATGTCATCGACCCGGCCACCACGCGATCGACGGTCGCCCTGTCGCTCCGCAAGCTGCTCAGCAAGCGCGAGGTCAGGCCACCGAAGAAGCACGGCAACATTCCGCTCTGACAGAGGTCCGCAACGCTCCCCGGCCGGAGCGGCCGGCCGGCCGCTCCGTTCC